>CAYWLJ010000003.1:0-331653 GCA_964459375.1 uncultured Lentimicrobiaceae bacterium | reverse complement strand
CTGTCAGCCAATGACTTAATCTCTTCAGCCCCGAATTTCTACCATTGGGCACAACTCGTTTATACACGCTACATTATTTCGCCAAGAATCCATTTGTGGGTGTATAACCGCTATAAAGTAGCGGTCTATTTTTAAACAAATGTAAAAAATTACAAATCATCAAATGGTGATTTGATCTTTTGCAAACTGTTTTGACTGACATGAGTGTAAATTTCCGTTGTTCTTGAACTTTTATGTCCCAATAATTCCTGGATATACCTTAAATCTGTTCCAGCCTCTAATAAGTGTGTGGCATACGAATGTCTGAGTCAATGAAGTGTAAGCTGTTTTGTGATTTCAGCTTTTCGCAATGCTTTCTATCTAACTTGTTCCAGGCTTCTCTCACTATATTTTTCGCCAATGTTCTGCCCCTCAAACAACCATGTTTTTGGCCTGTACATTCTATAGTATTCACGCAGCATTTGTATGATTTTGTCCGAAACGGGCACATACCTGTCTTTGTATCCTTTTGAGTTTCTGATGATAAGCTTATGACGTTCAGCATCAACATCTTCGATTTTAAGATTCAGCAGCTCGCTGCGCCTCAAGCCGCAAGCATAAATAAGGCTAAGCATGGTGCGGTGCTTTACATTTATTTGGGCCTGAAATATGGCTTTTATCTCTTCCCTGCTCAACACACGGGGCAGCTTGTGTTCACGCCTGGGCCGTTCCAGCGTTCCCACATCGAGCCTGGTGTACAACACCTGCCCGTAGAAAAGCTTCAGGGCATTGATAACCTGATTCTGCTACGAAAAGCTAAGCCTTTTGGTAATTACGTACTCGTTCACATAGGCCACTACATCGTCACTCCCTACAGCATCCGCAGGCCTATCGCCCAGCCAGCGCAAAAAACTCTGTAATGCTGCGGTATAGGTCTTGATGGTGGAAGCACTGTAGCGCCTGTGCCTCAGCCAGCTGTCAAATTTCTTCAGATCTGCGACTGAGCCGGCCGACAGTTCGGGCAGGGGCGCTTTCCAGGTTTCGGAAGGTGCAACATCATCCCCTTTTGTAGTGCGCAAGGCGGAATAGTCCAGCCATGCCAGACCGCGAAAGGCTTCGAAAACCATATTGAGCCGGAACTTGGCTGCCTCGATGTACCAGAACTTTCTGCTCTGGCTCCATGCCACTACGGGCAAGGTCTTCACACGCTCAATAAGTTGCGCGTCCTTATCGAACACCAGACTCACCACCTCCCCACCCCGATGCCGGGTTGCTCTCAGGATGATTTTCTTTCCTCTAAAATCAGTTGTACTTGATGCCGGCATCGCATTTACTGTTTTTTTGTTTTCGGGCTGTGCCATTTAGTGGCAGGGTGAGGCCTCCACCGGACAAGCGCTCGCCCCGTCAGTCCCATCCGGTTGTTACTTTTCTCATGCAATCACTTGGATTGCAGTTTGTTCAACAGGTTGGCCAACAAAATGATAAAAGTAGGAAAAATGTTAATTTTTACAAATTTTTCTCCATTATTTTTCCAAGCAACGGCAAGCTGCCCTTTGCGATGGAACATGAAAGGTTTCCGGCTGCCAAAGGCACAACCATCAGCCAGGCCCCAACCTCCCGTTAGTTTAGTTATAAATCTCTTTTTGAATAATTTATGAAATGCAACTACAAGTCACCCCGTCACCCGTCACCCCGTCACCCCTTTCTACACCCCAAAAGCCTTCGACATTGTCGGGTAGAGCAGCAGCGAGGTGATCATACTTTTGAGCTGCACCTTGTCCAATTGTTCGAAAGCCTCATCAAGGCGGCGGCGCTTCTCATCGGTAGTGCCTGCCCCCTGCAGGATCTGGCGGATGATGCGCCCCTGGCTGCCGGTGAGTTCATCGGCAACAATGCCGGCCATGGCCTTGATGGCATCGGGAGGAAGATGCTCTTCGGCCAGACCAAAGGCTTCAATTTCGAGCATGGCGGCATCGAGCAGGGCCGCCGCCGTGCGTTTCACCCGTTCGGAATACGAGTCGCTGCCCGAAGCATCGCGCAGGCTCCACGACGAAAACTCCGACTCGAGACTTTCCACCTGTTCGGCCTTGCTGTCTTTTTCGCCAAAAATGCGCCTGAGTAGCAAAGCTGTCTGCTTCTTCCAGGGGTCGAGGTCAAAATTGCGGGCAAAGAGCTTGTCCTTTTGTGCCTGCAGTAGGTGTAATGCGGCATCTTTCATGCTATCAGCTGTTTACGGTGGGCGGCCCGGCTATGCGGCACCCTGTTGATTCATTTCGATGGTAAAGTTAGCGCATTAAACAGGATGATGCTAATTTAGCGCAGCCGAAAAACGCCATGATACCTCAGCAGACCGTCCGGAATATCCTCGATACCGCCCGCATCGAAGAGGTGGTATCCGACTTTGTTCGGCTCAAGCGCAGGGGCAGCAACCTCATTGGCCTGTGCCCTTTTCACAACGAAAAAACGCCTTCGTTCAGCGTTTCGCCTGCCAAGGCGCTTTACAAGTGTTTTGGCTGCGGCAAGGGGGGCGATGTGGCCTCGTTTGTGATGGAGCACGAGCACATGAGCTATCCCGAGGCGCTGAAGTATCTGGCCCGCCGCTACAACATCGAGGTGGAGGAACGTCAGTCCACGCCCGACGAGATTCTGCTGCAGAACCTTCGGGAGCGGCTGCTCAACCTCAACACCTTTGCTCAGCATTTTTTTGTACAACAGCTGTTCGAAACGGCCGAGGGGCAGTCGGTGGGGCTTTCCTATTTCAGGGAACGAGGCTTCCGCGAGGCCACCATCAAAAAGTTCGGGCTGGGCTATTCGCCACGGCAGCGCGAGGCTTTGGCGCGTCATGCCCGCAATCATGGCTATCAGGCTGAGGTACTGTTGCAGACCGGTCTGGCGGCCGGAACGAAAGACCGCCTGTTCGATCGTTTTCACGACCGCGTCATCTTCCCTATCCACAGCCTCACCGGACAAGTGATCGGCTTTGGCGGCCGAATCCTCGACAACGATAAAAGCAAGGCCAAATACCTCAACTCGCCCGAGTCGGAGGTGTACAACAAAAGCAAGATTCTCTACGGCATCTACTTTGCCCGTCAGGCCATGGCAAGGCTCGACAGTTGCCTGCTGGTGGAAGGCTATACCGATGTGATTTCGATGCATCAGGCTGGTATCGAAAATGTGGTGGCCAGCTCTGGCACCTCGCTCACTATCGACCAGATCAGGCTCATCAAGCGCTACACCAAAAACATCACCATCCTCTACGATGGCGATTCCGCCGGCATCAAGGCTTCGCTGCGCGGAGTGGATATGATCCTCGAAGAAGGCCTCAACGTTAGGATATTGCTTTTTCCCGAAGGCGACGACCCCGACAGCTTTGTGCAAAAGCACCCTGTCAGCAGGGTGGAAGCCTTCATCAGGGAAAATACCGTCGACTTCATTACCTTCAAAACAAAGATACTGCTCGACGAAACCGGTCGCGACCCGATACAAAGGGCAGGACTGGTCACCGATATTGTAGAAACCATTGCCCTCATCCCCGACCCTATCTACCGTTCGGTGTATGTTAAGGAATGCAGCCGTATGCTCGAGGTGGACGAGGCCGTGCTCGTGAATGCCCTGAACAGGCTGCTACGCAAAAAAATCGGCAAAAAACTGCAGGAGCCACTGCCACCCGAAGAAACTGCCGTTCAGCCCCAGCCTCAGCAAACGGCAGACGAAGAATTTCCTCCGGGCTATTACCAGGAAAGAGAGCTGATTAAAATATTGCTCCAATACGGCAATATGGACCTGAACCTGGAAATGCAGGACGAACAGGGCAAACCCGTCATTTACCGCGAACCGGTTGCACAGCTCATTCTCTCCGACCTGTTGGCCGATAACCTGAGCTTCGGGCATCCCCTGCATCGCTCGATGTTCGACGCTTTTGCCCGTTCAATAGCCGATGGCGTGATCCCTCCTGCTCAGCACTTTCTGCATAACAGCGATGATGAGATCGCCAGACTCACAGTCGATCTGATCACCAGTCCCTATGAACTGCACAACTGGGAACGGAAAAAAATCTTCGTCAAAACCGAGACCGACGTGCTGAAGCAGGCCATCAGCACCAGCCTGTTCCGGTATAAAGATTATGTGCTCAAATCGCGATCGGATGCCATATTAGAAAAACTTCGCGAAACCACCGACCCCGAAGAACAGACGGCCCTGCTCAGCGAAAAAATCGAACTCGACAGCAAACGAAAACTGATCAATCAGGAACTGGGCATTGTGATTACAAGATGAAAGTTAGTGTAGGATTCGTGGTTCGGGATTCGTGATCCGGGATTCTGCTGGCAGGGGCCGGACAAGGGGTCAGGATTTGATAATGTTGACAATGGGTTTTAGTGGCTTTTTGAGGATAATCGCTTGAAGCGACGCTAAACAAAAACCGTTCTGAAATAACAGAATAGCCAGTTTTTCACTCCCTTAGCCCACAGCCCTGAACCCTGCCACAGTGAGCACCACCCACCTAATTATGCGCTACATTTTTTTAGACATTGAGTTTTATTGTACATTTGCACCCTGTTTTTAAAACCTTAACCTAAGGAACACAGAGGACTATGGCCGTAATCGGAAAAATCAGACAACGTTCAGGGCTTTTGATAGCCATCATTGGTATAGCTCTTGCAGCATTTGTGCTGGGCGATTTTGCAAAAAGCAGTGGCAAGCGTGAGTTTCACGTCGGAACTATCGATGGCGAAAACATCAGCATTCAGGATTTCAACAGCAAGTTCGAAGAAAACGCTGAAGCAACGCGTCAACAGCGTCAGGCTGAGAAGCTGAGTCAGGATGAGCTGTTCAACCTGCGCGAGTCGACCTGGAATCAGATGGTGCAGCAGATGATCATGCAGAAGGAATACGACCGTCTGGGCCTGACTGTCAGCACTGAAGAACTTTTCGACCTTGTGCAGGGACCCAACCCCCATCTGGCCATCATCTCCAACTTCACCAATCCCGAAACCGGCCAGTACGACCGCAACCTCGTGCTTAACTACCTGCAGAATCTCGACAATATGCAGCCTGCAGCCAAGGAACAATGGCTGCGCTTTGAGCAGTACCTGAAAGAAGACAGGCTGAGCACCAAATATCAGAACCTTATCCACAAGGCTTTCCATATTCCTACTCCGATTGCCGAAGCAATTCACCACGAAAAGAACGACAAAGCCGATGTGGAATATGTAGGTGTGCGCTATGCCGGCATTGCCGACTCGCTGGTTACCCTCGCCGACGCCGACTACAAGACCTATTTCGAGGCCAACAAAATGATGTACGAACGCGAGGCCATGCGCGACATTGAATATGTTGTGTTCGAAATCCTCCCATCACAGGAAGACAACGAAGAGGCCCGTAAGGCTGTTGAGCGCTTGATGCCGGAGTTTGCCTCTACGCCCAACGCTGCAGCCTTTGTCAATGCCAATTCCGACCTTCGCTACGACAGCACCTGGTTCAGCCGCGGTAAGCTGTCCCCCTCGATCGAGGGCATCATGTTCGAATCCGAACCGGGCTTTGTCTATGGTCCGTATTTTGAGAACGGTTCATTTAAAGCAGCACGTCTAGTAGATATTTCGTTCAAGTCCGACTCGATGCGTGCCAGCCACATCCTTGTTGCTTACGAAGGCGCTTCGCGCAGCGATGTCAAGCGCACTAAAGAGGCTGCAAAATCCAGAGCCGACAGCATTCTGGCCGAAGTGAAGAAAAGACCGGCTAAAATAAAGGAACTTGCCATACAGCTTTCTGATGATGCCAGCGCCACCACCAATGCGGGCGACCTCGACTGGTTTACCGAAGGTACCATGGTGAAGCCTTTCAACGATTTTGTGATGAACAACAAAGTCGGAACCATCGGTCTGGTAGAAACCGACTTCGGATACCATATCATCGAAGTAACCGGCAGGAAAGAGCCTTCGAAGCGAGTTCGCGTTGCCATACTGTCGTATCAGGTTACGCCCAGCACACGCACGTACCAGGACGTCTTTGCCAGGGCCAGCAAATTTGCCACCGAATCGAAAACACGCGAGCAGTTCGACGCCACCACCGAGCGCGATGGCCTGAGCAAACGTCTGGCCCCGGCCCTGCGCAAAAGTACCAACCGTTTGCCCGGCATCGAAAATGCCCGTCAGATTGCCCGTTGGGCTTTTGACGAAAAAACATCCAAAGATGATGTATCAACCATCTTCGAACTCGACAATATGTTCGTGGTAGCCGTGCTCACCAAGAAACTTGAAAAAGGCATCCCTACGCTCGATGAGATCAAAGAAACGATTGAACCTCAGGTGCGCAACCAGAAAAAAGGCGAGTACCTTTTCGCCCAGTTCAAACAGGAAGGCAACGACCTAAGCCGTGTAGCTGCCAGATACAATGTGGACCGCATCAATCAGCCCGATCTCACCTTCGACACCCGTTTCCTCCAGAACCTCGGACAGGAAAACAAATTCGTCGGGCATGCCTTTGGAACACAGCCGGGACAAAACACTGCCATTGCAGGCACCAATGCAGCCTTTGTGCTCAAGGTGAACAACATCACCAAAGCCGAAGCCCCCACCAACCTCGACCAGGTGCGGATGGAGCAGCGGATGGGCTTCGAAAGCGTAGTTCGCAACAATGGCGCTATCAGGGCACTCGAAAAGAAAGCCAAGATAGTGGACAACAGGTTGTTGTACTACTAAAGATATCACACGCGAAAGGCTGCCTGCAAAGCAGCCTTTTTTAGTCTTAATCGATGGCATACACCAATGTCGGGCGGCTTTGAATAAACACTTTTCCCCTGAGGGCTTCCGGATAAATCACTTATTAATAATGCTTAATAAATGCCCGATATTCAATATTTTTGCCACTTTGCAGTTTATTAAGCGGAAAAACATAAAGCAATGAAACACATGCCCGTCAGCAACGGATTCGTACGGATTACCCTTCTGCTACTATTGTTTGCGGCAACGTTGGGAAGCACCACCTCGTGTAAGAGCAAAAAACGCCTGGCACGCGAGCAGGCCGCCAAGGAGTATGCCATGAAAGTGGAGCAGGCCAAAAAAGACCTTAATGCCATACTGAACAACGAGACCAGCTGGACGCTCGAACAGAAGCAGCAGCGCCTCGATACCATTAAATCGTGGCAATTGGAAGATGAGGAAGTAAAGCGCCTGATCGGCCTTGTTGAGCAGAAACTTGCAGCAGAACGATCCGAAATGCTTCGCAAAGCTGAAGAAGAAAGGCTGCGCAAAGAGGAAGAAGAGCGTCGCAGGCAGTCCACAAATAAATACAGTGTGCTCGAGAATCACTTCCTCTCGATAGCCGGCGCACCGGGAATATCTGCTGCCAATGAGCGTATTGCGCAGGCCATGCAGCTCTTTGCCTCGCCCGACGTACCCGTGCTGATCATCATCAGCCAGGCCGGTGGATTCAACGATTATGACAGGCCCACCACCATCAGGCGTTACCTCGACTGGCTCAAAGACCAGAAAGTATCGCCCAACCGGGTTGAGCAGGCCAAATACGACAACAATGGAAAGATTACTGAACTCGAACTGATCAAACGATAAGCCCCCATGAAAAGAACCTTAATGATTCTGGCATCGGCAGTCATCATGCTGGCTGCCAACAACCTCAAGGCACAGGACTATATCAGTCCCGAAAGAAAAGCAGCCATCGACAGCCTTGCCCTCGAAAAAGTGCGTGATCTGGGCAAATACATCAGCATCATCGGCAACAAGTCCACTCCGTGGAGTGAGGCAAACCGGGTGATCGACAGGGCTGAGGAACTTTTCATGCAGGGTGCCGAGATCAGCGTGTCGTCGCTAATTAGCAACCAGGTGCAATACTATCGTGTGCGCACCTATTTCGAGCGTCTGATGCGGCTCAACTACGACAGGGTTGAGATTGAATGGTACAACATTGAATATGTGAGCGACCTTCAGCGTCAGCCCGACGGCACATTTGTGGGTGTGATCACCATCTTTCAGCGGTTCAGCGGTTACGACCGCGAAGGCGGACTGGTTTATCAGGACGTGACCAAAAAAGACATCACTGTATATGTGCGCCGCAAGGAGACCCAGATCGGCGGTCGCCTTATCGGTTTCTGGGACGTGATGCTTGGCGACATCCGGGTTAAGGAAACACGCCGGCGGTAAGTTCATCATAAACAATCAATAGCCAACAGCAAAAAAACCCCGCCCGGCCTGATTCGGACGGGGTTTGATGCTGTGTAACGGATAAAACAACAAAGACCATGCGTCGGCTCCGACACCTCTGCATCCTCCTTATCGTATTGTTCACCCACATTCTCGTCAGTGAAGCGCAAAACCGTTATGTCGGTAACTTCCTGATCGACGAAACGGAGCTCTATGCCATGACCAAGCAGATGAGCCAGTTTTTTAGCCGTTTCAACAACGAGGAAGACCAGTTCGGGAAGAAATACCATCCGGCATCGGACAACTGGCGTAACAATGAGGGCCGTCGCAGAATCCTGCCCTTACTCTTCGATCAGCAAAACCAGCGGACGGCAGGAACCCTCCGCGACTATTTTGTGGATGACCTCACCAGTGGCAAAGGCCGTTATCTTGAGTTTCTGGGCGGACGCTGGTATGCCGAAGTATCCTCCACCTTCGAGTTTCAGGGCAGACAGGTCCCTATCTCGCTCATCCTGATGATACAGCGCTCGGGACTCGGCTCGAAATGGGTGCTCACCAATGTGTATTTTTCCCAGTTCAACCGTATGTTTCCGGTGGGCGAAATTGCCGAAAAGGAAAAGCACTTCCTGCATCCCATGAGTCATGAGCTCGATTTTATGAATATCCACAAGGCTTTCCAACAGCCCGAGGTCATTGAATACTATGCAAGCGACGTTTTTCAGCCCAATTACCTCAGCATCTTCTTTTACGAGGTGAAGCTCGGACGCATGAAGTTTGTGCGTGTGGAAAGCCTAAAGTTTCACTTTTTTCAGGTTCCTGACTGGTATTTTGAGGTGTCGTGGTTCAACCGGACGGGCATGAACAGCGGCTGGCTGATATCGAACCTTATGTTTGTCAAGGAAGAAGAAAAACCCCTGCTGAAATTTTACGAACCATGAAGCAATATCTACTGTTTGTCGTTTTTCTTGTTGCCGGATTGCTCAGGCTGAGTGCCCAGCCAAAGCCCGAAGTTGCCCTGACAGCACAGGAGGTGGAGCAATACCGCAATCAGGCACGTATGCTGGCCCAGTTTCTCGAAGGCACGCTGAACTTTCTGGGCGACTCGCAATCAACGGTACAAGACAAGGAAATCATCATCAACGAAAGTTGGGATAAGATTTTTATCAACGAAAACATACAGATTGAAGACGACCTCGACGACCGCCGCGATGTGCCGGTAAACAAGGATGTTCGCGCCTACCTGAAGGATGTGGACTTCTTTTTTCGCAACGCTGTATTCACCTTCGAGATCATCAGCGTTGATCCAATGGTTGGACAGCAGGGGAAGTTCTATTTTCTGGTTACCCTCAACAGGCAGCTCAATGCCCGGGCCATCAACGGCGACACCATCAGGTCGAGCCGGCAACGTTATATGGAGATCAACCTTGACCCATTTAAGAAGGACCTGCGCATTGCAAGCTACTATACCACCAAGCTTAACGAACGCGAGGAGCAACGGCTCTGGTGGTCGTCGATGAGCCCCGAATGGCGGCAGTTTTTCGGCGCAAACCTGCTCGTGTTCGACTCCATCCCCATGTCGCAAATCGTTTATGTTGACCACGAAAAGATTGCCATCAGCCGCATCGTCCAGCAAAGGCGACAGGGCAGGTTTTTTGTGGCCGGCAACGACACCCTGCCCGAAAGCAAACGACACCTACTCTTTGGCCGCAGGCCCGATACCACCATTGTAATCAATGATGTCGTCGCCGTGCCGCGTATCGACACCACCAAAACCAATCCTTCGGAAGTGGACAACAGGCTCCGGCAGATCAGCCAGCGCCGCGAGCTTGTCATCGACAACCATAAAAACCTCAGCGAACTTGGCCCGATATCACAACTGCGGCAGCTCGAAAACATCAGCCTGGCCAATGTCCCAGTTACCGACCTCAGCCCGCTGCGCAACCTGAACCGGCTGGCCACCGTGAACCTGAGCGGTTCGCTCGTTGCAGATCTCAGCCCTTTCACCTACGCCACCAACCTGCGCGAACTGAACCTTTCACAAACACGGGTCACCGACATTGAACCCCTGATGCATCTGCGTCAGCTCGAAAAGGTGATGCTTAACCAATGTGCAGTTAGTAGCCTCGATGCGCTCACCTACCTCAACAATCTAGTTGTTGTGGAAGCTGCCGGTACCCGCATCACAGGCATCGAATCGCTCGCCCGCCTCGACAACCTCCGTTTGCTCGACATCAGCCGCACCAACGTTACTTCGCTCGCCGGACTGCGCAGCACCAAAGCACTTCAACAACTCAATGCCGATCAGACCAGCATTGACGACCTTGAGCCACTGACCGGACTCACTGAACTCAACACGCTGCAGATCAGCAACACCAGGGTAAGCGACCTGAGTCCGCTGCAAAAACTGCTTAAGCTTAAACTCGTTTACAGCGACAACAACCTCGTCAGCATCGCCGCAGCCACTGCATTTATGCGTCTGCGGCCCGATGTGCTGCTTGTTTTCAACAGCGATGAACTCACTGCATGGTGGCGCGGGCTGCCCATCGCCTGGAAAGCCCTTTTTGCCACTCAAGGCAACATCAGCCAGAATCCCGGGAAGGAAGAGCTGCATAAGTTGATCAACATAAGACGCATTGACCTCAGCACAAGCGACCACATTCAGGACATTGAACCCCTCAGACGACTTTTCAACCTTCAGGAGCTGAAACTGTCCGGCACCAGAATCATCAGCATGAAACCACTCGAAAGTCTCAACAACCTCAGGATTGTCGACATTTCAGGCACAGGAATCTACGACCTCGCGCCCTTGCAAAACAGCTTCATGCTCGAGGAACTGAATGCCACTCAAACACAGGTGCGTTACCTGACACCCCTGCACGAGCTCAAAAACCTCAGGCTGGTCACAGCCGACAATAGCCTGGTTACCAGAGAAGAAGTGGTCTCGCTGCGCGAAAAAAACCCGAATGCTACCGTAGTTTATCAAACCGAAAGCCTGCGCATCTGGTGGAACAACCTCACGCCTGAATGGAGGGAACTGCTGTCGCAGGACATGAATATTCCCTCACAACCATCGGGCTTGCAGCTTCAATCCCTGGTTGACCGCACATCCCTGCGCATCAGAAATACACTCTGGGTTTCGTACCTCGAGCCGATTATTCCTTTAATCTGGCTCGAAAATCTGGAACTCTCGGGTACAACAGTAACTGACCTTGGTCCGATTTCTGGTCTGACTCGCCTGAAATCGCTTGACCTCCCGGGCAATCCTATTGCCGACCTCAAACCCCTTTCGGGCCTCAGGCAGCTGCAACACCTCAACCTCGAGAGCAACCCGGTATCGGACCTCAGCCCACTTGCACGCCTAGTTTCGCTGCGTTCGCTCAACATCTCCGGAACACAGATAAGGCATCTGAAAGCCCTGGGGGGCCTCAGCCAGCTTGAGGAACTTTCGCTCTACAACACACGCATCCGCAGCCTTGCCCCGGCCGAAAAGATTGCCACACTGAAGCACGTGAAATGCTACAACACCCGCATCCCGCGCAAATCGATTGACAAACTCAGGCTGAGCCGACCCGAGCTCAACATACTTTTTTATTGATTTTCAGGGTTTAGGCCTGATTATTAGCGGTGTAGCAATCTCATTGCTCAGATGCAAGGCCCGGTCGGCAATCCGGATACGGTATTGTATGGTGTCGTAGGGTGAAGTGGGATTATACACATCCAACTCGTATTCTATCACCCCTTTGATAGAGCGTTTTTGATTCCTGGGAATCAAAGGCGGGATGCGGGCGCTGAAATTCAAGTCGTTGCGTTCGACCATCTGCCCCATGCGACGCTCCGAAAAACGAATGATGAGATTATAGTAAAAATCACCGCCGGGCTGGAAGGGCGCCAGTGTATCGCCCTGTTCGAGCCCGATGTCGCCGTCGCCATCGCGATAAGTGATATAAAGCCGCCCCTTACCGGTGAACCCCCCTGTTGGCGTTACAACAACCTTGAAATCAGAAAAACTGATCTCAGGCTCGGGAGGAAACTCCTCGAATTTGCGGCATGATGCCGGCCACAAAAGGGCTGGCAACAACAGCACAAAGAGATGTAACTTTGCTCGGCGGTACATGGATCGTATTGAAAAGACCTGAAGCACAAAAATACGCTATGTTGTGAAACGAGAAGAGCCTATCGACAGCCTGCTACGCAAAAAACTGTTCAGCCTCCGCCCCGACGAATTCGAAACAGTGGCTCTGGAGATCTTTCGATTTCAATATGCCCATTGCGGTATTTTCAACCAATGGTGCCGTTTGCTGGGGGTCAGGCTTTCAAATGTCAACAGGCCTGATGATATCCCATTTCTTCCGGTGGAGTTTTTTCGAACGCACAAGATCACCACGCTCCGGCACGAAGCACAAGTCGTATTTACCTCCTCAGGAACCACTTCGTCCATGACCAGCCGGCACTGGGTGGCCGATGCTTTGCTGTACGAAGAGAGCTATATGAATTCTTTCCGGCTTTTTTACGGTAATCCCACACAATACGCCATTCTTGCACTTCTCCCTTCCTACCTTGAACGCGGTGGTTCTTCGCTGGTAACTATGGCCGATGGGCTTATCCGGAGCAGTGACCGGCCCGAATCGGGCTTCTATCTGCACGATCTGGAGCGTCTGCGCAACACCTTACAGGAGTTGCGCGATAATGGCACGCCCACTCTTCTTATCGGTGTAACCTACGCCCTGCTGGACATGGCCGAGGCCTTTCCAGTCCACTTTCCACAGCTTATCGTCATGGAAACCGGCGGCATGAAAGGACGCCGAAAGGAAATGGTGCGTGCCGAAGTGCACAAGCGACTCATGCAGGGTTTTGGTGTTGCGACAATTCATTCGGAATATGGCATGACCGAGCTACTTTCGCAAGCATACTCCAAAGGTGGAGGCATCTTTGAGTGCCCTCCGTGGATGCAGGTGATGATACGCGAAATCAATGATCCTTTTTGTTATGCTGCTGAAGGTAAAAGCGGAGGGATAAACATTATTGATCTGGCCAACCTATATAGCTGTGCCTTTATCGCGGTGCAGGACATCGGAAGGCTTGCCGGCAACCGGCAGTTCGAGGTGTTAGGGCGGTTCGACAACAGTCAGCTTCGCGGTTGTAACCTCATGATTTCATGAAAAATCATTTAGTCAGCCCACCTCCTGTCATTCTTTATTAATTTCGTTGAAACATTCCTAAGCATTACGACGATGGCGCCAAAAAAGCGCGTACTGCAGGTTCAGCCATTCGATGATATCGTTGTCATTGGCATCAGCACTACCCTCTCGGACTACAAGCTTGCCTGGCATCTGAACGAAGCCCTGAAGCTTGAACTGAAAAAGGTGCCGGGCATTCCTGCTGTTGAGCCTGATAGTGAGCCTTATTCGCTGTATTATTATGATGGAGGCGAAAACGAGAATGTCTTCAGCCTTTTGCAACTGGCCCGCGAAGGGCGCCGGCTTCTGGTCATGCCTGTTCCGCTGGACTATATCATGGTGGTGCGCAACATCCTCAAACACGAAAACCTTCAGCGTATGCTGTCGGTCATCCGCACGATCAGGGATGTTTCAGCCGCCTGGCAGATCGACCCTGCAAAAACCAAAGGCATGGATCCGCTGCTCGAAGCCCTCGAGTTTCATGAACTCAGCCTGCGACCCACTCCCGCACCCCGGCGATTCAGATCCAAATGATAAAACACAGAAAAGAGTTGCGTATGAGAACCAAGATTATTGCCACCATAGGACCCGCATCCTCATCGCCCAAAATGCTGCACCGCATGGCTGATGCCGGTATGGACGTTTGCCGCCTAAACTTTTCGCACGGCAGGCACGAAGAACATAAGCAGGTGGTTGAAGCAATAACCGAATACAACAGACTATACGACAAACACATAGCCTTGCTGGCCGACTTACAGGGACCCAAGATCCGGCTGGGCGACCTGCCACAGGAGGGTATTGCCCTGCAAACAGGCGACCGCGTCAGCTTCACTTCACGAGAAAATGCAGCCGAACCCCACTCGATCTTTATCAGCTATGCCACCTTTGCTGCCGATGTGAAACCTGGTGAAACCATACTGGTCGACGATGGCAAAATAGCCCTTAAGGTGGTAAGCACCAACAAGCACGACAAAGTGTTGCTCGAGTCGGTTAACGGAGGTTTGCTTCGCTCGCGCAAGGGGGTCAACCTGCCCGAAACCAGCATCACGCTTCCCTCGCTCACACGAAAAGACCTGGATGACCTTGATTTTATCCTTGAACAGGGTGTGCAATGGGTGGCGCTCTCGTTTGTGCGCTCAGCCATCGATATTCACATATTACGAAGCCGCATCGAAGCCCACCCGGCCGAAGTGAAGCCGCGTATCGTGGCCAAAATCGAAAAACCACAGGCAGTGCGCGATATTGAGGCCATAGTGGAAGCTTCCGATGGTGTGATGATTGCACGGGGCGATCTGGGTGTGGAAATGCCCATGCAAGCTGTACCCATGATTCAGAAGAACATCATCAAGCTTTGCCAGAAGGCCGGAAAACCTGTGATTGTTGCCACGCAGATGATGGAAGCCATGATAGAAAACATCAGACCCACCCGCGCCGAGGTGAACGATGTGGCCAATTCGGTGCTCGATGGTGCCGACGCCCTGATGCTAAGCGGCGAAACCTCGGTGGGTCGTTATCCGGTGGAAACCATTCGCACCATGCAAAGCATCATTGTTCAGATTGAGGATTACGATGCAATATACCATGCGCATACATTGAACGAACCAAGGATGGGCGAGCGGTTTGGCAGCGATGCAGTGCTTTACAATGCCGTTGAAATGGCACGTCTGACCAATGCAGGTGCCATTGTGGTCGTAACGCACTCGGGCTATTCGGCCATCCGGCTTGCCAGCCACAGGCCAAAAGCCAAGCTGCTCGTTTTTTCCAACTGTCATCATATCCTTCAGACGCTCAATCTTGTATGGGGTGTCGAAGGTTTCTACGATGGAGAGACCGACAACAGCGATCAGCTGATGCAGCGCATCGGCAGGCGGCTGACCGAAAGCAAACTGCTCGAAAATGGCGAATACTACATACAGGTGCTCAGCACACCATCCTGGAAAAAAGGAGCATCAAATACCCTGCGACTGGGCGTTGCAGGTGAGGAATAGAAAAGATTAATCAGGAAAACGATTCGAACTGCCGCAGAAACCGCAGGTCGTTCTCGAAAAACAAACGAAGGTCGTTGATCTGATATTTCATCATGGTGATACGCTCGATGCCCATACCAAAAGCATAGCCGGTGTAAACCCTGCTGTCGATACCGCAGGCTTCCAGCACATTGGGATCAACCATGCCACAGCCAAGTATTTCGACCCAGCCCGAATATTTACAGATATTGCATCCTTTGCCTCCGCATATGTTGCATGAAACATCCATTTCGGCCGAGATCTCGGTGAAAGGGAAATAGGAAGGCCTGAACCTGATGCGCGTTTCAGGACCAAAAAACTCGGTGGCAAAATAGTACAGGGTCTGCTTGAGGTCGGCAAACGAAACGTCCTTGTCCACATACAGGCCTTCCACCTGATGGAAAATACAGTGGGCACGGGCCGAAATGGCTTCGTTGCGGAAAACCCTGCCCGGTGCGATGATGCGAATGGGAATCTTTCCCTGCTCCATCACCCTCACCTGAACACTCGAAGTGTGGGTGCGCAGGGCCACATCGGGCGATTTGCGGAGGAAGAAGGTGTCCTGCATATCACGTGCCGGATGTTCTTCAGGAAAGTTGAGGGCTGTGAAGTTGTGAAAATCATCCTCGATTTCAGGGCCTTCGGCAATGACAAAACCCACACGCTCAAAGATGCTGTTGATTTGGCGACGCACAATCGAGAGGGGGTGGCGCCCACCCGTTTCGGGCAACACAGGAAGACTGGTATCGAAGTTTACCTTGCTTTGCTGATGCTCCCCGAAGCGCTCCTGAAGCTGCCTCATCTTTTCTTCAGCCGCCTGCTTAAGGTTGTTGAGCAACATGCCCATCTCCTTTCGCTGCTCGGCTGCCACCAGCCTGAAATCGGAAAATAGTGCAGGAATAAGCCCCTTCTTGCTCAAAAATTTCAGCCTGAACTCCTCCAGTTGCTCCCTGCTTTCGGGAACAGTATTCTGCACTTCGTGAAGCAGTTGGGCAATGCGCTCTTTCATCGGATATCCAGTTTATTCGAGTATCTCAATCTTCATTTTTACCTCAGTAAGCGGCCGGTCTCCAAGGCCTGTCTTCACCGCAGCAATCTTATCGATAACGTCCATTCCGTCAATCACTTCGCCAAAAACGGTGTATCCGCCATCGAGGTGGGGCGTGCCGCCAATGGTGGTGTACATGCGACGTTGTTCGGGAGTGTAGTTCACTCCGTTGCGTGCCGCCAGTGTATTCAGGGTGGCATCGTCGAAACGCTGACCCTGAACAATATAGAACTGCGAACCGGACGATTTCTTCTCCGGATTCACCTGATCGGGCATACGTGCTGCCGCAAGCGCTCCCTTTTTGTGGATGTAGTGTGCCCTGAACTCGGCATCAATGGTATAGCCGGGGTCATTCTGACCGTTTTTGTTGCCTCCGCCCTGAATCATAAAATTGTTGATGACGCGGTGGAAAGGAGAATCGGTGTACCAGCCTTGCCTGATCAACTTAATGAAATTGTCGCGGTGCTTCGGGGTATCGTTGTACAACTTGGCTGTGATGTTGCCATAGGGCGTCTTGATGACAACAATAGTCTCTGGCTTCTGCTGTGCTGTTGCGACAAATGAAACCGCAATCAGCAGGGAAAGAAAAAGATTGCGCATAGGAAAACGTTGTTTTGGAACTGCAAAGCTAAGAAAAATGCCCTAATGACTTTCTACTAGGCTTTACCGCTTCGTGCTGAGGTGAAACAAGAACGGCAAAGTGGTTCGTAGCTCTCCGTTTCGCCGAGCATGACCAGCTTATCACCCTCCACCTTGCGGTGGGAATAGTGAGCGAGGTTGCCACAACGCATACAAATGGCGTGAACCTTTGTAACATACTCAGCAACAGACATCAGCGAAGGAATGGGGCCAAAAGGATTGCCCAGAAAATCCATGTCGAGGCCGGCAACAATCACCCTGATCCCCTGATCGGCTAATTGGTTGCAAACGCTAAGGAGCTCATTGTCGAAAAACTGGCCCTCATCAATACCAATAACATCGCAATCGGCAGCATAGAAAAGAATCTGGGAAGCGCTTTCAACGGGTATGGAGCGTATGGCAGTGGCATCGTGCGACACAACATCTGATTCGCTGTAACGTTTGTCGATGTGTGGTTTGAAGATCTCGGCACGCTGGCGTGCTATGCGTGCCCTGTTGAGGCGCCGGATGAGCTCCTCGGTCTTGCCCGAGAACATTGAGCCGCAAATCACTTCGATCCATCCTGCCCTTTGATGGCCTCTATTCTCTTTTTCTAAAAACATGCCCGAAACTTCGCTAAGTGTTTCTAATTTTACCTTCCCGCAAAAGTAGTTAAACGTAGTCAAGGTTATATATTTCAAATCGTATGACATCGATCAAAAACATTGCTCATCTGGGTCAAGCAGCACGCCTTGCACGCAAGCTGGCTGAAATGGCCGAAACCCTTGCCGCTTCAGCTCATCCCCTGCATAAGGCCGATGCCGAATTGCTTCGCCTCAATGCACTGAATCTATATGAGGAGATCCTGCTGCTCAAGGCAGAAGAGGCTGAAAAACAAACACTTGCTGACGCATCAGATGATCAGGCTAATCGTAACTTACCGGAAACTACGGAGCGGGCAACTGTTTTTATGCCTGAGGTAGCAAAACCTGCGTCGGGAACATACGCCATACCCGATGACCCAGACCCAAACCCACAGCCGGTTCAGGAGACCGAATTTCAGGCAATTCATCAGCAATCAGTGGTAAAAGAAAACCCCCTTCGAGATAAAAAACCATCAACCATTCCCATGCCAGATTTATTTTCGGCCAATGCATTGCCCCTGGCCGATAAGCTGGCTGCCCAACCCGACAACAGCCTGGCAGCACGCCTTGAAAAAAGACCGATTGCCGAGCTTCGCAAGGTGATTGGCATCAATGAAAAGTTTTTGTTTATCAACGAGCTATTCGAGGGAAACATACAGCTATACAATCATGCCATCGACGAGCTTGACGGATTTAAGAGCTACAACGGCGCCAAAACTTTCCTCATCGAACTGAGCGTTTTGCATGGCTGGGATCTGGAATCTCCCGCCGCATCAAAACTTAACGAACTCATCGACCGAAAATTCGAAAACGCATGAAAAACATCATTGGCAAGTTTCTTTCACTTTATGCACTAATGCTGATCACTATTGTAAGTCATGCCCAGAACCGTGCCTATGTGCATGGTGTTGTCAGCAAACTGGCCTCGGCGGACATGCACGAAAGGGGATACTTTGCAGAAGGCGATCACAAGGCTGCTGCCTTTATCGCAGCTGAGTTGCAAAAAGCCGGAACTCTGCCACTCTGGGACAATTTTCAGCAGACATACACCTTCGACATCAACAGCTTTCCGGGTAAAGTCACATTGAAAACCAACAGGCGAAGGCTCGTTCCGGGCAGAGATTTTGTGATTAATCCTGCCAATGGACCGGTGAACGAAAGATATAACCTGCTCTGGCTTCCCGATACCTTGACAAAAATTTCCTCGGTTTATGCCCTGATCGATACCACGAAGCTGGAAGGCCTGATGCCGGTGCTGCCCAAAAAACTTGTTGAAGCCTACCGTTCGGGTCTCAAAGGCGTGCCCGCAGTTATGCAAATCGACGACAACATATGGTGGCACGTTTCGCGGCGTCAGTGGCCGGCCGGTAAAGTGGCCCTGAAAGTACATCCCGATGCAGTGAAGCCAGGCACAAAAACCATACGGGTCAAAGCTGAGTCAGAATTGCTCCGTAACCGCCCCGCATTCAATCATGGGGGCATGGTGCGCGGACTTATTCAACCCGATAGTTTCGTAGTGTTTGTTGCCCATTACGATCATCTGGGCCGGATGGGAAGGAAAGCTCTCTTTCCCGGAGCCAGCGATAATGCCAGCGGGACGGCTGCAGTACTCGACCTTGCACGTTATTATGCCAACAATACAGAAAAAGCCTATTATAGCATGATATTTCTCCTTGTTTCGGGAGAAGAAGCCGGACTGATGGGTTCGCGCTATTTTGCGGACAACCCGCCTTACGATCTTTCAAAAACACGTTTTGTTGTCAACTTCGATATGGTTGGCACCGGCAGTCAGGGGCTGAATGTTTTTAATGCCACTGCCAATCCTGTTGCCTATGAGCATCTGAAAACCCTTAATGAGCAACATCAATGGTTTGCCGAGCTTCGGGCACGTGGCACATCATGCAACAGCGATCACTGTCCTTTTCATCAGAAAGGCATCCCCGCGTTCTTTCTGCTCACATTCGGAACAGAAAACCGGCACTACCATAATATTTACGATAAGGCTGAGCTGTTGCCCTTTACACGGTATGAGCAACTGTTCAGACTGGTGACCACTTTTGTGGAGAAGCTACCCCGATTTGGCTATCAATCGCCCCTTGCCGAATGATAGAGCTATTGATGTTGCTATTTGCCGTTGTGGTAGTTGTGCTGTTCACATGGCTGTCATTCTATACGTCGGTGAACAGCGGTGCACATCGGTTCGAACAATGGTTGCGCAGGATGACCGGACGAAAATCATAAGTTGCAATGTCGAAGCTCTATCTGATTCCCACACCCATTGGAAACCTTGAGGACATCACGCTCAGGGCCCTCCGCATTCTGCGCGATGAGGTGCAGCTTGTTCTGGCCGAAGACACGCGCAAAACAGGGCAATTGCTCAGGCATTACGAAATTGCGAAACCGATGGCCTCGTTTCACCAGCACAACGAGCACCGGGTAGTTGGCCAATACTTAAACCGAATGCTGGCAGGCGAAACCATGGGGCTGATCACTGATGCCGGTACACCCGCCATTTCCGATCCGGGCTACCTTTTAGTCCGGGAATGTATAAAAGCCCATCTGCCTGTGGAATGCCTGCCTGGCCCCACAGCTTTTGTACCGGCATTGGTCAACTCCGGATTACCGGCTGATCGTTTTATGTTTCTTGGATTTCTTCCGCATAAAAAAGGCAGACAAAAGCGCATCGTCTCGCTCATAGATATGCCATATACGACTGTGCTGTACGAGTCGCCTCACCGCTTGCTCAAGACGCTGACGCAAATGGCCGAAATTCTCGGGGCTGAACGTCAGGCTGCAGTAGCACGCGAGCTGAGCAAGATACACGAAGAAACGCGTCGGGGCACACTGGCCGAGCTCATCGAACACTTTAGTGAAGATGGAGTGCGGGGCGAAATTGTGATCGTACTGGCTGGAGCACAACCCGATTCAGCATCAGAGGAGGAATAGCGTTCATTTTTCGAAAGCTGAATATTAAACGTTTTCGATCAGTCATACAATGTACATTCGCGAAAAGGTTGTTGTATTTTTGGAAGTAAAAGACTTATTTTTGCAGGCAGTTTTAAACCTAAAACTTTGAATATTATGTCAGATGTAAGAGAAAAAGTTGTTGCTATCATCGTCGACAAGCTTGGCGTTGAGCCTTCAGAGATTACCAATGAGGCCAGCTTCACTGCTGATCTTGGTGCCGATTCGCTCGACACCGTTGAGCTGATTATGGAATTCGAAAAGGAGTTCAATATTGCTATTCCGGACGATCAGGCTGAGAAAATCGGCACAGTGGCTGATGCAATCAAGTTTATTGAGGAAAAGTTGGGCAAATAAGTAAGGTTTTTGATATGGAGCTTAAAAGAGTAGTAGTCACCGGCATAGGTGCCATAACCCCGATTGGCAACAATGCACCTGCTTATTGGGAGGGATTGGTCAATGGAGTGAACGGCGCTGCCGAAATTACACGCTTTGACTCCTCCAAATTCAAGACACACTTTGCCTGCGAAGTGAAAAACTTCGACCCCCTTGCCTATTTCGACCGTAAAGAAGTTCGCAAATATGACCTTTATGCCCTGTTTGGTATTGTCTCAGCCGATGAAGCTCTGGCCGATTCGGGATTGCTCAGCGGCAATACCGACAGGGACGAGGTAGGCGTTATCTGGTCGTCGGGTATTGGTGGATTGATTACTTTTTTTGAGGAAGTCAGCGCATTTGCCAAAGGCGACGGAACCCCACGTTTCAATCCGTTTTTTATCCCGAAAATGATTGCCGACATCACGGCCGGACACATCAGCATCAAACACGGGCTGCGAGGCCCCAACTTTGCAACTGTTTCGGCCTGTGCTTCTTCGGCCAATAGTCTGGTTGACGCTTTTAACTACATCCGATTGGGCAAAGCCGTTGCATTTGTTGCCGGCGGATCGGAGGCATCAATCAACGAGGCCGGTGTGGGAGGTTTTAACGCCATGCACGCCCTATCGACACGAAACGATGACCCCTTAACCGGAAGCAGACCATTCGACAAGGATCGCGACGGCTTTGTAATTGGCGAAGGTGGAGGCGGTATTATCCTGGAAGAACTTGAACATGCCCTTGCCCGTGGTGCAAAAATCTATGCCGAAGTGGCAGGCGCAGGTCTATCAGCGGATGCAAACCACATCACCTCGCCCCACCCTGAGGGATTGGGAGCCATGCTGAGCATGAAACGTGCCCTGCAGGATGCCGGTATGCAAATTACTGATATACAGCACATCAATACACACGGCACATCTACTCCCCTTGGCGATATTGCCGAAAGCAAAGCCATCAGGTCGCTTTTTGGAGATTTTGCCCCCAGCATCAGCATTAATTCAACCAAATCCATGACCGGACATCTGTTGGGCGGGGCCGGTGTGATCGAATCCGTGGCTACGCTGCTTGCCGTACAAAACGACATCGTGCCTCCTACCATCAACCACTTCACCGACGATCCCGAAATCGACAATTCGCTCGACTTCACTTTTGGCTCGGCCAAACGTCGTCAGGTGAATGCTGCCATCAATAATACCTTTGGTTTTGGTGGTCATAATGTTTCGATCATCTTTAAGAAATACGTGCCCTGACATTGCAACCGGAACTGTTTCCGGCTTTGATTTACAGACACTTTCGCTTTGGGTTGGAAGCTATTCAGATTGCCAGACGTACTCAGGCTCTCAAACGGTAAGGAACAAGGCCTGTCAGGGTCTATCAAAAACATTTTTGGGTTTTATCCCGGAAATGTTTTTTTGTTTGAGCTGGCCTTCAAGCATAAATCAGCCTCCAATCAGGTGGTCAATGGCTATAAGATCAGCAACGAACGGCTGGAATTTCTGGGTGATGCCGTGCTTGGTGCGGTGGTTGCCGACTACCTGTTTAAGCGCTTTCCTTACAAATCGGAAGGCTTTCTAACCGAGATGCGCTCTCGATTGGTAAGCAGGCAACAGTTGAACAAACTAAGCCAAAAACTTGGTCTGGACAAGCTGGTGGTCATCCCGGGCAACGGCAAGGCTGTCTTCAGATCAGTTAATGGCGATGCGTTTGAAGCCGTAATTGGTGCCATTTTTCTCGACAAGGGTTTCGTCTTCACCCGGAAAATTATCGTCGAACGCATCATCGAGCTGCATATCGATATGGATGCCTTGCAGCATACGGATGCAAACTATAAGAGTCGTCTGCTCGAATGGGGACAAAAGGAAAAGAAAAGTATCGATTTTGTGCTCAGCGGCGAAAATGGCGAAGGTTACAACAAACAATATCTTGTCGAAGTGTGCGTCAACGGCACGCCCATGGCCACCGGAACTGATTTTTCCATCAAAGGAGCCGAACAACAAGCTGCAGAGAAAACATGGCAGATTCTCAACGGCGATGCCAGCAACTGAACAATTGCTTGCATTGAATCAAATCACCGAGTGTTGGGGATAAATAATTGTTACCGCAACTTCTTCCGGTCATAAAAAAAGCTCCCACTCGGGAGCCTTTTCAATTAACCAACACAAAACGGCTTCAAAGCCAGTATTTTCAACGTTTCATCAAGTAATTGCGCACCACTTCGGCTGTGTTGAAAGGGATATCGTTGATATCGTCTTCCTCAGGTAGCAAACCGCGAAGGTCGATACCAGCCTGTTCAGCAATTCTGGCCGTATTGAACGGGATATCGTTAATCTCGGCTTCCTCGGCCGGACGTTCAGGCATTGCATCAGCAGCAATTACAAGTGACTTTGAGTAAGCATCAGCTTCGGGATTTACCCGTGTGTTGTGCTCACCGGCATTCAATGAAGCTGAAAGCATCACAAAAAACATAGCGAGCGATAACATTTTTTTCATAGTTATAATTGTTAGACAATTTTAATATAACAATTATCGTGCCATATAATATAACCAGCTAATTTAAAATTTATTATTAACAAGTCTTTTGGTTTCAAACGATTGCACTACGATTACATACTGTCCGCATTCGCACAAAGGTCTGCCAATTCCGGACAGCCCTGCTTAGATTAGAAAGCTGTGAAATGAGCTGTTCGGGAAAAACTGGACAGTAGATTTAAGATGTTAATTTATGTCCTTTGAAACAAAACCGGCGAAAATTCCACCCTGCATTTAATTCAGATTATAAAAGAGACATTATCAGCCGGTTTAAACTGGTCTGTGTGAAAGCCAATCCCTTTTGGCATGAATGCCTGTAACCACTGCAAGAGCAGGTCAGTAAGCAATTATGTCAGAGCAGGTTGAGCCTATTGGCATCTTGTTTGATAAACACGAACAGCATCAGTGTAAACGCCCAGAGGCTTGATCCGCCATAGCTTACAAAAGGCAATGGAATTCCGATAACAGGCATCAGGCCGATGGTCATACCAATATTGACCATGAAATGAAAAAATAAAATTCCGAGAACAGCATAACCATATACCCTTGAGAAAACTGAACGCTGGCGTTCTGCCATATCAATCAAACGGACAAAAAGTGCCAGATAAAGCCCGATGAGCACCAACGACCCGAAAAATCCCCACTCCTCGCCAACCGTACAGAAGATGAAATCGGTGCTTTGCTCAGGCACAAAGTTGAATTTTGTCTGGGTGCCCTGCAGGAAGCCCTTGCCAAAAAAGCCGCCCGAACCGATGGCAATTTTTGATTGATGCACATTGTAGCCAGAGCCTCTGATATCTTCCTCGAGGCCAATAAGCACCTTAATTCGAACACGTTGATGGGGTTCGAGCACATTGTCGAAAACAAACTCCACGCTAAGCACAAAAAGCACTGCCGCTGCAAGTATTCCGAGCAGCGTAAGGATATTATGGATATCTCGTTTGACAAAAATCAGGCTTATAGCGAACATAAAAACCAATCCGAGCAGTACTGCAGTTTGGGAAGTATAGAGCGTGATCAGAAAAAGCGCGCCTGCAATCATGGCCAGCAATAGCGGCCATCCGGGCAGGCCTTCGCGGTAGAGCACCAGCATGAAAGCGCCAAATACGATAGCAGATCCCGTGTCGTATTGCATCAGGATCAGCGCAGCAGGCACTGCAATGATTGCAAAAGCAATAGCTCGCGTTCTGGCCTGATCGAGGCTGGCATCGATACGTCCAAGAAGCGACGCCAGAGCCAGGGCTGTACTGAATTTGGCAAACTCGGCCGGCTGAAGACTGAAGTCACCGATCTGAAACCAGCTTTTACTGCCGCTGATCGTAGTTCCGAACAACAGCACCAGAACAAGCAATAATATGGTTGTCAGATAAATGGGTAATGCAAAGGCGTTGAAGAATTTCGGGTCGGTAAGCAGAATAAAGAGGGCCAGAACAAATGAAAGCGCAATCCAGAGCATTTGTTTACCATAGCGTTGCGACAAATCAAAAATGCTGTGGTGTTCTTCGTCATAAACAGCGGCATAAATGCTGATCCATCCTATCAAAACCAAGGCGAGAAAAATTCCTATTGTTATCCAATCGAGATTTCTGAATATGTTTCTTTCGTCGCGCATTGTCATTTCAGGTCAATTGAGTATGGCCTCGAGCATATTTTTTTCAAGTTCTTTTCGTTTCACTTCTCCGGTAAGAAACTGCTCCATCATCAGGCTGGCAATTGGTGCAGCCCAGGTGGCACCATAACCGGCGTTCTCCACCACAACGGCGATGGCTATAGTTGGATTGTTGAAAGGAGCAAAAGCCATAAACATAGAATGATCTTTTCCGTGAGGATTCTGAACAGTTCCTGTTTTTCCGGCAGCCTGAAAATCGGCTATTTTATACCGACGTGCTGTTCCTCCCCCTCCTTCAAACACTTTAAGCATGGCTTCTTTCACAATTTTGAAATATTTCTGGTCAATACCAGTATCTATTCTCTTTGTGAAATTTTGAGGCAGGCTGTCCGAACCGTTTCCTATTTGCCTCACAAAATGGGGTAGATGATACCAACCTTCGTTGCCGATTATCACTGCAAGATTGGCCAACTGCAAGGGGGTCAGCAGAATTTCGCCCTGACCAATGCTGAGTGATCGGACTGTCATCGCATTCCAGTTGCCACGGTAAACACGTTCAAAAAAGGCAATTGACGGGATATTACCAGGTAGCTCGAAAGGTATATCCGTATCAAACTTATGGCCAAGTCCGAATGCCATCATCATGTCGTACCAATATTGATAGGCCTCTTTATGATTCTTAAAACCGGAAGAATACAAGGTGTTTCGGAATGTGTTCCAGAAAAATGGATTGCAGGAGTGCTCAATGGCTTCCTTAACAGCCAAGGGCGTTACATGGCTGTGTGTACATTTGATGGGCTGGCTTCCTTTTCCCTGACAGGTGAAGTGGGTGTGCTCGTTTATGGCATTGCATTGCAGGGCTACAAGCGCATTAATTATCTTAAATGTTGAGCCCGGAGGATATGATCCGCCAATCGCTCTGTTGATCAAAGGTTTGTTGGGATCATTGAGCAATTGATTGAAGTTTGCACCCCTTTGTCTGCCCACCAGCAGATTTGGATCATAGCCCGGGCTGCTCACAAGTGCAAGTATTTCGCCCGATCGTGGGTCGATGGCAACCACGCTTCCGGTTTTGTTGGCCATAAGCTGTTCGCCATATGCCTGAAGCCTAAGGTCGAGGCCAAGGTGCAGAGTCTGACCATTCTCGGGGAGGGTATCAAACCGGCCTTCCTTGTAGCTACCCTTTTCGCGGTTATGCACATCCACCATCACCACGCGCATCCCTTTCCGACCTCGCAGATATTGCTCATAGGAACGCTCCATACCCGACTTGCCAATGTAGTCGCCCATAGTATAATATGGATCGCGTTCTATTTCGGAGCGGCTCACCTCACCTACGTTGCCTAAAATATGCGCTCCAATGGCCATTGGATATTTGCGCAGGGTTCTGGTCTGGAAATAAAACCCCGGATATTGATAGAGCTTTTCTGAAATGTAGCCATAATCTTCCTTTGATATCTGCTCGACTAAAACCGAAGGTTTAACTCTGGAAAAGCTCATTGCTTTTTCAATCCTTGTCCTCAGTTGCCGAGGTTCTATCTTGAGAAGACGGGCAAACTCCAGTGTGTCGTATATACGCGCCTGCCGCGGTATGATCACCAAATCGTAAGCTGTCTCGTTATAAACCAACAGCTCACCATTGCGGTCGAGCATAGTGCCACGGGGTGGATAAAGTGTAATAAAGCGAAGGACATTGTTCTGTGAGGAGAACTTATATGACTGATCGATTACCTGCAGCCAGAAAAGCCTGACCAGATAGATAACCACTATCAGAACAATACCAAGCAAAAGATGATACTTGCGGAAAGCAAGCTGCCTGCTTCTCATGAGCAATTATAATATTCAGCAAAATTAAAGCTAAAAGCAGAACCCGGGCTCAATGCGCCCTGCATAAGGAATCACAGATATTGCTTTTCTTCGACCAGCTTTCCCTGCTCATCCCACATAAACCAGATGCCTGTCTTCTTTCCGGCAATAAAATGCATCTCATATCTGAGGGTTCCGTTGTCGTCCCAGATGAACCATTTTCCATGCTTCTGATCATTCTCGTAGCTGGCCTCACCCGTTTTTTTACCCTGCAAATTAAAGGTTACCCATGTGCCATGCTTTTTACCATTGCCCCATGCTCTTAGTTCAACCAAAACTCCTGACATATCGTAATATGAAGATAAGCCATCTTCAAGACCACGGATAAAATTTCGTACGGACTCAGTTTGTCCGTTGGCAAAATAAGTTTTAAACTCGCCTGTAAAAAGCTGACCATTCATATAGTAACCATCATTGCCCCTGACAAGATCCTGTGCATATGACGGTTGGAAAGCAAACATGGAAATAAAAAGCAGAATAAAAGCCCTGCTTCTGAATCCAATTATCCTGAAACGCTTCTGATAAAACATAATCATAACAACTCAGCTAAAACACATTCAACATCAACAAGGCCAATCAATCAACAAGTCAGGCAATTGAAGCAAGCCGATCTGGCGATTGTTGTAACAAAATTACTCAAACGACAGGCAATTTCAGCACTATGAGCAAAGACAAGAAAAAATTAACATAACAATTGCCGGCATGTGGTTCATCAAGGATGGCAGCAGAAAAAAAAACTCCCTTGCGGGAGTTGTATCTCAGAAATACTGTCTGACTATTTCGATTGGAGCTTCACCTGCAAGTCTTTTGCGGCCGAAGCTGGCGAAAGGTTCTTGAGTGTTACATCCTCGTAAGAGATATACTTGACCTTAAGGTTAAATGAAGTCTGGGCATCAACGGTAAGGCTAAACTTACCATCAAGATTGGTGAAGGCTTTTAGTTGTGAGCCCTCAACTTCGATCTGAGCACCGGCCAGGGCCTCGCCAGATTTAGTATCGGTAACTATACCTGTGAGGGTTACACTCTTTGCTGGCACCAAAGGGTGCGATGGATTGCCGGCAAAAAGTTGATAACCTATGGTTAAAATTGAAATCAGGACAGTTATGGCTAATGTTTTCATTTTTATCAGGATTTACTCCGCAAAAGTATCATTGCAAGCGCCCATTGCTGTTAACCTGTGCTTAAGATTAGTTTAGCGAATTGTTAAGCCAGTATTAATACGATCACAATCAAAACGGATTTTGGCAATCGAATACATCAGACCGATGTGGGGAATGCGCTGAAGAATCAAACGGCACTTTTTTTATCTACCTTTAAACCCTCGAGCCATCGTGGCCGTTTAATGTTTTGTCGGAAACCAAAAATTCAAACTTTGTACACATTAAGATCGAAGATTGACGTCCGCTCGGATGAATTCAGGCAAAATAAAGCAGCTTATCTTGAGCTGATGGAAAAATATTACAAACGTATGAGGATGGTTGTGGCAGGCAGTAGCTCAGTGGCGGTGGCGCGACACAAGGAACGAGGCAAGCTGCTGGTTCGCGAGCGCATCAATATGCTGGTCGATCCTGATGCACCGTTTTTTGAGCTTTCCCCACTGGCTGCCTTTGGACTCTATAAGGACGAGTTTCCTTCGGCGGGCATCGTCACAGGTATAGGGTTGATCAGTGGCAGGGAAGCCATGATCATTGCCAATGATGCTACGGCTAAAGGTGGCACCTATATGCAGTTTACTATTAAAAAGCACCTCAGAGCACAGGAGATTGCAATGGAAAACAATCTTCCATGTGTCTATATTGTCGATTCAGGAGGGGCTTTTCTGCCGGAGCAGGACACAGTTTTTCCCGACAGGGATCATTTCGGGCGTTTCTTCTATAATCAGGCGCGGATGTCGGCCATGGGCATACCCCAGATTGCCATAGTGATGGGTTCGTGCACAGCCGGAGGCGCCTATGTGCCGGCCATGAGCGACGAAACCATTATTGTGCGCAATCAGGGAACTATCTTCCTCGGGGGGCCGCCGCTGGTGAGGGCTGCCACAGGCGAAGAGGTCAGCGCCGAAGAGCTTGGCGGTGCCGATGTACACACCTCAGTTTCAGGGGTGGCAGACCATTTGGCTGTAAACGAGCCACATGCATTGGCTATTTGCCGTCATATCTTCGAGACACTCGAAAAACCCAAAAAGCAACAGCTCGATATCATCAGTCCGGAAGAACCGCTTTACGATCCGGAAGAACTATATGGAATAGCCCCTGTTGATCTTCGCCGCGTAGTCGATCCTCGTGAAATCATCATGCGGATTGTTGATGGAAGCCGGTTTCAGGAGTTTAAGGCCAGGTATGCCATCACTGTGGTTACCGGATTTGCTTACATCATGGGTATTCCGGTAGGCATTGTGGCCAATTTTGGCGTTTTATTCAGCGAATCAGCGCTCAAGGTGACGCATTTCATCGAATTGTGTTCGATGCGCAATATTCCGCTGGTATTTCTTCAAAATATCACCGGTTTTATGGTTGGCCGGGAGTTTGAGCGGGGAGGCATTGCCAAGGACGGAGCCAAGATGGTACATGCAGTTTCGAATACCAATGTGCCTAAATTCACGATGATCTTTGGCGGTAGCTTTGGAGCAGGTAATTACGGCATGGCGGGAAGAGCTTTCGGACCCCGGATGCTTTTTATGTGGCCCAATGCCAAGATATCGGTGATGGGTAGCGAACAGGCCGCGAATGTGCTTGTTACAGTCAAAAAGGATCAATATCGTGAGAAAGGCGAAACCATGCCCGGAGAGGAAGAAGAAAAGATAAGGCGCAGCATAATGGAAAAATACGAACGCGAAGGCTCAGCTTATTATAGTACGGCAAGGTTGTGGGACGATGGTATCATCGACCCTGTCCAATCGCGCAATATCCTCGCCATGTGTTTGGCCACCTCTTTAAATAAACCATTTCCAGCTCCCCAATTCGGAGTTTTCAGAATGTAAGGCTATGAATGCAATTATGCTTCATCACAACGGGCCAGTAGCCACCATCTGGCTCAACCGTCCTGACAAGCACAATGCCATCAACCCTACCATGATGCGCGAGTTGCTCGGTGCATTTCAGGAGCTCGGGCAATCCGGCAGCGTTCGGGTGATCATTCTTCGGGGCACAGGGCGTTCCTTTTGTGCCGGAGCCGATCTTTCCTACATGCAGCAGGTGGCGTATTACGATGAGGAGGAGAACAGGCGCGATGCCCTGGTGCTTGCTTCGCTTTTCGAAACCATATACACTTGTCCTAAACCTGTTATCACCTTGCTTCACGGGGCAGTGTATGGCGGTGCCAACGGGCTGGCTGCCGCCAGCGACATTGTGATTGCCGATATCGACACACGCTTTGCTTTTTCCGAAGTCAAGCTGGGCATTACACCGGCCACCATTTCACCGTATGTGATCCGGCGTTGTGGCGAAGCTGCTGCCCGCGACCTCATGATAACAGGCAGATCATTCGGAGCGCAGGAAGCAAAAGATTATCGTCTTGTTAACCAGCTTTTTTCGTCCGAAACCGTGGATCAATTGCTTATGACTTACACAGGCAATCTGCTTCACGCCTCACCCATAGCTATTGCCCAGTGCAAACAACTCATACGCGATATTGGCAGCAACAAACTCGCAACCAGTGAGATCATGCACGACACCTCAAATCGTATTGCCCGACAGCGGGTCTCAACGGAGGGGCAGGAAGGACTGCGGGCATTTCTTGAAAAACGCACCCCCAATTGGCTGATAACAAACGCATGAACCCGAAACCCATTCGAAAAGTACTGATTGCCAATCGCGGCGAGATTGCGCTAAGAATAATCCGCACCCTCGACCGTATGGGCATTGCCTCCGTAGCCATATATCACGATCAGGACAGCCATGCAGCCTTCAAAAAACGCGCCTCAGAAGCCTGGTCGTTGGGCCATGGCACGCTCTCCGAAACTTACCTGAATATTGATAAGATCATTGGTATTGCGCTCAGGTGTGGGGCCGACGCCATCCATCCCGGATACGGCTTTTTATCGGAAAACCCCTTGTTTTCGGAGGTTTGCGAAGCCAGCGGCATCACTTTTATCGGGCCAGAAGCCGGCACTATTCGGCTGATGGGCAATAAAATCGAAGCCCGAATTCACGCTCAGGCCTGTGGCCTTCCGGTTACTGCAGGCTATACAGGAAGCCCCGAAAAACTCCTGGCCCTTTCGGAAGGCCTGCCATACCCTGTGCTGGTGAAAGCCGCAGCCGGCGGGGGTGGCAAAGGAATGCGCATTGTGAGCACTGCGGAGCAGCTCGGTCCTGTGTTGCAGACCACTTCGAGTGAGGCGATGAGCTATTTTGGTGATGGCACTGTGTACATCGAGCAATACGTTCATGAGCCCCGTCATGTGGAAATTCAGGTGCTGGCCGATCATCATGGCAATGTAGTGCATCTGTTCGAAAGAGAATGCTCTATTCAAAGACGTTATCAGAAAATCATCGAAGAATCGCCCTCTCCATCGCTTGACGCCCTGACCCGCGAAGCCATGGGCAATGCCGCTGTAGCACTTTGTAAGTCCATCGGTTATCGCAATGCCGGAACCATTGAGTTTCTGCTGAATGCTGATATGCGTTTCTTTTTTCTGGAAATGAACACGCGCATTCAGGTTGAACATCCTGTTACAGAGATGGTTACAGAAATTGACCTCATTGAAGAACAAACTCTCATTGCACAAGGATATCCCCTGCGCTATCAGCAATCGGAAATCAGGCAGCATGGACACGCCATAGAGTGTCGCATTTATGCCGAAGACCCGGAAAACAACTTTTTGCCCTCGCCGGGCCATGTATTAGCCTATGAAGCACCATCCGGTGAGGGTATCCGAATCGACAGTGCCTTAGATGGTCCAGCCGAAATTTCACCTATGTTCGATCCAATGATCAGCAAACTGATAGTTTGGTCACCCTCGCGAGACAAAACTGTCAGAAAAGCTGCTGATGCCCTGAAAAAGTTCTTTATCGCAGGCATTAAAACCAATATCCCATTTCTTATTGCATTGTTGGATGAGGTTGATTTTAATGAAAATAAAATCAGCACAGCATACATCGACACGAACCTCGCCCGGATGATGCGAAGAGTGAAACAAACGGGCGAGAAAACGCCAATCATCCCTGTTGTTGCCTCCGTTCTCATCAGGATACTCCTGGGAAAAAGATCTGAAGACTCTGTCTGGCATCAGATTGGCTATTGGAGAATGCTGCCTTTGATATGTCTGCAAATAAATGGCAAAACACTTAGGGCGGAAATACTCTCAAGGAAACCCAATGCACTGAGCGTAATGTTTGAAGAAAAAATAATAAACATCGATGACTGTGATTCCGATTATGGTTTTTCAACTTTTTCGCTCAACGGAAAAAAATATCGCTGTCCAATTTTCATGCCCGACAACTATTCAGCCATCGTACAGCACGAGGGTATTTTGTTCAGCATCATCTTCCCTGAAGTGCTTCAGCCCTCCATCGATCACGGTTCGGAAGACGAAAGCGGCAGTAGCGGAGGATTTTATTCGCCTATGCCCGGAAAGGTGATAAGGGTGAATGTGACTGAAGGGGAGGAAGTGAACCGTGGGCGCATCATGATTGTTATTGAGGCCATGAAGATGGAAAATAACATCGTGGCAGCTAATCACGCCATTGTGGAAAAAATCTATGTGAATGTGGGCGAAATGGTCGATAGTAAGACTCAGCTCATTTCGTTAAAAGAATTTACAGACCAATAAAAGAGATTGAGATGAATTTTGATTTGAGCGAGGAGCACCTGCTGATTCGACAGACCGTGCGCGATTTTGCGGAGCGCGAAATCAAACCGGTTGCGCAGGAGTTGGACGAAAAAGAGCTGTTTTCGTACGACCTAACGCTTCGTATGGGCGAGCTAGGCCTGTTTGGCATGAACCTTCCGACGGAGTACGGAGGTCAGGGGCTGGATACCCTAGCTTACATTATTGCTGTGGAAGAACTGGCCCGCATCGATGGTTCGCAGGCTGCAACACTGGCCGCACACAACTCGCTGGGTATCGGCCCAATATACAGCTATGGCACCGAGGCGCAGAAGAAGAAATATTTACCACCCCTTTGCACCGGTCAGGCACTATGGAGCTTTGGCCTCACCGAACCAGAAGCCGGCAGCGATTCACGAGGCTCAAAAACAACCGCAGTGCCCAACGGTGACCAATGGGTGATCAATGGTTCTAAAATATTCATCACCAACGGTTCGGCGGAAATCAATCTGGGATGCACTGTGCAGGCTGTTTCGGGTGTTGACGATCAAGGCAAAAAGGTGTTCACCACCATACTTGTTGAAAAAGACACGCCTGGATTCATACGCCAGACCATGCACAACAAAATGATGTGGAGGGCTAGCGACACCTCTCAGCTTTTCTTCGACAATGTGCGTGTGCCAAAAGAGAATATTCTCGGCAAAGAGGGTCAGGGTTCTAAAATTATGCTGGCCACACTCGATGCCGGAAGGCTAAGTATTGCTGCTATGGGTTTGGGTGCTGCACAGGGTGCGTACGAACTGGCCTTGAACTATGCCAAAGAACGCAAACAGTTTGGCCAGCCTATCGCCAAATTTCAGGCCATTGCTTTCAAACTGGCAGAAATGGCCCTTAAAATCGAGTTGGCTCGCAACATGCTTTACAAAGCCTGCTGGCTTAAGGATCAATGTCGTCCGTTCGGGATGGAAGCGGCCATGGCCAAACTGTATTGCTCGGAAATTGCCAAAGAAGTATCGGACGAAGCCATTCAGGTTCATGGAGGTTACGGCCTGATGAAAGATTATCAGGTGGAGCGTTTTTACCGTGATCAACGCCTCCTTCAGATTGGTGAAGGCACCTCCGAAATCCAGCGCCTGGTCATCTCGCGATACCTTGGTTGTTAATGCAGCACGATTGGGTGCTGGTGTCGCTTAGTGGGGCTCATTTCCCTTTTGGCAACAAGCTGGCAGTCGATCATGCGCTTTCTGATCAGCCGGCAAATCGTCGGCATCGTAACCAATTTTTGTGATGGCTTTCTTCAGGTTTTCCTTATTGTTACGTCCTTTGCGATACTCGATGGTGATTATTTTGGTTTTATCGTCGAGGCTAACTGAACGCACCCCTTTTTCGAAGGCAAGGTTTTTTTCAAGTCGCTCCTTACACATACCGCAAACAGCTGAGGTTTTGATGCTTACAGTTTCAAACCTATTATCGCTCGGGCTGGATTTCTGTGCGAATGATGCCTGAAGGCCAGACAACATAAACACCACTGTCATTAACAGAATATTTGTTATCATACTAGATAAATTTAATTGTTATTCAATTGTATAGCGCAATCCTGCATACACTTTAATTCCCATCAGCGGACCCCAGATTACCGAAGCATCAAAAGCCGGGTCGAAAGGGTTAGAAGCCGATAGAATTGGATGGTGCTGCATATAATTGGTAAGGTTTTCGCCACCAAAATAAAGGCTCCAGTTGCGGAAGTTCCGGGTAATTTGGGCATTTGCAGTAAGATAGACTGGTGAGTCGGGCCGGCTGGCGTCCGGATCGGGTTGAACAGCCCATCCTGGTAGCCTTGAAGGCCCGTTGAGCAAGCCAGTGAGATCCATTTGCCAACGCACGTTGGGGCGATAAGAAAAGCTGAGCAGGCCTTTGTATTTGCTGACCAACGGTTTATGCTGCAAACCGCTAAGGTATTCCACCTTAACATCGTTCATTCGGAATGCTGCTGTAGCACTGAGCCTGCGCAACAGCTCGTAATTGGCCTCAATTTGAAAACTATTGGAGAATGAGCGCCCCTGAAGGTTGTATATCAGAATGTCAGTAGCATTGTTCACCCGGTCCACAACCAGTTGATTAATAAAGCTTGTGCGGTAGGCATCGAGGTTGATAACCATTTCACGGCCGGCAATGTGCACATACTGGCTGATGTTGAACCCGTAATTCCAGGCCTCCTCGAGCCTGGTCCCGGCCAAATTGCTTGCAACCAGCCACATAAATTGTTTTTGCGATGCAAGTAGCGAGAGGTTTTCGGCCATCAGCCTGGGCCGGCGATAACCTTTGCCGGCCGATATTCTGAAAATGGTGTGTTCGCCTGCGTTATAGCGTGCATGCAGTCTTGGCGTAACAAATATGCCCCGGTGCTGATCGTGGTCAGCCCTAATGCCTGCAATCAGATTGAAGCGTGCGCCATCGCTATAGGTGTACTGATAAAACAGCCCTGGTGTTATGGTGACGAAATCCTCGGTAGTAGTATTGCTTCGCCCCTGCAGGTTGTCGTATATCAAGCTGAATCCGGTGGTATAGCTGTGTCGGGTGTCGCCAATGAACGACTGAAAAAGAGCATTGAGGTAGTACGACTTTTCCTCGGCATGATAAAATTTGCGTCCGAAATCGGAATGCAATCTGTGCCAGGTGAGTTGCTGCTGGATGCCCAGACTTGTAGAGGGCCGCTGGAAGATAAACCCTGTTTTAAGAAACAATTGCAGACGGTCGTTATTGATCTTAATTCCATAAAGATTAAGCTGTTCGGCAGCCGGCCGGGCATGATCAAAGTCGATCTGTCCGCCTTTGCGGTTTTCTTTCAGTCCTTTAATGCCAAATTGAAACTCAAAGCGCTGCGCATTGTAATCCCACCGATTGAAAAGGTTGATTTGAGTATAAAGCGGATCATCCAGAAAGCCATCTTTGTTTCCATCGTGCTTCAGGCCATTGTGGCTGGCATGAGCAAGCAACATCGAACTTAACTTATCGGTTACCTTCACCCTGAAGTTTGTGTTCAGTTCCGAACGTCCTGTGTGCGCCTGAAAAAGGTTCAGGAAAAAGCGTTCGCTTTGATGGGGCTTTTTGTATTCCACATTGATCTGACCTGTAATGCTTTCGAAGCCGTTGAGAACCGAAGAGGTGCCTTTGGAAACCTGTATGCTTTCCATCCAGCTGCCGGGAATATACAAGAGTCCGAAACTGCTGGCCAGCCCACGCATACCGGGCATATTTTCGCTCATCATCTGGGTGTAAATTCCTGAAAGTCCTAGCATCTCGATTTGTTTGGCACCAGTAAGCGCGTCGCTGTAGTTGACATTGACACTTGCACTGGTCTCGAAGCTTTCCGAAAGGTTGCAGCAGGCGGCCCTTTGCAGTTCGCCGCTGGTGATTTTTAGCGTATTCACTGTGCTCATACGCGAAACGAACTGGGTTTGAGCACGGCTAGCCACTTCAACTTCGGTGAGTTCGACCGGACTGGTCATCACATGGCTGATATTCTCGCCTGCATGCACATGCAAGGTGTCGTTGCGATAGCCTACATAGCTGAATACCAGTTTATGGGTCTCACGGGTTGTTGCAATGCTGAATACCCCTTTGGCATCAGTCACTGTGCCCTTCTGGCTGCCCTCCCAATATATGTTGACGCCCGGTAAGGGGATGCTGTCGTTCCCGAAGCGCTCGAAAACAACACCTCTTATTTTTTGGGCTATTGTACTAAACGGAAGACCGATTAAGATAAATAGCCAGAATACACGAAAAAATACATTGATTTTTAACATATTAATCCCAAACTGAAGTGAATCACTGAAAACTACTTGACGGGTTGTCGGAGGTTTCAGGCCAGGTCAGGATCAAGACGTAATTGGTGAAGCAGTAATAGTGTTCTAAGCTGAGGAACTGGAGGAGATTTATATTTGTAAATGGGTTGTCCCTTCAGCACAACAGTAATGTCCGGTTTTAACGTTGAATGATGCAATAAAACCAGTTCAATGTTTAATATCTTCAGCGATGGCGTGGTAAGTACAACTTTTTCGCCCAGATTGTGATACTGAAAGCCATCCACGCAGCATACCGCATCCAGAACCATCCCTTCAGGTGTGTCGCTCGCAGGCACGGAGCAGCAAGCCTGATCCAGCTCACATTGCATTTTTTCATGCTCCTGACAGCATGGTTCGGCATTTTGATGGTCGCACGCAGGCGATTTAAATGACAAACTCAGGAAGCGTTCGTTTTGGGTGTAGCAGATGTGTTCGCTCAGGCCAAACCCGATATAGCCTGCCATGATGAGCACGGCAAGCATAATCGATAAAATCCGGCTTTTGCGAAAGAGCTTCATGGTTGCAAATATATTCAATTTTAATTGTCATTTATGCTGTCGCAGGGTTCGTGGTTGAGGAATGAATCATCAAGTGGTTACTTCAAGGCGATGTAAAAGGCCGTAAACGATTGCGGTCGCGTCGTATTTTTGGTTATTTTTGACCATTAACGCACAAAAAACATGGAATACCAGATTTTGAAAACTCAGTTTGAAGATGGTGTGCTATTGGTAAGTATTTCGCGACCATCTGCGCTTAACGCATTAAACAGCAGATTTTTCGACGAGATGGAACATCTCCTTAGCAGCGAAGGCAGCAGCCCTCTGGTTCGCGCAATGGTGATCACCGGAGAGGGAAAGGCATTTGTAGCAGGGGCTGATATTGCCGAAATGGTGCATATGACCACTCAGGAGGGAGAATCCTTTGGTAAGCGCGGACAAGCAGTATTTGCTGCCCTTGAAGATAAGCCTTACCCGGTGATTGCCGCCATCAATGGGTTTGCTCTTGGTGGTGGACTTGAGCTAGCCATGGCTTGCGACTTTCGCATCGCCTCCGAAAAGGCTAAATTCGGGCAGCCGGAGGTGAACCTCGGACTCACGCCCGGCTATGCCGGCACACAGCGTTTGCCACGTTTGATCGGGCTGGCTGATGCGCTTTTTCTGCTCACAACGGGCGAAATGATCGATGCCAGCGAAGCCCTTCGTATTGGTCTGGTGCAAAAGGTTGTGACGCACGAACAGCTGATGGACGAAGTCATGCGTATTGCCAAACTCATCGCCACCAAGGGTCCCAGGGCTGTAGAAAAAGTTAAGCTGTTGGCGCACAATGGACTTTCGATGAGCATGGAAGAGGCTTCGGATCTGGAAGCACAACACTTTGGTTCATTATTTGGCGCTGGTAATCAGGGCGAAGAAGGCATGAAAGCCTTTCTGGAAAAACGCAAACCGGAATGGCCTGATTGATTGTTGAAAACCATAAAAATTATCATATGAATTACGACGAACGTTTACAACATGTTTCGGTGCTAGGCGCTGCCGGTAAGATGGGCAGCGGCATACTGCTGCTCACTGCCGTTGAAATGGCCGACCTGAGCCTGAAACCCGAAAACAAAGGCAGACGCTTTGTGCTGAACGCCATCGACCTGAGCGATGACGGACTGGCAGGCCTGATGGATTACCTCAGGGCACAAGTGCTTAAGATTGCCGAAAAGAAAACGGTGTGGCTCAGGCAGATGTATGCCGATCGGCCCGATCTGATTGAAAATGGCGAAATTATTGAACAGTACATTCAGGATGTACTGCGCATCGTCAGACCCACAACCGCCATGGAAGCTGCCTATGGTTCAGGTCTCATCTTTGAAGCCGTGAGCGAAAACAAAGACCTCAAAATCAAAATACTGAATCAGATAGACCGTAACAACTCCAGGCTTCCATGGTACTTCACAAACACTTCCAGCGTGCCCATTCACTTTATAGAAGAAGGTGCAGGACTTCGTGGAAGGATACTTGGATTTCACTTTTATAACCCTCCGGCGGTGCAAAAGCTTGTCGAACTCATCGAAACTCCCCACACTCTGCCCGAAGCAAGACAGTTTGCACTCGATTATGCCAAAGCATTAAAGAAAGTGGTGGTCCCGAGCAATGATTTCGCCGGTTTTATCGGCAATGGGCATTTTATGCGCGATGCATTATTCGGAATCAATGCGGCCCGTAATCTTACTTCACAGATGCCGCTACCTCAGGCCATTTACGTTGTCAATAAGATTAGTCAGGATTACCTTGTTCGCCCGATGGGCATTTTCCAACTTATTGATTACGTGGGGATAGACGTGGTGCAGTTTATCATGCAGGTGATGAATCCTTTTCATCCCGGAGAGGATTTACATTCCGACCTCCTCGACCTTATGATGTCGCAAGGTGTCAGAGGCGGGCAATTTTCGAGCGGTGCGCAAAAAGATGGCTTCCTAAAATATGAGAAAGGAGCGATTGTCGCTGTCTATAATCCTGATAAACAGGAATATGTTCCTGTTGACACTTTTCAGGCATCAGCCAGTGATTGGATGGGAGCAATGCCCATGGGTTTCATTCCTTGGAAGAATGCCATAAAGGTTGCCGATAAAGACAGTCATTTCAAAACATGGTTTGCCAGGGTTCGCCAAAGCAACACCCTTGCAGCAAACATTGCCATGGAATATGGCCGCAATTCCGACCGTATTGGCCGCAAGCTTGTTCATGACGGGGTTGCCTGCAATACAAACGATGTGAATACGGTAATGCTGACCGGATTTTTTCATGCCTATGGTCCTGTTAATGAATACTTTTCGTAAAAACAAACATCATGAGAAGAAAAATATACATAGCCGCCGGAGCCAATACCATAGCCATGGGAACCGGTCGAAAAGAGTTCAATCCTAAAAAGGAACGCCCCGGGCTGGAATATTACCTTGCTGAAGCTGGAAAAGGTGTTCTGGCCCAGCTAGCTGATCCTGAAGCCATTGACGAAACAGTGATCGGCAATTTCATGTCGGCCCGATTCAACCGGCAAGCCCATCTGGGGGGCTTTGCCGCAACTATACATTCTGCCCTTGAGTTTAAACCTTCGCATAGCGTGGAAGGAGCCTGTGGATCAGGAGGGTTGGCACTTTTGGCCGGCATCCGCTCGGTGCTTGCCGAAACGTCCGAGGCTGTTCTGGCCCTCGGGGTCGAAGTTCAGAATACGGTTAAGGCTATCTATGGTGCTGATATTCTGGCTGGAGCTGGATGGTTTCAGAAACGAAAACAAGGTCATGCCTACTTTTTCCCTGGACAATTTTCCGAAAGGGCAGGAGTGTATTATGCGCGTTATGGATTTGAATATGCCCGTTCGGGTATGTGCCAATGGTTTGTCAACGCCATCGACAATGCTCGCCTCGACCCCACAGCTCAGGAATTTCATAACGACACCGCCGACCTGTCGGCATTGTACAACAGCATGAAACCCAATGGCAAGAGCTTTGTCGATCATCTGAATGTGTTGGATTGCTCGAAGGTGAGCGATGGTGCGTCGGGTGTGATTATTGCCTCGGAAGAGGGCTTGAAACGACTAGGTATCCACAAGCAAGACGCCGTTGAAGTAGCTGCTTTTGCCCAGCTCACCCGCAATATCACCGAAGACCCTACCGATGCTGCCACGCTAACCACCATTGGTCGAACAGCAGCGTTAGTATTGCATCGCGCAGGCATTGAAATCTACCAGCTTGGTACCATCGAAACCCACGACTGCTTTAGCATTGCCGGTTTGTTGGCCATCGAAGCACTTGGCTTTGCCAATCCGGGACAAGGCGCCGCTTTCGTGGCCGAAAGGCGCACATCCCGTGATGGAGATATCCCGATGAACACCACCGGAGGACTAATTGGCTGGGGGCATCCCACGGGTGCTACCGGCGTGCACCAGGCAGTAACCATCTGGCAACAGCTCACCGGAAAAGCAGGTGCCGCACAAATTGCCATGCAGGACTCAAAACCTTATGGCATGACCATCAATATGGGCGGCGACGACGTCACGGTAATATCGATGATCTACAAACCAGTTTAAAATCAACATTTTAAATACGTCCGCTATGAAAAAATTTGCAGTAGTGCTTGCCGGCTGCGGGGTGTATGACGGTGCCGAAATCCACGAAGCAACCTTGGCCCTGCTGGCCATTAAAACTTATGGGTGTGACTACGATTGCTTTGCACCTGACATACCCCAACACCATGTAATCAACCATCTTACAGGCGAAGCAATGCCCGAAACGCGCAATGTGCTCGTTGAGGCAGCCCGCATTGCCCGGGGAAACATACATCCGCTCAGCGAATTCAGGGCTGAAGCATACGATGTGCTGTTGTTCCCCGGAGGATTTGGTGCTGCAAAGAACCTGTCCACCGTTGCTTTCGATGGCCCAAAGGCCAAGGTGAATCCTGAAGTGGAAGCTGTCATTACTTCGATGCACTCCCTTGGCAAACCCATTGGCGCCATGTGCATCTCCCCTGTTTTTGTGGCTAAGGTGCTTCAAAATGTGAAGGTTACAATTGGTCAGGACGAGGGCACGGCCACCGCTATTCAGGCAATTGGAGCAGAACATATTAAAACCGGACATGGTGAAGTGGTGGTGGATGAGGCCAACAAAATCTTTACTACCCCATGTTATATGCTCGATGCAGCTATTACAGATATCTGGGAAGGTGCGCAAAACCTGATTAAAACAATCCTGAAACAATAAACGAGTTGTTAAAAAATAACAGCCGGGGCAAATGTCCCGGCTTTTTAATTTTAAGAGCCATATCTTTGGCGCAGTCAGCAATTGGGTGAACTATGAAAATTATGCTTGTTTTTTTGGGAGTAGTGATGATCAGCATATCCCTATATGCTCAGAACGCCACCAATTTCAGTGTCAAAGATTGTTCAGGTCAGCAGTACACCCTTTTTGATGAGCTCAATGCCGGGAAAGTGGTGATACTCACCTTTACCATGCCATGTGGATCGTGCGTATTGCCCCTGAAGACCACGTATAATGTGGTTCAAAGCTTTCAGAGCTCCCACCCGGGTATGGTGCATATGCTCATGGCCGACGATTATGCCAATACGAGCTGTGCCTCGATTGACCAGTGGGCACTCAGCAATGGTATGCCCAATACACGGCGTTTCTCCAATCCAGCAATCAGGATGCTCGATTATGGGTCGAATGGCATGCCGAAGGTGGTTGTTATTGGAGGCCCTGAAAATCAGGTGTTTTACAACGCCAATGATGCAGTGGACCATGTTGCACTTCAGGCTGCCATACAGTCGGCCATTTCAGTCATTACCTCATTACCGGCATCAGTGCAGGGAGATGAAATAAAAATCAGCTTTCAGCCATCCGGCAATTCGATTGTTGCCACATCATTATTTCCGATTGATTCGCCATCGAAGCTTGACATTTTGACCCTCGCGGGGCAAAAAATACATTCCGAAATCATGCCTGTGCCCAATGGTTCTATTGCTAAGTTTGTTCTACCGCATCTCAAACCATCGGTATATTTGGCTATCTTTACTTATGGTCCGCAAACTGCAAGATTAAAATTTGTTGTAGAATGATTTTCAGAACCATTTCTGTTTTTGGTGCCATCGTACTCTTGCAACTTGGCTGCCTCGAAACGCATGCCCAGTGTTGTGGTGTGGGAGGCGGCAATCCAATGGCAGGTGATGCCTCGCGGGGTGTGCTGAAGAATGGACAGACGGAAGTTGCACTGTATTATCAGTTATCCCGTTCTGACAGATTTTTATCAGGAACCGAAAAGGACACCGGCTTCATGAAGAAATTTTCGTCCGACTACCTTTACGCACGTCTTGCCTATGGCTTCACCGATCGTGTCACACTCGGAATGGAATTCGGATATTGGTTGGATAAAACCCAACATGGTTCTCGCCAATGGGACACTTATCAATCCGGAGGCGCAGGAGACCTGATACTGTTTCCGCGGTTCAATCTGATTAAACCATCAGCAGGCAACAGGTTCAACGAGTTCACCCTGGGACTTGGATTCAAAATCCCCATTGGCAGTTACAACGATTCAACAGCCTTTTTCGAGCCATTTTCAGGCGAAGCCATATACAGCACCATACCTCCTGCGGTTCAGGCCAGTTCCGGAGCAAACGACATTCTTTTTAATGCTTTCTGGAGTGCCCCGCTCAGGCCGGAGGGTATTAGGCTGACAGCCAATGCCCTTTATATACTGAAGGGGTGGAACCCTTCGGGTGAAAAGCTGGGAAATTATTTCAGCCTGGGATTATTTGCAGGTCAAACTGTTGCAGGAAGGCTGTTTGGTGCAATGCAAATACGCTATGAGTGGATTGGGGTCATGAAAGTAAACCCCGATGTAATGATGATGAGCTTCCCAAATTATGACCCGGAAGCAACAGGAAGTAACAAAGTATTTTTAGCCCCTCAACTGAGTTATTCTCCATCCGAACGCCTTACACTTTTTGTTCAGGCAGAGTATCCGCTTTTGCAGCAAGTGAATAAAACACAGCTGGCTTCGCAGCACCAGTGGGTCATAGGACTGGCATTCAGGTACATGAAAAACGAAAAGGGAATCATTAATCCGGCCCGTAGCATAAATTGATAAAAAAAGCCGGTCTGACACCGGCTTTTTTAACTTTCGTTCAGGAGGATTAACCCAGCCAGGCATTCAGCATCCAAACTGTTTTTTCCTGCTCACGGATATAATCGCTCATCAGTGCATTGGTTCCTTCATCACCTGCATCGGCAGATAGTTCGAGCAGTTCGCGTTCGAGGACGATGATTTTTCCAAACGATTCTACCAGCGAAGCCACGGCTGCACGGCCATCGCTCACGTTTTTAACTTCCCTGATCTCGCTGATTTCATGATAGGTGCTGTAGGCGTGGGCAGGCGTGTGACCAAGTGTGAGAATACGTTCGGCAATTTCGTCGATTTTTACTTGAAGGTCGTTATAAGTTTCCTCAAACTTCAGGTGTAGTTCGAAGAACTTCTCACCACGAATGTTCCAGTGAAAACCTCGAACATTCATATAGAAAATCGAAAATCCGGCAAGCAGGTTATTGAGCTTTCCGGCAAGCTGGGCCGATTGGTCGAAATCGAGCCCGATAGCAGTAAGTCGTTTCATAATCTTGTGTGCTTTTTCGTAAGTTGGTAAATTTACGGAAAACAAGGTTTAAACTCGCCTCCGCCAGATAAGCAACAACAATTGTCAACCAATTGACTTTTTGGCCAGATAGAAATCCACCATTTCATAGTCCGACTTCAGGCGTTCCTCCATTTCAGCGATGGTTTTTGGCGGAGGCACAATGGCCTTGTCGCCGGGCTGCCAGTTGAGCGGCAGAGCCACCTTGTGCTTGTCGGCGGCCTGCAAAGCCAGCAGTGCACGCATGATTTCGTCCATATTGCGGCCAACGTTGAGCGGGTAATACATAATCAAGCGGATTTTGCCATTGGGGTCGATAAAGAATACCGCACGCACAGCAGCTGTTTCGCTCTCGCCCGGCTGAAGCATCCCATAAAGTTTGGAAACCTTCATGTCGATGTCGGCAATGATGGGAAACTTCATCAGGATTCCCATTTTCTCACGTACATTATTCACCCAGGCCACATGGGAATGTATACTGTCGATGCTGAGACCAATAAGCTTGGTGTTGAGGGCAGTAAACTCGTCCTCGCGAAGCGCAAAACCAGTCATCTCGGTGGTGCAAACAGGTGTGAAGTCGGCAGGATGAGAAAAAAGAATGACCCAGCTTCCTTTGATAAATTCTGAAAATTGTACCATACCTTGGGTGGTCATGGCACTGAAATTAGGCGCCTGATCACCAATACGCGGCATGGTAATCATTTTTTGTTCTTCCATGATTTTAAAATTTTATTATGTTAATGTATTGTTAATGCGGCAAAATTACCACAATCAACCTTATTTGTCAATTCAATTATTGTTAACAAACAATAAAGAAAATCTATATTTGCAAAAAGATAACATGATCACGCTTGTACAGCTCGAATATGTGGTGGCTCTGGACACTTACAGGCATTTTGCCAAAGCGGCAGAACACTGCAATGTAACCCAACCCACATTGAGTATGCAGATAAAGAAACTGGAGGAGGACCTTCAGATACGTATTTTCGATCGTCAAAAGCAGCCTGTGGTGCCAACCGATCACGGGTTGGATTTCATTGAGCAGGCCCGCAAGGTTTTGGCCGAGTCAGGGCGTTTGCTCGAGTTGGTTGAAGCTTTCAAAGGGCAACTTGGTGGGCAGATAAGGCTGGGAATCATTCCAACGCTTGGGCCTTACTTGCTGCCCTTGTTTGCCGGGAATTTCAAAAAGCAATATCCTACCATACAGCTTTTTGTTGAAGAGCTGGTTACAGAGGAGCTGGCCGCCCGTCTGAAAAATGACCAGCTTGATGCCGGAATTTTTGTGACACCATACGGCGATAAGGGTATTGTGGAAGATCCGCTGTTTTATGAAGAAATGCTCGTTTATGCCCATGAAGCGCATCCCTTGCTGAAGCAGGAAAGCATCCGGCCAACCGACATGGCTATGCCCGATCTGTGGCTGCTTGGCGACGGTCATTGTTTTCGTAGCCAGGTGATCAACCTCTGCGCCTTACCCCCCGGAAGCCGGCAGGAATTACCATTTCAGCTAGAGGGGGGGACACTGGAAACTTTAATGCGCATCATACGTCGTGAGGGGGGATATACACTGATTCCCGAATTGGCTGCCACAGACGCAACTCCCTGGCAGTCTGGCAACATTAAACATTTCAGCGGAATGAAGCCATTGCGTGAGGTGAGTTTGTGCTATTCACGGCATTTTGTGAAAGAGCGTTTGCTTAGGGTGCTGGCCTCCGAGATAAAAAAAGCGATACCTGCGTCAATGCTCAATAAACAGAGGGGAGAGGTTGTTGGTTGGAGGTAAATGGCTTTCATCAGGGCTTCACACCCGATTTCCCGACAAAAAGACCCACCGAAGCAATACCCGCCATATTGAACTTTGTCATTTTGTTTTCGATCCTTACTCTGGTAACACCATTTTCGGGGAATCGCATTCCCAGGTTTACAGGAAAGTAATTGGAGTAGTAATCGCCCTTCTTTTCACCAATCCATTGGAGCTTAACATCCTGCAGTCTGAATTCGTAATCGCGTGACCGCATACCTCCGTTCGGATAATAGAAGGTGATGTTCATTGCGATATGGTCGGTGGGATAGACATCCGAATGGACAAACAGGACATAAACATCATAGAGTTGCTCTGCATTTTCAACGGGCACCTCCATTTCAATGATGTTAAAGCGGTTCCAAATCAAATCCTCAAAGACAGATTCCTGTTCAAATAATGGCCTTCCCGAACAGGACGAAAAAAAAAGCAGCAACAAAAATGCACAAGGTTTAATCAATGTTTTCATGTGGCAAAAGTAATTAAAGTCGAAAAACGCCCTTTTGTCACCAGACCATTTCACACATTGTATTGTTAATCAATTCCAGCTTAGTTTCACTCAGGTTGGATGGCACATTGATTAAAAATGATTACTTTTGCGCATCAACGCCATAAACCACAGGAAAACAACCACAGATGAATTTCCATAATCGTAACTTTCTGCGTCTGATCGCACTTTTCTTTGCAGTACTGGCAGTATCAGCCTGCGTTCCGCAACGCAATATGCTGTATTTACAGCAAGAATCAGCCAAAGCAGTCCAAACGCAATTCGAAAACGAAAGGGCATTGTCTTACCTGGTTCAACCCGGCGACAACCTGATTATCCGTGTAGTAAGCCTCGATGATAAGATGTCGGCTCTTTTCAATCCTATGGATCGCTCGGTGAATAACGCATTCTCGGATCAGAGTGTGTTTTTAAACAGCTATACCGTGGACGAGCGAGGCCAGATTGATTTTCCGCTTGCAGGCAGGATTGCTGTTCAGAACCTCACCACCGAGCAAATCAAAGATCGCATTAAGGAAGTGCTTGACCAGTATTTGAAAGAAACAGTAATCGTTGTTAAGCTCGTTAATTTTAACCTCACTGTGCTTGGAGAAGTAAGACGGCCCGGACAGTATAAGGTTTACCAGACGGAGATCAATGTATTTGAGGCCATTGCCATGTCGGGCGACTTGACGGAGTTCGCCGATCGCAGCGAAGTGATGATTGTGCGTCAAACCAAAAAGGGTTCAGAAATCATTACTGTCGATCTGAAAATGGCTAAAATTCTGTCATCTGATTATTATTACCTCAAGCCCAATGATATAATCTATGTCAGGCCATTAAAAATCAAGCAGTTCGGTTTTGCAACATTCCCTTACAGCTTGATTTTCACCACAATATCCACCGCTTTGCTTTTAATCAATTTCTTTAATAAATAATCAGCCCTGTGGAAAACTTTCAGCCCTATCAACAAGAGGAGTCCATCGACCTGAAAGCCTTGTTTTTCAAATTTGCCCGATTCTGGCATCTTTTTGTTATTTCTGTATTTATTTCCTTACTCCTCGCCTTTTTATTCAACAAGTACACAAAGCCAGTTTATGAGGTTAAATCGACAGTGCTTGTTAAGGACCAGAAAGGCGGAAAGCTCGACCCGACTGCAATGCTTGGCCTCGGTTTCGGGACTCAGCAGAATGTTCAAAACGAGATCGGAATTCTAATGTCGTATTCATTGGGTGACCGCACTATTAAGAGTCTCGATTTTGAGGTTTCTTATCACAAGGAGGAAAGTTTCATCAGTCAGGAGCTTTACAAAACCTCCCCCTTTGAGGTAATCATCGACAGGCAAGTTCCACAATCGGTTAGTCTGCCTTATATCATCACCTTTATTGATGCCAACTTATACACACTTGAGGCTGAAGGCGAAAACATCACACTATATGATTTCAAGACAGGAAGACCTACTGGCAAGAAAAATGAAAAGGTGCGCTGGACCGGAAGCTCAACCTATGGTGAGTGGACTGATAACGGCTTCAACCGATTCAAAATAATTCTGAACGAAAGGTTCAACTTCGACGAAGTCAAAAAAGGAACCTACAGTTTTGTACTCAACGACTACCGCTCGATGCTGAATCTTTTGAGAGGATACAAAATTGAACCCATAAACCGTGAGGCAAGTATTCTTGAGATCTCACTCCGTGGCAACAATAAGGATAAAATCACTGATTTTCTCAATCGTCTTACCGAAACCTATGTGCGCCGTGGTCTTGAAAACAAAAATCAGATAGCCGAAAGCACTATTCAGTTTATTGACCAACAGCTGGTTGACATTCAGGACTCACTGCAGATTGCTGAGCTGGCTCTTCAGGAATTTCAGACCCGCAATGAACTGCTTAATCTTGATTTCCAATCCCAAAAAGTATACGACTATCTCAAGGAACTCGACAAGCAAAAAGCTGAGCTCATGGTGAGGAACAAGTACTACCGTAGTATGCAGAAGTATATTCAGGAGAACATTGATAACCTTGACCGGTTAGTTGCACCCAGTGCCATGGGTATCGAAGACCCGCTGCTTAACCGACTTGTTCAGGAGCTTGTTAACCTGTCTTCACAAAAAGCTGAGCAGTTACTTACCTCTACTGAAAAACACCCTCTGGTGGTGAGTTTGGATGCACAAATCGCCAACACCAAGCGTACCCTTCTCGAAAATATAAACAACATCATCCGAAACTCCGAACTAGGCATCAACGATATCAACAGGCGCATTGGGGAGTTGGAGCTACAAATCAATAAACTACCTGTTACACAGCGTCTTCTGCTTGGATACAAGCGAAAATTTCAACTTAATGATGCCATTTATACATTTCTCATGCAGAAGCGTGCTGATTCCCAGATCACCAAAGCCAGCAATGTTCCTGACAATGAAATCATCGACTTTGCTGATGCTCAGCTCGCAAGTATGGTTTTTCCTAAGAAAAGCCTTAATTATACCATTGCCCTGTTGATTGGCCTGCTTATCCCTGTTGCCTACGTCCTGGGTCGCGATTATTTTGATGACAAAATTCACGAGCGCCGCGACATAGAAAAGATTACAAAGTTGCCCATCATCGGACAAGTTTTGCACAGCACCAAAGAAACCCAGCTTGTTGTGCTTGAGTCGCCCAAGTCGTCTATTTCGGAATCATTCAGGTCAGTCCGCACCAACATTGATTACCTTACTCAGAACGCCGATAAGTGCGTTGTACTTGTTACTGCCGATATGGTAAATGCTGGAAAGACCTTTATTTCGATCAACCTTGCAAGCATATATGCATTGTATGGCAAAAAGACCGTGCTGCTTGGATTTGACCTGCGCAAACCAAAGATTTATCAGGATTTTGGCTTATCCAACACCTTGGGATTAAGCGATTACCTCAGTAAAAAGTGCACGCTCGACGAAGTGATTCAGAGCTCCAGAAAAAGCGAAAACTTCGACCTGATCATGGCAGGCAAGGTGCCCCCGAATCCGGCAGAACTTATCGCTTCTGAACGCTGTGCAGAATTGTTTGCAGAGTTGCGACAGCGCTATGATTACATCATCATCGATACTCCCCCGATTGGGCTGGTGACTGATGCCTATCTGCTTATGAAATTTACGGATGTCAACACATTTATTATCAGGCAGGGCTATACCCACAAGCATATCTTCGAAACGATAATCAAGGATATTGAGGATCGAAAAATACCCATGAGTCTGATGGTTAACGACATCAAAACTGGTGGAAGTTATGGGTATGGCTATGGTTATGGTTACGGCTATGGTTACGGCTATGGTTATGGCTATGGTTATGGCTATGGTTATGGCTATTACACCGATGAGGACAAAGAAAAGAAACCCGGATTTTTCAAGCGACTGCTCAACAAAGTCTGATCTTCGGAAGCTGTTCAGAGGCTGATTCCTGACAATGAGCGACGACAAGAAGTGGTATGCAATTTACACACGGTCGAAGGGTGAAAAAAAACTTGCCATTGAGTTGCATTATGCCCAAATTGAGTATTACCTGCCCCTGATAAAGCAGTTAAGACAATGGAGCGACCGAAAAAAAATGGTCGAAGAACCCTTATTTAGGAGTTACATCTTTGTGCGCATTGATGAAACTGAGCAGTTCAAGGTAGTTAACTTACCTGGTGCCGTACGATTCATTGAATTTGATGGAAAACCGGTGGAGATACCACCGAAGCAGATTATTGCAATTAAAAATTATTTAGATGACCCTGAACCTGAAGAATCAGAATTATATGATCTGCAGGAAGGTCAACTGGTCAGGATAAAAAATGGCCCAATGGAAGGATTAATAGGCCGGCTCATCGAGGTACGCAACCAGTTCAGACTAGTCCTGCTGATCGAGGCTATCGGAAAAGTAATCAGGCTCAATATACCCCGCTCGAAAGTTGAACCCGCAAACGAAAGTTGATCTATGGACTGGAAGCATCAATTCGGACAACACTTTTCAGGCATGAAACTGTTGGTAATCGGCGGCGCAGGGTTTATCGGTTCGAACCTGATTGAGACTTTGCTCCATCTGGGTGCCCATGTTACTTGCCTCGATAATTTTGCCACAGGATATCAGCATAATGTAAAACCATTTTTCCAAAACTCGAATTTCAGGTTTATTGAGGGTGATATCCGTAACCAGAGTGATTGCTTTGAGGCTTGTCGCGGACAGCAGGTAGTGCTTCATCAGGCAGCGCTGGGTTCGGTGCCCCGTTCAATCAATGACCCGGTGACCACCAATGAAGTCAATATAGGAGGGTTCCTCAACATGCTGATTGCCAGCAGGGATGCAGGCGTTGAAAGAATTATCTATGCCGCCAGTTCGAGCACCTATGGCGACTCGGAAAGCCTTCCAAAAGTGGAAGAAAAAATCGGCAGACCTCTTTCGCCATATGCCGTAACTAAATACGTGAACGAACTTTATGCCGATGTTTTTACCCGCACCTACGGCCTCGAAAGCATAGGACTGCGTTATTTCAATGTATTTGGTCGCCGTCAGGATCCCAGTGGCGCCTATGCTGCTGTAATTCCAAAATGGGTCATGCAGTTGCTGCGTCTGCAAAGCCCCGTAATTAACGGTGACGGTGAATATAGCCGCGACTTTACCTATGTTGACAACGTGATTCAGGCCAATCTGCTGGCAGTGGTCACCAACAATCCCGAGGCTGTGAATCAGGTGTACAATGTTGCCTATGGCGACCGAACAACGCTCAATCAGCTTGCAACATCGCTGAAGACAATACTTTCGTCATACAATCCTGAAATTGAAAATGTCCAGATAATCCATGGCCCGTATCGAAAGGGCGATATTCCACACTCGCTGGCATCGGTGGAAAAAGCACGAAAACTGCTTGGATACAATCCATATTTCGATTTGAACAGCGGTCTGATTGAAGCCTGCAAATGGTATGTGAAAAACCTCAGCTGATCTGAAAAAAATGCAGTTTTCTGCCCCTTCTGCAATAGCATATCATCTGTGATATTTTGTGCTTCAGTCGGTTATTGTTACCTTTGCATCAATTTTGCATATGCCCATGAATACTTTTAGCGGAAACAACAATACCCGGTGGCTTTACATCGTGCTGGCAGTTTTAGCACTCATCATCATCGCATTAAGTATCTGGCTTATTTCAGCCAAGTCGAATCTCAAAGATATGCAGGAGGAAAAAGAGGCGCAGCGAATTATGTTTCAGCTCGAAGTGGACAGCCTGATGAATGAGCACAACAAGGTGAAAGCAGCTTATGGCTCCCTGGCTGATTCATTGTTGGCCAAAGATTCCATTATTCAGGCCAATGCCCAGGAAATCAAGCAACTGCTCGACACACAATGGGAATACTATCGCATCAAACGCAAACTTCAACAGCTTCAGGTGATTTCGCAAAACTATGTAAGGCAGATGGACTCGCTTTACACCGTAAACCGCCAGCTAACTGAAGAAAATGAACGCATCAGGGAAGACCTCAGTCATGAACGACGCAGGGTGCAGCAATTGCAACGCACGCGCGATGAGCTTTCAACGAAGGTGGAGCAAGCTGCTGTTTTCAAAACATACAATGTAGAGGTTACCGGTGTGCGGCAACGAGGAAGGTCGGAAGTGGAATCAGATCGGGCCAACCGTGTTGAGCGTATCAAGATATGCTTTGTACTTGCTGAAAACAGCATTATCCAACCCGGCAACAAAAACATATACATCCGTATAGCTGCACCCGACTCGAAAATTCTGATCAGGAGCCGCGACGATTCTTACTCTTTCCTCTTTAAAGGCGAACGCCTTCAATATAGCATTATGGAGGTTGTTGATTATCGGAATAACGACACACCTGTTTGCGTTTACTGGGATAAGCGTGAAACGCAGGAACTCAAGCCAGGCCTCTATTACGTCGATATTTATGGAGGAGATAATCAGATTGGTGAAGCTACATTGATGCTTAAATAAATCGAATTACTCCATTATATATAATTGATAAACAATAAATTAAATTTTGACTATTTTTTCACGAGGAAATAGCCTAACTTTGCAGCCGTTTTTCAGCAAAACGGAGAAGCCATGCCAGAGCCACTCGTGAGTATTTTTGCAGGTAGAGCCTCAGAATACCTTGCAAAAAAAATTGCCGACAGTTACGGTAGTGAACTTGGTAAATCAATCTTCGTTGAATTCTCGGATGGCGAGTTCCAACCTTCATTTGAAGAAAACATTCGTGGTCGGGATGTTTTTCTTGTGCAAAGCACATTCCCTCCTACCGACAACCTCTTCGAGCTTCTGCTTATGGCCGATGCAGCACGCAGAGCCTCCGCACGAAAAATAACAGCCGTCATACCTTATTTTGGTTTTGCCCGCCAAGATCGGAAAGATAAGCCGCGCGTAGCCATTGCTGCCAAGCTGGTAGCCAACCTGCTCATCACTGCCGGCATAACCCGTTTGATTACCATTGACCTGCATGCCGATCAGATTCAGGGCTTCTTCGATGTGCCAGTCGATCACCTTTACGCTTCAAATATTTTCATCCCCTACATCAGAAGCCTGAATCTGCCAAATCTAGCATTTGCCTCGCCCGACACTGGTGGAACACGAAGGGCAGCATCTTATGCCAAGATGCTTGAATGCGGTTTTGTTATCTGCTACAAGCAAAGAGCAAAGCCCAATGTTGTGGAGGAGATGGCGCTGATTGGCGACGTAAAAGGGAAAGATGTGATATTGCTTGACGATATTATTGACACCGGGGGCTCGATTACCAAAGCCGGCGAACTGATTATGCAGGAAGGTGCCAATAGTGTAAGGGCATTCTGCAGCCATCCGCTACTCTCGGGCGAGGCCTACGAACGCCTCGAAAAATCACCGTTCGTAGAAGTAGTGGTAACCGACACCATACCACTTCGCAAACAAAGCAATAAAATAAAAGTATTGTCAACAGCTAATCTACTCGCTGAGGTTATCCGCCGTGTGGAAAACTATGAGTCGATCAGTTCGTTATTCAAAGTGCCTTAACAATTCATCATTTATAAATCACAAAACCCATGAAAACAGTATCATTGAGCGGTGTGCCGCGCGCACACGTAGGGAAAAAAGATGCTAAGGGTCTTCGCAACGAAGGCAGGGTGCCATGTGTGCTTTATGGTAACGACACTGAGCAGGTGTTGTTTCATATTGATGCCAAAGCATTCAAACCCGTCATCAACACGCCTGAAACTTTTCTGATTGAAATCACTTTAGGTGATAAAACCCACAAGGCCGTGCTCAAAGAAGTGCAGTATCATCCAGTGTCGGACAATGTGCTGCATGTTGACTTTTATGAAGTGCGTAATGACAGGCCGGTTCATGTATCGTTGCCGGTTGTGCTCAAAGGCACTGCCCCAGGTGTTATCCGTGGTGGAAAACTAAAACTCAAACTGTCGCGGCTCAATGTTAAAGGGCTGATCAATGACATGCCCGAAAACATCACCATTAACATCTCCAAGCTCAATGTGGGCCAGTCAATTAAAGTCAAGGACCTGAAACTTGAGAACATTGCTGCTACCGACAACGCCAATAGCGTAATAGTTGAAGTGAAAACAGCCCGCGGAGTCGTTATTGCCGCCGAAGAGGAATCGGACGAATAACACTCAGCCTTCGAGCCTTGAAAGGCATAAGGCTGCGATGCCTTGTGCCTTTCTTTTTTAAAACCGTTGGAAATGAAGTATCTGATCGCCTGTCTTGGAAATATAGGAAGTGAATATGCCAACACGCGCCACAATATTGGATTCAAGGTGGCCGAAAATCTGGCAGACGACCTTGAAGCCAGTTTCACCACACAAAGGTATGCTCAGGTGGCCACGGCAAAATATAAAAGCAGAATTGTAGTCATCATCAAACCCACAACGTATATGAACCTAAGTGGAAAGGCTGTTCAATACTGGCTGAAAGCTGAGAATATCCCGATCGAGAATTTATTGGTTGTTGTTGATGATATTTCTTTGCCAACTGGCATCCTTCGCATGAAAACAAAAGGAAGTGACGCCGGGCATAACGGCTTACAAAACATTATTGAAACCCTTGGCACGCAGGATTGGTCGAGATTGCGCTTTGGTATTGGCGATAATTTTCCGAGAGGAAAGCAAGTGGACTATGTTCTTGGGCAATGGTCGCCACAGGAACTCGATATTATTCTACCCCGCATTCCGGTAGCTGCTGATATAGTGAAAAGTTTTGTAAGCATCGGGGCTGCCCGCACAATGAACTTTTACAACAATAAGTGAATACATACTGTCCGCGAAATCAGCACCAGATCAGTCCTTCGCTTTCATACCCGTAAGCCCTCAGCTTTCCGTTAATTTTCAGCCAACCAGCGTACCACGCCAATACACTGTCGATGCCGTGCCTTGTCAGCCGGCTATCATGGATCAGCCCAAGGCCGGTAACTTTACTTATTTGACTGTTAAGCGCCTCAGGCTCTGGCCGCTGATCAGAGCCAAAACAGTGCCTGATGCGTGTTGGCCAGGTTTCGAAAAACGGTATCCCGGCGGGAGTAAAATACGACGCAAGCTGCATGGCACGTGCTGTAAGTCCTCCCAGAAACATGGGCGACATGGCATTGAGCTGACGGTCGGCGTGACGAAAGAAAAAGTCAGCACCTGCATCTGCTGAGCTTGCCGAAGTGCCTCGATATACCAACGGAAGCGATAGCGGGGCATCGATCATAACAAAGTCAGGCTTAAGCTCCGATATGTAGCGACGGCACAAATCATCAGCATCCTGCTTCTTCCTTGCCTGAATGAAGTGCAAAGTATTTCCTGACGCAAAGCAAAGAGCGGTTGTACCCGCGTATCGCGCTCCAAAGTCGATGCCAATATGCGTGCTCATCAGCCAAGCGTTGACAGACCTCCATCCACCCCGATAACCTGACCTGTTATCCAGCTGCTTTGGCTACCAAGCAGAAAGACTGCCAATTGTGCAATGTCATCGGGAGTTCCAATGCGTTGCAATGGATGACGTTTTGCACTTGCTTCCATCTTTTCGGGACTCGAAAGCAGGCGTTGTGCAAGAGGGGTGTTCGTAAGCGAGGGAGCAATGGCATTGACCCTGATTTGCGGGGCCCATTCAGCAGCCAGCGAACGGGTGAGTCCCTCTACAGCTCCTTTGGCTGCTGCTATGCTGGCATGGTAGGCCATTCCCCTTGCAACAGCCACGGTGCTAAAGAGAACCACGGAGGCCTTATCGCTGTTTTTCAACGCTTTATATGCTATCTGAAGCACCTGCACTGCGCCAAGTAAGTTCACTTCAAAATCGTTCTGAAAATCGGCAGTTTTCAATCCACGGAATGGCTTCAGGTTGATGGTGCCAGGTGTATATACTATCCCATCGAGCCTTTCGGGCATGCCGATCAGAACAAAATCATGGCTCGAAAAGTCGCCTTCCACAAATTCGATCCCATGAAGACGCACAAGTTTTTCGCGATGACGACTCATTACAAACACCTGGTTTCCAGCTTCGTGAAGGATTTCGGTGATCCTGAGCCCAATACCTGACGAGGCTCCGGCAATCAAGTAGTTTCCCATGTTTCGTTTTTTCAAGAAACAAGCAAACTCAGGAATTGTTTTGCCGTTTATGTTAGCGCAGTTTCCGGCCAACCTATGCGAAAACTAGGCTAGTGATTATTACTGGTTGTCGTATTGCTGCACCTCGTTGAATTTAAATTCAAGTTTAACGCCGGCTTCGGCAAACATGGCTTCGGTTTCGGCTCCGGCGTGGTATTTTTTTTCGCATACCACCCTCCCAATTCCGCAATTGATGATGAGCATCGCACAGGTGCGGCATGGCGTCATCCTGCAATAGAGTGTGCTGCCATCCAGGGCTATGCCACGCCTTGCGGCCTGTGTTATGGCGTTTTGCTCGGCATGAACTGTGCGTACGCAATGCTGCGTGATGCTTCCATCCTCATGGATCACCTTCTTCATCAGGTGACCAACTTCATCGCAATGGGTAAGACCACGGGGCGAGCCGACATATCCCGTCACCAGAATTTGCCGGTCCTTGACAATAACACAGCCGCTGCGCCCTCTGTTGCAGGTGGCACGGCTGGCTACACTATCGGCCAGTTTCAGAAAATACTCGTCCCAGCTGGGGCGCACATAATTTGTAGGCTTGGTGGCGTCCGGGTTTTCGTGTTCGCTCATGAGAGGTAATTCAGCTTGGTAAGAATTTGCTCAACTTGCTCAAAAAGTTCATCGGTGCTGCCGTTGTTTGTGAGACAATGATCAGCCTGTCGTATGCACTCAGCCAGATTCTGGTGATTGGGATCGGAGCTGTGCATTTCGCGCAACTCATTGGCTTTAAACGTCTCGAAATCAACACTGTCGGTTTCGCTTCCGCGTTGAAGCACCCTTTCATATCTTATTTCGGGGTCTGCATCAACGGCCATCAACACAAATTGTCCTTTGTTGCGGAGCGAGGCTATTTCGCCTGGGGTTCGGATGCTTTCGATGATTGAAGGTCCGTTGCAATGCGAGGCTTCCATAAAAAGTTGATCAACAATATAGGATGGGCCATGCAGCGCCCTAAGTTCGTTGGCCAAACTGGTCAGTGTATCCCGATTCACAGGATATCCCCTTTGATTAAGGGCCTTCATGAGGTATCCGCGGACACTGAAATGCCTGAAACCTTTCTGGCTGACCAGATAGTCCACAATTGTGCCTTTGCCCGCTCCCAGGGTGCCTGTGATCCCGATTATCATAACAGTTTGCTTTCCCTTTTGATTTCGTCTATCCATTTTTTGGTGGAAACGGGCTGGTACTGTTTGAACAATTCGAGTAACTCATAGGAATTGTTGGCCACCAGCAGGCATTCTCGGTGCTCCGATCTGACAAAACCTTCACGCACGGTGTGATCCAAAAAGGAAAGCAGATGTCCGAAATAATTCTCGGTGTTTAATAACGCAATTGGTTTATCGGCAAGACGGAGTTGGCTCAAGGTAATCACCTCAAAAAGTTCGTCAAGAGTGCCAAACCCTCCGGGCAATACAACGAATGCGTCCGACATGTCCACCATCATTTGCTTGCGTTCGGCCATGGAGTCAACTTCGATAAAGTGATGCAGTCCATTATGTGCGACCTCTTTGGCAACGAGATTAGCCGGCATAATCCCCGTGACGTATGTTCCTGCTGCCATTGCGGCTTCGGCCAGCACCTTCATGAGACCCACATTAGCCCCACCGTAAACGATACCAAATCCAGCCTGGGAAAGGACATCAGCTGTCTGTTGAGCCGCCTGACGGTATGCTTCGCGCCTGCCAAGGCTGCTTCCGCAAAAAACACAAACCTTCTTCATGCATTGTCAATGATGCTGCTAAGTTAGTTTATTACCGCAACACTGCCTAAATTGCCGGTTCCATCTGCCTGCCCTCGTTTACAATACACGGTGATGTTTTTATCTAAATCGTTTTTGGTTACTTTTGTCCGGTCGGGAAAGCTTTCACCGAATATCTTTGTTTCTTTTGTAATGAGATGAGTACACTTTATCCTCTGACTTTCAGGCCGCTCTTCAAAGAAAAAATTTGGGGAGGTCAGAAAATAAATCAGCTACTGAAATTCAACACCGGGCTATTGCCCAACTGCGGTGAAGCCTGGTTGCTTTCGGGCGTGGATGACAACCCCAGTGTGGTTTCGAATGGTTACCTTGCAGGCAACGAGCTCAATGATCTTTGTGAAGTTTATATGGGTGATTTGCTGGGAGATAAGGTATATGAGCGTTTTGGCGAAAAGTTCCCCATTCTTGTTAAAGTAATCGACTCGAACGACTGGCTTTCTGTGCAGGTGCATCCGGATGACGCTTTGGCACTGAAACGCGGAACCGGAAATGGCAAGACCGAAATGTGGTATGCCATGCATGCTGATGCAGGAGCTCAGCTGATATGCGGTTTCAATCGCCCTATGGATGAGGAGCAATACCTTAACTACCTTAATTCCGGCAAGATTTTAGAAATCATGAATTACGAAAAGGTAGAACAGGGCGACGTGTTTTTTATTCCTGCAGGAAGGGTACATGCCCTTGGCCCGGGTCTTTTAATAGCTGAAATACAGCAGAGCAGCGACACCACTTACCGTATTTATGATTGGGAGCGTCGGGACGACAAGGGATTACCCCGCGAACTACATACCGATCTGGCCCTTGAAGCCATCGACTACACCCTGCACCCTCACTACAGGACGCCCTACACTAAAAGCGATACTAAGCCACAAAACCTTGTCAAGACTCCTTTTTTCACTACCAATATCATAAGGCCAGCAAAACCAGAAAGCAAAAGCTACGATGGCCTCGACAGCTTTGTGATCCTGATGTGCACCTCCGGTTCTTGCCAAATCGAGGGTGAAACACAAAAAATTGGTCTTAAGGCCGGAGGAGTCGTACTCCTGCCCAACGTATCGAAACAGGTAACCATAGCGCCTGAGAATGATTGCATACTCCTTGAGGTGTACATTGAATAACCAAACCCTTTAAAATGAAACGATTGATCGGATTTCTGTTGCTTATCCTTGCCCTGAGCACCCAGGCCCAGCAAACCCTTCCTTCGATAAGCCTCAAAAACCTTGAAGGTAAAACCTTGAATACCGCTGATATTGCCAAAACGGGCAAGCCGGTCATTCTTACCTTCTGGGCTATTTGGTGCAAACCATGTCAGAAGGAACTCGATGCTTTCAATGAGCATTATGCTGATTGGCAGGCCGAAACAGGGGTAAAGATTATTGCAGTATCTATTGATGATTCGCGTTCAACCTCACGCGTGGCTCCTTTTGCAAAAAGTAAAGGATGGGAATTTGAAGTATTGCTCGATCCCAATGGCGATTTTAAACGGGCGATGAATGTGAATATGATACCTCACACCTTTTTGCTTGATGCTCAGGGAAAAATTGTTTCGCAGCACACCGCATATTTTGAGGGCGCTGAGTTTGAGCTTTATGAAAAAGTTAAAGCGCTGTCGGGCAGGAAGAAATAACAGCATGCAGGTATGAGAAAAAAATTAACGCTGCTGCTCACTTTAATCAGTCTGTCGGCCTGGGCTCAACAACCCACATTGAATGGCAGTTTTCAATTGGATGCTCAGGCGTATTTTACCGATGTGGCCATTGGCATCACCGATTCAGCGCTGGCTGGTCAGCGCAGTGGATTCAATGGTTTCGGCTATTTGCTGATTAACTGGGGTGATTTCAGGGCAGGATTGCGTTACGAGGCTTTTCTGCCACCTTTGCGCGGCTTCGATCCCCGGCTCGAAGGCCATGGTTTTGGCAACATCTGGCTGAGTTATCGTGCCGATTTTGCCGAAGTAACCGCCGGCAATTTTTACGAGCAGTTCGGCAGCGGACTTTTATTCCGCACCTACGAGGAATGGTCGCTGGGCTACGACAACAGCCTCAACGGGCTTAAAGTCCAGCTTTTTCCATCAAAAGGCATTACCCTCAAGGGCGTTTACGGCAGTCAGCGCTATTTCTGGCAGCCCTATACCAGAAACTCACGCGGATTGGTACGCGGAATGGATGCCGAATTTAACCTCAACGAAATGTTAACCGGGCAAGAGGCTGCCCCATGGCGTTTCACCTTCGGTGTAAGCGGACTGAGCAAATACCAACGCGATGCCGATCCCATTTATATTCTGCCAGAAAATGTTGGCGGTATGGCAGGTCGCATTAATGCCGGCTGGGGCAATTTTACACTTGCCGCCGAATATGCCCGGAAAGTGAACGACCCTTCGGCCACCAACAACTTTATATACCGCAATGGCAGTTCAGCCCTAGCGTCGCTTTCCTATGCCACCCGTGGTTTGGGTGCTGTGCTTCAGCTGAAACGGGTAGATAATATGGGTTTTAAAAGCGATCGGTCGCAGCTGGGAAACGCAATGGACATCAATTTTATACCGCCCATAAACCGAACACACGCCTACAGCCTCACCGGCAGGTATCCCTATGCCACCCAGGTGAATGGCGAAATGGGGGCGCAGTTTCAGCTGAACTATAAAATTCCCCGAGGAAGCTTGCTGGGCGGCAAGTACGGCACTTCAGTGGCCGTCAACTTCAGTCAGGTGAACGACATTATCCGAAAGGCCATCAACGACACCACCCCTGTCGGGCAGGATGGTACGATGGGATATTATTCAAAGTTTTTCTCAATATCTGATCATATTTTCTTCAGGGATTTCAACCTTGAGATCGACAAGCGCTTCAGTCCGAAACTGAAAGGAATATTCCAATACATGAACCTGCACTACGACATAGCCACCCTTCAGGGCCATGCCGGCGAAGAAGCAGTTCATGCCAATATCGCACTGGCCGATATCACCTATCGTATTGATAAACGGAAGGCCCTCAGGGTAGAAGCACAATTGTTGCTGACCAAACAAGATCAGGGCGACTGGGCTGCGTTGATGGCCGAATACACCATAGCGCCCAGATGGTTCATATCGGTTGCCGACCAGTATAACTTTGGCAACCCCGTCCGGGAACTGCGAAAGCATTATTATACCTTATCTGCCGGAACAAGCCGTGGAGCCAATCGTCTGGCCATCACTGCAGGGCGTCAGGCCGAAGGTGTGGTGTGTGTGGGCGGGGTGTGCCGTCAGGTTCCGGCCAGCAGTGGATTGTCGCTCACTATTTCCACCTCATTCTAAATTGCCTGTATGAAAACACCTCATACCTTAGTTATCTCATTGTTTTTTGCAACTGTTTTTATTACCGCTTGCGATATCATTGAGCCCCCATTTAAGCAGCAGACAGGGCAAATTGGCACTGCCGAACGCAAAGTACTGCTCGAAGATTATACAGGTCACACCTGCGTGAATTGTCCAACTGCGGCACTGCTGAGCCAGAACCTTAAAAACATTTATGGCGACAAGCTTATCGTAATATCTGTTCACGCCGGATACTTTGCCCGCCCGCAGTCGGCCCCTTTTAATGCCGACTATCGCAGTCAGGCCGGCGAAGCCTGGGATCAGTTTTTCAATATTTCGGCCAATGGCAATCCCAACGCCCTGATCAACAGGATGAAAAACAACACCTTCTGGCATTTCCCTCCCGGCAGCTGGAGCACCAGAGTGGCTGAAGCCATGCAAGGCGAAGCTTCTGCAAAGATCGAGCTGAATACAACATTCAATGCCAACTCACGCAGACTCGACATAACTGCCAAAACCATATTTGTAAGCGCTCGTCAGGGCAGTGTCAAACTTCAGGTATGTCTGGTGGAAGACAGCTTGGTGAGTGCCCAGCGCAACAATGACCCCAATGCCGGGACAACTCCCCTGATTGAGCAATATGTTCACAGGCATGTGCTGCGCGAGGCTGTGAATGGCATCTGGGGCGATCCGATATTGAGCAATCCTCAGCCCGGCAATTCCGCCACCAAATCGTACCAGCTCACCCTTCCGTCAGCTTACAAAGCTGAGCATTGCTCGGTGGTGGTGTTTGTGTATGACGCCGAAACCTATGAAGTGCTGCAGGTGGAAGAAAAATACCTGTAAGAGCATTAAAGGTTTTTCCTTATGGTGGAAACTTTGCGGCCATGAAAAAATTCTTTCAACGGCAGCAAATGTCAACGGAAGCAGGTTTCGGGCTGCTATGCCGGGTATTCGGGTAGGGCACTAGGGGTTTTGCGTAACAAAGCAGCGATTCCCATTTATTTAGTTCACATGTGGTCAGCAATTTAAAAAAGTGAATAGTGATCATTAATCAGTGTTCTGAATGCCGATGGGCAAGCTGAGCATGAAGTAGTTTTTTGATGTAAAAAAGTAAAACCCCTTGAAGCGGGTTGCTTTGCCGGGGGGGAGCGTTTGTAGAATAGTCCAGCCCGCCTCTGGCGGGCTATGCCATTACTGTCAAACAAATTAAAACGAAGTTCCACATCCTGTCTGCCTAAGGCGGAACAAGCCCGGTACCTCCTCCCCGCAGGTGTGCTAACAGGCGATAAGGAAATCTTTAGCCATCAGTATATTGATTGAAACGGTAATTCTTTTTAACCAGTTCAGAACTGCACTGGCCTTGTAGTTGTCTAAAGAATTACTTATATCTCTTCTTTGGTGGGTAACGCTCTATTACTTAAGCACAAAATTCCTGTAGAGGTTAAACCCGAAGTAAATATCGCCTTTAGCCCAGTTTCCTGTAGTTTCGGTAATGAATGCCCTTTCGAACATGGCGCCTGCATTGCTGAAATGAAGCTGAAAAACATGCCCCCCGGTTTCGATATCGAAGCCCACAGTAATGGCATCATGTCGCTTCAGGGTGGTTTGGGAAGAGGGGTAGAAGAAATATTCGACATTAACCGAAGCCCGTTGTGTGAGCTTGAAACGTCCGCCCGCCCCCAGAGCAAAAGTGGTATTAGGTTCGGTGCGTTTGGCAACAAGGTTTTTGTGGATGACGGTTGGACTTAGCTGTAAGCTGACCCCAGGGCTGAATTTGCGGGCCAGCAGCAACTGATGATAGTAGGAAAGCCTTGAGCTGAAGAAGTTCTTCCTTTCAGGATTAGCCCATCGGGTACTGTTGAGGGCCATTCCGCCGGAGTAGGACAGTGTAACAGGCATTGATTTCTCGCCCGTGCTCTGCCGGAGCAACTTCACCTTCAGGCCTGCATCGTAAGTTTTTTGCCAGGTGCTGCGTCCTGCAGCGATCATAATGCGATCAGTCAGGCCATATTCGAGTGCCATGCGCATGGTAGCCCTGTCGAGGCCGAAAAGGTCGTAGAATCCGGAGTTAACAGCACCGAAATTGTGCTGAATCAAAAACATCATATTGCCTTTGGCTGGTTGCTCTACGCTTTGCCCATAAACCACTTTCGGAGCCTTGAAGGTAGCATAGGCGTATTCGGTAGTTGGGGCTTCGTCTTCAAACATATCCAGCAGGTTGTTCTGGGATACCAGCGAAAGGGCTGGAAGACACAGGATGAATAACATAAACAATCTTGTCTTCATAGGTTTTGGTTCTTTGAGAATGACCTAGTTATTCGGTTTTCCCTGAGCAATCCAGGCTTCAATCTGACTTATCTGGCAGTCGGTGAGTTTGGGGCCCGTAGGTGGCATGGCCGAAAATCCGCTCTGGTGCCTGATGGCTCCAAGAAGCCTGCCTCCGTCAGCTGCTGCCGACACCTCGGCATGGTTCGAAAGCCTGATTCCGGCCGAAGCACCCGCTCCGCTGTGGCATGAAACACAGTTGGCACTGAAAATGGGCTTTATGGTTGCATTGAACGACACATTGGTGGTTTGGCAGTTGTTTCCGTAAAGATCCTCCTCATTATCCTTGTAGCAACTGTTGAGCGAGAAGGCCAGCAGGCCAAGCAGGCTGAATGAAATCAGCAGGCGTTTAGTTGTTTGGAGTGCCATTGTTTATCCACTTTTTAATTTGAGTGATTTTGCAATTATCAAGTTTTGGCGAACCCTGAGGCATAGCGGCATAACCCGGGCTGTGCATCACGCTGCCGAGCAGACGCCCCGAAACAGCTGCATCTGCTATGTTGGCATGCGATGTGAGGCTAATACCAGCCTGGGGTTGATTGCCCGAATGGCAGCCTGCACAGTTGTTTTGCATCATAGGTTGTATGTGCGCCGAGAATGAAACATTCGTTGTATCACAATTGTTTGACTCGCAACTGTTGTTTTTTGCACCTTGCTCTATCCATCGCCGCACTTTTGTTATTTGGTCTGCAGTGAAGGGACCTCGGGGAGGCGGAGGCATGCGATCGTCGGGGTCGTTGTCAATGAGCACCTTGTAAAGCTTCGACTCACCCGGTTTTCCCGGCTTTACTTTTCCGGTGCGGATGATATTGCTATAGTCGGTGAGCACTACTCCATCCTGCGCTGAGGAGGCATTGTGGCAGCCCGAAACCGCACAGCCCGAGTTGAGCAGGGGCAGAATTTCGTTTTGGAAATAAACAGTGTCAGGATGGCAGCTTGCGCTTGGCGGCGGATTTTGATTGTTTTCAGGAAACACCGGGTCGTGCTTGCATGAAACCATCAGGGCGGGCACTAATATGATAAGCGCATTAAACATCAAAATGCTGCGGGTTGACATATAATCGGTTTTGGCTTCTCAAGCGCAAAGGGAATTAAATTATTGCCAGAAATGCAAATACTTAACATTTCATTCTCAAAAAAGAACATATCATATACAATTTAAATTATATTTTGTATTATCCTTATTCATTTCTACATTTGGCACATTAAACAAAAAAATATAGCGATATGGCAAGGGTTGTTGTACTCGGGGCAGGCATTGCAGGTCACACTGCTGCGGCTTATCTGAGGAAGAAGCTCAGCAAAAAGCACGAGGTAGTAGTGGTGGCACCCAATGCGTATTATCAGTGGATTCCGTCGAATATCTGGGTTGGCGTGGGCAGGATGAGCATCGATCAGGTGCGCTTCCGTTTGGCGCCGCTCTACAAGCGTTGGGGCATCGAACATCATCAGGCCAAAGCAGTGAATATCTTTCCCGAAGGCCGCGATGGAGGCAAACCCTGCGTTGAGGTGGAATACACCAATGAGGAAAAACGCGGACTAACTGCATCGCTCGAATATGACTACCTGGTGAACGCCACCGGCCCAAGACTCAACTTCCAAGCAACCGAGGGACTCGGACCGGGTAAAAACACTGTTTCGGTATGCTCCTACGATCATGCCGCCCACGCGTGGGAAAGCCTGAAAAAAGTTATGCGAAAGATGCAACAGGGCATCCCTCAGAAAATTGTTATCGGCACAGGGCATCCTATGGCTACATGCCAGGGTGCCGCCTTTGAGTATATCCTCAACGTAGCTTTCGAGATACGCAAACGCAAGCTCGACCACATGGCCCAGCTTACGTGGATTACCAATGAGTTTGAGTTGGGCGACTTTGGCATGGGAGGCGCACATATCAAGAAAGGCGGCTATATCACAAGCACAAAGGTGTTTACCGAAAGCTTCCTCCGCGAAAACAACATCAGATGGATTAAGCGGGCCGGCGTAAAAAAAGTGGAGCCGGGAATCATTCATTATGAAACCCTCGACGGCGAAAACCATACCATCGAATTCGATTACTCGATGCTCATTCCTTCATTTGCAGGGGCCGGACTCAAAGCCTTTGATGCCGGAGGGAACGATATCACATCAAAAATGTTTGCACCCAACGGCCTGATGAAAGTAGATGCCGATTACACCCCTAAACCATTTGAGGAGTGGAGTATAGACGACTGGCCATCCACCTATCGCAATCCTGATTATCCGAATATTTTTGCGCCGGGTATTGCTTTTGCACCTCCACACAGCATTTCGAAACCGATGACCAGCAAAAATGGTACGACCATCTTCCCAACCCCGCCACGTACAGGAATGCCTTCAGGGGTTATGGGAAAAATCACTGCACTTAACATTATCAACCTGATCAAAAAAGGCGAACACGAGCTGAAACACCGGGCTTCGATGGGACGCATGGGTGCGGCCTGTATTGTTTCGGCCGGTTTTGGCATGACAAAAGGAGTGGCGGCCACTATGACGGTCTTTCCTATTGTCCCGGATTTTGATAAATACCCTGAATACGGCCGCAGCATCAGCTATACCATGGGTGAACCGGGATTGGCCGGACACTGGCTGAAATGGTTTATGCATTACATGTTTTTGCACAAGGCCAAAGGCTACCCCTTCTGGTGGCTGCTTCCGGAATAGCTTGTCAACTAAAACAAAATAATATTATGTATAACAAGAGCATAACCCCGTACACCGAAGAATCGTACCCACCGGTACCCACCAGATCCACCCGGTTTTGGCGAAGCTTTGTTCCCTGGCAATTGATTCGCTTTTTTGTGCTCAACATAAAAATACTGCGCATCGTAGTGGGCGGCCACTCATGAGCTAGTCCCAATTGCACGGGAGTGGGAATCGAAATTCCTTTCGGTTTTAATCGCCTGCAAACATGGCCGATGCAATGCCATCGGCAAAAAGCTTGCCCTTCATTGTCAGAAACAGGCGGTTACCCCTAAGTTCAACTTTTCCATGTCGGATAAATTCCTCTGCCGTCTGAAGGCAATAAAGAGCCATCTTTTCCCCAAACACGGCTTTGATGTGCTCGAGATCAATACCCCATGATGTTCTGATTGATGTCATCACATATTCGTTGTATTGCTGCTCTAAGCTCAACACTTCCTTTTCCAGTACCACCCCTGCTGTGGCACTGCCCTGAATGTATTGGTCAAGGCGGGAAACATTCCACTGCCGCGAATATCCATTGAATGAATGAGCCGAAGGGCCAAGACCGATGTAATGACCGCCAAGCCAGTATAGACTATTGTGGCGGGAATAATGACCGGGCCTAGCAAAATTCGAAATCTCGTAGTGTATGAATCCCGACCGCTCCGTGATGTTGACAAGCATTTCGAACTGTCGGGCAGTCTGCAACTCATCCACCGGCTTTAGTTTTCGGTTTGCTATCAGATGATCGAGTGCTGTGCGGGGCTCAACCGTAAGAGCGTAGGCCGACAGATGATTCAGCCCAAGCGAAAGAAAAACATCGAGGTTGTGCTTCCAGGCTTCATCGTCCAAAGTTGGGATGCCATAGATGAGGTCGATGGTCAGGTTGTCGAACCCGGCTTCACGGGCGGCATGCACTGCCCGAATGGCGTCGTCGCCACTATGCACACGATGCAAATAGCTCAGATCATCATTTCTGAAGCTTTGAACGCCGATGCTCAGACGGTTGACTCCTGTCGATGCAAGTGCACTGAGATATCTTGGATTCATGTCGTCGGGGTTAGCTTCGAGGGTAATTTCGGCCTGAGCATCAACAGGAAAAAGCCCTCTCAGGCCATCAAGTATCCCACGGATGGTCTGAGCTCCCAGAATAGATGGCGTACCGCCCCCGAAATAAATGGTTTGCATTTTTTCATCTGCCAGGTATTCCCTTTTTGCCTTAGCCTCGTTGAGTAATGCGTCTGAAAAAGCACCCCTATGCCTTGAGGTTGCAAGCGAGAAGAAATTACAATAATGACACTTTTGCTTGCAATAGGGTATATGTATGTAAATTCCAGCCATTTAAGATTTAGGATTAAATTATATCACTTAAAAAATTATAAATACCAGAACAAAAACCCGAAATATCTGTTTTTTTGCATGTGTTGTATTGATAATTTCAATGAGCTTAAAAAAATAATCACAATTAATTATTTAAACCAAATCATTCAACCACAATGAACAAATTGATTCACGCAATTGCCGCACTTTTCATTATGACTTCATGCGGTGGCGGCGGCAACAAAACAGCCCAGGAAGCCGGTGAGGCGGCCACAGCAGGCGAAAACGCAGCAGTTTACACCCTCAACACCGATGCAAGCTCGCTTAAGTGGGAAGGGGCCAAAATTACGCAGACCGTACATTACGGAACAGTAAAAATAGCCGAAGGTTCGCTTTCGTTCGACGAAGGAACCCTTGTTGCCGGCAACTTTGTTATCGACATGAACACCATCGTGTGTGAGGATCTTGACGAAGCCAGTGGAAAACTGAAGCTCGAAGGGCATCTGAAAAGCGGTGATTTCTTCATGGTAGAAAGCTTCCCGACGGCCAAATTCGAAATCACGGGCGCTGAAGCCATCAACGATGGATCGGGTGCCACCCACCGCATTACCGGAAACCTTACTATTAAAGACGTCACCAAGGGCATCAGCTTTCCTGCTCTTGTGAGCGTGGGCGAAAACGGTGTAAGTGCCACAGCCCGCTTCGAAATCAACCGCAACGAATGGGGTGTGGTATGGGGTGGCTCGCTCACTGAACAGAGCGTGAAGGATTTCCTGCAGAACAACCTCATCAAGGACACTATTGCTTTTGATGTTAACCTTATGGCTACCAAATAATATTACAGCAAAATAATAAAAAAAGAGGCTGTCCGTGCGGACAGCCTCTTTTTTTTGCTCAACCCGGCCTCAGACTTCCGAAAGGAAAGTATCGAGGTTGTCGAACTTATGGTGGTAATCTTCCATCGAACGGCGGATGACTTCGTGTGCCTCGTCGATTCCGAATACATGGGTGATCTGAACTTTGCTTTCCCTGCCAGGCAGATCCTTATAGGTCAGAAAATAATGTTTCAGCCGGTCAAGTACCAGTGGCGGGCAGTCGGTAATATCCCGGTAATTGCCATAAACCGCATCATCATTTAATACGCCGACAATTTTATCATCTGCCTCATTACCATCAATCATCCGGAACCCTCCGATGGGCCTCACCCGAACAAGAATATCGCCATGGGTGATGTCTTTTTCTGTTAGCACACAGATATCCAATGGGTCACGGTCGCCACGGATATCATTACGACCGGTTTTTTCGTTGCAATACTCAGCAACACGCGTATGGCAGAATGTTTGTGGAATGAAGCCATAAAGGGCTGGCACAACGTTGGAGTATTTTTGCGGCCTATCGATGCGGAGATATCCTGACACCTTATCGACTTCATATTTTACAGTATCTGTGGGCACCATCTCGATGAAGCAGGTAATGACCTCCGGAGCATCCTGCCCGATTTCAACACCGTGCCATGGATGCGATTTATAGCGTAAACCCATCAGCCTTCCGATGGGGTCCATGATCTTTGACATAGCTGATTAATTTATGCTTTTCACAGGCAAATGTAGTGTATTTTGAGGCCTTGTTTCACGCCTGTCTCGGGATAATAAGGTCATTAGTCTTTATCCGGTCCGGGCGAGAAAAAATGATAAGGTCTGAACGTAATCAATGTTCAAAGAATGACCGAACGACAAGCAATGGTTTTTGGTTTGCCAACTGAACATCATACGTTGACATATGTTACGATCCATAGCAAAGGGTTTTCAGGGCTCAAATCATTTCCTCCAGAAATGCATTGAGAAAAGCATCAGGACGGTGAACAACTCAAGCCTTCCAAGTACCATCAGAAAGGAGAGCCCCCATTTTGCGGCATCGGGTAAAAATGCATAATTGAATGCTGGCCCCACTTTTCCGATACCCGGACCAATATTGCCAAGGCAGGCAGCTGAAGCCCCAATGGAAGAATCAAAATCGATTCCCATCGCTGTGAGTGCCATTACTCCTGCAGCAAATACAAGTATGTAAACCAGAAAAAAGGCCATAACCTTGTAAACGATATCCTGCGAAACGCTCTTGCCATTGTACTTGGCTGGCAGCAAAGCAGCAGGATGTATGGCCCTGCGCAATTCCATAAAGGAGTTTTTGAGCAGCAGCGATTGCCTTATCACCTTGATGCCACCGCCAGTGGAGCCTGCACTCCCCCCGATGAACATCAGCAAAAAAATGATCATCCAGAGAAAGGTAGGCCATTGCAAATAATCCGCTGTTACAAAACCTGTTGTAGTGAGTATGGATACCACAGTAAACAGGCTGTCACGTAACAGAGTCTCAGGCTGACCAAAGGAATGAAAATATAAGTTCGAACCAATAATCAAGGTGCTGAAAATGATAATATAAAGATAGGTCCGGAATTCTTCGTTGCCCCAGATCTTACCAAACCATCCATGCAGGGCAAAATAGTGCAGGGTGAAGTTCGTTCCGGCCAGAATCATGAATAGAATAATAATATACTGGCTATATGGACCAAATGCTGCAACACTTGCGTTGCGTGTCGAGAATCCGCCTGTGGCCATCGTGGCGAAGGTGTGGCATAGCGAATCGAACCAGTCCATCTCGCCGGCCCATAAAAGCAGAAACTGCGCCAACGTGAGCATAACATAGATGCCCCAGAGGCGTTTGGCTGTTTCGGTGATGCGTGGGTGCAGCTTGTTGTAGGTTACGCCGGGCATCTCGGCCATAAACAGCTGCATCCCTCCAATACCAAGAATTGGCAGCACGGCCACCGAAAGCACAATAATACCCATGCCGCCCAACCAATGTGTCAGGCTTCGCCAGAAGAGCAAATCGCGGGGCAGTACCTCAATATCGGGCAGAATGCTTGATCCTGTGGTTGTAAACCCGGATACTGTTTCAAAATATGCGTCAGTGTATGACGAAACATATCCACTCAGGTATAATGGCAGAGCACCAAAGGCCGAAGTAACAATCCATGTAAGGGAAACGATGACATAGGCATCGCGCTTGCCAACTACCCTTGGCGCTTTACGACCGATGAAGAAGAAAAGAAGGCCGGCAGCGGTTGTAGCCATAACGGCATCGTAAAAGTAGCGCTCACTCTGTGTGCCGTCGGTGAACGAAATCAGTAAAGCAGAAGCCATAAAGGCGGCTTCAACCAATAGCAGAAAGCCAAGAATGCGGGCAATGATCCCAAAGTTGAATTCCTGTAATCTGCCTTGCACAGTAATACTGTGTTTAATGAAAAAGTTTTTCGATTTTGTACACTGCCTTGGGCAGGGCCAGGACCACTACCCTGTCGTTGGGCTCAATTTGCATGTCCGCGTGGGAAATAAAAACCTTATCTCCTTTCATAACGCCGCCTATGATCGCTCCCTCAGGCAGCTGAAGCTTGCGGATGGGCTTTCGGGTTACGGCCGAACCTTCGCGGGCTATCAGCTCCATTGCATCGGCTTCGATGCCACTCAGGCATTTTAGCTGAACCACCTCTTCGCTCATGGTGTATTTCACCATATGGCTGGCTGCAATCAGCTTTTTATTGATAATGGTGTCAATACCAACACTTTGCGAGATATCAATGTAGTCGATGTTTTCCACCAGTGCGATGGTTTTTTTTACCCCGTTCGATCGGGCATGAAGGCAGGAGAGAATGTTGGTTTCGGCACTATTAGTGAGTGCGATGAAAGCATCCATGCTGCCAATATCTTCTTCCTCAAGCAGTTGAATGTTTCGTGCATCCCCATTCACAACGAGGGTATCCTCGAGATAATCTGTCAGCAAAATACAACGCTCCTTATCTCGCTCTATGAGCTTGATGTTCATTTCTTTCTCCAGACGTTTCGCTGTAATACGGCCAACCCGTCCACCGCCGACAATCATCACGTTTTTAATTGAATGCTGCACTTTGCCACCTAGCGTCATCAGATTATCAATGGCATTGGGCTTAGTTATAACGTAGGCCAGATCGTTAATCTCGAATCGATCTTCACCTCTTGGTATGAATGCTTCTCTGTTGCGATGAATGGCCAATGCCCTGAAATCGAGGTTGCGGTGGGTTGCGGCAATTTCGTTCAGCGATTTGCCAATCACAGGGGCATTTGCCTCAAGCTTAATCATGAACAATTGAAGATTCCCGTTGGAAAAATCAAACACCTCGGTGGCAGCAGTCTGTCGCAATAGCGAAATAATTTCTTGTGCAGCTATATCTTCGGGCGAAAGCAGTGCATCAATGCCCAACTCCTGATATATCTTACGATTCTGAACGCTGAGATTCTCCATCGTATTTACCCGGGCGATCACCTTTTTGGCGCCCAGCTTCTTGGCCAAAATGCATGTAAGCAGATTGACCTGCTCCTGATGCACCACCGAGATCAGCAGATCAGCCCTATGCACATTGGCACGCTGCAAGGTTAAAATAGATGTGCTGTCGCCGTTGATGGTCATCAGGTCGGCATGCGACTCGATCATCCTGAGAAGGTCTTCGTGCGGGTCCACAAAAGTGATGTTGTGGTTGCTGTTGACTAGTGATTCTGCCAGATGGAAGCCAACCTCTTCATCTCCGGCGATGATAATATTCATAACAGCTTATCTGTAGAATTCGTCAAATTTAACGTAAAAGCGTCCCAATCCGCAGATACCTGAAATTTTCTCCTGAACTCCTTCAGCTGATCTGATGAGAGTGCTCCTTCAAATAATTCTTCCTTATTGGGCGCAGCCTGCCAGATGTATTGACCTCTGGCATCAATCAGGCACGAATCGCCGCTATAGCTATTTCCGAGCCCGTCATTACCAATCCTGTTCAATCCTGCCACACATGATTGATTTTCAATAGCTCTGGCAATCAACAACTGCTTCCAGGGCATTGAGCGAACCTCGGGCCAGTTGGCAACAAATAACAGCAGGTCATAAGCATATTGATCATTGTTGAGTGTGTTGCGGCACCAAACCGGAAAACGCAGATCGTAGCACACCATCGGTCTGATTTTCCAACCTTTGAGCTCAACGGTAAGCAACTTGTCGCCCGGCAAAATGCTGTGATGTTCGCCCCCCATCCTAAAAACATGTCGTTTTGCATAGGTTTCGAACGAGCCATCGGGGCGCATCCAAATAAATGTATTCTGATAGCCGACACTTGTCTCTAAAAGCAAGCTGCCGCAGACAACTGCTTCAAGTTGCCGGGCCTGCCGGGCAAGCCATCGCATGCTCGGCCCATCGGGTTTCTGAGCAAACCGGGAGGCATCGACCGGAAAACCTGTGTTGAAAGTCTCGGGCAATACAACAAGGTGGGGCTTCGACCTCAGTTTGCCCATTAGGAATTCAAAATGTCGGTGATTTTCGTCGGCATTTTCCCAAAAAATGCGGGTCTGGAGCAGGGCTATTCTTAAATCTTGCATAATATTTCCGCGGCTTTGCTTAATGTTTCATCGGTTTTTGCGAAGCAAACCCTCACAAGATGTTGGTTCAGCTGGTCGTGATAAAAGGCTGAAAGGGGTATAACAGCCAGTTTGTGTTCGCTGACCAGCCAGGTTGCAAACTCCTTCTCGGACAGGTTGGAAATATCTGAATAATCGAGCAATTGGAAATAAGTCCCCTCACTGGGTAATGGCTTAAACCGTGATTTATTGATCAGCGAGGCAAAGAGGTCGCGCCTGGCCTGAAAAAATGCAGGCAGGCCGGTGATGGTCTCTTCATCCTTCAGCATATCGGCGAGGGCATATTGAATGGGCGTGTTTGCTGCAAAGACATTGAACTGGTGTATCTTACGGAATTCGGCAGTAAGATTTGCCGGGGCAAGCACGAAGCCTGTCTTCCAGCCGGTGGCGTGAAAGGTTTTTCCAAAGCTCCCAACGATCAGACTGCGCGATGCCAGATCCGGAAATAGGCAGGCACTGTAATGCCTGTTGCCGTCGAAAATCAAATGCTCGTAAACTTCGTCGCTGAGTACAATGATGTCGCGGTTATTGGTCAGCAGTTCAAGCTGTTTCATGTCGTCGTGCTTCATCACACTACCCGAGGGATTGTGGGGGCTGTTGATGATGATCATACGCGTATGGTTCGTCACCATTTTTGTCACATCATCCCATTGTATGCCGAATCCGGGCCTGACAAGGCGGGCAAATTTTACCAAACCACCCTGAAGCCTTACAGCAGGGGCATAGCTGTCATAGGCCGGCTCGAAAATAATTACCTCATCGCCTTCCTTAACAAATGCCGCAATTGCCGTGAAAAGTGCCTGAGTAGCTCCTGCAGTGATGGTTATCTCGGTATCAGGGTCATAATTAAGCTGATAGCTTCTGTGCACCTTTGCAGCAATGGCATTGCGCAAATCCGGCACTCCCGGCATTGGAGCATATTGGTTGAAGCCCTTCTTCATGTAATGATTCACCCTGGCAATCAGTTTTTCCGAAATAGGATAATCCGGAAATCCCTGTGATAGGTTGATGGCCTTGTTTTCGGATGCCAGCTTCGACATGACGGCGAAAATAGATGTTCCCACATTAGGAAGCTTGCTGGTAATCTGTCCGGGGTATTCGGGCATGAGCTTGAATTTGGTCTTTCAGGATTACAAATTTATTCAAATAGCCTATGCATGGCTAGCCCAGGCCTGGAGTATTTCGATAATAATAATCAGCTCTTAGGTTTTAAATGCCACAAAACAGCCTTCCGGGCTTAGTACGGGTACAGTTTTAAAACGGTCGAGGTCAAAGCAGAATGCAAAATCCCTTTGGTAACCTGAGGCCTCAAGAAACAATCGGTGGGAGCAGGTCTGTAATTTCTGACTGATGCTGCCTTGCTGCCGGGCAAAGTTCAACAGCAGTGTCCCAAAATCGTCCGTTTGAACCGGTGCGTGTCTGGACAACCAGGCTATGGTCATGCCGGCGCAAAGTGCGTCGTCCATCGAAAAACGGCCATTGGTGCCTGAGCAAAGCAGCTCGACTGGCAAACCGGATTGAAGCAACACACCGGCTGCTGCACTCAGATTTACAAACGAGAGTGCAATGAGCAATTCGGATCCCCGCCCTGCTTCGACTGCTTTTGTGCCATTGGTTGTGCACATGACCAAAACTTTATCTGCAACCGTTTGCCTTTTGAACTCATAAGGAGAATTTCCCAGATCGAAACCATCGATACGGCTTCCATTGCGTTCACCGCACAAAAGAGTTTCTGATCCGATGTTTTCCCTAATCCGGTGTGCAGCTTCAATTTCCGCCGTGGTGTAAATGCAAGATGCTCCACTGTATAGTGCTGTAGCCATGACTGTGGTTGCCCTGAGCACATCGATAACTGCTGTGGCTTTTTTGGCATGATGTTCAAGAGGTGCCTCGCAAGGCAAAGCCCTCACGTTGATTTTCAGCATCAGGGATTATTCAGGTCAATCCCAAGCGAAATGCCCAAGCCCGATGCGGTTTTTACAAGCGCATTGTCGAGTGTTACGAAATTAGGCTTGGCAATTGCATCTTTAAGAGGCACGGATACAAAGTAGGGATGACGGTAGGAAACCATTTTTCCAAATTCGCCCTTGAGCACCATTTCGAAGACCTTCACTCCAAACTGTGCCGAGAGCACGCGGTCGTAGGCAATCGGGATGCCTCCGCGTTGCAGGTGACCCAAAACGGTTTCGCGCATATCGGGTTCGAAGCCGGCACTCTTGAGCTGACTGATCAGCTGACGGCCAATTCCACCGAGGCGAAGATTCTCATAACCTACTTCATCGCTTTTTTCGTAAACCATTTCGCCGTTCTTTGGACGGGCACCTTCCGAGGCCACTACAACCGCAAACCCACGACCACGCGTAAAGCGCGACTCAAGCTTTTCTTTGACAATCTCAATATCGTAGGGAAACTCAGGAATCAGACAAACCTCTGCTCCGCCCGCCACAGCGGCATTGAGGGCAATCCAGCCTGCATAACGGCCCATAACCTCGACCACAAAAACTCGATTATGGCTTGCAGCAGTTGTCACGAGCTTGTCAACAGCTTCGGTGGCAACCTCGACAGCAGTTTGAAAACCAAAGGTCGAATCGGTCGAAGAAAGGTCGTTGTCGATGGTCTTCGGCACCCCGATAACAGGCAGTCCCTTTTCGTAAAGCGCCTGCGAAATGCGCTGCGACCCATCGCCTCCAATATTTATCACCGCATCGACACCAAGGTATTTGATCTTACGGATCATTTCGTCCGAGCGGTCAACAGCGCCCCAGCTACCATCGTCGTTACGCACCGGCCAGGCAAACGGGCCGCCTTTGTTAGTGGTTTCGATAATTGTACCTCCCTGAAAATGAATGCCTCGTACGACCTCAGGGGTAAGCAATTTCACTTCGGTAGGTTCCCAAAGAATACCATTAAAAGCCTGTATGCTTCCCAGCACTTCCCAGTCTTTTTCGTGACTGGCACGCTTCACAATCGCCCTGATAACAGCATTAAGCCCCGGGCAGTCACCTCCTCCGGTGACGATCAAAACTCTTTTCATTTATTCGATCATGTTATGAATAACCAATGAATCAGTCTTAAAGTATGCACATAAGCTGTTAATAATGAGTAGAAACAACTTGTTTGCGAACGCAAAGTTAAGCAATTGAAAATGTGGTATGTTGGATGCAGCCATTGACAGGCAGCAAAGACTTATGCAAACGGTTGTAAAAAATTCGAAAAGCCGATAAAGATTAATTAAAAAGCCAAAGCGTTGATTATCATCGCTTTGGCTTTTGTGGTACCACTCGGATTCGAACCAAGGACACACGGATTTTCAGTCCGTTGCTCTACCAGCTGAGCTATGGTACCATTGTGTTTGGGAGTGCAAAGATAAATTAAAACTTTGATAATGAAGAAATGGCTAGAAAAAAAATGAGGTTGCTCAAAATCAGTACTTTTGCAGACTGATTTGCAGTTGATGGGTCTACGTCTGGCTATTGATTTGGGTAATACACTGGCAAAAGCCATGTTTTCGGGAGATCAGACCCCGGTAGGTCCGGTCTTTTTCAACCCCGAATTACCGGATGCATTAAAACAGGCATTGGAACAACACCCACCAGTTGCGGCCATGATTTCGGCGGTTAGGGATATCCCTGATCCATTGTATTCGCTGGTGGAGCAACATTGTCAGCTTTATGTGTTGAGCCACCTTACTCCCCTGCCATTTGTGATTGATTATAAAACGCCTGAAACACTTGGACGCGACCGCATAGCAGCTGTTGCGGCAGCGTATTTTAGGTTTCCTGATCGCAATGTTCTGGTTATCGATATGGGTACTTGTATCACCTACGACTTCCTTTCGGCAAACCGCAGATACCTCGGCGGCGCCATCAGTCCGGGCATTGGGATGCGGCTCAGAGCCATGAATGCATTTACCAGCCGGTTGCCGCTTGCCGAAATGGGCCGGAATGCCCCTCTCATTGGTACATCCACGCTATTGTCGCTTCAGTCGGGGGCACTGAATGGTGTAAAGGCAGAGATTGACGGTATGATCAGAATGTATGAGGAAAACTACCCTGAGCTCCTTGTTCTTGTAGGTGGCGGAGACAATAATTACTTTGATTCTAAGTTTAAAAATAGCATCTTTGCAGCCTCAAATCTCGTGCTGGAAGGTTTGCAGGCCATAATGGATTTCAATAAGATAGGATAAGTTGAGAAAAGGATTTTTACTGCCTCTGGCAATGGTTTTCGCTTTCGGGTCGTTTGCCCAAGCAGGTATCGATTCGCCTTATTCACGCTTTGGCTTAGGCACATTGTCCCCAAAAAGCAATCATACCCGTCAAGTGGGAATGGGCGGAATTGGTAATGCGTTGTCCACCAATCGTTTTGTTAATGCGGCCAATCCGGCTAGTTACGTGGCAGTCGACTCGCTTTCGTTTCTTTTCGGCACCGGGTTCAGTTTTACAGGTGTAAATTACCGCACAACGCTGCAAAATGAGTCGGGCAACTATGCAAATCTTTCTTTTTTTTCGGCTGCATTTCCAGTAACTCCTTGGCTGCGTACCGGGATTGGCCTTTTACCCTACAGCAATGTTGCCTTTAACCTGACGGCAGAAGGTACAACAGCACAATCCATCCGTTACAATAAAATTTATGAGGGCAAAGGCGGTATCAACAGCTTGTTTTTAGGCAATGCCCTCAAACTGGGAAGAAATGCCTCGGCAGGCTTCAATGTCAATTACCTTTTCGGACGGAACAATACACTGAGTTACCTTTATTTTCCCGACTCGGCAAATATGGCCACCACAAAGGTCGATAGCAGGGTTACAGCAAGCGCATTCAGCTTTGATGCGGGGTTGCTCTACAAGTTCAGCCTTGGAAAATCAACCAGTCTTCAGCTTGGCCTGACCTATGGTTTTGGCCATGATTTACCCGCAAAACGGCAGTTTTTGGTTCAATCACAATTTGGAGGATTATTTGGACAGGTTGAATATGTAATTGATACCATATATTATAGTCCTGAGCAAAAGTCTACACTAAACCTGCCTCAAACGGTTGGTGCCGGGTTTATATTAGAAAAAAAGGATCGCTGGCTTGGCGGCGTCGATTTCAACTGGCAGAACTGGGAAAAATTTGAATCGTCCCTCATGGCTGATTCGCTCATCAACAGTTGGAATGTGGCTGCTGGATTTCAATACCTTCCCACGCATACAGCCATCTCGAGTTATTGGCGAAAAGTGACTTACAGGACAGGCATGAGGTATCACCAGACTTACCTGAGTATCAACGGCCATCCTGTTAACGAGTTTGGCATCAGTTTTGGTGTCAGTTTACCGTTGCCTCGTACGTTCACCACTGTTGATCTGAGCCTTGAAGCAGGCAGCAGGGGAACAACCAAAAGCAACCTTGTTCGTGAAAGCTTCATCAATCTGCGCGCTGGTGTTTCGATCTACGAGCGATGGTTTATAAAACGAAAATATGATTAGACTGTAATGTTCCAACACATAAACCCATGAAACCCTACACTTACCTTAAGGCTCTTTTTGCGGCAATGGTCCTGATGCTGACAGCCAATACATATGCCGGCAATGTACGATTAAGTATTGAGCCTCAGGACAATATGCCCAAATACGGAAAAGACAGTGTAAACTGCGTGGTTAACATTTCACTCTACAGGGAGTTTTACCGTCAATGGAGGGCCAGCAATTTCGAATCGCCTGTTATCAAAGATATCATAGCTCCGTGGCGGTGGGTATTCAACAATTGTCCACTGGCCAGTGAGAATACCTACGTTGATGGTGTACGCATTATGCAGTATCGCATCGAAAATACCAAATTGGATGATGAGCGCGGTAAACTGATCGACACCCTTATGATGGTTTACGACCAAAGGGCTAAATATTTTCCGAATCATTTTCGCACCGGCAAGCCACAGAAGGGCGCCATATTGAGCCGCAAGGGCATCGATCTGTTTACTTACGATCAGGAGCGTTACGAGGAAGCCTACAATATCCTCAGGCAATCGATTGAAATTGATGGTGATGATACCGACGGCACTGCGCTCATCTATTATTTCCGCGCTGTTGTAAAAATGGCCCGCAAGGCAAAGGTTGACACAGCCTTTATTGTGGACACCTATGATCAGGTTTCAGAAATCCTCGACCACAACATCAGCAGGGCAATCGCCAATAACGACGAAAAGTGGGCCGAGAATTACCGCAATTTCAAAAATAATATTGAAGCCTCTTTCGAGCCATTTGCCAGTTGCACCGACCTTGTCAGGGTTTATGGCAACAAGCTGAAGAAAACGCCCAACGATGTGGAGTTGCTCAAAAAGATTACGAATCTGCTCGACCGTCGTGGTTGCCAGGGCGACCCGCTCTACCTCGATGCAAGCGCTCGCCTGCACAAGCTGCAACCAAGTCAGGAGTCGGCCTTTAACATAGGCAGACTGCTTCTGCGCGACGAAAAATACAGTCAGGCGATACCTTATCTCGAAGAAGCCACCAGGTCGGCCGATCAGGAAAGGGCACATAGAGCCTTTAAACATCTGGCTGAAACTTTCAAAGCTGTAAAAAATTTCCCGCGTGCACGTCAGGCTGCCCTGAGCGCGCTGCAGATCAATCCCTCGGATGGTGCGCCGCTGATTACTATTGGCGACTGCTACGCCCTGACAGCCAAAGACTGCGGCGATAATGACTTTACAAGCAAGGTTGGTTACTGGGCTGCTGTAGATAAATACAATCAGGCCAGAAGGGTTGACCCTTCCCAGGCTGACAATGCAAGCCGGAGAATAGCCACCTACAGTGTGCATTTCCCATCAGTTAACGTGATCTTTTTTCACGGATACGAAGAAGGACAGACCTACATCATTGATTGCTGGTACAGGGAAGAAACCACGATCAGGGCGGCTAAGTAACCAATTTTAACTGTAGCTTGAATTTTAAAAAACTTTTCACCCATATTATGCAGGCAATTGCCTGCTTAGTATGGGTTTCTTGCGAAAACTCACTTACTGTAATCCGGGAAGTAACTGCTGAGGATACCCTTTCGGCTGTCAGGGCCACCAATATCGAATACTTACGCAGCGATTCCGGTTTAGTATATATGCGACTCACCGCGCCACTCATGCTGCGATTTGCCGGTGACGACCAGAAAGTAGAGTTTCCTGAGGGATTTGAGGCTTTTTTTTACGATTCCGTGGGTCGTCAGTCATCGCGTATCAAAGCCAATTACGGATTGAATATCGAAAAAGATCAATGGATGCTTGCAAGAATTGATGTTGTGGTTGAGAATTTTCTGACAAGAGAACTGATGCAGACTGCTCAACTGATCTGGAATCAACGCGACAAAACCATACGAACCGGAGCCCCTGTAAAGATTACCGGTCCCGACAAGAATTTGTCAGGCGACAGCCTTACAGCAAACGACGACCTTTCGCAGCGCACGCTTTACAACATCAGGGGCACGCTCGAAATGGAGGACGAGGACGACATCCGCTGAAAGGTTTGATTAAGTATTATCTTTACCCATTGTGCTCAGAAAAGTCATATGACTGATATCCAGATCATCCTGCTTACTTTGTTGTTCTCAGCCTTTTTTTCGGGCATCGAAACCGCCTTTGTGAGTGCAAACAGGCTTCGACTCGAAATCGATCTGAAACGCAACCTTCTTCCTGCAAACATCCTGAACAATTTTTACCGGAATCCTTCACGCTTTATCGGTGCAATGCTGTTGGGCAACAATATTGCTCTTGTCATCTACGGCATGGCTACCGCCAAAATGCTCGAACCTTTGTTGATCAATGCCTTTCCAGGCCTTATGGGCAAGGACATCAACCTGATATTGACACAAACACTTGCCGCCACCCTGTTGATTCTCGTCTTTGCTGAGTTTCTGCCAAAAATCCTATTCCGTATCAATCCCAATGCAACACTGGGCTTCTTTGCAATCCCCATCTGGCTCATTTATCACCTTCTTTATCCACTCATCATTGTTTATACGGGCCTTTCTAAGCTTTTTCTCAAGCTTGTAACAGGCTTGAAGTTCGAACACGACACCTACAAGTTTAGCACTGTTGACCTGAATGATTATATAAAAAATTATACTTCTGACGAAGACGAGCGCAAGGAAGAACGCGACATGGATTTACAGTTGTTGCAGAATGCGATGGAATTCAGGCACATCAGGGTGAGGAATTTTATGGTGCCACGTCCGGAAGTGGAAGCAATAGCCAGCGACAGCACTATTGAGGAACTGCTGGAAAAGTTTACCGAAACCAAGCATTCAAAGATTCTTGTTTACGAGGACAGTGTGGACAATATTATCGGCTACGTTCATTCATACGACATGTTTACCCGGCCTCAAAGCATCCGGCAGGTGTTGAGAAGCATCGATGTAGTGCCGGAAACCTATCCTGCAAACAGGTTGCTGAGTCGCTTTATTCAGAACAGGCAAGGCATTGCTGTGATTGTGGATGAGTTTGGCGGAACAGCCGGAATTGTTTCGTTGGAAGACATCATTGAGCAGATATTTGGTGAGATCGATGATGAATTCGACGAAGAAGAAACTATTGAAGAACATCCGGAGCCCGGGGTCTGGATTTTTTCAGCGAGACTTGAAATCGATTACCTCAACGAGGCCTACAAGCTGGGAATACCTGAATCGGAAGAATACGAAACACTTACAGGATTCATAATCAACAGACACGAAAACATTCCTGCACTTGGCGAGAAGATCCTTATTGAGCCCTTCCACATAACCATCCTTAAAGCCACCGGAAACAAAATTCTGGAGGTTAAGCTGGAACTTAATGACTGATATTCTGCCAGGCAATTCAGGCTTTTGATGGTTTTATTTTGTGCTGTCAGCCAGTAAAATCCTTTTCTATGATCTGTTCCGGTATCCTACAGCCGTTTTGGTTACAAGTCCATCGCCACAACCCTGCTCTGTTTTCTTTTGAGGCCACAGCCGGGATCGAAGATGATCCGTCAGCAGCAGCAATCAACTGAAGGTGGTGTAAATGATTGAGTTTGCCAATGGCATATCTGGCTGCGTTTTCGCCTTTGAAAACAGTTATTTCCTGATGTTCCAGCAGCCAGAGCGCCTGACCCCAATGATTAAACGCTGCCGGATATTGTTCCATAAGCCGTGCCTGATTGCGCAACATTTTCCGGGCCTCGCTCAACAAATGCTCGTCTTCGAAGTATATGCCCATCATGGTCAGTGCAAGACACATGGCTGCATTGGACGAGGGGATAACACTATCGTAAACCTCACGTGGTTTAATGACAAGATCATTGTTGTCATGGCTTGTGAAGTTGAACAAGCCTGTTTCGTTTAGATAGAAATTCCGGAGTGTGAAATTGGTCAGCCTGTAGGCTTCGAGCAAACAGGATTCGTCGAAAGTACACTGATAAAGTGCTGTAAGTGATTGAATATAAAATGTGTAGTCGTCGAGAAAAGCCGGAGTTTTTGCGATATTGTTTTTATAGGAACGCAAAAGACCTCCCTGGTCTGTAGACAGGTTTTGTCGAATGAATGCTTCAACTTTTCGGGCAATCTCGAGCCATTCGCGCTCACCGAAGGTCTTGTAGGCTTTACAGAGTCCTTTAATCATAAGGGCATTCCATGCAAGCAGTTGTTTGTCGTCAATGGCCGGCCGGCTACGCTGGTTTCGCATGCTCAGCAGATGATTTATGCCTTGGGTTAGCATCCATTGCCATTTTGCCTCATCGAGCATGTGCTTTGTGCAAAACTCTTCGAGCGTGTATGGACGAACAAGCACATTGGTACCATGCTCCCAGCTTGCCTGTGCTCCAATACCAAACCAATCGCTCAGGAGTGGGCTGAGGTCAGGCGGAAGTAAATCGAAATCCTGTTGTGTCCACACATAGAAACGACCCTCTTCGCCCTCGCTGTCGGCATCGAGTGCTGAACAAAACATTTCGCCAGGCCGGTAAAGGTTGCTGATGCACCAGCGAATCGTCATACGTACTACCATTTCGAACTCCTTATGACCTGTAGAACGCGAAACTTCGGAGTACAAAGAGATCAACTGGGCGTTGTCGTAAAGCATTTTCTCGAAATGAGGCACGTGCCATCGCTCATCCACCGAATAACGTGCAAATCCCCCTTCAAGTTGATCAAAGATCCCTCCGCAAAGCATTCGGTTCAGGGTCAAAAGCACATGATTGTATAGTCCGGGATCAGGGTTTTGCTCCGCAAGCAGCCATTGAAACAATACAAGATCGGGCATGGGAAACTTGGGTGCTCCTTTTTGTCCGCCATGCACATTGTCGCACTGCCTTAGCATTTTACGGGCCATCTCATGAAACATCCCCGCTGCATCGTATTGGTCGTGAACAACTTTTACCGAAAATCTTACGGTCATGCCGTTCTGCAAATTTTCAGCCTGATGAAGCAATGACTCATCCTTGAGCTCCCACATCCTTGCAAATTGTTGTAATATCTGCATCCAGTGATGCCTCCGGAAATATGTCCCTCCCCACAACGGTCGCCCGTCGGGAAGCGCAAAACAATTGAGCGGCCAGCCCCCCTGCCCCTTAATCATCTGCACGGCCTCCATAAATACTTGATCCACATCGGGGCGTTCCTCTCGATCGACTTTGATGCACACAAAATACTTGTTCATCAGGGCTGCCACTTCCTCATCCTCGAACGACTCGCGTTCCATCACATGGCACCAGTGGCAGGCCGAATAGCCCACACTGACCAGAATAAGACGGTCGGTCTCTCTGGCCAACGAAATGGCTTCATCACCCCATGGGAACCACTCCACCGGATTATATGCATGCTGCAGGAGATAGGGACTGGATTCATAGATCAGTCCGTTGGGTTTGCGCATGCTGTTGTTCATGGTGGTTATATCAGGAATGCTCGCTGGTGATTGAATTCGGGCAAATATAGCGGAAAACTATTGGTAATCATCCGTCTGCATCCGGTCTCAGGCTATTATATTCCTGAATTAGGATTACTAAGCGTAAAATTCGTCGCAGGACTAATTCGATGAACTTCAAACCAGGATTTTTTGGTGTTTTGCGGATTTCTGGCATCAATCGCCCTAAATTAGCATCCCAAATAGCGTTACAGGTATGTCGCATACCCGCCGGAAACTCTTCCTTCTCGATGCCATGGCACTTATTTACAGAGCCTATTTTGCCATGAATAAATCACCCCGCATCAATTCCAAAGGACTGAATACTTCAGCCATACTGGGATTTGCCAACACGCTCTACGATATTATCCGCAATGAAAAGCCAACCCATCTGGGCGTGGCCTTCGACACCATGGCGCCAACACAACGACACATAGATTTTGCTGAATATAAGGCCCATCGGGAAAAAATGCCTGACGACATCGAAAAAGCCATCCCCTATGTGATTGAGCTGGTGAAAGCATTCGACATTCCTGTGTTGATGGCTAATGGTTATGAGGCCGACGATGTGATCGGGACATTGGCCAAAGCAGCCGAAAATCAGGGCTTTGAAGTTTATATGATGACGCCCGACAAGGATTTTGGGCAGCTTGTGACCGAATCCATCATGATGTATAAGCCAGGTCGTGCAGGTGATGCTGCTGAAGTATGGGGTATTGCCGAAGTGTGCAGCCGTTATGGCATTCAGCGGCCGGAGCAATTGATTGATGTCCTTGGATTGATGGGCGATGCCAGCGATAACATTCCCGGCATACCCAGTGTGGGCGAAAAAACAGCCATCAAGCTCATTCAGGAGTTCGGTTCTGTCGAGAACCTTCTGGCCAACACCCATCAGCTCAAGGGAAAGCTTAGAGAAAACATGGAACTCTACGCTGCTCAGGGGCTTCAGTCGAAAAAGTTAGCCACAATAATTACCAATGCCCCGGTACCTTTCGTCCCTGAAAACCTAAAACTGGGCAAACCCGATTACGACCGGCTGAAAGCCCTGTTCGATGAGCTGGAGTTCAGGACGTTTGCCAGGAGGGTTTTTGTAGATATGCAATCAGCTGCAGGCGACCTCTTCAGTGCACTGCCCGAAGATGAACAAGGAAAGGATACAAATGGCAGGCGAACCATTGATTCGGTGGAGCATCATTATGAGTTGGTGAGTGGGGAAGCTGAAGCCAAACAGCTGCTTGAGGAATTGCTCAACCACCAGGTTGTAAGTTTTGACACCGAGACCACCGCCATCGATGCACACACAGCCGAACTTGTAGGTTTGTCGTTCGCCGTGAGGCCCCATCATGCCTGGTATGTTCCCATGCCGGATAACTACCATCAGTGTCAGCAACTGCTCGAAACTTTCCGGCCATTCTTTTCCAATCAGACCATTGTGAAGGTCGGGCAAAACATAAAATACGACATTTCAGTCCTACGCTGGTACGATATGCATGTTTCAGGGCCATTGTTCGACACGCTTATTGCCCATTATCTGGTGGAACCTGAGCAGCGTCATGGCATGGATTATATGGCCGAAACCCTGCTCAATTACACTCCCGTATCCATTGAAAACCTGATTGGAAAAAAGGGAAAAGAGCAAGGGTCGATGCGGGATGTGCCGCTTGAAATCATCAAAGAATACGCTGCTGAGGATGCCGACATAACCCTTCAGCTTTTCCACAAGCTGAAACCAGAACTACATTTCGGAGGCCTTGACGAATTGATGCACAAGGTTGAAATGCCTCTGGTAAGCGTGCTGGCCGATATGGAAGCGCAGGGGGTTAAACTTGATACAGCCACACTCAAAGAAATTGGTGATGCCATGCAAACCGAAATCGCACAGCTCGAAACCGAGATACACGGGCTTGCCGAAACAGTTTTCAATATTGCATCGCCCAAGCAAATGGGCGAAGTGTTGTTCGAAAAGCTTGGCCTGACCACCAATGCCAAGAAAACCAAAACAGGGCAATACCCGACAGGCGAAGATGTGCTCAGCCGTCTTGTAAACGAGCATCCGGTTGTAGAAAAAATTCTGGCCTACCGTCAGCTCACCAAGCTGAAATCAACTTATGTGGACGCCCTCCCTGCGCTGGTCAATCCACGGGATGGACTAATACACACCTCATATAATCAGGCTGTTGCTGCAACAGGACGACTTAGCTCGAACAATCCGAATCTGCAGAATATACCCATCCGCACCGAACGCGGTCGTGAGATCCGCAAGGCATTTGTTCCGCGCGGAAAAAACTTCACCCTGCTGGCTGCTGATTATTCTCAGATAGAGCTGCGCATTATTGCTCATCTGAGTGGCGATAAGGGTATGATCGAAGCATTCAACAGCCGGGATGATATTCATGCAGCCACAGCCTCAAGGGTTTACGGGGTGCCTATAGCCGAGGTGAGCAAGGAGATGCGGCGTAATGCCAAGACCGTCAATTTTGGTATCATCTATGGTATTTCGGCATTCGGGCTGGCAGAGCGGCTTGGTATAGCCCGGGGCGAAGCTTCACAGATTATTGCCAGCTATTTCAGGGAACACCCTGGAATTAAAGAGTATATGAAAAGTCAGATTGATTTTGCACGCCGCAATGGGTATGTTGAAACTATGCTCGGACGGCGGCGCTATCTGCGCGACATCAATGCTGCCAACAGCGTGGTGCGCGGATTTGCCGAACGCAATGCCATCAACGCTCCCATTCAGGGCAGCTCGGCTGATATGATCAAAATGGCCATGATCAGCATTCACCGCGAGATGAGTCGTATGGATATGCGGTCGAAAATGATCCTGCAAGTGCACGACGAATTGGTGTTCGATGCGCTGACTGATGAGCTTGAAGTGCTAAAACCCCTGGTTGAAAAGCAGATGCGTGAAGCGCTGCCCTTGTCGGTACCAGTTGTTGTGGACATGAACATAGGAAGCAACTGGCTCGAAGCCCATTAACCGATTTAAAGATGTTGCATATTCACAGCGACGATTATTTTATGGCCGAAGCCATGAAGGAAGCCCGAAAGGCTGCTGCTGAACAAGAAGTTCCGGTTGGAGCAGTAGTGGTGAGCAACAAACGCATCATTGCCCGTGCACACAACATGACCGAAACCCTTAACGACGCCACCGCACACGCCGAAATGATTGCCATCACTGCCGCAGCAAGTTTTATTGGCGGCAAGTATCTCGAAAACTGCACATTGTATGTCACCCTCGAGCCTTGCCCGATGTGTGCTTCAGCGCTTCTTTTATCCCAAATAAGCAGGGTGGTCTGGGCAGCCGATGATCCCAAACGAGGGTTTACAAAGTTCAGCCCTTCGCTTCTGCATCCAAAAACGGTCGTGACAAGAGGCCTTATGTCAAATCAGGCATCACAGTTACTTGTGGATTTTTTCAGGCTGCGTCGCTGACTAAGGGCTTCAACAAGCCGGTGTTGATAATTCTGTTTTTGATGGCTGCATCGGGATTAATTCATGAAGCTAACTTTATCGACAGCCAGCAAGGGCGATAAACAGCAGCTACCTATGCCCGTAAAAAAAACTGTTCAACCGAAGATCTTTGTTCTCGACACTTCGGTAATCCTCTACAACCACAATGCCATCAACACTTTCGAAGAACATGATGTGGCCATTCCCATCACCGTTTTCGAAGAACTTGACAACTTCAAGAAAGGCAACGACACCAAAAACTACGAAGCGCGCGAATTCATCAGGCTGATGGATCGCATTTCGGGCAAAACCACCATGAAAAACTGGAGGCGTATCAACGGCCCCACCAAAGGTCGTTTCAAGGTGCTGATGAATGAAATCAGCAGGCTCGATTCGCGCTCGGTATTTGGTGCCGATAAGCCCGACCACCGCATCCTGAACGCTGCCATCAAGCTGGCCGAAGACAATCCCGACCGGAAAGTGATTCTGGTATCGAAGGACGTTAACCTACGTCTGAAAGCCAAATCGCTCAACCTGCAGGCAGAGGATTATGAAACAGGTAAGATAAAGGATGTCGAATCGCTTTATACTGGCAAGAGCTATTATGATGATGTACCGGCCGAAGCCATCGACAAATTGTTCATCGACGGCTTTTGTCAGCTCAGCGATGCCGGGCTACAGAAAGCCATACCCAATCACTATTTTGCCTTAAAAAGCCAACGCAACTCGGCGCTGGCCTTTTTCAATCCGCTGACCGACAGGCTTGAACGTATTGATAAACAGCCCGTTTCGCGTATTACTCCACGCAATGCCGAGCAGGTGTTTGCCTTGCACGCGCTGCTCAATCCCGAGGTGAAACTTGTAACGATACAAGGTATCGCAGGCACTGGAAAAACCCTTCTGGCACTGGCGGCAGCCTGGGAGCAACGGCGCAACTACAAGCAGGTTTATCTTGCCCGGCCCATCGTACCCCTGAGCAACAAGGATATAGGCTTCCTGCCCGGCGATATCAAATCGAAGCTCAATCCTTATATGGAGCCACTGTGGGACAACCTGAAGTTTATTCAGAACCAGTACGGTGAAGAAGATAAGGAATATAAGCGAATCACCGAAGCTATTGATAAAGAGAAACTTGTGATTACGCCTCTCGCTTATATCAGGGGCAGGAGCATTTCGAACGTCTTTTTTATTGTGGACGAAGCGCAAAACCTGACGCCCCACGAAGTAAAAACGATCATCACCCGGGCAGGCGAAACTACCAAGATTGTGTTTACCGGCGACATTTTCCAGATCGACACCCCCTATCTGGATGCCCACTCCAACGGGCTTTCGTTTCTGATCGACAAGATTAAGCATCACAGTATTTATGCCCATGTCCGCCTCGAAAAGGGTGAGCGCTCCGAATTGGCCAATCTGGCCAACGAAATGCTCTGAAACCTCGTTGTTGAAGTATTTTGTAACTTCGCGGTGCTTTAAACGAAGGCGTCTTTATGGTGGCACTGGACGAAGATAAGTTCAACAAACGCAGATTGGCCGGCAGCTACATCACTTCGGTGGTCAGCATCTGGCTCGTGTTGTTTGTGCTCGGTCTTTTCGGGCTTATTCTGATCAATGCCCGGAGTCTTTCGCAAATGATCAGCGAAAACATTGGTCTTGAAGTCATCATTAAAAAGGGCGTAAACGAGTCCAGCATACTTCAGTTTCAGAAGCTGCTCGAAGCAGAACCCTTCGTAAAATCGGTCAGATACATCCCACGTGAAGAAGCCACCCGTTTGCTGGCCGAAGACCTTGGTGAGGATTTTGTTCAATGGCTGGGCGATGCCGACAACCCGCTGCTACCATCCATTGAGCTGAAATTCAAGTCAGAGTGGGCAGTAAACGACAGTCTGGAAGCCATTAGCCGACGAATTCTGCTCAACCCTGATGTGAAAGAGGTTTATTACCAGAAGACCCTTGTTGATATGGTGAACGACAATTTCCGTCGCATTGGCTTAGTTTTATCCGGATTTGGAATCTTGCTCCTTGCTATTTCAATTGTGTTGATTAATAACACAATCCGTCTTTCCGTCTATTCCAAGCGATTCATTATCCGTAGCATGCAATTGGTTGGGGCTACTGAGGGGTTTATCCACCGTCCCTTTTTTATCACTGCATTTGTTCAAGGCCTGATCAGTGCATTTCTGGCCTTGTTGCTTCTCAGTGCAATGCTTTATGTTGCACTTGAAAGCATACCCGAGCTGACGCTTATTTTTAATCCGGTTCATGTTGCTGCGCTTTTTGGTGCTGCTCTGCTTGCAGGTGTAATGCTCACCACCTTGTCCACGTGGTTTGCATTGAGGCGTTACCTCCGCGTGAAAACAGATAAGTTGTTCGTTTAAGACCCCCTATTGCCTAAAAGCTTATTTTTGCACCAAACAACATAAGTCATGCCACCGAAAAAACAAGCGACAAATACCCCTTCCGCCGAACAGAATAAAGATCAGTTTGCCTTTACGCGTGAAAATTATAAGTGGGTGCTCATCGGCCTTGCATTCATTGTTCTGGGCTTTATGCTTATGATTGGAGGCGGCTCCAAAGATCCTGACGTGTTTAGCGAAGGCATTTTCAGCTTCCGGCGTATGACGCTTGCCCCAATTCTGGTTTTGGCCGGGTATGCCATTGAGATCTATGCCATTATGAAAAAAGATTAGCCTCAGATGAGCATCTTCGAGGCTATTGTTATTGCCATAGTTGAAGGGGTTACCGAGTTTCTTCCGGTTTCATCCACAGGCCATATGATCATCGCTCAGGAGCTTTTGGGCGTGGAAATAAACGATTTCGTCAAGGCCTTTACCGTAAACATTCAGTTTGGCGCAATCCTGAGTGTTGTTGTACTTTATTGGAGAAGGTTCTTCCAATCGGCCGATTTCTATTTCAAACTCTTTGTAGCCTTTCTGCCAGCTGCCATCATAGGTTTTTTGGCGAGCGACCTCATCGATCAGATGCTCGAAAACGTTGTGGTGGTTGCCGTGATGCTTGTGCTGGGCGGGATTGTTTTGGTTTTTGTTGATCAATGGTTTAAGAATCCGGCAGCAGACCAAAGCATTTCCTATGGCAAAGCACTGAAAATCGGCCTTTTTCAGGTCATTTCCATGATTCCCGGGGTGTCGCGTTCTGCAGCCACTATCATTGGAGGTATGACACAAAAGCTCGACAGAAAAAACGCTGCTGAGTTCTCCTTTTTTCTTGCTGTGCCCACCATGTTTGCGGCCTCGGGCTACAAACTGCTCCAAAATTATCAGCACATCGGCCGCGAACACATCGACATTTTGCTCATTGGTAATCTGGTGGCATTTTTTGTGGCCATGGTTGCCATTAAAACATTCATCAACCTACTTACCAGGTACGGTTTCAGGTGGTTTGGATATTACCGCATTGTGGTCGGATTTGCCATACTCATCATGCTTGCAATGGGTTATGATCTGAGCATGGTATAGGCTATTCAGAACAACATATTGATAATCTTTTGGTTATACCTTTCTTGCCAACTGTGGTCCGGGCAGGAGCTTAAAAGTCCATTTTACTAAAAATCCTACCTTTGTGCCATGATTCCTGACTTTGAAGCAGGTGCCCTGCTCTTGATTGATAAGCCTGAAGGATGGACCTCATTTGATGTTGTAAATTTCATCCGCATTCAAATCCGCCGCAACCTCAATATCGCCCGCATCAAAGTGGGTCACGCCGGCACGCTCGACCCACTGGCCACTGGATTACTGCTGGTATGCACTGGCAAAATGACACGGCAGATACAACAATTACAGGATCAGGACAAAGAATACACGGGCACGATACGTCTGGGGATGACCACACCCTCGTACGACCTTGAAACACAAGCCAACGGCGAATATCCATGGCAACACCTCACCATTGATGACATCCGGCAACAGCTCCCAGCTTTTACCGGGGTTATCCAGCAGGTTCCACCAGCATTTTCGGCGATAAAAGTTGATGGTAAAAGGGCATTCGAAATGGCCCGCAGAAATCGCAGTCTGAGGCTCGAGCCCCGTGAGGTGAACATTATAAGTTTCGAAATCAATGACTTCCATTTGCCTGAGATACATTTCAGGGTTCGTTGCAGCAAAGGAACCTACATCCGAAGCCTTGCCCACGATTTTGGACAAGCATTGGGAACAGGTGGCGTTTTAACATCACTGAGGCGCACTGCCATCGGACAACACCTTGTTGACGAGGCAATTACACCACGAACGCTCAAACAACAACTGGAATCGGTCACTGGTTAAAAAAACTTAAACAAGGACTCTTATTCTAATTAACAAATAAATACAATGCCTTTTGGCTTGACAAGGCCTTGCTCTTAGGCTACCTTTGCCAACCCTACCTTTTTTCGTTGCTTAAACGGACCGGAGGATTTTTAAGAAATCAAGTTGGAAATTAACAGGTTAAGCAAATGAAACTATCTCAATTCAGGTACAACCTGCCCTCAAATTTAATTGCAAGCTACCCTCCAAAAAATCGCGATGAATCGCGTCTGATGGTTCTGAACCGAAAGGACCAATCCATCGAGCACAGAATTTTCAAGGACATCGTGGAATATTTCAAGGATGGCGATGTTTTTGTGCTCAACAACACCAAGGTTTTCCCGGCACGACTCTATGGTGAAAAAGAAAAAACCGGAGCCAAGATCGAAGTGTTTTTGCTGCGTGAACTCAACCGCGAAAGCAGGCTTTGGGATGTGCTGGTTGACCCTGCACGAAAAATCCGCATTGGTAATAAATTATACTTTGGTGAAAACGACGACCTTGTGGCCGAAGTGATTGACAATACCACCTCGCGCGGTCGCACACTGAGGTTCTTATTCGACGGACCATACGAAGAGTTTAAAAAAACCATCTATTCCCTCGGCGAAACACCGCTACCTAAAGTGCACGAACGTCCGGTGGAACCCCTCGATGCTGAGCGTTATCAGACCATCTTTGCCAAGCATGAAGGAGCCATTGCTGCACCTACTGCCGGCATGCATTTCAGCCGCGAGCTGCTCAAACGCCTCGAACTCATCGGTGTCAACTTTGCCGAAATTACCCTCCACACCGGAATGGGCAATTTCAGGCCCATCGAAGTCGAAGACCTCACCAAGCACAAGATGGACTCGGAAGAAATGTTCATCGATCAGGCCGATGCTACCATTGTAAACGAAGCCAAAGCACGTGGCAACTCAATTGTGGCCGTTGGTACTACATCGATGAAAGCCCTCGAAAGCGCAATGACCATTCCAGGACGAATCAAACCATTCAGGGGCTGGACCAACAAATTCATCTTTCCACCCTATGATTTTGGCGTAGCCGATGCCATGGTCACCAATTTTCACCTCCCGAAATCGCCGATGCTGATGCAGGTATCTGCTTTTGGTGGTTACGACTTTGTCATGAAAGCATACAAGGAAGCTGTAAATATGAAATACCGCTTCTTTACTTACGGTGACGCTATGCTTATCATTTGATTTACAATTACTTAATTCTTCAAGAGCCGGAACTTCCAAAGCCGGCTCTTTTTATTTCAATTTCTTACTATGAAGCATACAAACCGATGTACATGGGCGGAGTCGCATCCTTTGCTGCAACATTATCACGACACCGAATGGGGTGTTCCCTTGCACGACGACCTCAGGCTTTTCGAATTTCTGGTGCTTGATGCCTTTCAGGCCGGCTTGAGCTGGCTGACGGTACTCAAGAAAAGAGAAGCCTTCAGGGTGGCCTTTCATGAGTTCGATCCCGAGCGCATCACCCTTTTTGATGATCATGATATAGAAACACTGATGCAGAATACCGGAATAATCCGTAATCGCCTAAAAATCAATGGAACTATTCGCAACGCAAAGGCATTCCTGAGGATCAGGGAGACGCACGGAAGCTTCGATCATTACATATGGCAGTTTACGGGTCATCGAACCATCGTCAACCATTACCAACAGCAGAGCGAAATGCCTGCCCGTAGCCCCGAATCGGATGCCATGAGCAAAGCGCTGGTCAGGGAAGGTTTTACGTTTGTCGGAAGCACCATTTGCTACGCATTTATGCAAGCCTCCGGCATGGTGAACGATCACCTGAGCGGATGCTTCAGACATCCTGATAACCTGTCGGACTAATAAAAAATAAGCCAGTCCTTGAACTGCACCGAGGCCAATCATCAGCCATCATTTTGTCTGGGCCTTAAGCCGTAATGCTAAGCACATTCGTCATCCCAAGCCATTTTCTTACCTTTGCCCCCATGAATCAGGACGATTTTTTCAAAAAACTGACAGCTCATGCCAAGGAGTATGGGTTTGTTTTTCCGTCGAGTGAGATTTACGACGGGCTAAGTGCTGTATATGACTACGGTCAGAATGGGGTTGAACTGAAAAACAACATCCGCAATTATTGGTGGAGAGCCATGGTGCAACACCACGAAAACATTGTGGGCATTGATGCTGCCATATTCATGCACCCTACCACATGGAAGGCTTCGGGACACGTAGATGCTTTCAACGATCCGCTTGTGGACAACAAAGACTCGAAGAAACGCTACCGCGCCGATGTGCTTGTCGAGGATCATATTGCCAAACTCGAGGACAAAGTTGCCAAGGAGGTTGAAAAGGCCCGCAAGCGTTTTGGTGAGTCGTTCAATGAGGAACAATTCGTCAGCACCAACACACGGGTTCTGGAGCTCGTCCAGCAGGCCGATGATGCCAGGCGAAGGCTTTACGGTTCAATGGAAAGTGGCGATATGGCAGCCATCAAACAGCTCATCGAGGATCTGGCAATCGTGTGCCCCATTTCGGGTACGCGCAACTGGACCGATGTCCGCCAGTTCAATCTTATGTTTTCGACCCAAATGGGTTCGACGGCCGAAGGCGCCAGCGAGATCTATCTTAGGCCCGAAACTGCCCAGGGAATTTTTGTGAATTACCTGAATGTGCAGAAAACCGGAAGAATGAAGATACCTTTTGGTATTGCCCAAACAGGCAAAGCCTTCCGCAACGAGATTGTTGCCCGTCAGTTCATTTTTCGCATGCGCGAATTCGAGCAGATGGAGATGCAGTTTTTTGTCCGGCCCGGCGAAGAGCTCGAATGGTTCGAATATTGGAAGCAGCAGCGTTTGCGCTGGCATCTGTCGCTGGGAATTCCGGCTGCAAAGTATCGTTTTCACGACCATGAAAAGCTGGCGCATTATGCCAATGCTGCAGCCGATATCGAATTCGAATTTCCATTTGGATTTAAGGAGCTCGAAGGCATCCATTCGCGCACCGATTTCGACCTGGGTGCACACCAGAAATATTCGGGAAAGAAAATACAGTATTTCGATCCTGAGCTAAATCAGAGTTATGTGCCTTATGTGGTTGAAACATCTATTGGCCTCGACCGCATGTTTCTGGCCATGCTTAGCAACGCCTATACCGAGGAAAAACTAGATGACGGCTCCGAACGGGTTGTTCTGAAGCTTCCACCCGTGCTTGCCCCTGTCAAAGCTGCCATTCTGCCCCTCGTGGCCAAGGACGGGCTGCCCGAGAAAGCGCGTGAAATTCTGGAAAACCTCAAATACGACTTCTATTGCCAGTACGAAGAAAAAGACTCGATAGGCAAACGCTACCGCCGTCACGATGCCATTGGTACTCCTTTGTGCATTACCGTGGATCATCAATCGCTTGAAGACAGTACGGTGACCTTGCGCGATCGCGACACCATGATTCAGGTCAGAGTTGACATTGGATCACTTGGCAACCTGATTTACCAGAAGCTTAAACCACTGGGGATGTAATATCGCTATTCCAAATATTTCAAAAAGGCCACTCCAAACAAAGTGGCCTTTTTAATATCAGAATTTCAGCTCAATGCACTCTGCCGTTATGTTGGTTTAGCTGAATGGTCTTTTGCAATACGATATTGTTTGGTATTGAAACCAGATGTCCGTCAACGGTTTTGATGTAGGTAAAAAACAACGAGATGTTGTCAACCACCCCATCGATCGGATAATCTTTATCCAGAATTTTAATCTGGTTACCAATACGCACAGGGTGGTTAAAAAACAGGATAAGGCTCGCGCTGATGTTGGAGAGAATGCTCCATTGGGCAAAGAAAGCTACGCCCATGATAGTGAGCGTGGAGGTGATGAAAATTGTGAATTGCTGTGGTTTGACGCCCCAGATGGCGGCCAGAATCACTATACCAACAAGTATCAGAAAAAAGTTAATGATCTTGGTGATGATGCGCTTTCGTTGCAGGGCAAAGTGAAATTTCTTCATGATTCCGTTTACAAGCCCGCGCAAAACTATCTTTCCTGCAATGATAAATGCTAGCACCACCAGGGTTTGCACGAGTTGAATATTGTACTGCTCCATAATTATCTGATTTTTGAGCTGGCAGATGACCTATGATGTGAAGCTGTCAAAAAACATGTCAACCCAATAACAAAGAAAAGACTGCCTTGATGTCAAAGCAGCCTTTTTTTAGCAAATAAAAAGATCTTAATGGTTATCTGGTGATGTCATGCGGAGTCTTTCGCCGGCATCTTCGACCACCTTGCGCAGAAACTGTTCGCTGTAGCCCGGCTGATTCACCTTGGGGTTACGCTGCCCTGCTGCACGGGTTTTGATGTTACCATCTATATATTTCATGAAAAGCTCCTGATAAAGGTGCTTGTAAGTATGAAAAGTACGTGCCACCTGATCGGTGCTGTAGTCAGTGAGGAATGCAACAGCTGATGCCTTGTCCTTATCATGGAGTTTGAGTGCTGCAGCATCGACCATAGGGGTGCGCTCAATAAACATTTTCTCGAGGCCATCGCGCACTTTTTCCACATCGGGCTGAATGTACATCCAACGCGTGTATGCCAGATTCGAGATCTGATTGGTAATCCAGAAAAGCGATGTTTCCGACCATTGCATCATCCCGCCGTTGCCTTCGGCAATGTGTTGTGGATTGGAGGTCATACACGTGTAGAGTGGCATATAGACGCAGGCGTTGGCGTCGTCGACACCCCACCAGATGATGCCGCCGATCTCGTCGGGCAGCCATGAGCGCGATTGAGAAACAAACGAGAAGCCGGTTTGCTGTGTAACAGTGGCACGTTCATTCACGTAGGTAATGCCATCCACTTTCCAGGTGAGCGGACGCCAGCGATAAGGAACACCGTAAGGGTCGGCGCCAAAGTCTTTGGTCATATCCAGCTCAGTGCCCTGAAGATGGTCGCGCATAAACATCATCATATCGTGAACCGAAATTTTCTGTTGGGGTTTAACCCACAAGGGCATGCGGTTGGTGGCATACTTGTTTGGGTTTGGTCTGCCATCGGCAAAGGTTTCGTCGTGGCGTATGTTGCCTTTAACATATTCCCAATAGTTGTCCATGCCGTCCGTCACTTTATTGAACATGGTCCAGACACGGATATCACAGAAACGTGCACCGCCAAAGTCAACGGGAGCGTAGGTGTCGCTAAAACTGAAATGGGCATCTTCGCCAACATACCAGCCTTTGCTGCGGGCAAAGCTGATTACATCATGGGAATACACAACTTCAACCTGTGGATCGAATATTTTATCCATCTGCTTCGAGGTGATGGAGGATTTGCCATTGGCCAGCGGGAAGGTCTGGATACGGGCCTGGTTGGCATGGCCGCTCACATAACCATCGGGGATGCGCAGAGCCACCCAAACTGCGCCTTTGTTGGCATTGAACTGCTTTTTGGTTTTACGGTCGGTTTTGATATCAGTTCCCTTGCCGATGAGCTCCATGATCCACACTTCATCTTTATCAGCTATGCTGAACGACTCGCCCGAGCTGTAGTAGCCATATTCGTCGAGAAGTTCTGCAATAATTTTAACGGCTTCGCGGGCGGAGCGGGCACGTTGGAGTGTAACATAGATCAGGCTGCCATAGTCCATGATTCCGGTGCTATCTGCCAGCTCCGACCGACCTCCGAAAGTGGTTTCGCCAATGGCCACCTGAAACTGGTTCATATTGCCCACAACGTTGTGAGTGCGGGCTGCCTGACGGATTTTACCGAGGTATTTACCGGTATCCCATTCATAGATGTCAATCAACGTACCGGGTGCGTGATCTCCGGCCGGCCAGTGATAAAGCTCGCCGTAGAGCACATGCGAGTCGGCGGCATAAGTGATCATGGTGCTGCCATCAACCGAGGCACCTTTGGTTACCAGATAATTGGTGCAGGCCTGGCCTGTGCGGGGAATCGCAAGCATCAGCCCAGCAAGGGTCAAAGTGACAAGAAGTTTAAGCTTCATATGCATTTACGGTGATTTTGAGTTTCAACAAATGTAGGAAATTTTTGTAAATCAAACTGCCTGAACGACAGTGGCAGGTAGCGTTTATGCTGAAAACGGCAAACAACTGCCCGACTGATTTCGTAAAAAAATCATTAGTTGTGCAAAGCAACCTGAGCTGTTTATTCGAATGCTTTCGAACAAATGATGAAGAGCCGGCAGAATTTGAGGCTTCAGCAAAAGCAGTAAACCTGTCTTCTATTACTATTAGGCGTAAAAGTGATACCAATCACAGGTTCTGTCGGCATACAAAAAGCAGTTCAGAGTCGACTGAGAATTGATAATGCCGACTTTTTATCCTTTTCGAGTTGCCTGCCGAGGGCTTCGAGGCTGTCGAACTTATGCTCATCGCGAATACGGTCAACAAAGCTGAGGCAAAGCACGTCGCCATATATCTCCTGATCGAAATCGAAAATGTGTGCTTCGATGGTCAAGGTTTCTGATCCGACTGTGGGTCGAAATCCTATGTTGCTCATGCCGCGATATTGAACCCCATTATAGGCAACACAACAGGCATACACGCCCGTGGATTGAATGAGGTTGTGTTGTTGGTCGATGGAAAGATTGGCTGTCGGAAAACCGATCTTTCTCCCCATTGCATTGCCGTGAACTACAATGCCGCAAATGGTGTATTCGTATCCAAGAAGTCTGTTAGCCTTTTGAACGTCGCCGACTTCAAGGGCCTTACGAATTATTGTGGAGCTAATGGCGATGTGTTCAACATCCTGTGCAGGGATGCGTTCGAGCTTGAAGTTGTATTTTAAGCTCAGATCGTAAAGCAACTTAAAATCGCCCATGCGGTTCTTTCCAAAATGATGGTCGTAGCCAACAACCAGGCGGGCAGGCTTCATTTTATCGACAATATAATGCCGGATAAAATCATCAGAGCTGGTTCGTGAAAATGCCCTGGTGAATTCGATAACAATGACATGATCGATTCCGGTTTTTTCGATGAGCCTGAGCTTCTGCTCCTGGGTGGTGATAAAACGCAGGTGTTGACTGTCGATGTTGAGCACCATGCGCGGATGTGGGTAAAAGGTGACCACCACCGTTTGGCCGCCAATTTTTCTGGCATCCTCTACCATCCTTTGGAATATGGCCTGATGACCCAAATGTACCCCATCGAATGTACCCACTGTGACGATGGCATTTTTTACAGGCTGGAACTGATTTATGTCGCTATAAACTTTCACTTTTCAATGGATTGATGCATGAACTCACCTTAAAAACCCATTGTTGAGCACGTGCTGAGCTATTTGAACGGCATTGGTTGCGGCGCCTTTTCGCAGGTTATCGGCCACTACCCAGAGGTTGATCCCGGAGCGAAGGCTGAAGTCGCGTCTGATGCGGCCCACAAAGGTTTCGTCGCACCCCTCGGCAAATAAAGGCATAGGATAAAGATTGGCAGCAGGATCGTCCTGAACAACGAGATTAGGCCAGGAAGCCAGCAGTTGTTTTGCCTCGCTGAGTTCAAAATCCTTTTCAAATTCGATGTTAACCGATATGGAGTGCCCACCTTTTACCGGAACACGCACCACGGTGGCGGTGATGGCAATGTCAGGAGCTTCCATGATTTTTCGGGGCTCGAAGACCAGCTTTTGTTCCTCGCTTGTATAACCTGTTTCATCGAAATCGCCGCCGTGGGGGATGAGGTTCATGTGAATTGGATGAGGGTATGCCCTGAGCTCAGGCTCACGACCGTTCTGTTCGGCCTCGAGCTGGGCAATACCCTTGAGTCCACTGCCCGAAACCGATTGATAGGTGCTGATTACCAGACGTCTGATTCGGAAGGCCCTGTGCAGGGGAGCCAAGGCCATCACCATCTGAATCGTGGAGCAGTTCGGGTTTGCAATGATTTTATGTTCGGGCTTGATGGCATGACCATTCACTTCAGGAACTACAAGTGGCACGGAAGGGTCTTTGCGCCAGGCCGAGCTGTTGTCGATAACCACCGTTCCTGCAGCGGCAAAAAGCGGGGCAATACTCAGGGAGGTGCTTCCTCCGGCAGAAAACAGCGCAAGATCGGGCTTGAGAGAAAGTGCCTGTTCATAGCTCACTACGCTCCATTGGCTTCCGGCAAAGGAAACCATACTGCCCACCGATCTTTCTGAAGCGACAGGGATAAGCGTATCCACCGGAAACTGCTGTGCTTCGAGCACCTTCAGCATCTCGCGTCCCACCATTCCGGTGGCCCCAACAACTGCTACTTTCATGAAGACTTCGGCTAATTTTGGATACTTTTACCAACTGAAACGCTGCAAAAATAGAAAATTATGAGGCGACTGTTATTGCTGCTTACGTTGATGCCTGTTTGGCTCAGCGCACAGCTTTTCGAAAATTTCAACGATGGCGATTTCACCAGCAATCCGCTCTGGTCGGGAACGACAACAAAATACACAGTTAACACCTTGTTTCAGCTACAGCTCAACGCCACCGAGGCGGGCAATGCCTGGCTGAGTACGCCATACAATCATCCCGGAGGCGATGTGGAGTGGCGCTTTTGGATCAGGCTCAATTTTGCACCATCGGGCAGCAATTTCAGCGATGTTTATCTGGTGAGCAACCAGGCCGACCCCACCGGAGCACTCAATGGTTACTTTCTGCGTTTTGGCGAAGCCGGCAGCAGCGATGCCATAGAGCTTTACCGTAAACAAGGCGCACAAACAACACGAATTCTGCGCGGGACCGAAGCATTCATTGCGGCCGCCTTTGCCATTCAAATCAGGGTAACCCGGTCGGCATCAGGCGAATGGAAGCTGTTTGCCGACCAAACCGGTCAAGGCTTTTACCAGCTCCAGGCCTCAGGCACCGACAACACTTTTCAGCCGGGTGGATTTTTTATAATCTACAGCCAGTTTACCATTTCCAACGCAACACGGATGTATTATGATGATATATTCTTCGACCGCGAAATTGTTGACACTACACCTCCTCAGCTGAGTGGCGCTTCAGCAGTAAGTCCATTCAGCATCAGGCTGCAATTCAACGAAGCCATCGAGCCCGCAAGCCTCACCAACGCACAGAACTTTATCATCGATCAGGGCATCGGCAATCCGGCAGGAGTGAGCTCACCCAATCCGGCTCAGGCTTTGTTGCAACTGCCTGTCGCCATCGACAATGGAAGGATTTATAACCTGACCATCAGCAATATCGAAGATCTTGCGGGCAACATCATGCCCAGTGTCGTGGTTCCTGTCAGTTATTATGAGGCTGCCACCGGCGATGTGGTCATCAACGAAATCATGGCCGACCCAAGTCCGGTGGTGGGACTGCCCGATGTGGAGTTCATTGAGTTGCACAACACGACATCGGTGCCCATTAACCTCGAAAACTGGAAACTGCTTATCGGCACTTCAGAACAAATCATTGGCGCGGTTACCATTCCTCCCGGAGGATTTCTCCTTCTTGGCCATCAAAATTCAGCAGGTCAGCTTGGGCAATTTGGTTCATATTTTGGATTCAGCAGCTTTCAGCTTGCCAATTCCGGAGCCTCGCTCAGTTTGATCAGTAGTCAGGGTATCCTGGTTTCGGCGGTGAATTACACCGATATGTGGTATGGCGACAGCAAAAAAAAGAACGGCGGCTGGACACTGGAGCAAATCGACCCCGGCAATCCGTGCGGAGGCAACAGCAACTGGACAGCCAGCAACGACCCTTCGGGTGGAACGCCCGGCCGGCAAAACTCAGTTTTCAACTTGTTGGATGCCAGACCTAAACCATCAGCATTCCGCCTGATTGGCGATAATGTACTCCAGATCTGGTTCGATCAGGTGATGGACAATGCCAGCATGTCCGTGGCTGCAAATTATCTGCTTAAACCTGGCAACCTGAGCCCGACAGGAGCCTCTGCCAATCCGGCTGACCCCACTTTTGTCGAGCTGATATTTAGTAGTCCGCTGCAGACCAATGTGTTGTACACACTTGAAGTGCTGACAGCCGTGATGAACTGCGCCGGAAAACCTGTACTTCCCGGCACAGTGCTGCGCTTTGCACGGCCCGCACCGGCCGAAGCAGGCGACGTAGTCATCAACGAAGTGCTTTTTAATCCATTAGCCGGAGGTGTGGATTTTGTGGAACTTTACAACAAGAGCGACAAAATTATCAATCTTGAAGACTTGCGTCTTGGTGCCGTTCAGCAAACAATTCCTAATCCTCCCGATACTACGCTGCGCGAAATCATTGGCACAACGCGTATTTTGCTACCACGCCAGGTTGCCTTGCTTTCTACCTCAAAACTCTCCACAACAAGCCTGTATCCAGTTCAGGACACCGGTCAGTTTGTCGAAATGGCACAATTTCCCACCTATCCCAACGAGACGGGAACTGTGCTGCTTGCAACCCGAACCGGAAGGGTGGTCGATGTGTTTTCGTACAACGAGAAAATGCACCACCCCTTGCTGAAAATCATTAAAGGTGTCTCGCTCGAGCGCATTTCGCCCCTCCGCCCAAGCGCTGATCGCAACAACTGGCACTCAGCCTCGCAAACCGCAGGCTTTGCCACACCGGGATACCCGAACTCGATGTTTGTGGCCGATGCTCCCCAACCGCTCGAAATGGTTGTTGAACCGGAAGTCTTTTCGCCCGATGGCGATGGGTACGATGACATTACAACCATACGATGGAATTTTTCAGATGGCGGCAATGTGTTTAATATAAGGATTTTGAATGCAGAGGGGCTCGCGGTAAGGCATCTGGTAAAAAGTATGCTTACCGGACAGGAAGGAGCTGTGAGCTGGAATGGGCTTGACGACCAGGACAGGCGACTGCCTCAAGGAATTTATGTGGTTCTGTCCGAAGCCTTTCTAATGGATGGCACAAAAAAAGTAGACAAAAAGCCTGTCGTGCTTGTCGTCAGATGAAACCCTTCTTAAAAGGATGTCATCATTTCTCTCATTTTTTCAAACTCAACAGATGGGGGAGTTTGTAACGGGCTGATTCTTAAAAAATGTGAAAATGCCACCATTATTTGTCTTCCATCATCTTTTAGCAAAAGTTTAACAGCCCATTGACCATAAATTCGATTTACCGCAATCAAAATCAGTTACATTTGCCATAATAAACAATAAACAACCAATACCTTTCCAAAATGAAAAAGCAGATTACACTATTTACAATCACACTTTTCACGCTTGTTTTCATGAGCTCCTGCGATAAGCTGAAAAGCCTTGCAGATGTTGAATTCGATGCAAATTTTGAGTCGCAGATGGATGTTCCGATTCAACCAACCTCATTGAAAACTTTACCGGGCACCTTTAACACGAGCGTGACCATCGATCCCCTGAGTAATGCTGATTTCCTTAAATATAAGGAAAAAATAAAGGACATCAGCATCATCGGCGCTACCATCGAAATAACCGAACTTACGCCCACTCCCATTACTATTAACGGGACATTGACCGCTTCAGACACTCAAAATCCACCGAACCTATCGGCCTCATGGCCAATCAACAACGAAGTCTTGACAGTTGGTAAAAAAATTACGCTCAGCACTTCACAGTTTGTTACGCTTCAGCAAATTTTTAACCTCAAGACTCCTTTTACGGTTACCTTTGCTGGCCAATCCAGTGCAAGTCAGGGAACCATAAAAGTTAAGGTGACCTATAAAACAAAGGTCAAAGCAAATCCTTTATAATTGGTTGAACAGCTAAATGAATGGGGCTGTCTGGCGAGACAGCCCCATTTTTTTCAGTGCACTTTGACAAATTCAAGCAGGCATGTATTAAATGGCCACAATCTCGGTGAGGCTGCGCATCTTGCCCTCACTGTCCTTCCATTTGTTGGTAACCAATTTGCCTGAGATGGTAACCATTTGGCCCTTTTTGAGCTGACTGCCCATGCGTTCGGCCAGCTTGCCCCAGGCTACGATGCAGTGCCAGTGGGTGTTTTCGACGCGCTCGCCTTTTTCGTTGAAGTAATATTCGCTTATTGCCAGTCTGAAGCGCAGCATGCTGCGGTCCTTGCCAATGGTTTTCACTTCGGGATCGTTACCGGCACGGCCGATGAGCTGTACAGAATTTCTCAGAGTTGTCATGATTTTCAAGTTTTTAGGGCGATTAACCAATAGATTTTTTTACTCGTTCGAGGCTTTCTTCTCGGTGCTGCCCATCAGCATGATGTCGCTGAGGGTGACCTCGGTGGTGTAGCGCTTTTGGCCATCCTTATCTTCCCACTGGCTATTTGTGAGCTTTCCGGTGACGGCCACAAGGGCACCCTTCTTAACCACCTTTTCCACGCGCTCGGCCAACTTGCCCCATGCTACAAGGCGGTGCCATGTGGTGTCTTCCACGCGCTCTCCCTTTTCGTTGTTGTAGAACTCATTTGTGGCTACACTCAGGCGGACAACCTTGCCGCCATTGCCAAAGGTGCGCACTTCGGGATCGTTTCCTGCGTGTCCGATCAGCTGAACAAAATTTCTCATCGTTGTCATGATTTTCAAGTTTTTAGGGTTAGACATTGTGTTGATGAACGATTGATGTCGCAAAATTATATCCGTCCAAAAAACAAAGTCGTATGTTATCCGGTTAGATACGCAAGTAATCGTTTACAAACGTTTAAAAACGACTTTATTTTTGATATTGAATTGTTTATGAGCAATAATCAAAATGATTCTTTTCAGCTAAACCAGTCAATCGCTCAACAATTGACGGAGGCGATTAATGAACATACAACGGACCGGAGCGTGATGGTCACTTTCGCTAACTTTGCAACACAAACCTAACGTACTATTTTGACAATGGACGACATCAGACAAACCAGCCTGCTCCGCAAGCCCGAATGGCTCAAAACAAAGGTTCCGGCCGGAAAGGAGTATATTCAGGTGCGCGAAATTGTCGAAAACCACAAACTGCATACCATATGCACCAGCGGCCACTGCCCCAATATGCACGAATGCTGGGGGCGTGGCACGGCCACGCTGATGATTCTTGGCAATATCTGTACACGCTCGTGCGGGTTCTGCAATGTTAAAACCGGACGCCCCTTACCGGCCGACTGGCAGGAACCCGAAAGGGTGGCCCAATCGGTAAAGCTGATGAACCTGAAGCACGTAGTGATCACCTCGGTTGATCGTGATGATCTGAAAGACCGGGGCGCCGAAATCTGGGCTATGACCATCAGGGCCATCAAGCGCGAAAATCCAGGCGCAACCATGGAGCCCCTGATTCCCGACTTTGACGGGCGCGAAGACCTGTTGCAAATGGTCTTCGAAGCAGGGCCAGAAGTAATTTCGCACAATCTGGAAACCGTTCGTCGGATTACTCCCTGGGTACGAAGCCGTGCCAAATACGACATCAGCCTGAAAGTGCTTGAACAGGTCGTAAAATCCGGAATTAGGGCAAAGTCGGGTATTATGCTCGGATTGGGCGAAACACGTGAAGAGGTGCTCGAAACCATGGACGACCTCAGGCGCATTGGAGTGCAGGTGATGACCATTGGGCAATATTTGCAACCAACACGCAACCACCTGCCCGTGAAGGAGTTTGTGAAACCGGAAGTGTTTGCCGAATACGATCGCGAAGGTTTGGCACGCGGATTTCTTCATGTCGAAAGCGGACCAATGGTACGCAGTTCGTACCGGGCCGAAAAACACATCCAATAGCCCCGGTTATGCCTTTCATTTCCTTTCAGGACCTGGGAACCGGCGAATACAAAAGTGTCTGGGATTATCAGGAACATCTTTTCTCAGCGCTCATCAGCCAGGCAGGACATGAAAATGCCGATGCCGGTACCTTGTTGTTTGTTGAACATCCTCATGTTTACACCCTCGGAAAAAGCGGAAATACCTCAAACCTGCTGGTCAACGAGGACTTTCTCCGCTCGAAGGGTGCGCAATTTTTTCATATCAATCGTGGAGGCGATATCACTTATCACGGGCCGGGTCAACTGGTAGCTTATCCTATTCTCAACCTAGGGGTTTTCGGCATAGGTGTAAGGGAGTATGTATTCCGACTGGAGGAGACCATCATTCGGACTCTGGCCTGTTATGGCATCAGAGCATCCCGTATGGAAGGTGCATCAGGGGTCTGGATCGATCCAGAAATCCCGGGCAAGGCACGAAAAATTTGTGCCATAGGAGTGAGGGCCAGCAAAAACATCACCATGCATGGCTTTGCCTTTAATGTGAATACCGATCTGAACTTTTATAACTACATCAATCCGTGTGGTTTTACGGACAAAGGCGTCACATCCATCCAGAATGAACTGGGTAGTTATGTCGATTTTGAAGATGTTAAACGCAATGTTCTGATCAACTTCCTGAATGTATTCGGAGCCGAGATGAAACAGCTTGACTGAATGTAGATTTAAGAAACCGACTCAGGCTTGAGCCAGGCAATCAATAAAAGCATTGCCCCCATCAGCAGAAAGGGAAGTTGCAAGGGCGCGTAGAAAAGCTGAAGAAGTATCATTTGCACGGTAATCCAGCCTCCGAGCAGCAGCCCCTGAAATGCTACAAATCCCCTTGCCAGACGGCTACGAAACAATAAGGCTGCAAGGGCAAGCACTCCAAACAAACCATTGACCGTGAATAAAATGATGCCGGGCCAGAAGTAGTTGCTAAAAGGGCTTTGATTAAGGTAGCTGAGTGGCATCTGCAACTTTCCGCCTGTCGGATCGGTTATCCTGCTCAACCCTCCATAAAAAGCCCCGGATGTATTCATGGCGAGAACAATGACTACTAATGTTTTAAGCAACTTATTCATCCTGATCATCATGTCATATTGTAATTAACCCCTTTAAAGACACTTAAAACATAAGACCGTTGTAATCAGGACATCATTATCAGAGCCTGAAGCCTTTTGCCTGTTCGAAGTAATGCTGAAAACAAGCCCAGGTTATACGTGCGTCTTCCAATGCGTTGTGTGTTGTTTCGGAGCGTTTCAGTCCAAACATACCTGCCACAGCATCAAGGCTGTAGGATCTGGGGTGGTTGCGTCCGCAATTGTCATAAATACTGTAAAATAATATGGTGAGGCTGACAAGGTCGAGTACTCGCCGCGCAAATGGCCAGTCGAGGTTGAGATAGCCATATTTGTATTCCAGAAAACTTACGTCGCTCATGATATTTTGTCCGCAGACCACCACGTCAGTCAGAGGTTCGCCCTGCCGGCGGCGCAAGGTTTTTCTTATCCAGATTTCCATGGCTTCGAGGGCATCGAAGCTTTGAGGCGCATCCTGCAAATCATCAATGCTGATGCCGTGGACAGCTTCGGCATAACTATTGAAGGTTTCTTCATTGTCCGGGTAAACCAATGTTTCGAACTCGCCCAGCTTGGTCCAGCTTTCGCCTGCCAGCAGCGCCCCGATTTGAATGATGTCGTGATATCCGGCCTCGGTGCCCGACATCTCAAGGTCAATTATTAAATAATACATTTGATGTCAATTTCAGTGGTCTGCAAAGTTATCAAGCTTTCGTGCACATCCATTAACTGATTGATTTTGCATGATTACTGAGGTCTGTTTGCTCAAGGTTGGCGAAGTGCTACTTTTGGGGCGGGAACATTTCCCTCGATTTTATTGTTCAATGTAAATGTTACTCCAAGCACATGAATAGGAAAGCACTTATACGATTGTTGTCGCTGCTGGCTCTGATTGCCATCGTGGTATGGTTGATAGTGCAAAAAAGAGGCACTGAAATAAGTGGTAAAAATGCGGTGGCATCGCAGCAACAATCTGCCTCCCTCCCTGTTACTGCATTTATTGCCACGGTAACACCGGTGAGTGAGGTCCTGGTTGCCACCGGCACAGTGTTGCCCGACGAGATGGTCGAAATGGCTTCGGAAGTTTCGGGTCGCATTGTCAAAATACATTTTAACGAAGGCCAATTTGTGCGCAAGGGCGATCCGCTGGTTACCCTGAACAATGCCGACTTGCTGGCACAGCAGGAACGTAACCATTATCAGCTGATGCTGGCACAGGAGCGGGAGCGTCGTCAGCGTTTGCTGCTCGAAAGCGAAGGTATCAGTCAGCAAGCCTATGATCAGACCCTGACCGAGCTCAACAGCCTGAAGGCCGAAGCCTCGCTATTGCAGGCGCAGATGGACAAAACAATTGTAAAAGCACCTTTCGACGGACTGATTGGTTTGCGCATGCTGAGCGAAGGAGCCTACGTTTCGCCCGGCACAAGGTTAGTAAAGATTGTGCGTAACAAGCCTGTCAAAATTGATTTTAGCGTGCCGGAACGTTACGTTCAATACGTAAGAAAAGGAACGCCGGTTCGCTTTGCCATAGTGGGCAGCGAGCAGCATTTCGATGCACAGGTGGAAGCAACCGAAGCTATGGTTGACCAGCGCAGCCGTTCGCTCATGGCCAGAGCAACTTATCATAATAATCAGGGCGAAATACTTCCCGGCATGTTTGCCAGGGTCGAACTTTCGGCCAATGGACTCATCGAAGCCTTACAGATACCGGCACGCGCTATCATCCCCGAAATGGGCACCAGCAAAGTATTTGTTTATCGCAATGGCAAGGCGCAGCCGGTGGTCATTACGCCCGGATTGCGTACAGCAAGTATGGTGCAGGTGCTTACAGGACTGATGTCCAACGACACGGTTATCACATCGGGATTGCTGCAACTGAGGCCCGGGATGGGTGTTCATCTAAAAACCATCGAGCAGCCATGAGCCTGTCGTCCGTGAGCATCCGAAGGCCGGTGCTGGCTTCGGTGATGTCGATCATGATCATTCTCTTCGGTGTCATTGGCATGCTGAACCTTGGCGTTCGTGAGTATCCTTCAGTCGATCCGCCTGTAATCACCGTTTCCACTTCCTATGTCGGCGCCAATGCCGATGTGATTGAGTCGCAGATTACCGAACCGCTTGAAGAATCCATCAATGGCATCGACGGAATACGCACCATCAGCTCGGTAAGCCGCGACGGGCGAAGCACCATCACTGTTGAGTTTGACCTATCAGTGGACCTCGAAACGGCAGCCAACGACGTTCGCGACCGGGTGTCGCGTGCATTGGGACAGCTGCCGCCCGACACCGATCCTCCCATCGTGGCCAAAGCCGATGCAGATGCCACACCCATCGTTTTTCTCAATATCAAGAGTGAGCAGCGTTCGTTGCTCGAGCTTACCGAAATAGCAGACCGCACATTCAAGGAGGCCTTGCAAACCATTCCAGGCGTGAGTGCCATAAACATCTGGGGAGCAAAGCAATACAGCATGCGGCTGTGGCTCGACCCATCACGGCTTGCCGCCTATGGGCTGAGTCCTGTGGATATCAGAAACGCCCTTGCCCGCGAAAACTTAGAGCTGCCCAGCGGCCGCATCGAAGGCACCGAGGTTGAGCTCACCGTGCGCACGCTTAGCCGGCTTGAAACACCAGAGGAGTTCAACAACCTGATACTGCGCGAGAGCGAAGCCGGCATCATCCGTCTGCGCGATGTGGGGCGTGCCGAACTCGGCCCGCTCAACGAACGCACCATACTCCGACGCGATGGCGTGCCCATGGTGGGCAATGTGCTGATTCCCCAGCCAGGCTCGAATCACATCAGCATAGCCGACGAGTTTTACAAACGTCTGGAAACCATTAAGAAAGACCTTCCGGAGGACATTGAGTTGGGCATCGGTTTCGACTCAACAATCTATATCCGCGATGCCATCAACGAGGTGGAGCAGACCATCTATCTGGCATTCGGGCTGGTGGTACTGGTCATCTTTTTCTTCCTGCGCGACTGGCGCACCTCGCTTATACCAGTAGTGGTGATCCCTATTTCGCTCATAGGGGCATTTTTTGTGATGTTTGCAGCCGGGTTTTCCATCAATGTGCTTACGCTGCTCGGCCTTGTACTTGCAATTGGTCTGGTGGTTGACGATGCTATTGTGGTTATCGAAAACATATACACAAAGATTGAAAAAGGCATACCTCCGCTGGAGGCTGCCACAAAGGGTGCTGCCGAGATTTTCTTTGCCGTAATTGCAACAACGGTAGCATTAGCCACGGTATTTCTGCCTGTTATTTTTCTCGAGGGCCTCACCGGTCGATTGTTCCGCGAATTCGGCGTAGTATTGGCCGGATCGGTGATTATCAGCTCGTTTGTGGCGCTCACCCTCACACCAATGTTATCGTCGCGTTTGTTAAAACGGCAGGAAAAACACAATTGGTTTTACGAAAAAACCGAACCCTTCTTTGTCTGGCTCATCCGTTTATATTCAAATAGTCTGGCAATATTCCTCAGGCGGCCATGGATGGCCTTTATCATTCTGTTAATTGCCGCAGTGCTCATCTTTGCCCTTGGCAGGCAAATCCCCTCTGAGCTAGCACCCATGGAAGACCGTTCGGGCATGATGGCCTTTGCAACGGCACCGGAAGGCGCAACCTTCGAGTTTATGGAGGCTTATGTCCAGAATCTCATTGAAGTGGTTCAGCGCGAGGTGCCGGAAATATATTCGCTTGTCACTATTACCTCGCCGGGATTTGGGGCAGCCAGTTCGGTGAATTCGGCATTTGCCCGCATCCGTCTGGTTGACCCTGACCAGCGACAACGATCGCAGCAGGACATTGCCTCGCATCTTGGCCGGCAGCTATCGCAGCTCACTCAGGTGCGCACTTTCATCACGCAGGAACAAAGCATCTCGACCCAGCGAGGCGGGTTGCCGGTGCAATATGTGATACAGGCACGAAATATCGAAAAACTCAGGGCCATACTACCAGTTTTTATGCAGGAAGTAAGCCAGAGTCCGGTATTTCAGTTTTCGGACCTCAACCTGAAATTTAACAAGCCTGAGCTTCAGATAATCATCAATCGCGAAAAGGCGCGCAGCATGGGCGTTTCGGCACAGGATGTTGCCCAGACCCTCTCAACAGCCCTCAGCGGTCAGCGCTACGGCTACTTCATCATGAATGGCAAGCAATATCAGGTAGTGGGTCAGATCGACAGACAATACAGGATGAAGCCGTCCGACCTTGACAAGCTGTATGTAAAAAACAATACGGGCGAGCTGATACAACTCTCCAACCTCGTGGAAGTGCGCGAAGAAATCAATCCGCCAGCCTTGTACCGCTACAACCGCTATGTATCCGCCACAGTTTCGGCCAGCCCCGCTCCAGGCCGCACACTTGGCGAGGGCATAGCCGAAATGGACCGTATTGCAGCACAATTGCTCGACGACACCTACAGTACAGCCCTGGCCGGAACGAGTAAGGATTTTGCCGAAAGCTCATCGAGCCTTGTTTTTGCCTTCATGCTCGCACTGGTGCTCATCTACCTCGTGCTGGCCGCACAATTCGAAAGTTTCCGCGACCCGCTGATCATTATGTTTACCGTACCCTTGGCGCTGGCTGGCGCCGTGATCAGCCTTTGGTTGTATGGCAACACATTGAACATTTTCAGCCAGATCGGAATCATCATGCTCATCGGACTGGTCACAAAAAACGGGATCCTTATTGTTGAGTTTGCTAATCAGCGAAAAGCATCAGGCGTGTTGCGTGAAATGGCAATACACGATGCTGCTGTTGCACGTTTCCGACCAATTCTAATGACCAGCCTGTCAACAATCCTGGGGGCGCTGCCCATAGCCCTTGCATTGGGAGCAGGCTCCGGAAGCCGTGTGTCGATGGGAATTGCCATCATTGGCGGCCTAACCCTGGCCACTATATTTACGCTTTATGTTATTCCGGCAATGTATCTTTACATTTCTGAGAAAACCAAAGCCGTATCAAACGTTACTGTATTGTCTGAAAACCAACAGGAAACAGAGGAAGGTGTATGAAACGATATCTTCTTTCATTTTTGATGCCGCTACTCTGGCTTGCAGCCAACTCTCAGGAGTATCTGGGACCGGAAGACGCCCTGCGCATCGGGCTGGAAAATAATTTCGGTATTCTTCTGGTGCGCAACGACAAAGCCATAGCCACAAACAATGCCAGCATCGGAAATGCCGGCATGATTCCGAGGCTTAACCTTACCAGTACCCGTAACTTTAGTGTAAATGACAGTCGTCAGGAGTTTCTGACAGGTCAGGTGAACGAACGAAACGATGCCCGTTCGGAAGTCTTTAGCTATGGCGCACAGCTCAACTGGACACTTTTCGACGGTTTTCGCATGTTCAGACGCTACGACCAGCTGAAATCGCAGGAGAAAAAGGCCGGAATGCAGGAACTCTTTGCTATTGAACAGACCATACAATCCATTTTTAACCAATACTATAGCCTTGTGCTTCTGGAGAAGCGTCTGAAATTTCAGGAGCAAAGCCTCCAACTGAGCAACGAGCGTGTGCGCCTTGCCCAAACCCGACTGCGAAGCGGCAGCGGTTCGAGGCTGGAGCACTTGCAGGCACAGGTGGACCGTAATAACGACAGCAGTGCGGTTTTAGAAATAAAAAATCAGATTGTCCGTGCCCGTTTGCTCCTAAATCACTCTTTGGGACGCGATCCGGAATCCGCCTTCACTGTCAGCGACACCGTTCACCTTAACTCATTACCCAACGACAGCATATTAATTCAAAGGCTCTATGATTTTAATGTACTGCTCATGCTTGCGCAACAGGATGAGCAGATTGCCTTGCTGAACATCAAGGAAATACTCTCGCGCTACTATCCTGAAATTGCGGCAACAATGGCATACAATTACCTGAATCAGCAGAGCGAGGCAGGCTTTTTATTACGCAACAATTCGTCGGGTTTTACCTTTGGGCTCACCGCTTCATGGAGTATATTCAATGGGCTGAACAACCGCCGCGAGATAAACAACTATAAAATTCAGGCCGAAAGCAGCGGGCTTCGTATTGAATCGCTCGAAAACGAGCTGAAAGCCAATCTGTTGACCTTGTTGCATCAATACCACAACAAACAAAACCAGATTGCACTGGAGCAGGAAAACGCTTTCGCTGCTTCCGAGAGCCTCAGAATAGCCTCGCAGCGTTATAACATAGGCGATTTGTCTGGTATCGAGTGCCGCGAAGCCCAGAAGAATTATCTGAATGCTAGAGTAAGGCTCATTCAGCATATGCAGGAAGCCAGCCAGATCGAAACAGGGATTCGACAGATGACCGGCTTGCTGCGAATCGAAGCGCAATAACAAGCATTTATAGGCATTAAGTGTGAGCATTGCCTTAGCTTTAAAAAATTTCGTACATTTACCGTTTGGGTAATTATTAGGATTTTTGCAGTTCAGGCATGAAAAGCAAACTGTCACCTCACAGGCCTTCAAGACAACCAAACTACCATTGACAATGGATAAAGAATTCAGCCTGATTGAATTATTACTCGAACAGCTCGAAAAATTCATCCTTGTTCTGGAAAATGATTGCATTGTATTTGCCAACAAAACTGCCCGTACCCAGCTAGGCATAGGAAATAACTGCCATGATACCGCCTTCAGCCATTTTGTAGTGACCAGTGAAAAGCTAGGGGTTTGCAGTTGCAACTACGGAACATCCGTTCAGGGCGAGCTTTTCATTATTTTAATCCGTTTATCCGATAAAACTGTCAGGCGTCTTAGTCTGCTAAAAAAACAAATTGAATACGGTGGCAGGTTGCTGGACTATTATCAGGAGTGTGATAACGAAAGCTGTGAGCTAAGGTTGGATTATGAAAAGAAGCGTCAGGATGCTATACTCGATATGATACCTGACCCGATGTTTCTGCTTGATGAGCAAGAAAGGATAATTGAGTTTCACGCGCTTGATCATGAGTTGCTTCTGGTTCCCAGTCTTTCATTTTTAGGAAAACCATTTACCCAAAGCCTGCCGGCACACACCCACGAGATCATAAAAAATGCTCTGAAGGAAGCCCGTGCGCATGGTTATATGACCGGAGCCCAATACTGGCTGGAACAAAATGGTCAGGAGCGCTGGTGGGAGATATCCGTACGCTGCACCAATATAGGCGAAATACTGCGCTATGTGGTGGTGGCCCGCGACATCACCAAATCGAGAGCGGATGCATTGGCATTGGCCGAAAGCGAAGCCCTGTTCCGTGCTGTTGCCGAGCAGGGCCGCGATGGGCTTGTGGTGGCCAATAAATCAGGTGTTGTTGTTCATTGGAACAGCAGCATGGAGACCATAACAGGACATTTTAAGTCCGATGTGCTTGGCAGATCGCTGGCAGAAGTGTTGTTCAGCCTGGGCACACCTGAGCAAAAGGAATTGCCGGGTGCATTCGATCAGCTCAACGAACGCATTACCCGTATGCTGAGCAAAGAAGATTTATTCTGGCTTGGGCAGACTGCAGAACATGAAATTATCCGCCCTGACAACACCAAACGATTGGTTTCGACCGTTCTTTTTCCCATCGAATTCGACCATCAGTACCTGATAGGGGCATGGTATTCCGACATCACCGATCAGCGCATGGCCGAGCTTGCCCTTGTGGAAAGCGAAGCATACATACGAACCCTCTTTTACGATTCCCCTGTACCAGTTCTGGTTGTCGAGTTACCAAACCTCAATATTTACGACCTTAACCATGCTGCACTGCAGGCCTTTGGAGTAAAGAAAAGGGAAGAACTCGAAGCTAAAAACATCAGGACCCTCCTTCCTGATGACCCTGCATTGCAGGAAGAACAACAAAATAAAATCAAGTTGCTATTCGATAGGCGGCTGACCACGTCGGTTGAGTGCCATTTCAAACGCAGCAACGATGAAATATGGGACGCCAGAGTGTTTGCGTTTAATATTTCTCTGGTCGGACGCGATCTGATACAGCTTACTTTCATCGATACAACAGCCCACAACAAAACCATGAAGGCGCTGTTCGAGAGCGAGTCGCGCTACAGGGCTGTGGCCGAAAATGCCAATGCCGGAATTGGCATTTTTGATCTGGAAGAACGCGTAGTATTTGCTAATGATACCCTGGCCGACATGATGGGTTACAGTCGTAACGAATTGATCGGCAAATCCATGTCCGACTTTGTCACAAACGAAACATTCGAAACCTTCAGGCAAAAAACTATCGACCGGAAAAAAGGCAACATCGACCGGTATGAAGCCAGCATGACTCATCACAATGGCAGCCTCAGGCATTTTTCCATCTCGGCCTCACCTCTTTTTTCGCCCGAAAAAGAACTGATCGGAACCCTCGGTGTGTTGATTGACATCACCGAACAAAAAGAGGCCCAGCATCTCTTGTTCAAGACCAGCGAACGGCTTGCGGCCATCCTGGCCTCCATGCCCGACATGATTTTTATTCACGACCGCGATGGGCGTTATCTCGACAGCTTTATCAACCGCAAACTTTACCCCAACTCCAGTTATCAGCCAAAAAATGGCCAGCTTTTGCATGAGGTTTTCGAACCGGAAACAGCCCGTAATATTCTTCTGGCCATCAGGCAAAGTTTGCAAAAGCAGGAAACCATTGAGGTTCAGTATGAATATATGGTCGGAAACAATCTCCGACACCTTCAGGCACGTTTATCGCCTATGGGTGATGACCGGGTGGTTTCGGTTGTGCGCGACACGACACAACTTGTAATCCTGGAAAAGGAAATCATTCACAACAATAACCTTCTCAGGGTACTAACTCAGCTGGCCACCCGCTTTATTAATCTTCCTGTGAGTGAGATTGCTCTGGAAATAAATCATGCAATAGCCGAAATTGGCATATTTGCGGAAGTCGACCGGGTTTATATCTTCGACTACGACTGGGAGGCCGACACCATGTCGAACACATATGAGTGGTGCTCCGAGGGCACCTCTCCTGAAATTGACAACCTCAAAGATATCCCCAATAGCCTTCTGCCCGATTGGGTGGCATCGCACCGCAAGGGCGAAATGACCCACGTGCCACGTGTAAGCGATCTTGACCCGCAGGACAACCTGAGAAAGATCCTCGAACCACAACAAATCTTATCGCTCATAACCATACCGCTCATGGATGGCGAGGTTTGTCTGGGCTACGTTGGTTTCGATGCCGTAAAAACTGAGCGCCTATTCAGCGACTCGGAACTTTCGCTGCTCCGTATTTTTGCCGAGCTGCTTACAAATTTAAAAATCAAGCAATTAACCGAAAATATTCTACATCAGAATAAACTTGTTCTTCAGCGACAAAACGAACAGCTTGTGATGCTTAACGAAAAATTGCGTCAGCAGAACGAGGAAATTATGCAGAAGAACCGTGAGCTTGACATTGAACGCGAACGTGCCCTGACCAGCGATAAGCTTAAGACAGCATTTCTCAATAATGTATCGCACGAAGTACGAACTCCCCTCAACGGTATTGTGGGCTTTGCCCAGTTTCTGGCCGATGACAGCCTGAGCGCAAGCGACAAGCAGGAGTTTCTCGATGCACTCAACTCGAGTGTGGCAAGACTTACTGACACCATTAACGATATTATGGATGCTTCGCTGCTGATGTCGGGCAATGTTAATGTGCACCTCGAAAACTTCCGCCTCAACGATCTGCTGCAGGAAGTGGTGTGTAAATACCAATACGATGCCAGGTACAAAGGTCTGAAGTTAACAGTCAATCCCATTCCTTCAAATGCCAGTGTGAATACCGATCAGACGATGGTGAAGCGCATTCTTGATGAACTGGTTGGTAATGCAATTAAATATACCCGCAAGGGACAGGTTAATTTTGGGGCGGTGATCGGAGGAAGCCAGATCATTCTTGAGGTGACCGACACCGGAAAGGGCATTTCGGAAGAAGCGCTTTCACGCATCTGGGAACCCTTTATGCAGGAAGATGTGTCAACCACGCGCACTTTCGAGGGCAGCGGATTGGGCCTCACCATTGTGAAAGGTTTTGTCGAAATGCTGGGCGGCACCATCGATGTGCAGTCGAAACCTGGCATGGGTAGCACTTTTAAGGTAACAATACCCGACTACAACCCGGAAAATACAGCGGTGTTCTCAAGAAAACCTCCCGAACCTGAACCAGCGTCAACCCCCAACATCCTGATAGCTGAGGACGAAGCACTCAACATTCTCTATCTCAAGCGTGTATTCCGCAATAAGAATTTTGTGCTACACTTTGCTACGAATGGTCAGGAGGCCCTCGATTTTATCAATCAATATCCTGAAATTAATCTGGTTTTCATGGATATTAAAATGCCGGTAATGGATGGTTTGGAAGCCACCAGGCGAATCAAGGCAATCAGACCCGGTCTGCCTGTTATTGCCGTTACCGCTTATGCTGCCAGCGAAGATCGTCAGGCCTGCTTCGAGGCCGGTTGCGACGAGTATATCGCAAAACCATTCACACCCGAAGAGCTCGACAAGATGATCCGCCGCTATACTGATGGGGAATTGCTTTAATCATCAAATCGCCAACCTCATGAATTTTCAATATAAGCCCGATGATCCAGGCGTGCTGGAGAAGATCCCCGCAACATTGTTCTCCTTCAACTACTCCCCTGCTTCAGCAAAATTGACCCTCACAAGCATAAACGAGGGAATTGTTGCTTTGGTTGGCCACAATCTATCACAACCAGAGGTGCAAATATCTGCTCTTCTTGATCATACGCAAATCGGGCGGCTCAAGTCAACCATTGCGCAAACCAGCGAAGGTGAGCATTGGTCATGTAGCTTTAGTGTTGGTACCGAAAACCGGCTGCAGTGGATCGATTTCACCGGACGCACCGATAAGGTGACAAACGAGAGCATCAGCGGATTTGGTTTTGCTTATCTGGCCAGCGAAAAGATAAAGGAACTTGAGCAGAGAAGAGAACAACTTGCCTCGCTCAACAAGCTGCACGATCTTATCATCAACTTCTCTACCCTGCTGGTGCAAGCCCGGCTCGAAGACGTCGATCAGGCCGTCAATACAACCCTAAGCAGGCTTGGCGAGTATGCGGACGTTGACCGTGTATATATTTTTGAATACATCCCCTCAGAAGATGTTGTAAATAACACGTATGAATGGTGTGGCACAGGCATTTCTCCGGAAATGGATAACCTTCAGGGAATACCTTTTAATGCTGTTCCGCATTGGAGAGAAAAGTTTTCGCGTAATAAATATGTTTACATCCCCCTGGTTAGTGAAATTGCGCCTGAATACCATGCAGAAAAGGAAATCCTTGAGCCTCAGGGAATCATATCATTGCTGGCATTGCCATTATACTACGGGGAGAATTTTTATGGCTTCATTGGCTTCGACTCCGTCAGGCAACAGCGCGAATGGTCGGTCGAACACATCAATCTGCTGAGACTTGCCGGCGACATCATTGCCGGAACACTCAACAGGGCACGCTTTGAGCGCGAAATTATTGCCGCCCGTAAGGAAGCCGAAAATGCCAACAAGGCCAAATCCGAATTTCTGGCCACCATGAGCCACGAAATCCGAACCCCTATGAATGCCATCCTCGGGTTCAGCGAAATATTGCACAATAACATCAACGACCACAGGAACAAACAATATATCAACGCAATACTGAGCAGCGGACGCACTTTGCTTGCACTCATCAATGATATTCTTGACCTCTCGAAAATTGACTCTGGGCAAATGAATATTATGGAAGAAGCGGTTGATGTTCAATCGCTTGTACAGGAAATAGTGCGCCTTTTTCAGCCAAAAACAACCGAAAAAGGCATTTATTTGCATTACGAAAAATCCGGCCCCATACCCTCGGCATTAATAACTGACGAAGTCAGATTGAGGCAGATCCTATTTAATATGGTGGGTAATGCTGTGAAATTTACCGACGAAGGAGGGGTGCTCATCAGCATGCATACCAACCAGCCCGAAAACACCAATTTCTACGATCTTACCATCAAGGTTCACGATACCGGGATCGGGATACCTCAGGAAAGTATCGATAAAATATTTCAATCATTCTATCAGGTGGAGAGCTCAAACACGCGAAAATACGGAGGAACAGGCCTGGGGCTTTCCATAGCACAATTGCTGGTCAGGCTTATGGGGGGCTCTATCGAAGTGAAAAGCGAACCTGGAAGGGGCAGCACGTTCATCCTGCATCTGCCTGCGCTTGAGGCAGCAGTATTGGTTTCGCCCGAGAAGGATTATCATAACTGGGATACCGAAGTTATTGTCTTCGACGAAGCCCTCTTGCTGGTTGTGGACGATGTTGACTACAACCGCGAGTTGATAAGGAAATTTTTCGAAAACGATAAGATAAAAATCATTCAGGCCGAGAACGGCCAACAAGGCGTGGAGCTCTGCAGGCAGCACAAACCAGATTTGGTATTGATGGATCTGAGAATGCCCGTGATGAACGGCTACGAAGCTGCAGAAACGCTTAAAGCAGATCCTGAAACAGCACACATTCCGGTTATCGCGTTCACCGCCTCATCGATGAAACACGATGAAGAAAAAATAAGGAGATTATTCAGCAGCTATGTACGAAAACCGGTCAAACGCAACGAAGTCATAAATGCTCTGAAGCACTTTCTTCCCCATACGACTCAGGATGCCGAAAAAGCCTCACCTGGTCAGGATAATAATCTACTCCAGAAAGACCAGATCATCTTATTTCTGAAAGACTTTGATTTGAATCTATCTCCATACCTGAGCCAGCTTCGTACCTATATCGACCCTGATATTGCCAGTCAGTTTGCCCGGGACCTGGTTTTCATCGTACGGCAATACGGCATCAGCCCGCTTGTAGATCATTCCACCAACCTCCAACATGCCATAGATAACTTCGATTTCGCTCAGTTCGAAACCCGACTTAATCAACTTGAAAAGGAGATTCACCACCTCCAAACCATGAGCATCGAAAACACATGAGTATATCTGCCCACCAAACAACAAAAAATAGTCCTCCGGTCATTCTTGCCGTGGACGACAATCCGCGCAACCTGCAACTCATCACCTCATTGCTGAGCCAGAAAGGCTATAAGGTGGTCGTGGCCAATTCGGGCGAAAATGCCCTCAAATACCTTATGTTAAAAAAGCCCGACCTGATACTGCTCGATATTATGATGCCCGGCATGAGCGGCCACGAAGTGTGCGAAGAAATAGGCAAAAGACCTGATCTGGTTGGTGTTCCGGTGATTTTTCTCACCGCAAAAAGCGAACTCAATGATTTAGTAACCAGTTTTCGTCTCGGAGCCGTCGATTATATCACCAAACCTTTCAGGGGGGTGGAAGTGATTGCCCGTATCGAAACACATCTGGAACTTCGACGCATCAGAACAGAGCTGGAGCTCAAAAACGAAATCATAGCACAGGAAGCGAACAAGTTGCGCAAGGCCATTGCCGAAAAAGACCGTTTTTTCTCCATACTGTCGCACGACCTTCGTGCGCCACTCGCTGGTTTTCAGGCCGTCACAGAGCTGCTCGAGAACAACATCCATAACCTCAGCACCGAAGAAGCCGTGCAGTTTATCAGCACCATGGCCGACTCGGCACGTCAGCTCAACAAACTTCTTGAAAACCTGCTTAGCTGGGCTCAGTTGCAGCTGGGGACCCTTAAACCGAATCCGGAAAACTTTGATGTCTTTTATTTGGTCGAAACTGCAATAAACAGTCAAAAAACTTTGGCCCAACAAAAGGACATCATCATCGAGAATCAAGTTAATAAATCGCTACAGGTTTTTGCCGACTACCAGATGACTTTCACCATTTTCCGAAACCTGATTTCGAACGCCATTAAGTTTTCATCCCGTAGTAGCAGAATCACCCTGCACCACAACCCGTCAGCAGAAGGATATGTTTCTGTTGCAATATCCGATTCAGGTATTGGCATGAGCCCCGAAACCCTTCAGAACCTCTTCCGACTCGACGTAAAAGTTTCGCGCTCTGGTACAGAAGGCGAAGCCAGCTCGGGTTTGGGGCTCATCCTGTGCAAGGATCTGACTGAACGAAACAAAGGCACAATAAGTGTTTCCAGCGTTGAGGGGCAAGGATCTACTTTTAATGTCAGCCTACCGCAGGCAGTCTGAATCACCGCATTTTGTATTGAGAAGGTAAAGTTCTAACTTCGCCCGGGCTAAGCACTGTCATACAATGAAATACAAACCTGGGCTGTTTTATCTTTTTCTTAAACTCTATCTGCCTCTTATTTTTCGGCTCTATTACCGCCGTTTCAGAATCATCGGAAAAGAAAATGTTCCCCGATCCGGACCACTCATCTTTGCTATCAACCATCAGAATGCGTTCATGGATGCCATTGTCGTGGCGGCCTCAAGTGTTCGAAACCCATGGTTTCTGACAAGAGCCAGTGTTTTTGACAGCCCTATGGCCCGCTACTTGTTAAGCAAGCTGCAGATGATCCCCATTTATCGCTTTCGCGATGGAATGGCGGCGATGAAACGCAACGACGAAACCCTCGAAACGTGCAGCCGTTTGCTCAACCATGATCAATGCATTCTCATTTTTCCCGAAGGAAACCATGATGGGCGCTGGGTATTGCGGCCCCTGCAAAAAGGCCTGGCAAGGATTGTGTTCAGCACCATGGACAAAACCTCTGGCGCGACCAATGTTCAGATTGTACCAGTGGGGCTTCAATATGAAAACATCTTTGCCGCCTACTCCGATCTGCTCATCAGCTTTGGCAAACCAATCCCGTCGGCAAGCTATTACGAGCTGCACAAAAGCGATCCGGCAAAAGCAGTTACTGCACTTATGGAAGAGGTAAGAGCTAAGCTTTCGCAACTAATGGTTGATATTCAACCTCCTGAAGCTTATGAAGCCAAACGCGAAGCCCTGCTCGACAGGCCGGGTCGCGAGCAGGATCTGCAGGCCAGATTGCTGGGAGACAGGAAGTATCTGGAAGAGATCAGTGAAAATAATGATGCGGCAGTATCATCAAAAAACAGAAAAAATAAAATATGGTGTCTGCCCTCGGCCATACTGCTTCTGCCCCACCTGCCTTCCATCTGGCTGATACGGATGATTGTAAATGCGGTGGTCAAAGACCATCACTGGACCTCGTCCATACGCGTTGCAGCATTGGCATTTGGAGCTCCCCTGGTTTATGCAGCCGAATTGGCAATCCTGTCCAGCTATTTCAATTGGTGGACGCTTGCGCTGATTGCAGCAGTAATTCTGCCTGCAACCGGTTTACTGGGTTTGCGCTTGCGCGACCAATGCCGCGGATCAGCCCTTTGAGGCAATCCATGAAGCATTTTCTGTTTCGCGAAAAACGAGCAGCGGTATATCGCTGCCGAACAATAGTTTACGGGTGAGGCTGGGTTTGAGCAATTGTTCGATAATGTTTCGTTTGCGCGAGATGAGGGCAATTACGTCAATTTTCCTTTCGCCGACAAAATCCAGTAAGCCTTCAACAGCATCCGTGCTTTCGATCAAACCACACTCGATCTCCACGTCGGTGATGGCTTCGGCAAAATGATCCTTTAACGATTTCATTCGCAGGCTATCGAGCTTCAGGCTGTCTTCGGGATGAAGATGCACACAATACACTTTCACCTGAAATGGTCTGACAAAGGCGACCAAGCGGTGTATGGCCTGCATGTCATTTTCATCAAATCGGGTAATATAGGTCACACTGCGCGGAGTGCTGAAGCTTGCCGTGTCGTAACCCCATGGTACAGCCAGCACCGGAACAGGACATTTTTCAATGAGGCGTGCAGTAGTGCTGCCAAGCAATACCAATCCTTCGCGTCGCCGGCCATGTGTGCCCATCACCACGGTACCGGGACGGTAATCGTCGATATAAGCCAGTATACTTTCCACCGGAATACCTCTGATCAGGTCATAATCGACCTTTACTCCCCGCATCTTCTCGTCTCGCACGCGCTTGCGCAGCTCGGTGACAAGATCCTCTATCTGTGCCTGTGCCTCCTGTTCCTGTTCACGTAGAAGCTCATCAACATTAAGCTGATAGGCAAACATTTCGTTGAAAACAAAACCCTGATTAGCATCGTTGAACCATACATTGAGCAGCATAAGCTCGGCCTTGAGCGTACGCGCCAGCTCGAGCGCATAGTGCGCCGCCTTTACACTAAGCTCCGAAAAATCTACGGGCACAAGTATTCGTCTGATGCCCCGCATCTTGCGCACAATGGCCTCCTTTTCGCTACCGCTGGCAAGTCTGAGTTCATCAAGCAGCTGATATGCCCTTGCCGCATCTACAACAGGTACATTGAGGTCAACACCCAGCTCGGGTTGATGAATATGGGTAATATAACCTTGAATACCCTCCATTTCGAGCCGCATTTTGAGCAATAGGGCACGACTGTAAGTCAGGTTGCGAATTATCACAAAATCTCCCCTCCCATCCTGAGTCAATGTCACAGAATCTTTTTCGTCCATAAATAAGTACAATTATGTTGAAGATGTTATATTTTCATTCTTTGTCAAACTGAGCCGAAGCTTAGGCAAAATAAAATTACGCAATTCGAAAGGCGAAAGCAAGCATACATTCCATTGTTTTTCAGTCAATCATGTTAAAGTTTGAAAAAATGCTTTGCAGAGCATTTTCTTAAAAACACATTATGTCCCTAGGCCGATAAAACCCTATTACCCATTAGCTGATCTAATTGAAATATCTTGAGCAACTGCTCTTTTTCGTATCTTTGCCGGCCAAAAAAGCTGAAAATGAGCGCAAAACAGAGCTCCGGCCGCCTTCCCGGAGAAAAAAGACCCCGCATTCCTGACGAGGCTAAACGAGCTGAAATCGAATCTTCCAAAAGGCAGCAGTCCGAAAGAACCCGCCGTGCACCTCGCACAGATGAGGGCCGCACATCGGCAGGAAACCGCAGAACTTCGGATAAGGGAGGCAAATTTAAAGAGAGAGGAGTTTCGGGAAAATGGTCTGAAAGATCAGCAGGAATGCCGTTTTCAGCGCCGGGCAGAGCAATAAGAAAATCGCGCATTGAAGGTGAAGGAAAAACAGGCGAATCCTCGTCACCAAGGCCATACAGCAAGCCCGGGAAACCAAAGGGCGAACGTCCCTATCAGTCGGATTCACCCTATCGAAAGCCACGAACCGATTCGAGGGGAAACGCTGACGAACAGGCATTGGCAAGGCCTTACAGCAAATCCGGGAAAGCTGGAGGCAACCACCCTCATCGACATGAATCTGACGAAAGAAAGCCATTTTCCCAACCGGCCGGATCGGGGAGATTTTCCGGCGAACGGCCGTCGGGTGGTCGTTTTGGCAAAGACAGGGCTTATGAAGGAGCACGGTCAAAACCTTCAAAAAATAAACCCTTGACCGAGGGCGTTGAACGTCGGGACAAATCAGGGATTATCAGACTTAACAAATACCTTGCTGATGCAGGAATTTGTTCAAGGCGCGAGGCCGACAACTACATTCAGGCCGGTGTGGTTAAAGTGAACGACAAGGTAGTTACCGAGCTGGGAAGCAGGGTGAGCATCAATGACAAGGTTGAATTTGAAGGTCAGGTGCTCCGCCGCGAAAAGCTACGCTATGTGTTGCTCAATAAGCCTAAGGGTTATATTACCACTTCCGACGACCCCTATGAGCGTAAAACAGTATTGGAACTGGTAGAGGGTGCCTGCGAAGAGCGTATTTATCCTGTAGGTCGGCTCGACCGCAACACCACCGGCCTGCTCCTGCTCACCAACGATGGCGATCTGGCCAAGATCCTTACTCACCCTTCGCATGGGGCGTCCAAACTGTACCATGTGTGGCTCGATAAGCCACTCACCCGTGCCGATATGCGAAAAATAGCTGATGGCGTTGAACTTGAAGACGGATTAGTGCAGGTAGATGCTGTTAACTATGTGGCAGAAGATGATACACATAAGCAAGTAGGCATTCAATTGCACTCTGGTCGGAATCGTGTGGTGAGGCGACTGTTTGAGCATCTGGGCTACGAGGTGGTCAAGCTCGACAGGGCAATGTTTGCCGGCCTCACCAAACTCAAATTGACACGCGGACATTGGCGTTTTCTGACCCCTGCCGAAGTGAGTATGCTCAAGCGATTACGCTGAAGCAGGCAAGGGTTAAGCCACACGCACAGGGTCAGAAGCCCGGAAAAAGCCTTTTTTCATACCTTTGCAGCCAATTTACGAAAACCGTTCCCGATAAAACAGAACAGCCGATGACGCTGAAATACAAAGAATACAAACAACTCGACCTTAACATCACAGGCAAGGAAATACGTGCCTGGTGGGAAGAAAACGACATTTTCCGCAAGTCGCTCGAGAACAGAAAAAACGGAACACCTTTCGTATTTTATGAAGGTCCCCCGTCGGCCAATGGGGTCCCCGGCATTCATCATGTGATGGCACGTGCCATCAAGGATATCTTCTGCCGGTATCAGACCCAGAAAGGTAGATTTGTTGAGCGCAAAGCCGGCTGGGACACCCACGGCCTTCCGGTTGAAATCGGCGTTGAAAAAAGTCTGGGTATCACAAAGGAAGACATCGGAAAAAGCATCAGTGTCGAAGATTACAACAAGGCATGCCGCAATGAGGTAATGAAATACAAAGACATCTGGGACGAACTCACCCGCATGATGGGCTACTGGGTTGACCTTAACAACCCCTACATCACATTCGACAACAAGTACATCGAAAGTGTCTGGTTTCTCCTTTCCAAACTCTACGAAAAAAACCTGCTCTATAAAGGCTATACCATTCAACCCTATTCGCCGGCTGCCGGTACAGGCCTCAGCACCCACGAACTGAACCAGCCGGGCTGCTACCGCGATGTCAAAGACACTTCGGTTACAGCCCAGTTCGAGCTGATGCCAGATAATCGACTGAACACCCTCCCCAATCCGGAATTGCCCGTCTATATTCTGGCCTGGACCACCACACCCTGGACTTTACCTTCCAATACCGCGCTGGCGGTCGGACCTGATATTGAATACACCCTGGTGAAAACTTTCAATCCGTACACCGGAATGGCAATACGGGTTATTCTTGCCAAGGAGTTGATTTCTAGTTACTTTGATGATAAGATGCTCGATACCGGATTTGAAGAGTACAAAGCCGGCGACAAGAAGATACCATTTAGTATTCTGCACATCTTCAGTGGTGCATGGCTCGAAGGGCTGCGCTACCAACAGCTCATCCCCTGGATTAAGCCTATGGGCGATGCCTTCAGGGTGATCACAGGCGATTTTGTGACCACAGGCGATGGAACGGGGATTGTGCATATAGCACCCACTTTCGGTGCCGACGACGACCGTGTGGCTAAAGCATCGGGCATTGTTCCCTTGCTGCTTATCGACCGCGATGGGCAGAAACGCCCCATGGTTGACCTTCAGGGACGTTTTTACAGAATTGATGATCTTGATCCGGATTTTGTTTCGGATTACGTCGACATCGAAACATATCGTGAATTTGCAGGCCGGTACGTAAAAAACGAGTACGATCCGGCATGGCCGGCCGAAGTGCCCAACCTTGATGTGGATATTTCGGTAATGCTCAAAAAAGAAAGCAAAGCTCTTCGTATCGAGAAGTTTGTGCACAGCTATCCGCATTGCTGGCGCACCGATAAACCTGTGCTTTATTATCCCCTCGACAGCTGGTTCATTCGCACCACAGCTTATCGTGAGCGTATGCTCGAACTCAACAGCACCATCAACTGGAAGCCCAAAACCACCGGCGAAGGCCGATTTGGCAACTGGCTCGAAAATCTGGTTGACTGGAACCTTTCGCGTTCGCGTTTCTGGGGCGTTCCGCTTCCCATCTGGGCCACTGAAGACAAAACCGAACAACGCTGCATAGGCTCGGTATCCGAACTTCGTAAGGCTATTGCCGAAGCCGTGGAGCACGGTTTGATGGAAAGTAATCCACTCGCAGAATTTACCGAAGGCGACAACAGCGAAAAAAACTACAATCTTTTCGATCTGCACCGTCCCTATGTTGACCGTGTAGTGCTGCGCTCTCCTTCGGGAAAACCTATGTACCGCGAACCCGATCTCATTGATGTGTGGTTCGACTCTGGCGCCATGCCTTATGCTCAGTTTCATTATCCATTTGAAGCCCAAACTGAAACACCTCCATATTTCCCGGCCGACTTCATTGCCGAAGGGGTTGACCAAACCCGTGGATGGTTCTTCACCCTGCATGCCATAGCCGTAATGCTGTTCGACTCGGTTGCCTTCCGCACTGTTGTTTCCAATGGTCTGGTGCTTGATAAAAACGGCAACAAGATGTCGAAACGGCTCGGAAATGCCATCGACCCCTTCGATACCATCGAAAAATATGGTCCCGACACCACGCGCTGGTACATGATCACCAACTCGCAGCCCTGGGATAACCTTAAGTTTGACCTTGGCGGTCTCGACGAAGTGAGGCGCAAGTTTTTCGGGACCCTTTACAACACCTATGCCTTTTTTGCCCTCTATGCCAACATCGATGGCTTCACCTATGCCGAGGATGAGGTTCCGCATCACGAGCGCCCCGAAATAGATCGCTGGATTCTGTCCTCGCTAAACACCCTGATTAAAAATGTGGACGAAGCCTACGCGCAATACGAATCCACCCGTGCCGGAAGAGCCATTCAGGACTTTGTAGACGAAAACCTGAGTAATTGGTACGTGAGGCTGTCGCGCCGCCGCTTCTGGAAAGGTCAGTACACCCCCGACAAGATTTCGGCCTACCAAACCCTCTACACCTGCCTAGAAACCATCGGTAAGCTGGCAGCTCCGATTGCTCCGTTCTATACCGAGCAGCTATTTCGCGACCTCAACGAAGTGTCGAGGCGCAATCCGGCACCCTCGGTACACCTGACCGATTTTCCGCGAGCTAATGAAACACATATCGACACTGATCTGGAAGAACGCATGGCCATGGCCCAGCATTTTTCCTCCATGATTCTTTCCCTGCGCAAAAAAGCCAACATCAGGGTTCGCCAGCCCCTGCAAACCATCATGATACCTGTGGCCGGCAATAAAATGAAGCAGCAGCTCACAGCTGTTGAGAATCTCATCCTTTCGGAGGTCAATGTAAAGGAAACTGTTTACCTCGTGGGCGACAACAGTGTACTTATCAAACGAGTGAAGCCTAACTTCAAAACGCTTGGTCCCCGCTATGGCAAACTCATGAAAGATATTACGGCCAGACTTGCAGGGCTCTCACAATTCGACATCCGTGCGCTTGAGCAGCATGGATCAATGACGCTAAATTGTGATAATCAGTTAGTTGATCTTGAGCTTTCCGATGTGGAAATCATCACCGAAGACATTCCCGGCTGGACAGTAGCCACTGCCGACGGAATGACGGTTGCACTCGATATGAGCATCACCCCATCGCTGTATCGGGAAGGTCTGGCGCGTGAGCTGGTAAACCGGGTACAGAATCTTCGCAAGGACAAAGGTTTCGAAATAACCGATCACATCGAACTTTCTGTTGATGGAACCATTGATCTGGCTGAGGCAGTAAGCGAGTGCAGCAGCTACATCAGCGCCGAAACGCTTTCGAAAGTTCAATGGACCTCCGGACTCTCAGGTTCCGAGGTGTTCGAAACCGAGCTCACTGACGAAGTGAGCGCCCGCATTCATGTTCGGAAAATTGGTGAACGATCCGCCGATTTTTAGGAAAAGTATCATAATTTGATATATATTTATAGCGGATTCACGTGTTGAATCGGCGTTCATCAAGAAGTAGGAACACTAACACTTACTGCAATGAAAGAGAATGAAAAAATCGATCAGGCCGAGTTGAACAAAACCCGGTACTCGGACGAGGAACTTGAAGAATTCAAAGAAATCATACTTAAAAAGCTCGACAAAGCCCGGGCTGACCTGAAATTGCTTACCGAAGCCCTCACCGCTGATGGCGAGAATGGCACCAACGATACCTCACCAACCTTTAAGATACTCGAAGAGGGTTATCAGGTGCTGTCAAAAGAAGAAAACGGACGTCTGGCCGCCCGCCAGCAGAAGTTTATTCAGAATCTGGAAAACGCGCTCATCCGCATCGAGAACAAAACTTACGGTGTTTGCAGGGCTACAGGTAAGCTCATTGCCAAAGAACGCCTGCGCATTGTGCCTCATGCCACCCTGAGCATCGAAGCAAAACTTCAGCAGGGCAACAGGTGAGACATGTTGTTTTTCGAACTTTAAACCGAACTCCCCGCTTAATCATGACCGGGGTTTAAACCAATGTATTGCCACAGCAAAGCATGAAAAAGCCCCTTATCATTATCTTTCTGGTTCTGTTTGTCGATCAGGCATTGAAGTTCTACATCAAGCTCAGCATGACCATTGGTCAGGAGATTCCTGTAGCCGGCAGCTGGTTTGTGCTCCACTTTACCGAAAATCCGGGCATGGCCTTCGGGCTGCAGTTCGCCGGAGAGTGGGGAAAGCTGGCACTCAGCCTCTTTCGTATTGCTGCGGCAATTGCCATTGGGGTTTACTTGTGGTCGCTATCTCGAAAGCAAACCCCTTTTGGTCCCATGCTCGGAATTTCATTTATTCTTGCAGGTGCGCTCGGCAATATCATTGATAGTTGCTTTTATGGCCTCATTTTCAGCGAAAGCACCTGGCATACAGTAGCTACCTTACTGCCCGAAGGAGGGGGTTATGCCGGTTTTCTGCATGGCCATGTGGTGGATATGTTCTACTTTCCCATCATTATGATTCAGAAGGCTCAGGCACCTGACTGGATTCCCGCTTTCCTGTTCGGGCCTGATGATTATTTCATCTTTTTCAGGCCGGTTTTCAATATTGCAGATGCTTCCATCACCACCGGGGTGCTATGGCTTTTGTTGTTTGAGCGCGAATTCCTGCGTGGCCTTTAAAAAAGTTTAACAACAGGCTGAATTATAGCCGAAAAGGCATATAGCTGTTTTATATTCTCTCGCAAATACCTATTTTTGCACCTTCAAAAATGACCAAGCTATTTCGATGAACACACAGCCCAAAGGACGAATTTCGCAGATTATCGGTCCCGTAGTGGACGTTAGCTTCGATCACGGCGCATCGCTTCCCAATCTTTATGAAGCCCTTGAAGTGACCCGCGACAACGGTGAGAAACTCATACTTGAAGTGCAGCAGGACATCGGAGAAAACACTGTTCGTGCCATTGCCATGGACTCCACCGATGGTTTGCGCCGCAATATGGAGGTAAAATCGCTGGGGGCTGCCATCTCGATGCCAGCTACCGAAGAGGTAAAAGGCCGCCTTTTCAATGTAATCGGCGAGCCCATCGATGGTCTTAAACCCGTTGAAGCAAAAAAACGAAACAGTATCCACCGTAAACCTCCGAAGTTCGACACCCTGAGCACCCAGTCGGAGGTACTTTATACAGGCATCAAGGTAATCGACCTGATCGAGCCTTATGCAAAAGGGGGTAAGGTTGGTCTGTTTGGTGGTGCCGGTGTGGGCAAGACCGTGATCATCATGGAGCTGATCAACAATATTGCCAAAACATACTCCGGTATGTCGGTATTTGCCGGTGTGGGCGAACGCACCCGCGAAGGCAACGACCTGCTGCGTGAAATGATCGAGTCGGGCGTAGTCAAATATGGCACCGAATTTTTGCACAGCATGGAGGCCGGAAGTTGGGACCTGAGCAAGGTTGACTACAATCAGCTCAAGGATTCTCAGGCCACCCTGGTATTCGGCCAGATGAACGAACCCCCCGGAGCTCGCGCCCGTGTTGCCCTGAGTGGACTCACCATGGCCGAGTATTTCCGCGATGGCGAAGACGAAGCCGACGGTCGCGACATCCTCTTCTTCATCGACAACATCTTCCGCTTCACCCAGGCCGGATCAGAAGTGTCCGCATTGTTGGGACGAATGCCTTCGGCTGTGGGTTATCAGCCTACCCTTGCCACAGAAATGGGTATTATGCAGGAGCGCATTACTTCTACCAAACGCGGATCAATCACATCGGTACAAGCCGTTTATGTGCCTGCCGACGACCTTACCGACCCAGCTCCTGCCACCACCTTCTCGCATCTTGATGCCACCACCGTGTTGAATCGAAAGATTGCCGAGCTGGGAATATACCCTGCAGTTGACCCTCTCGACTCCACTTCGCGCATCCTTACACCCGATATTGTGGGCGAAGCGCATTACAAAACTGCCCAGCGCGTGAAAAACATCCTACAGCGTTACAAAGAGCTGCAGGACATTATTGCCATTCTGGGTATGGACGAGCTTTCGGAAGAAGATAAACTCATCGTACACCGTGCCCGCCGCGTGCAGCGCTTCCTCTCGCAGCCCTTTCACGTAGCCCAGCAGTTTACCGGAATACCCGGTTGTGTGGTCTCGATAGAAGATACCATCAAGGGTTTCAACATGATCATGGATGGCGAAGTGGACGAATATCCCGAAGCTGCTTTCAACTTAGTTGGAACCATTGAGCAAGCCATCGAAAAAGGCAAGAAACTGCTGGCCGAAAGCAAAGCCTGAAAAATCATCCGCTGATTATGAAATTAGAAATTATCACCCCCGAAACCACCATCTTTTCAGGAGATGTACAACTGGTGCAGCTGCCCGGGCTTGATGGTCTTTTCGAAGTCCTGCACAACCATGCCCCCATGATTGCTGCATTGGGCAAAGGCCGTGTGAAAGTGGTGACTTCGGCTGAAAAATCAACGGAATATTTCGAAATCAAAGGTGGCGTGCTCGAAGTGAAAAAAAACAAAATCATCGTATTGGCGGATTGATTTTTCGCCTATCTGAACATAAGACCTCTCTTCAATGACTAAAAAAGCCTCCTTCTCAGGAGGCTTTTGTCTTTTAAGAAGCGATAAAGGGCTCACTCAGCCACTGTAGCATTACCAACAGGTGCAGCCGAGAGGGCATCGAGTTCCTTATCGATGTGAAACATGCCGGCTTTGTCGTCGCCAACGAGTTTAATCTTGTCGAGGATTTTCGACATGGTACTCTCCTCTTCGATCTGCTCGTTGATATACCATTGCAGGAAGTTTCCGGTGGTATAATCCTTTTCGTTGAGCGTTACCTCGTAGATGTCGTTGATCGAGCTGGTGATGTAGCGTTCGTGTTCCATCACCTGTTCGAACACTTCTTTCAGGCCGTGATAGCCCACTTCGGGAGCCGGGAGTGGCATCAGGGTGGCATATCCGCCACGATCGTTGATATAGTGCACAATCTTGAGCTGGTGCATCCGTTCTTCGTCGCTCTGCCTGTAGAGGAAAGCGGCAGCACCGGGATAGCCATTGGCTTCGCACCAGCTGGCCATGGCAAGGTAGAGGCGGGATGAAAATTCTTCGCGCTTAACCTGTTCGTTAAGGGCTGTTTCGACAGTTTTTTTAATCATATCCGAATACTTTTATATGTTCGCTCAATTAACAACCGACTGTGGTTTATGGTTTCGGGCGAATGGTGAAATTAATGTTAAGCTTACTCCAGGGCGTTGGCGCCGGCCACAATCTCGAGGATTTCCTTAGTGATAGCAGCTTGCCTTGCCTTGTTATAGCTCAGCTTGAGGTGGCGCAGCATTTCGGTGGCATTGTCGGTGGCCTTGTGCATGGCGATCATGCGCGCTCCGTTCTCCGAGGCCAGACTGTCGAGGACTATCTTAAACACCTGTGTACGCAGAGTTTTCGGAACCAGTTCGTTAAGGATCTGTTCTCCATCAGGCTCAAAAAGGTATTCGATGGTAGATTTTTGTTTGGTTTCGTCCACAATGGGGAGCTGAATGGGCAGGAATTGCTCAGCGATCACGATCTGGCTGCTTGCGCTGCGAAACTGGCTGTACACAAACACTATCCTGTTGTATTCACCTTTGAGGAAACTATTCATCAGGTGATCGGCCAGACTGACCACCGATTCGTAGCTCAGCTTGTCGAGCAAGCCATTATTTGTGCCTGTAACAGGATATTTGCGGCTTTTGAAAAACTCGTCGCCCTTGCGGCCGATGCAGAGCATTTCAAGATCATTGTTATTCTGGTGCCCGCCAAGTTCATCGGCAATGAGCTTCACCGCAGCGCGTATGACATTGGTATTGAATGTGCCACACAATCCCCTGTTTGAGGTAACTGGGATGACAAGCACTTTGCCACCTTCGCGTTGTTCGGCCTGCGGCAGCGAAAATCCGGCAGGCAAGCCTGCCACAATCTGCTGCATCATTTCCCTGAGCTTGGTGGCATAAGGGCGCATGGTGCCAATAGCCTGCTGCGATTTGCGCAGTTTGGCGGCAGCCACCATTTTCATGGCACTGGTGATCTGCTTGGTACTGTTGACCGATTCGATGCGCGTCCTGACTTCCTTCAAACTGGGCATAAGCGGGGGTTATTTTTCGTAACGGGCTGCGATTTTTTTTGCAACCTCGGTGAGCGTGTTCACAACTTCGTCGGTATATTTTCCGGCTTTGATCTGGCTCAGGGTGTCGGCATGGTTGTCGTCGAGGTAATGCAGAAACTCGTCCTGAAAAGCGTTGATGGCATTTACCGGCACTCGGCGTAGCAGGTTATTTGTGCCGCAGAAGATGATGGCAATCTGGTGTTCCACCTTCATAGGGCTGTATTGGGGCTGTTTCAGGATTTCAAGGTTGCGTTTGCCTTTTTCGAGCACAGCAGCGGTGGCGGCATCGAGGTCGGAGCTGAATTTGCTGAAGGCTTCAAGCTCGCGGTATTGGGCCTGGTCGAGCTTGAGCGTGCCGGCAACTTTTTTCATCGATTTGATCTGAGCATTACCACCCACACGTGATACCGAGATGCCCACGTTGATGGCCGGGCGGATACCTGAGTTGAACAAGTTGGTCTCGAGAAAGATCTGCCCGTCGGTAATGGAGATCACGTTGGTGGGAATATAGGCTGAAACGTCGCCGGCCTGTGTTTCGATCACGGGGAGTGCCGTCAGCGATCCGCCGCCTTTTACCATCGGTAGGATGCTTTCGGGCAGGTCGTTCATATTGCGGGCAATCACGTCGGAATTGATGATTTTGGCGGCGCGTTCGAGCAGGCGTGAGTGCAAATAGAACACATCGCCCGGGTAGGCTTCGCGTCCCGGAGGGCGGCGCAATAGCAGCGACACTTCGCGGTAAGCTACTGCCTGCTTGCTGAGGTCGTCGTAGATGACCAATGCAGGGCGCCCCGTATCGCGGAAAAACTCCCCAATGGCTGCACCTGCAAAAGGAGCATAAAACTGCATGGCAGCCGGGTCGGAAGCGGTGGCCGAAACGATGACTGTATAAGGCATTGCCCCCTTATCCACAAGGGTTTTCTGGATGTTGGCCACTGTGCTGCCTTTTTGACCTACGGCTACATATATGCAATAAACCGGTTCGCCACGCTCGTAATATTCGCGCTGGTTGATGATGGTGTCGATGGCGATGGCTGTTTTGCCCGTTTGACGGTCGCCGATGATGAGCTCGCGCTGTCCGCGGCCAATGGGGATCATGGCGTCGATGGGTTTGATTCCGGTTTGAAGCGGTTCATTTACAGGTTGCCGGAAGATTACGCCAGGTGCTTTGCGTTCGAGGGGCATTTCGTATGTAGTTCCCTTGATTTCGCCCTTACCATCGATAGGCTGACCCAACGTATTGATAACGCGTCCGAGCATACCCTCGCCTGCCTGTATGGATGCGATGCGACCGGTTCGTTTCACCACATCGCCTTCGTTGATGCCGGTACCGGAACCAAGAAGCACAACCCCCACGTTATCTTCCTCAAGATTAAGCACAATGCCCATCATGCCGGTCTTTTCGAACTCAACCAATTCGCCCGATTCGGCATTACCCATGCCATAGACGCGGGCGATGCCGTCGCCCACCTGCAGCACGGTTCCAACTTCCTCGAGCTGGACAGCGGTTTCGAATCCTGATAGTTCTTTTCGAAGTATTGCGGTAACTTCAGCGGGTTTAATGATTCCCATATCTATTGCTTTATGCTGTTTAAAACTCTCTGATGTAAAGGTTCTTCTTAAATTTTGCCCTCAGCCGTTTGAGCATGGTGTCCACGCTGGCGTCATAGAGGTAGTCTTCTATTCTGATTTTGAATCCTGCTATGATAGAGGGGTCGGTGTGCTCTTCGATCAGCACAGTTTTGCTGGTTTTTTGACCGGCAAGGACAGCAATTTTCTGTCTGGTTGTCTCGTCCACCGGCAAGGCTGTGGTCAGCAGTGCTTTCACCTGGTTGTGATGCTCCAGATATACCTCGGCAAAACGTGCTGCAATGCCAGGAATTTCCTTCTCGCGGCCCTTACGGAACAGGATATCGAAATAGGTTAAGGTTAAAGGGTGGATATGTTTTGCAAAGATTTCGCGAAAAATGCGGCGTTTTTTTGTCGGGATGATGGTTGGGTTGATGAGCGGGAGCCGCAGTTCGACAGGGTTCTCGTCAAATACCTGATTGATGAGCTTCACGTCGTCGAAAACCGTGTCAAGCTGATGTTGTTCTACGGCAATTTCGTAGAGAGCCTGAGCGTAGCGTTTGTGCAATATGCCTGATTTCATCGCTTGGTTGAGGTTGGGTAATTACGACAGATGTTGCTTTTCGCGAAGCACTTTGTCAATGAATGTTTCGTGGTCCTTAGGGGTCTGTATCTTTTCGCGAAGGAAGCGCTCGGCCACCTCGATAGATATTTCGGCAATCTGGTTTTTCATCTCGGTGATGGCGGCCATGCGTTCGTTTTCCATGCGTTCGCGGGCCGAAGCCACAATGCGGTCGGCTTCTTCGGTGCCGCGCTGACGGGCTTCGTCGAGCAGTTTATCGCGCACCTTTTTTGCGTCAGCCATCATCTGGTCGCGCTCTTCCTTGGCCTGACGGAGCAGCTCTTCGTTGTCGAGCTTGAGCTTTTTCATCTCTTCCCTGGTGATATCGGCAGCGCGCAGGGCTTCCTCAATGTGCTCCTCGCGCTCCTTGAGGGCCTGCATGATGGCTGGCCAGGCAAACTTGCGCAGCACAAAGAGTACCACACCGAATGCAAGAAGCATCCAGAATACTAATCCAATTCCCGGGTTTACAAGTTCCATGATTCAGGCTGAATTTATCTTGTATGATTTTTGTCTGAAATAAAGCATCCGGTCTCAACCAACCGTTGACGGCCGGACGCCGGTGATTTTTACATGAATACGATAAGCAGACACACTACGATGGCGAAGAACGCAACACCTTCGATAAATGCGGCTGTAACGATCATGCTCGAACGGATATCGCCTGCGGCTTCGGGCTGACGGGCAATCGATTCAACCGAGCCACGGCCGATCTGGCTGATGCCCATTCCGGCACCAATAACGGCGATGCTGGCTGCGATAGCTGCGGCTGCCTTGGCAATAGGGGCAAGATCCGTTGCTGCTTCGAGTAAAATGCTTAATAACTGCATGTTAAATTGGTATTTAGGGTTAAAAAAGTTTCGTTAATGATGTTCTGTGGCACGGGCATGGTCTTCGTGGTGATGTTCTTCAACAGCCGAACCAATGTACATGGCCGAAAGCAAGGTAAATACAAAGGCCTGGATGAAGGCCACAAGCAATTCGACAAAATTCATGAAAATGGCCAGCACCACCGAGAGAACAGATATTCCAAAACCGGCAAAAACATTGCTCTGGCCAAACACAAATATGAGACTGATGAAGCCGAGAATGATAATATGGCCTGCCGCAATATTGGCAAAAAGACGCACCATGAGCACAAACGGCTTGATGAACATACCCACAAGTTCTATAATGGGCATGAGTGGCAGCGGAAACTTGAGCCACCATGGCACACCAGGGGTATTAAAAATATGCGCCCAATAGTTTTTGTTGGCGCGGACAACAATCGTCAGAAAGGTAAACAAGGCCAGTATACCTGTTACGGCAAGGTTGCCCGTGAGGTTGGCGCCAAAGGGGAAGATGGGTATCAACCCCATCAGGTTGTTGAAAAAGATAAAGAAGAAAAGTGTGAGCAGATAAGGTGCAAAGCGCAGGTAGTATTTCTCGCCAATGGAGGCTTTGATTACCTCGTCGCGGATGAATATGATGAGCGGTTCCATGATGGCCTGAAAGCCGCGGGGTGCATGACGACGGGTGCGACGATACATGCGTGCTATATACAGGAAAATAAGGATGATAAGGGCTGAGGCAATAAAAAGGCCAAGCACGTTTTTTGTGATTGAAAAGTCGTAGGGGCGGATGTAAGTGCCATCAGCGGCTTTCCGCACGATCTTGCCCTTGAGGGCGCCTTCTGCAGCCAGCTCATACCCTTTGTAGCTCACGCTACCGTGATGAAACTTCGAGCTGCTAAAAAAATGCCATTGCCCCTCATCATAAAGAATCACAGGAAGCGGGACGCTCACATGGGTATGGCCTGCCGAAAGAATATGCCATTCATATGCATCCACGATGTGCGAAATAATCATCTCGCCTGCATTGAAGCCTTCTTCTGAATTTCCGCCTCCGGCTTGAATACGTGGGCTGAATAGAAAAAATGAAATAAACGTAAAGACTAGATAAATTCTAATTCGCTTTATATCAATTAATTTCATCGTAAACAGGAGGCTTTTCAACTTACTGGTTTGAAGGTGCAATTTTACGTAAGAATTTGCAATTAGGAAAGCTAAAAATCTCAAAATGTTTGAAAAACAGCCTGTTTTAGCCCATGGACCGTTGTCAGAGAGTGAATGGAATGATTCTAAATAATAAACCAGACTTGTCAATAAGGCCAAAGATTTCGTATTTTAAGCCTCTGAAAAAGAAATAAATCGCCTATGAAAAAAATTCACATACTTTCATTGTTGGTGGCTTTGGGTATATTCCTTGCCTGCACACGAAGCACAACATCAGAGACTGCCAATCCTCCGAATTATGCCCTGGAAAGAGAAAAAGTGGAGAATGTGTTAGAAAAATACATGATATCCATCGAAAACCAGGATTTTCATGCCATCGAAAACATTTGGGAGAGCGGCGACAGCACCATGCTCCTGGGTACCGACAGCGACGAACGCCTGATGGGCTGGCACAGCATCCGTAATGCCTACCGCAAACAGTTCGGACTCGTTTCGGACACGTATATTGCTGTTAATGACCAGTTTATCAGAATCAGCAACGATGCCTGCACAGCATGGTTTTCGCAACGGATGACTTATAGCTTTCTGTATCAGGACAAAGCCATGAAGTTCGAAGGCATTCGTTTCACCGGGGTGTTATCCAAAAATAAGCAAGGTCAGTGGAAAATGGTACAAGGCCATCTTTCGGTGCCTGCGCAGATTAATCTCGGGAAATAGTTTTCGTCAGTCCGGTCAGCAACTGGGTTCAGGTGGAGTCGCGGAAGGAAAGATTGAATTTTCGGCCATATAATTATTTAGAGCTGGCAAAGCATTCCATGGCGGGCACAGCCTTTGCCTGGAAGTCCCAAAGTGCCTGGTTCTCCCAGCTTGATCCCTGGGTGGTAGTAATTCCTTTGTAGCTCACCCATTCGGCTCCCCAGTAACAGAAGCCTATGGCTCCAGCATTTTCTGTTATTCGTCTGATCATGCACACAAAATCGCGCTGACCCTGCAAGGTAGCCGGATTTCCCGGCATCAGTTGGTCCTGTCGGCCAATCACATTGTGTGTATTGTCGTTCCACTGCAGGGTGAACGGATAGGCCGTTTCGGTTATAATCACTTCGCGGCCCGATTGCGTTTTTAATTGTGTGAGTGTTTTTTGAAGCGCATCGGTGTTTGTGCCATGCCAGAAAGGGTAATAACTTATAGCGGCCACATGGTAGTCCATATTCTTCAAACTTTCAAAAAATGACACTACGCCCTGAATGCCGGCATAGTGCAGAACGACCTTGGTGGAAGGATGGGCTGTTCTGGCGGCCCTGATGCCTGCCTCGAGCAGCAAGCTGAAGCCGGCAGGGTTGGTTGATGAGCCTTCGGGCCAGAGGATTCCGCCATTGATTTCGTTGCCGATCTGGATATAATCGGGCTGGACTGACTTTGCAATCCGGAAGGTGAAGTTATAAAGGCTGTCGCGCAAGGTGCTCAGGCCAAGGTTTTGCCACGCCAGAGGCTTTTGCTGATGGCCGGGGTCGGCCCAGGTATCGGAATAATGAAGACTGAGTAGTACTTTAAAACCATGCCGGCGGCATTCTGCCGCCAGTTGACGAACAACAGCTGGAGACGAAACCGGGTGTTCGGGATTATTCCATACCCTAATGCGTATGGTATTCACCCCGGCTTTTCTGAGTGTAAGCAATGGGTCTTCCGCAAGTCCTTCGCTGTTTTTGAGTACAAACCCCAAAGCCTTTAACTCGGGCAAAAACGACATATCAGCCCCGCGCACAAAATCATCAGTCGTGCGGTCAATTTTCCGGCAGGAGCAAAACACGATAAACAGCACTAAGCTGAAAAACACGGATTTCATGAACAATACATTTAATTAGGCCTAACCCAGCGGCTTGCTGAGTGCCGCTATTGTGTTCCGAAGCGCTTCCTGGTGTTTTATGGGCGTAGTACTGAAATGCCTATTGAACTTGCTGCTGTCGAAAAAATAAGGTCGGTCCCATTGTTCCCTCACATCATAAAGCTCTTTGAGTACGGGTACAAAAGTGCCCAGCAATCGCACCATGGGAGTAGTCAACACACTCACTTTAGGAGGTTGTTGTAAGATATCAGCGATCATGGCTGTCCAATGCCGGCCGGTAGGGCATTCGCTATGAACAGGCAGGTTCCAAATCTGATTGAAAGCTTCGGGGGTGTTGCCCAACAAAGCAGTGGCTTTTGCCAGCTCGGGCACATATCCCATATTGTGCGGCATATCGGCATTAAAAAGCCATTGTGCCGACTTTCCGGACAACAGCCTGTCATAAACCATAATCATCAGCATGCTCGATGCTTTCATTGGCCCAAAGAAATCGGGTGAACGCACGATCATGCCTTCCAGCCGGCCCTTTTCGACCAAATCCTGAAGGTATAAATCAACGAATGCCCTGGTCTTGCCTTTGCGGCTGTTTGGCTTGATGGGGGTTTGCTCGGTTATGTGACCATATTGTGCCGGATCGAGGGCATAAATGTTATCAAAAAACACAAGCTTGCTCTTATGCATCATGCAGGCTTCGGCCACATTGCGTATTACAATGGGCCAGTATTGCTGCCAGACTTTCGATTTGTACTCCAGACCAACGGTGAGGTAGCAGATGTTGCTTCCCTCAACAACAAGTCTGGCCTCGGCGGGATTGGTAAGGTCGGCCCTGAAAAGCAGATCGCCTTCGTTCACCTTTCGTGGATTGCGGCTTACCAGTCTAATGTTGTTAGTGTATGCTTTCAGATGCATGGCCAGCGAGGTGCCAACAGGACCACCGGAGCCTAGGATGGTTTGTGTCATGAGATCGGATTTTTAATTGCTTGGTTGTTTCAATTACTTACAAAGTTGGATAGAAAGCGTCTTCTATATGTTGTACTGACTTTCCCTGAGGGCTGATTACAACCGACATGATATCGAAACGGGTGTCCATATTGATGTCATTTTTCATGATGTAGGCTTCGGCTGCCCTAACGAGGATACGCTGCTTGGCCTTGTTGACAGCAAATTCCGGTTCGCCGTAATAAGTAGTGGCTCGTGTCTTTACCTCCACAATCACCAGCGTATCTTTGTCGCGGGCAATGATATCCACCTCGTCACGGCCAAAGCGCCAATTGGTTTCGAGTATTTCGTAACCCATCGAACGCAGGTGTTTTATCGCCATTTCTTCTCCGGTTTTTCCGAGATCGTTATGCTCGGCCATTGGCAGTTTTATTTTATATTTTTCTGCTGGTCTGGAGCTTATCATCGGTAAGCCCAGTCACAAAAGAAAAGAAATTCAAACTATTGGGGGTAAAATGTACTCAATGGAAGAATTGCTCTCGTTCACGATCATTTGCACCCTAGCTCCGAGTAGCACCGGTTGCTGAGGATGGATGTGTCCTGCCGGAAACCCAAAACAGACCGGATAACTATAATCGGCCACATGTTCTCGGATGATTTCTTCGGCTGTGCAACCAAAAGGGACGGTATTGTCTTTCATTTGTGTAAAGGCTCCAACTACAAGACCGGCCAGACCCGATAGCATACCTGCCCGTTTTAGGCTCAGCATCATCCGATCGATGTGATAGAGGTACTCGTCCACGTCTTCGATAAAAAGAATCCTCCCTTCAAGTTGGGGCATAGAGTGCGAGCCTTTGAGTGCAAAAAGGAGCGACAGGTTGCCCCCAACGAGTGTGCCGGTAGCCTGTCCGTTTCGGTTCAGGCGATGAGGTTCAAGGGTAGAAGGCAAAGGTTGGCCTTCGAGAAACGAGGCAAGCTTTTCGAATGCTTTTTGATCATTCGGTCCGAAATTGAATGTCATGGGTGCATGAAGGCTACAAATTCCGAGTTGCTGCAATTGGGCATGGAACACGGTGAGATCGGAAAAGCCCACGAGCCATTTGGGCGGGCTTGTCATGGTGGTGAAATTTATTTTATCCACGATACGCAGACTGCCATATCCCCCACGGGTGCAGAAGACGGCTTTTACCTGCGGGTGGTCAAGCATGGCCTGCATGTGCGTTGCCCTTTGCCGGTCGGTTCCACCGAACTGGTTATGTCTTGCAAGCCAGGCATCATCGGGCATAATATGCCAGCCATTTTTGCTGGCAAAACGGACAAAATGCTCCACTTCGGCAGCTTCAACAAACCGGGCAGGCGACACCAGTGCTACAGTATCACCCTTTTGCAGTGGGGGCGGCAGTTTCATTCGGGGCTATTCTCTACCTTTGCAAAAATTTACAATAACCTCATTCATTGTTGAATGGAAACCAAAAATAAACATTTCAGCCGCACCACCGTTACTTCGGCCCTGCCCTACGCCAATGGCCCTATCCACATAGGTCATCTTGCCGGCGTGTATGTTCCTGCTGATATATATGTCCGATACCTGAGGCTCAAGGGCGAAGAAGTGGTTTTTATCGGCGGTAGCGACGAACATGGCGTTCCCATTACCATCAAGGCACGCCAGCAGGGCATCAGCCCTCAGGAAGTGGTGGACAAGTATCACAACATTATCCGGCAATCCTTCGAGGAATTTGGAATATCGTTCGATGTGTATTCGCGCACCTCGGCCACCGTTCACCACCAGACTGCCGCCGACTTTTTCAAGACCCTTTACGATAAAGGCATTTTTATTGATCAGACTTCAAAACAATACTTTGATGTGGAGGCCAGCCAGTTTCTGGCCGACAGGTACATCACAGGCACTTGTCCGCATTGCAGTTTCGAGAAAGCCTATGGCGACCAGTGCGAGCGATGCGGTACCTCGCTCAGTCCGCTCGATTTGATAAACCCTCGCTCTGCCCTGAGTGGCAATGTTCCGGTTTTGAAAGAAACCAGGCACTGGTATCTGCCGCTCGACAAGGCCGAGCCCTGGCTGCGCGGGTGGATACTGGAAGGCCATAAGGACGAATGGAAACCCAATGTTTACGGGCAATGCAAATCGTGGATCGATCAGGGGCTTCAGCCCAGGGCAGTTACCCGCGATCTCGACTGGGGAGTAAAAGTTCCCTTGCCCGATACCGAAGGAAAGGTGCTTTATGTGTGGTTTGATGCGCCTATTGGTTATATATCCGCCACCCGCGAGTGGGCCGAAGCAAAGGGTACCGATTGGGAGCCCTGGTGGAAAAGTCACGACACCAGACTGGTACATTTTATCGGAAAGGATAACATCGTTTTCCACTGCATCATCTTCCCTTTCATGCTGCAAAGCGAGGGCAGTTTTATTTTGCCCGAAAACGTGCCTGCCAACGAGTTTCTTAACCTCGAAAACGACAAGATTTCCACTTCGCGCAACTGGGCAGTATGGCTTCATGAGTACCTTCAGGACTTTCCGGGCAAGCAGGACTTGTTGCGCTATGTGCTTACGGCCAATGCGCCCGAAACCAAGGACAGCGACTTTACCTGGAAAGATTTTCAGGCACGCAACAACAGCGAACTGCTTGCTATTTATGGCAACTTTGTGAACCGCACCCTGGTGCTCACCCAAAAGTACTTCGCCGGCGTGGTGCCTGAGCCCAAAGATTTGAACGCCGCTGATGCTGGACTGATCGCCGCCATCAGTACGTTTGCCGACCGCATCGGACAAAGCATCGAAAACTATCGTTTCCGCGAAGCCCTCACCGAGCTGATGAACCTTGCCCGCTCGGGCAACAAATACCTGACCGATAATGAACCATGGAAGCTGATAAATACCGAGCCAGGTCGGGTGCAGACTATCCTTTACGTTTCGCTTCAGGTGGTGGCAGGCCTTATGCTGCTCAGCGAACCTTTTCTGCCTTTCAGCGCGCATAGGCTTTCCGAAATGATTCGCCTCAGGCTGAAGCGCTGGCAGGATGCCGGGAATGCCGAACTGTTGCCTGCCGGACACCAGCTGGGGGAGCCTGGCTACCTCTTTGAGAAAATTGAAGATGCCGCCATCGAAGCCCAGGTGCGCAAACTGCACGAAACCCGCAAAGCCAACGAACAGCTGTCGGCCCCGCCGGTTAAGCCAGCACGGGAGAGCGTCAGCTACGACGATTTTGCCCGAATGGATATCCGCACTGCCCTCATCGAGCATGCCGAAAGTGTGCCTAAAGCCAAAAAGCTGCTCAAACTCACCGTGAACACCGGTTTCGACCGGCGGACCATAGTGAGCGGCATTGCCGAGCACTATGCACCCGAATACATCATTGGCAATAAGGTAGTGATGCTGGTCAACCTGGCGCCCCGTGAAATTCGCGGCATAATGTCGGAAGGTATGATCCTGATGGCCGAAAACAGTGAAGGAAGGCTATGCTTTGTGTCGCCCACCGAGGACTTTCATCCAGGCAGCGAAGTGAAATAAAACGAATACACCCTATGGAAAACGCTCTGGAACAACTCAGACGATTTACCCGTGTAGTGGCCGATACCAGCGACTTCGGGAGTATGCATTACTACCGGCCCGAAGATGCCACCACCAATCCGTCGCTCATCCTGCAATCGGCCAACGACAGCCGTTACACCTACCTGTTGGACGAGGCTGTTGATTTTGCCAGAAAAAGCAGTGCTCCGGCCCAACAACGTCTCTCGCTCTGCCTCAACAGGCTGGCGGTGAGCTTTGGTCTCGAAATTCTGAAAATTGTGCCTGGCAGGGTTTCTACTGAAGTAGATGCACGTTTGTCGTTCGATACCGCAGCCACCACAGCCAAAGCCCGACACCTGATTGCACTCTACGAAGCCGAGGGTATTGACCGTCAGAGGATCCTAATCAAAATTGCCTCCACCTGGGAGGGGATTAAAGCTGCCGAAACGCTCGAAAAAGAAGGCATACGCACTAACCTTACATTGTTGTTCTCGAAGATTCAGGCTGTGGCTTGTGCCGAAGCCGGAGTGCAACTGATTTCACCCTTTGTAGGACGCATCCTCGACTGGTATAAGGCATACAGAAAAGTGAACCATATTCCGGCCGACGAAGACCCGGGCGTGATTTCGGTGACCGAGATATACAACTATTACAAGCACTTTGGTTACAAAACCGAAGTGATGGGGGCCAGTTTCCGCAATAGCGGCGAGATAGTGGCTTTGGCAGGTTGCGACCTGCTCACAATAGCCCCCTCGCTACTATCCGAGCTGCAACTGATGCAATCTAAAGTGGATCGTAAACTCGATGCTTCCAATGCTGTCGGTATGCCCATCGAACGCATTCCGTCCGACGAGAGATCCTTTCGCTGGCTGCTCAACGAAAACGCTATGGCCACCGAAAAACTGGCCGAAGGCATCCGCAAGTTTGCAGCCGACACCGTGAAACTGGAACAATTGATTGCTCCCCATTTGTTTGCCTAAAGCCAATTTGACGAAATCCGCTATTTATTTACCTTTGCAAACCCATTGGCCCCATAGTTCAAGGGATAGAACGGAAGTTTCCTAAACTTTAAATCCAGGTTCGAGTCCTGGTGGGGCTACCAGAAATGCCGCAGCACAGCGGCTTTTTTATTTTAATTTTCACCTGCGTGCCGATGACAGGCTTGCTCATCATCAGGCCGGCAGGTGCATATCACACCTTAAAATAAACAAAATCGACGAAATAATTTACTTTTGCCCCCGATTTACCCCCTATCGCAACCCATGCCAAAGAACTTAGTTATCGTAGAATCGCCCGCCAAAGCAAAAACCATCGAAGGATATCTTGGCAAAGACTACAAGGTGCTCTCGAGCTTCGGTCATGTAATGGACTTGAGCAAGAATCAGTTAAGTGTTGACATCGAAAACGGGTTTGAGCCTCAGTACGAAATTGCTCCCGAAAAAAACAAACTGGTAACTGAGCTGCGAAAAGCTGCCCGTGAAGCCGAAATGGTGTGGCTGGCATCGGATGAAGACCGCGAAGGCGAAGCTATTTCATATCATCTGTTCAAGGCATTGGGTTTAAAAAAGGAGAAGACCAAGCGTATTGTTTTTCATGAGATTACAAAAGACGCCATCATCAAAGCCATTGAATATCCCCGCGACATCGATCTCAATCTGGTGGCAGCCCAGCAGGCGCGACGCGTTCTTGACCGGCTGGTAGGTTATGAGCTTTCGCCCTTGCTATGGAAGAAGGTCAAACCTTCACTTTCGGCAGGCAGGGTGCAATCGGTGGCTGTAAGGCTTATTGTGGAACGGGAGGAAGAAATCAAACAGTTTCAGACACAGTCGTTTTACAAGGTTACGGCTCAGTTTACCGCCACTACACCCGACGGACACCAGCATGTGCTCGCAGCCGAGCTGCCCGAACGCTTTGAGCAGGAAACAGAAGCGGTATCATTCCTCAACCAGATCATAGGGGCAGCCTATCAAATCTCGGCGGTCGAGAAGAAGCCCTCAAAAAAATCGCCCGCACCCCCATTCACCACTTCGACATTGCAGCAGGAAGCCAGCCGCAAGCTAGGATTTTCGGTAGCCAACACCATGCGCGTGGCACAATCACTATACGAATCCGGGAAGATAACGTATATGCGTACCGACTCGGTAAACCTTTCGGACCTTGCGCTCAATATGGCTGCAAAGGTGATTTCGGAAAACTATGGCAAAGAGTATGTGAAAACACGTCGCTATGCCACCAAAACCAAAGGCGCTCAGGAAGCCCACGAAGCCATCAGGCCCACCTATATGGAAACGCAGACCATCACCGGAACAGCCGAAGAAAAACGCCTGTACGACCTGATCTGGAAACGCACTGTAGCTTCGCAAATGGCCGATGCCAAACTGGAACGCACCATCATCACCATTGATATCAGCACAAGCAGTAAGCACTTTGTGGCAAGTGGCGAAGTGGTGCTTTTTGATGGTTTTCTAAAGCTATATCTCGAAAGCTCTGAAGATGAAGGTCAGGAAGCCGAAGGAGGATTGCTGCCACCACTCAAAAAGGGACAGCAGCTTGAAGCGCTGCAAATTATTGCCACCCAGCGCTTCACACGTCAACCGGCACGTTACAACGAGGCCAGTCTGGTGAAAAAACTTGAAGAACAGGGAATTGGTCGGCCATCGACTTATGCACCAACCATTTCGACCATACAAAAGCGCGAGTACGTAAAAAAAGAAGATCGGCCCGGCGAAAAACGCCCCTACCGGCAATTGATACTTAAAGACGGTAAAATCAAAGACAAAACCCTTACCGAATTGGTCGGCCAGGAAAAAGGGAAACTCGTCCCCACCGATATTGGCACACTGGTGAACCGTTTTCTGATGGAGTATTTTGAGGATATTGTGGACTACCAGTTTACAGCCAATGTTGAGAAAGAATTCGATGAAATTGCCCTTGGAAAGAAAAAGTGGAACAAGATGATCGGTGATTTCTACAAGCCATTCCACAAAAGTGTGTCAGACACTTCCACCAATGCCGGCAAATTCTCGGGCGAGCGGCTTCTGGGCGTTGATCCGGCTTCGGGAAAAAACGTTTTTGTTAAAGTTGGGCGCTTTGGGCCCATGATACAGATCGGGGATACCGACTCGGACGAAAAGCCCCGTTTTTCAGGAATGCGCAAAGACCAGAGCATGGAAACCATCACCCTCGAAGAAGCCCTAAAGTTGTTCGATTTTCCACGTTACCTTGGCGACTTCGAAAACAAGGAGGTGGTGGCCTTAGTCGGTCGATTCGGGCCATATGTGCGGCATGACGGGCAGTTCTATAGCCTCAGCAAAACCGATGATCCGGCTACTGTGGGCATCGACAGAGCCATAGAGCTTATACGGGAGAAGCGAAATAAAAAAGCCGAAGCCGTGATCAGTACATTTGGCAAAGATCCCGACCTGCGAATCCTCAACGGACGCTTTGGGCCCTATATCAGCTTTAAGGGAAAAAACTACAAAATACCCAAGGGCAGCGACCCTGCCACACTCAACCTCGAAGAGTGCCGCAAAATAATCGCAAACCCAGAGAATACGCCAAAGAAACGCTTCATTAAAAAGAAAAACTGACAGAAGGACTCCTAGCCTGGCAACATAATCCGAAATGGAAATGGACTTTTTGCTTTTTACAGAACCTGTTGATTATAGCCATTTACGTGTAAAGACCTGGCCAGGTCACAAAGCGTTGGGGCAAACCATGCGGATTCATGCGGACAATTTTCCAGAGCTCGATGGTGTCAAGATAGGATTGATAGGGGTGAAAGAAGAGCGGGGTGCAGAGCACAACGAAGGTTGCCGTTTTGCGCCCGACGCTGTCAGGGCATCACTGTATGGGCTTTTCAGTCAATGGCCTGCCATGGAGATAGCCGACCTTGGCAACATCAGGGCAGGATTTTCAATCGAGGACACCTATTTTGCTTTAAGTCAGGTGGTTGCCCAATTGCTCCGGCAAAATATCATCCCTGTTGTGATTGGCGGCAGTCATGATCTCACGTGGGCGATGTATCAGGGATATGAGCAGATTTCGAGGCTGATTAATATAGCCTCTGTTGATCCCATTTTCGATCTTGGAACCGATAACAGCAGCCTTCATTATCGGTCATGGCTATCGCACATCATCATGTCGCAGCCAAACTTTCTGTTCAATTTCACCAATATTGGCTACCAAAGTTATCTTGTTGACCAGCAAAGCCTCGACCTGATGGCCATCCTGCTGTTCGACGTTTACCGCCTGGGCAACATCCGTGCTGCCATTGAAGAGTCGGAACCTGCCCTGCGCTATGCCGACCTGCTCAGTTTTGATATTTCGGCTGTGAGGGCAGCTGATGCGCCGGGCAATGGCAACGCCAATCCTAACGGCTTTACAGGCGAAGAGGCCTGCCGTATTGCCCGTTATGCCGGAATGAGCGATAAACTGAGTGCTGCAGGATTTTTCGAGTTTAACCCCACTCTTGATTCCAGTGGTGTGACTGCCGACCTCACAGCCCAAATTATATGGTATTTTATTGACGGGGTAGCCCATCGCTTTGGCGAGCTGCCTGGCCAAAATACCGAGGGCTTTATTCGCTTTCTGGTAAAGATTGAAGGACAGCCTGATGAGCTGGTTTTCCTTAAAAGCAAAAAGTCCGGACGCTGGTGGATTGACCTCAGCATGGGCCGATCGGCCGGAAGCAAATACGAAAAACACCACTACGTTCCCTGTTCCGAAGCCGACTATCATCTGGCCATGCGCGACGAGCTGCCCGATCGGTGGTGGCAGTTCTTTCAAAAGCTGATGTAAATAAAAATGGCTGCCTTGCATAAGGGCAGCCATTAAAACATTTTTTCAAGGTCAGACTTACTTCAGGTACTCTTCCACTTTTTTACGTAATTCCTCTGCTCTGAGGTTTTTGGCAATGATGATGCCGTTTTTGTCGATGAGCACGCTGTGCGGAATGGCCTGCACACCATACAGCTTCCCGGCTTCGTTGCCCCAGCCTTTGAGGTCGGAAACATGTGCCCATGTCAACTGATCTTTTTCTATGGCTTCGAGCCACTTGGCCCTGTCGGTATCGAGCGATACCCCAAACACATCAAATCCCTTGCCGTGAAAATCCTTCCAGATCGCAACAATATTGGGATTCTCCTGCCGGCATGGTCCGCACCAGGATGCCCAGAAATCGACCAACAAAAGTCCCTTGCCGGCCACCGAAGACAACGAGATCAGGCTGTCATTGGGATTGGCCTGACTAAAATCCTTGAAAGGCATTCCAATGGCGACACTTTTCAGCAACAAAACGCGATCCATCAAAGCATCAAGATAAACCGATCCCGGCTGAGGCTCGAAGTTGATAACCAGACTCTCAAGGTCGTCGAGTTCAAACTGATAGGAGTTTTGATAAAGGATAAAATGCGATACGATGGCTGCATTGTTCTTGCGGAGATAATCAACCATAAACTTCTTTTGCGCAGCCTCGGTTTCGGTGTATTTTTTATTTGCAGCCGAAACTGCAGCCGTGTCGCCAGATTCTTCGGCGGCTCTGAAAGCCTGATAGTGTTGGTAAAGTTCTTCGCTGAAGTTCTCAAGTTCTTCGGTAAACGAAAGATAACGTTCGTGTGTAACCGAACCGGTAATTTTAGCATCGCGAATATCGCTGGCATCCAGACTGACGCTGATCTCAGCAGGTTCGGCAAAGAAGGGCACCCTGCCCCTGATGCCATCGAGGTTAATATAAAACATCTCGGGGGCAACAAGCTCACCTTTGAACTTGACGACTCCCTGCTCGACACGTGACGAATCAAGGGTGACCCATTTATCATCGAGTCGGCGCTGCAATCGAACCAGGCCATCGTTAAAATTAGTGATACTCACAATGACATCAAAACGCTGTGGTTTTTGCTTTCCTGTATTACAGGCATAAGCCAACAATCCGGTAAGTAAGATAAGAACTATTCTAATTTTCATTTGAAGAGATTTTGCTGACAGGGGCAAATGTAAGGAAAAAGATTTTCAAGCCTGTTAGTTATGGCATTGGATGGCCTTCGACTATTTCCGGGAAGGGGAAAAGAACAAACTAAGCATCATAATGACAAATCCGGAAAAAATGAAGCTGAGAATAATACGCAGGATAGTGTATCCCAAACCTGAAAAACTGAACGATTCGAGAAGAAAGAGAGCGCTATGGTGCAAAATCAGCATAGCTGCAACGTATCCTGTCCATGATCGCATGCCAAGACTAAAGGCTGATGGAGTGAGCTCCAGATCAGGTTCGTTGGTGCCTGCTGCCATTTTTAGCAGTGTAGGTCGGGCAAATGCCGCAAACACCGTAGCAGCAGCATGAAGACCAGAGGTGGACATGAACAGGTCGATCACCGTGCCCGTTAAAAACCCCAGGACAAGTAATGCCCATCCAGGAATTCCGGCGGGGAGCATCATGATGAAGAGGATATACACAAATGGATTCGCAAAGTTGCCGATACGCACATTATTGAGCACCCACACCTGCAGGAGTACCAATCCGGCAAAACGCAAAATGTTTTTCAACAGCTCAGTCATGGGTCTTTATTTTGCCAAGCACATCAATCTCATTGCGATGATTGTTCTTGATCACATGAACATCCTTAAGTTTGTTGAAATCAACCGAGTATTGAATTCGGGCCGAATTGAGGCTGCCTGTAGCCGACTGCGTTACTTCGTAAATGGTTCCAACCAATATATCGGGTGGAAACACAAGGCTGTGTCCGCTGGTGACCAGACTATCGCCAGAATGCATCTCGATGTGCGTGGGGATGTCCACTATATCGCCATAACGGTAGCTCCCGCCCTTCCATTGCAGGATGGCCAGTTGGTCGTTGTTTTTGAACCGGACGCTGATCGAGCCGAATTTGTGCAACAGCGACATCACACTGGCATAGTTCTCCGACACGCCAATAACAATGCCTGCGGCACCTTCGGGCGCCATCACGCCCATATCTTTCCTTACCCCATGTTTTATGCCTTTGTTGATGATGAAAATATTATTGCGCAAGTGTACCGTGTTGCTGATCACCCTGGCAGGAATATAATCGAAAACAATGGTGGAGTCGGTGAGGGCTGGCTGGGCAATATTGCTTTTGAGCAGGGCAATCTCCGATAGCAGCCTTGCATTTTGTTCGAGCAACTTTCGGTTGGCATCGCGCAGCGAAAGGTAGCTTCCGATGGACGAACGCATTTCGTAAATCCTGCCTGCCATGCTGTTGCTTACTGTATTCAAGGCAGCACGTTGAAAACTGTGGCTGCGCGTAAGCATCAGCAATGCAACAACTTCGAGCAGCACAAACAACAAGAAAAAGTTGTAGCGCTGCAAAAAGCGAAGGATGTTGTACATGGGGCCGGGCCGGTGCTTCGGGTTTTAACTATTTGATCAGGAAGGGGAACTTATCGAAATTCTTCAAGGCAATACCCGTTCCACGGGCTACAGCACGAAGGGGGTCTTCGGCCACATGGACCGGAAGCTTGGTTTTCTGCGAAAGGCGTTTGTCGAGACCACACAGGAGCGAGCCGCCTCCAGCCAGATAGATACCTGTGCGGAAAATATCGGCTGAAAGCTCCGGCGGGGTCATTTCGAGGGCGTTGAGCACAGCTGCCTCAATTTTTGAAATGCTCTTGTCCAGACAATGTGCTATCTCGCTGTAGTTGACCAATATTTCCTTTGGAATACCGGTGAGCATATCGCGTCCATGAACCGGAAAATCGTCCGGCGGATTATCAAGCAATGGCAGGGCTGCTCCAACTTCGATCTTGATGCGTTCGGCCGTACGCTCGCCAATGTTGATGTTGTGCTGCTTACGCATATACTCTTCGATGTCGGCATTAAAATCGTCGCCGGCTATACGGATTGATTTATTGTTGACAATACCTCCGAGTGCAATTACGGCAATTTCGCTTGTACCACCTCCGATGTCGATAATCATATTACCGGTAGGTTCGAGTACGTCGATGCCAATGCCAATTGCGGCAGCCATGGGTTCGTGAATCAGCCTCACTTCTTTGGCGCCAGCCTGTTCGGCAGAGTCTTTTACGGCTCGTTCTTCTACCTCGGTGATGCCGCTGGGTATGCAGATGACCATTTTTAGGGCCGGCGGAAAGAAGCGGTTCTTTATTCCGATCATCTTGATCATTTCGCGCATCATGTGCTCGGCAGCCTGAAAGTCGGCAATTACTCCATCGCGCAGTGGCCTGATGGTCTTGATGTTTTCGTGCGTCTTGCCATGCATCATCATGGCTTTCTTGCCAACGGCGATGATCCTGCCCGTATTGCGTTCAATGGCCACAATCGAAGGCTCATCAACCACTACCTTGTCATTGTACATGATGATGGTGTTGGCTGTGCCAAGGTCGATGGCAATTTCTTTGTTGAGGAATGAAAAAAGACCCATATCTGGTTTGTTTATTTTAATGTTTAAAGTGCCTTAGCCCGGTAAATACCATGCTGATGCCAAGTTTGTTGCAGGCCTCCACCGAATCCTGATCACGCAATGATCCGCCGGGCTGTATCACGGCGCTGATTCCATGCTCTGCTGCCATCTGAACCGAATCGGCAAACGGGAAGAAAGCATCGGAAGCCATTGCGGCTCCATTGAGGTCGAACCCGTTTTCGACGGCTTTGTTTATGGCATGACGCACTGCATCCACCCTTGAGGCATGCCCCGCTCCTGAACCAAGCAACTGGTTGTTTCTGACCAGCACAATGGCATTGGAACGGGCATGCTTCACAGCTTTTGCAGCAAAAATCAGGTCTTCGGCCTCTCTTTCATCTGGTGCTTTGCTGGTAACAACATTGAATTGACCGGCAGAGGTGATGTGCACATCGCGGTGTTGACAAAGCAGTCCGTTCAGTGCCGATCTGAAAAGCTTACCGGAAAAAATCGAAGCCCTTGTGCGCAAAATTATCCGATTTTTCTTTTGTGTCAGTATCGTCAGTGCACTTTCGTCATAGTCAGGGGCTGCCAGAGCTTCGAAAAACAGGTCTTGCATAGCCTGAGCGGCAGCGGTGTCGATAGGGCGGTTGGCAACAAGCACACCTCCGAATGCCGAGAGCGGGTCGCCAGAAAATGCTGCGCGGTATGCCTCGGCCATCGAATCGCGGCAAGCTAGCCCGCAGGCGTTGTTATGTTTCAGAATGGCAAAGGCCGGGTGGTCGAATTCGCCAATCAACCCCAGGCCTGCATCAAGGTCGAGGATGTTGTTGTAGGACAAGGGTTTACCCGATAGTTGTTCGAAAACCTCGTTGAGCTTTCCATAAAAGGCGCCCTGCTGATGTGGATTTTCTCCATACCGCAATTGTGTGTTTGCATGGGCGGCAAGCCGCAATTCACCGCGGCCTTCACTTATCCAGTTGTAAATTGCTGCGTCGTAGCGCGAACTGACCCCAAAACCATAGGCAGCAAATCGCTTGCGCTCGGAAAGTGTAGTAATGCCCTGACCATTGATGAGCAATGTTTCAAACTCATGGTAGTAGTCAGCAGCCGGAACGACCAAGACATCATTATAATTCTTGGCAGCTGCTCTGATGAGCGAAATGCCGCCAATGTCGATCTTCTCGATAATGTCAGTTGTGTCGGTGGTACCTGCAATAGTTTCTTCAAATGGATACAGGTCAACCAATACTAAATCGAAGGGGTTAATGTCGAGTTTTTCGAGCTCGCTCTGGTCGGCGCTGTTGCATGAGCGGCAAAGAATACCGCCAAACACTGCAGGATGGAGTGTTTTTACCCTTCCGCCCAGGATGGCAGGATAGTCGGTAAGCGATTCAACGGTTGTTGCTGGCAGACCAAGTCTGATAATATAATCGTAAGTGCCGCCAGTCGAAAATAGCCTTACTCCCAGCTCGTGCAGCCTTAACAATACGGTCTCGAGGCCGTGCTTATGATACACTGAAACAAGCGCATTGCGTATTTTTCTATTCATTTTCTGAACGACGGGTTCGAGATGGCTCCGATTTTTTTGGCGCTGCAAATTTCTGAAATAAAAGCCATAATGCCCTGAACAGATGGATAATTATTTGCGTTTAAAGCCTTTGACGCATAGCCTTCGCAAACTGAAGCATGTTATCGCTAACTTTACGGCCTAAACTCAGCAAAAATGAACCGATTCCCCCTTTTGCGCCTGCTCAGCGAGAGTCTTCGCTTTGCTGTTGTAGCATTGATGGTTAACAAGGTACGCACAGTTTTGTCTTTGTTAGGGATTACGATCGGCATTTTTTCGATAATCGCGGTGTTTTCTGTTTTCGACAGTCTCGAAAACACCATCAGGTCAGAGATCAACTCTTTGGGCGACAATGTGTTGTTCGTTCAAAAATGGCCATGGGCGACTGGCGGTGATTATCCTTGGTGGAAATACTGGCAAAGGCCCGAGCCAAGCCTACGGGAGATGGCCGAACTTGAGCGCCGGTCGAATGCGGCCAGGGCGTTTGCTTTTATGGTAGGCGCCTCGCGCAGCATCAGTTCGGGCACTGCTACTGTTGAAGGGGTGAGCATCAATGCGGTTTCGCACGATTATGCCGAGGTCATGCCTTTCGATCTGGAATCAGGGCGCTACTTTACCCCACTTGAATCGCAGTCAGGCCGCAATGTGATTATCATCGGCTCTCAGGTGCGCGAAGCTATTTTTCCTGATTCCGACCCCGTAGGGCAACAGGTGAAAGTATTTGGCAGACGCATGGAAGTTATTGGCCTGTTGAAAAAACAGGGTGAAAATGTCTTCGGCAACTCGAATGACAAATCAGCTATCATCCCGGTAAATTTCGCCCAGAATGTGATGGACATCCGCGAAAGGGGCACCAATATTGTTGTAAAAGCCAAGCCTGGTGTAAGTAATGCCGAATTGCGCGATGAACTCACCGGCCTGATGCGTTCGGTACGAAAACTGAAGCCTGCTGCCGAAGACAACTTTGCCATTAATGAGATGGACCTGATCAATAAATCTTTCGACCAGCTTTTCGGCGTCATTGCCATCGTAGGTTGGATCATCGGTGGATTTTCGCTGCTTGTCGGCGGGTTTGGCATTGCCAACATCATGTTTGTTTCCGTAAAGGAACGTACCAATCAGATTGGCATTCAGAAAGCGCTGGGGGCCAAAAATTACTTCATCCTGCTGCAGTTTTTGCTCGAGGCTGTGTTCCTTGCGGTCATGGGCGGAATTGTGGGCCTTGCAATTGTTTTTCTTTTGGCCGTTGTGGTCACCTCTGCTACTAGTTTTTCGCTCTCGCTATCATTGCAGAATATCCTGCTTGGATTGATTGTATCAGGATTTATCGGATTACTTTCTGGTTTTCTTCCGGCTTGGTCAGCCTCGCGCCTTGACCCAGTTGAAGCCATGCGTTCGAACTTTTGATCAATTTTTAGTGTTTTTCTATCCCTGTAGTTCACGCAATCCCGCTCTTCATCTCTGATCAAAAGTCCTTGTATCAACGAAGTGTTTATGCGGTCGGAAAATAGTGTTGTGCATGGCCCGTTATTCCTTATATTTACCAATTCATAAGCGCGAGGCATGGATAATCGGTGGGTACTTAAGCAACAGGGTGATAGCGAGGTCATAAGGAGGCTTGCGGATGTGCTCTCCGTTGATGCGAATATTGCCAATTTGCTGGCTCAACGCGATATTGCTTCGTTCGACGAAGCCAAGTCTTTTTTCAGACCCGACTTCGACCAACTGCACGACCCATACCTTATGAAGGATATGGACAAGGCAGTAGAACGCATTGTTCAGGCCATCCGCAAGAATGAAAAAGTGCTCATCTACGGGGATTATGATGTGGATGGAACCACCTCTGTGGCCCTGATGTACTCCTACCTCAAAAAATTCTTTAAAAAGCGTATCGCTTTCTACATCCCCGACCGTTACGACGAGGGTTATGGTATTTCGTACAAAGGCATCGACTATGCTGCTGTGAATGGTTTTAACCTTGTAGTGGCGCTCGATTGCGGAATAAAAGCTGTGGAAAAGATCAGGTACGCCAATGAAAAGCGTGTCGATTTTATCATCTGCGATCACCATCGTCCTGGCGACGAGTTGCCGGATGCCATTGCCGTACTTGATACGAAACGTCCGGATTGCCATTACCCTTTTAAGGAGTTGAGCGGTTGCGGGGTTGGTTTCAAGCTGCTCTCTGCCCTGTCGGCAAAACTTGGCGAGTCTTTCGACAGCATTACAGGTTTGCTCGATCTGGTTGCTATCAGTATAGCTGCTGATATTGTTCCCATTACAGGTGAAAACCGCGTGCTGGCATATTATGGACTTAAGCTACTCAATTCCTCGCCCAGGCCAGGTATTGAAGCGGTGCTGCGTTTTTCGCAAGTGAGCAGACGCGAAGAAGAAATCAAGCCCAACGGCTTGTATTTCAATCGTGAACTGTCGATCAGCGATCTTGTATTCCTCATCGGACCACGTATCAACGCTGCCGGTCGTATCGAAAGAGCCAGCGACTCAGTGAGGCTGTTGCTGGCAGAAAAAATGAGCCATGCCGAAAAGCTGGCCTCAGCCATTAACGACCTGAACAACGAAAGACGGAGCCTCGACAATCAGATCACGGAGGAAGCGCTCGCTATGATCAACGAAAATCCCGAATTTCAAACCTCGAAAACCACTGTTCTCTTCAACGAAAACTGGCATAAAGGCGTGATCGGGATTGTTGCCTCCAGGCTTACCGACAACTATTACCGGCCAACCATAATACTAACACGCTCCAACAACCTGGTAACCGGTTCGGCCAGATCAATCAAGCATTTCGATGTTTACGATGCCATAGATCACTGCTCTGACCTGCTCGAACACTTTGGTGGCCATAAATTTGCTGCCGGCCTGTCGCTTAAGCCCGAAAATCTGGAAAAATTCAGGGAGCGGCTCAACGACTATGTAAGCAGGGTGATTGAAGACCACATGCTTATTCCTGAGATTGAAATTGATATGGCACTCAACCTGAGCGAGATCAGTCCGAAGTTTATGCGTATTCTCAAGCAATTTGCGCCCTTTGGTCCGGGCAATATGTCACCAATTTTCCGAACAGATGGTGTGGTGGACACCGGACGTTCGCGCATTGTAGGCAAAAACCACATCAAGCTTGAGGTGTTTCAACCATCAACGCAATCAGAAGTTTTTTCAGGTATAGCTTTTCAGCAGGGGCATCATTACGAAATGATCCGCACAGGTGAACCATTTAGCATATGCTACCACCTTGAGGAAAACGACTGGATGGGCAAATCGTATCTTCAGCTTAACGTGAAGGATATCAAGCCTCTGCTTCAGTAGCTGGCTGCATTTTATCAATCTTTCGGATCTGCAATCCAAACCATACCAACAGAATACCAGCCAATAAAGACACTATGCCGCTTAGCACAACCAATGCCTGAGCAAAGGCAAATGGATTGATTAGCAAGAGTATGCCAAACAACAGGGTGAGCAGGGCATTGGCAAGACCCAGATTTTTTGCTTCGAATCGGTTGCCCAGATTAATAAGCACCACCAGTTGAAAAACGCCTGCCAACAGAGCCAAAATTCCAATAACGATCACAAAAAGACTCAGAGTTTCGCGTGTGTAAAACATAATCGTAGCTCCGGCAGCTACGAAAACTAAGGCTTGTATCAAAGTCAAACCCCATGGCATTTTTGATTTCATGCGATTTAGCGCGATCACCATTATGACAAGGCCGAAAAGTAGAATTGCAAGGCCGGCATACCAGGCGATGGCTTCAGCTGTGGAAGTGGTCATAAACAAAGCCATGAATCCGTAAATCAGGGCAATGATACCGTTGAGGAGGTAAATCCACCAATTGCGCACAAGGAGGTTCATAAGTTCTTGTTTTGGGTTCTGATATGTACAAATGTAAGATAAAGGTTAATCATATCCAACCGCTCAGGACAAGTCTTTACAAATGTCACATAGAGTCGATCATTATGCGCACAATCACAAAGACACCGAAGCCTATCAGACCAATACCGGCAATACGGTTGAGCAGATGAATTTTTGATGGGGTGAGCAGGCGTTTGAGGGTGTATGCTCCATAGGCCTTCAGCAGATCGGTAAAAAGAACCGTCAGAAGAGTGCCTGTAAAAAACCAGCTAAGCTCTTTCTCATGTCCGCCATAGCGGGCCGAAATGCCCACAACCACGCCAATCCAGAAAATCCAGACAAAAGGATTGATGATATTCATTACAAATCCTTTGGCAAAATAGGTAAACAAACGGGGCTGATGAAGCTGGGTGACAAACTCATCGCTATCGCTTTCGGTCTGAACAGGTTTCCGGCTGAAGGTAACCAAACCAAAGATGATCAGAATCAGTCCGCTGGCCAAGCCAAACCAAAGTTGATTGCTTGGCTCGGTAACGATTTGAACAGCCCCAACAAGGCAAAGCAGAACCATGATAGCATCGCAGACGAAAATTCCCAATGCCAGAATACTTGCCGGTAGCAAGCCCCTGTGTATGCTGGTCTGAACAAGAGCAAAAAAGGCCGGGCCAAGTCCAAAAAAAGTTGCCAGCGTAAGCCCAAGTATGACTCCCTCGCCAACAATCGCCATCATTCTGTTGTGGTGATTAATTGATAGCTATTAAGAAATATGACCGTTCTCGCTCAGAAAAGCGACCCATTGCTCATGGCGTTGCCCCTTGAGCACCCTTGGAAACTTGATGGCACTGCCTTCCTTTCCCAATTTTCTCAGATAATCGTAAAAGACCTGGGAGGGAAGTATTTCGCAAAAAACATCGGTAATGGCTTCGGTGCGCTCAACCATGTAATCGTCGTTGAGCTTACACAGATACTCGTCAATTTTTTGAGCCGCCAATTTTGGATCTATGTGATGATCGGTGCCCAGATACCAGCGATGGGCAAACATGGATCCATGCCGGAAGCCTGACACAGTGAACTCTTTTACAACTATATTAAATTCATCCTGAAGCATTTCGACGGCACGGGTCATGTTTTCGACGGATAAATGCTCGCCGGCCAGACTCAAAAACTGTTTAGTACGCCCTGTAACGATCAGCTCGCAGTTGCGGGCATCGGTAAACTTAATGGTATCGCCAATCAGATAGCGCCACGCACCGGCATTGGTCGAAAGCAACAGGGCGTATTCGACATCGTTCTGCACTTCGCCCAGATGCATGGACTCGGGGTTTTCGCGAAGGTTACCCTCATCGTCGAAATTGTTTTCGTTGAAGGGTATGAATTCGTAAAATATGCCATTGTCGACTATCAGCTGCATAATGCGGCGGTCGATGCGTGTCTGGTATGCAATATAACCTTCTGAAGCCAGATAACTTTCTGAGTAGATAACCGGTTTTCCGAACAGCTTTTCAAAACTCTTCTCGTATGGAGCAAACGACACTCCGCTATGCACATAAACAGTGAGGTTGGGCCAGATTTCGTGAATGTTGTTGAGCTTGTATTCCTGTATGATGCGCTCAATGAGAATCTGAACCCAGGCCGGCACACCAACAATGACACCAATGTCCCAGCTTGGCGCCTTACGAACCATTTCGTTGAGCTTTGTGGCCCAGTCGGTAGCCCGGGAAATGCGACGTCCCGGTTTGTAAAAATGCTCAAACCAGAAAGGAATGTTGGCAGCGGCTATACCCGAAAGGTCGCCGGCAAAATAGGTGCCATTGTATTGCAGGTGTGTGCTGCCGCCAATCATGAGCATCCCCTTTTCGTAGAAATGGGTTGGAAAATTATATTTGGCTGACGACACCAGCTGCCTTATACTCGCTTTCTTGATGCTGTTGAGCATCTCCTGCGTGATGGGAATATGCTTGCTGGATGCCTCGGAAGTACCCGAGCTCAGTGCAAAATATTTGACCCTTCCCGGCCAGCTCACATACGATTCGCCATTGAGTGCCCTGTACCACCACTGCTTGTACATGCTGTTGTAGTCGAATACCGGCACAGCCTTCCTGAAAGCAGAGGCCAAATCGTGGCTTTCGAGTATGTTCTCAAAATCATAATGCTCCCCAAAAGCTGTGAATTGTGCCTTGCGAAGAAGCTTGCGCAATTCCGTGCGCTGCGCATCAACAGGTTTCAAACGACTGATCTTCATCTCGACAGGCATATGACGAAGCTCGTAAGCCTTCTTTATTAATGCACCGAGTATAGGCATAGTATTCTGGTTTTCATTTCTCCGTGCAAAAATATAAAAAAGAAAAAGCATTGAGGCATACTACAGTAGCATTAGACAGGTGCACTTGCTCAACCAAAAACCGAAGTTCCAGAACGCCTTGAAAACACTTCAGGAGTAAAGGCATCAATTCACTATTTTCGTTGAAGACCAATCCATTGAAATAAATAGTTTTTTTCAATATTTAAAAATAATAGATAGTCTTGTGGAACTGACACAAGAAACAAATACCACAATAGCCCTCATTCACAGGAAGGAGTTTCAGGTGACTATGGCAACAGCAACCCATAAAACACATTTCATCAATTTACTTGCACAATTGCTTCGCCTCCTTATATTTGCCAAACAAAAGCAATATTTATGAAACTGAAAACCAATTTAATTGTATTCGGTCTGTTGCTTTCGCTACAGGCTGGTATGGCTCAGGAAGCCGGCGAAAACAATAACGTAACTGCCGGAAAAACGAAAACAGGCTGGACTTTCGGCGCCCTGCCAGCTGTTTCATACAATACTGACCTGGGTTTTCAATACGGAGCTCTGGTCAATTTGTTCTATTTTGGCGACGGCAGCACCTATCCCAAATACATGCATTCGGTGTATGCTGAAGTGTCACGTTACACAAAAGGCAGTGGCATCAACCGTTTCTTTATTGATTCGGAGTATCTGGTTCCTAACATCAGGACGACAGTTGATGTGAGCTACCTGACTGAAAAGGCGCTGGACTTTTATGGTTTTAATGGTTACGAATCGATATTCAACAGTGAATGGCAGACCACTGATGATCCAGCCTACATAAGCCGGATGTTCTATCGCCATGAACGCAACACCTTCAAGGCAACAGCCGACTTTCAGGGCAAGCTAGGCGATAGCAAATTCCGCTGGGTGGCAGGCGCCGGCTTCATCAACCATAAAATTGCTCCGGTAGATATTGAGCGACTCAACAAAGGCAAGGACGATGCTGACAAACTGCCTGATGTTCAGGGCTTATATCAGAAATATGTGGATTGGGGAGTGATCAAGGCTAACGAAAAAGATGGCGGATGGGCCAATCACCTCAAGGTGGGTTTGGTTTACGACACCCGCGACTTTGAGCCAAATCCCATGAAGGGCATGTGGTCGGAGATTGTGCTGTTTACTGCACCTGCTTTCCTCGGAAATGGAGACTTCGGATTTACCAAATTTTCAGCCACTCATCGCCAGTATTTCACGCTTGTTCCTGACAAACTTTCGTTTGTTTACCGCATCAATTATCAAGGCACTATTGCTGGCGAGGCACCTTTCTTTATTCAGCCTTATGTGATCAACTCGTTCAACAACAGTTCGAATATTGATGGTTTGGGAGGCTCCAAATCGATTCGTGGAGTGGTGCGAAATCGCGTGGTTGGCGACGGAGCAGCCTTTGCCAATGCCGAATTCCGTTGGAAGGTGTTCAGGACCCAGATCCTCAACCAGAACTTTTATCTGGGCTTCAATGCCTTTGCCGATGCGGGTAGGGTGATGCAAAAAATAGACCTCGACCTCAGCGGCGTTCCGAATACTTTTGTAATTGGCGGCAAAACATACAACAAATCGGAATTCTTCAGTGGCGAAGACGAAGGCATCCATGCCACGGCCGGAGCCGGTTTGCGTTTTGTGCTCAATGAAAACTTCATCGTGGCCGTCGATTACGGACGGGCTTTTGACAAACGCGACGGCAAGGGCGGCCTGTATATTGGACTTAACTATTTGTTTTAGAGTTTCTTAAATATAATAAATAAGCAGGCTATCCCTACCGGATAGCCTGCTTATTTTTGGAGATATTACTGAATCAGTACTATCCCATTATATGACTAAGAACTCAGTTTTTCAAATGCTTGCTTAGAAAACGTTCCATGGCCCTGTAGAAGTCGAAGCGGTTTTCCTCGTTGCGGAAGCCATGACCTTCGTTTTCCTTGACCATATATTCAACCTCTACACCACGCTTGCGCAGGGCCTCAACAATCTGATCCGACTCGGCAATGTTCACCCGCGGATCTTTGGCTCCCTGCGCTACAAATAGCGGGGCCATGATGCGATCGACATTCAATGCGGGCGAGGTGGCTTCGAACTGCGCTTTGTCCTTTTCTGGATTTCCCACCATTTCGTACATCATATCGAGTAGTGGTTTCCAATAGGGTGGAATGGTGTTCATGAATGTAAAGAGGTTCGAAACCCCCACATAATCAACTCCGGCAGCATAAAGCAGCGGATCAACAACAAGCCCCTGAAGCGTGGCATAGCCCCCATAGCTGGCACCGTAGATGGCGATTCGCTTTGGATCGGCAATGCCCTGATGAATCAGCCAGTAAACGCCATCGGTGATGTCGGTTTGCATGCTCAGACCCCACTGACGGAATCCTGCTTCCAGAAATGCGCGTCCATAGCCTGTGGAGCCGCGGAAATTCATCTGAAGAACTGCATAACCTCTGTTTGCAAGAAACTGAACTTCAGGGTTGAATCCCCAGTTGTCGCGTGCCCACGGTCCGCCATGCGGATTGACTACAACGGGTAGGTTTTTGGGATCGACATCTTTGGGCAGGGTGAGGTATCCGTGAATAATGAACCCATCGCGGGCGCGGTAACTCACCGGCCTGATCTCGGCCATGTGGTTTTCGTTGAGCCAGGGACTAACTTCCTGAATCTTGGAGATCTTGTCTTTTCTGCTGTCGTACAGATAATACGACCCAAGCGAGCGGTCGCTATAGGTTCGCACTATGTAAACAGTTTCGCCTTTGTCGCTGGCCGGAATCGAAAGCTCATAACCGGGCAGTAATTGCTCCAGACGCTGGAAAAGCTTTCTTGTTTGCTCATCAAAGAAATGGCGCTCGCGCTTCCACGAAACAAAACTGGCTGCGGTAATCACTTTACGCAGACGGGAGTAGATGATGCCACTGAGGTCGTAGGTTTCGTTCTGATAGAGAATTTCGGTTTCAGTGGCTGTTTCAGGGTCAAAAATCACAGCGGCCGTTTTGTCGCGCCCCAGATTGGATGTGGCGTACAGCTTTTTGTTGTCGAAAGTAAAAAAGGCCGGACTTACCGATTCCTTAAAGCTGGTGGTAAGAATTGGTCTGAAAGTCTCAGATTCATCGTTGCGATAAAGCAGTTGGGTGTTCACCCCGTCAACTATGGCTGTAGCCACCCTGAGCTTGCCATCGTGGTCGGTCATCCAGCCCTGAATATTGCCCGGATTATCGGCCAACATGGTCATCTCTCCGTTTACTATATTCAGCCGGTAAGGGTCGAATACCATTGGGTTCCGTTTGTTCAGACCCACGATCATAAAGTCGGGTTGATCTTCTAGATCGTCGATGATTTGGGTGCGTACATTCTCGAAACATGTGAGGCAACGCAGGTTTTTTCCGTTTAGGTCTACCCCGAATAGGGCAAAGTTTTCGTCACCGCCATTGTCCTTCAGGTAAAGCAGGCGCTTGTTGTTCGCCCAGTAGTATCCGGCAATGTCGCGGTCGGTTTCGGAAGTCAGACGAGTGATTTTTGCACTGCCAACTGCCTGAACATGAATATTCATGCGGTTTTCGTAAGGCGCAAGAAACGAGATGTACTTGCCATCGGGGCTGATATCGAAGGAGGTACGATCAGGGTTGCGGAAAAAGTCTTCGAGGGGCAGGAGCGGCGCGCGTCCTGATTGGGGGGGATTAGCCATTAAAATAGAAATGTTTGCCACCACCAACATCAGGCTGGTGATAAATTGATAACGTAACTTCATAGATGTAGTTTTGAATGTTCATAAAATATTGCCGATTGTCAGGCCTTCAAAGTTAGGCCAATAAAATGACCCTTAAATATGGCGATGGTTGCAAACCCGGCAGATTGCATACTTTTACAGGCCAAAAGAACGTTTTACTGGTAAAAAGCCTTATCCATTGAACCTCTACACCCGCAAAAAACGCTGGAAGATTGTGCTAGCACTGGTGGCCTTGTTCATCATTGGCGGATCGGTGTATTATACCAACGATCTTGTGAACCAGTTTGCCAATCAGGAGCGTCAGCAGGTTCGTCTTTGGGCCGATGCAGTTGAGCGAAGAGCCAGCCTGATGCGGTATACCGAGCAGTTTTTCAGTGAGTTGAGACTGCAGGAAAAGAGCAGGGTCGAGCTCTTGGCTAAAGCCTACCGCAGGCTGCTCGACGGCTCAACCAGCGAAGACCTCAACTTTTATCTCGAAATCATCAGCCAGAACACCAGTATACCCGTTATTATTGCTGATGCCGACAGCAATATCCTCTTGTCGAAAAACCTTGAAGCCGAATACCAGAACTACTCCCGTATTGAAGGTAGGCTGGCGGGAGCCTTTTCGGTGTACGAACCCATACCGATTCGCATCCCTCCTAACCGAACTGACTATCTTTATTATAAGGAATCGTTGATATTCAGCGAATTGAAGCGGGTTCTCGACGATCTTGTAAGCTCTTTTCTGATCGATGTGGCTTCAAATTCCTCAAGTGTTCCGGTGATTGTTACCGATAGCACTCAGCAAAACATTCTTCAACATGGTAACCTTGAAGTGCCCCTGGTCGCTGATTCGTCATTCTGGGGAGGGCAGATCTCGGCTATGAAGGCCGAGAACAGGCCTATCGAAATCACCTTTCTCGACCACGGAAAGACCTATATTTTTTATCGCAGCTCGCCCCTGTTGTTAAAGATGCAGTTTTTTCCCCTGCTTCAGATCCTGATCATCGCACTTTTTCTGCTTATTGCTTATCTGTTATTTTCCTATGCCCGCAAGGCCGAGCAAAATCAGGTGTGGGCCGGTATGGCCAAAGAAACTGCACATCAGATTGGAACCCCGCTGTCGTCGCTTATGGCCTGGATCGAGCTGTTGCGCATACAACATGCTGATTTCGAAGGTATTAACGAAATGGAAAAGGACATTTATCGCCTCGAAACCATTACAGAGCGTTTTTCCAAGATTGGTTCCGATGCCGTGCTCCAGCCCACCGAACTCTTAAAAACAATCGAAGAAACAATCAACTATCTTAAAATCAGGACGTCCAAGAAAATTTCGTACCAGCTCAAGGCTCCAACTACACCATTGATTCTCCCATTGAACGAAACCTTGTTTCAGTGGGTGATAGAAAACCTTTGCAAAAATGCCATAGATGCCATGGAAGGTCAGGGCAACATAAGCATTGATGTTGTAGATGAGCCCGGAAGAGTGGTCATCGATGTAAGCGATACAGGCAAAGGAATTCCCAAGTCGGCTTTCAAGAGCATTTTTCAGCCTGGCTACACCAGCAAGAAACGGGGCTGGGGACTGGGTCTTTCCTTAGCCCGTCGAATAATAACGGGTTACCACAAGGGAAAAATATTCGTTAAAACATCCGCTCTCAACGAGGGCAGCACATTCAGGATTATTTTAAGGAAATAATTTTTTCAGCGAAGCTCCCGCAAGTGTGAACAGTGTCGTTATTGAGTGTTTCGCGTCAGCTAAACCATATTGTACTTCAGTTTCCAAGGCCGGCAGTTGAGCGCCTCGGGATAAGCTCGACCGGCAACACTTCATGTGTGGCTTGCAGGTTGCGTTCCATGGCAAGTTGATTCATGAGCAGCCTAAAGGCCTTTTCAGCAATCTGCTCGATAGGTTGTGCAATCACGGTTACGGTGGGGCTGGTAAACGAAAACCATGAAGCATCATCAAAACCAATCAGAATAACCTGGCCGGGAACATCATAGCCTAATCGCTGAAGGTGTTTCAGGCAAAATGTAGTGATATTGTTATTGAGTGCAAATATGGCATCAGGCATCGCATGGGCCAGATGGTACGCCTCAAGCCTCAGAGCTATGGCATTTTCCAGCGCATCGAAAGGCGCCCGGAAGTGATTGTCCGGGTCAAAAATAATTCCTTGTTGCCTAAGCCCTTCAAGAAATCCTTCCGATCGGTGCACAAGCGTGGAAATATGTTCGGGGCCTATGCCAAAGATTGCCGGACGGATAGCTCCCTTCGAGGCAAGATGGACTGCTGCGATGCGACCCCCTTCGTAATTATCTACCGAAACAGCTGCCGACCGCATATCGCTGAACACCCGGTCGATGAGCACATGTGGCTTAGCTTGCGCATGCATATTGTTGAACAAAGCGTCAGATTGCTGTGAGGATGAGATAATCAGCCCGTCCACTTTGCGATCCGACAGCAGCTCAATCTGCCTAATTTCCTTTTCCATCTTTTCGTCGCTGCTGCAGGTAACCAGCGTATATCCGCAGGCCCAGGCAAGGTCTTCGATATAGCGGGCAAGCTGTGCATAAAACAAGTTGGAAATATCCGAAACGATCAAGCCGATCGTATTGGTGCGTCCGATGCGAAAACCACGTGCCAGTTGATTGGGTGTGTAGTTGAATTCTTCGATTTTCTGTCTCACCTTTCGCTGGGTTTCCTTGCTGATACCATGATGATCGCCTTTTCCGTTGATGACCAGCGAAACCACAGTTTTTGAAATACCGAGGCTTTGTGCCACATCAGCGAGTGTAATTTTCTTGTCCATGCTTCAAAGGGGCCTTAATCAATGGTAATCTCATCAATGAAAATGTAAGCCTGCCCCCCGGCGCCCAGATGCCACTCGGGCAATTTGCCGTAATTGACGGCTTTCACCTTTACGTATCTGGCGCTCACATTGGCCTTTCCACCCAATTCGGCGAACACCATCTCATATTCATCATCAGGCACTTTGTTTGGGGCATCGATGATTTTCTTGTAGTTTAAGCCGTCGTCCGACACTTCGAAGCTCACTCTCGAAGGCATGAGTATCCATGAACGGGTATCCTGAGCAAAACTGGCCGAAAGCCGGCGGATATACTGTCGTTTGCCAAGATCAACAACGGCTTCAAAGTCGTTGCCCTGAAATCCCTGCCATCCGCCCAGACGCCAGTTTGCTGCGCCTTTCAGGCCATCAATGAGTATTTCGGCTCCACCTCCATCATAGTTAGGATGAGGGGGATGGTAAAGACTGATTTGCCTTGAGCCGCTAACCTTGATGTATTGGCGCTGGGCCGGGGCACTGTATCCGACCCCTTCCTGCCAGGCAACAGCTGTAACCAGGGCCGATCGGTCGAGGCTGAATGGTTCGTAATAACGCATATTTGCGGTAGTGGGCAGGCTACCATCGAGGGTGTAAAAAAGCGTTGAGCCTTCCGGAGCACCCTTGATGCTTACAACAGTATTTTCGGAAAAGCGGGAGGGCGTGTTTTCGAACCAGGGTGCAGGCATCATCTGAGGCTGGAGCAGGTTTGTGACGGGCCGTTCGTCGGGCGATGACGCCCATGAGGTGTTGGGCTTACTGTCCATATCGAACTCGAGAACCCCACCAGCGGCAACTTCTTTATGCCACAACCAGCTGCGCAGCAGCGGCCGGCCGTTGAGCCAGGCCTGCCTGATATAAAGTTTCGAGGGGGAAGCCCCCCTTGCCACTACCCGAAAGCTCTTTCCTCGGCCCAGATCGAGTTCAAGCTCAGGAAACCACGGTGTGCCAATTATATACTGGTTGCTGCCAGGCGTAACAGGATAAAAGCCCATTGCGCTGAATACCAGCCAGGCCGACATTTGTCCGCAATCTTCGTTACCTATCAGTCCATCCGGTCGGGCGGTGTAAAAATTATCCATAATGTGACGCACTCTTTTCTGGGATTTCCACGGTTGGCCGGCAAAGTTGTACAGATAAGCCATGTGATGACTAGGCTCGTTGCCATGGGCATACTGACCAATGAGCCCGGTGATGTCCTTCATGTCGCGTCCGCCAATGCCCTCCTCGTTCGTAAACATTTCATCCAGTTTGTTGGCCAGTGCATCATAGCCACCGTGGGCTGTAGCAAGTCCGCTGATGTCGTGCGGAACGTAAAAGCTGTATTGCCACGAATTGGCTTCGGTAAAGTGCCAGTCAACAACTGCAGGGTTGAAGGGTTCGAGCCATGCGCCGTTTACCCTCGGACGCATAAAATGGGTCTGAGGGTCGAAAAGGTGCTTCCAGGCCTGAGCCCGACGGGCATATTCGCGCGAAACGTCTTCGCGACCCAGCTCGGAAGCCATGGTTGCCACACACCAGTCGTTGTAGGCATACTCCAAAGTTTTACTCACCGATTCGTGTTCCTTTTCGCCGGGCAGATACCCGAAACGCTGGTAATCGTCGAGCCCGAAATGTTCGCGGGTGCTGCTGAAAAGCATGGCCTCGAGGGCTTTATTGCCATCGAAGCCCCTGATATCTTTCATCCATGCATCCACAATGACAGGTATGCTGTGGTTGCCAATCATGCACCAGGTTTCGTTGGCCGAAAGCTCCCAGATGGGCAAAAGACCGCCTTTGTCGTACATATTGAGCATGGTCCTTACAAACTGGTTGGTGCGTTCAGGCTCCAGTATGGTCATCAGCGGATGCCAGGCGCGATAAGTGTCCCAGAGCGAAAACACCGTGTAATTGTCGAAATCAGCTGCCGTGTAAACCTGATGGTCCATGGCCCGGTAGCGCCTGTCGGCATCCATATAGGTATTGGGTTGAATATATGAATGATAAACAGCAGTATAGAATGCCGTAAGCTGGTCGCTGGTGCCTCCGCTGACCTTGAAACGGTTCAATATGTTGCGCCATTGTTGCTGTGCCTGCATTAAAGCCGCATCAAAATGCAGGGTATCGGCCTCAGCTTTAAGGTTAATGTCTGCTCCGTCCATATCAATAGCAGAAAGTGCCACCTTGATTTCAACAGTTTCGCCTTTGGTCGTGCTGAATCCAAGCCAGGCCTTGAGGTTGGTGCCTTTGGCCGACATCAGCCCTGGCTGGGCCATATCGTCGGGGGCAATAAGCATCTGACTGAACGGTTTAGAGCTCTTCAGATGAAAATACCACACCATATCTTTGGCCCAATTGGTGCTCCGGCGCATGCCCCGCAGCTCGGTATCGCTGATGAACTCGATACTCGATTCGAGTACGCGGTCACGGTGCTGGAGATCGAGCAGCAATCCTGCGTCTGCCGATTCAGGATAGGTGTATCGGTGCATGCCAACCCTTGTTGTTGTGGTAAGTTCGGCAAGAATATCATACTTGGCGAGCCTGACGGAATAATATCCGGCCGAAGCTATTTCGGTCTTCTTGTTAAATGATGAGCTGTAAAGTTTGTTTTGCCAAGCAGGTCCTCCTGTCATGGGCATCAGAAGGATGTCGCCATAGTCGCTCACCCCTGTTCCGCTTAGTGCCGTGTGGGTAAAACCATAAATAATACTGTCAGAATAATGGTACCCCGAACAGCCGTCCCAGCCATCAAGCCGCGTCTGCGGGCTCAATTGAACCATTCCAAATGGTACAGTGGCTCCGGGATAGGTGTGACCGTGAGCATCGGTGCCAATGAATGGATTAACGTAATCTGACGGTGTTTTACCGGATTTGCATGAGGGCAGCGAGATAGCTACCGCAACAGATAAAGCACAGTTTACCAAAAAACTAATCTGTGCCGGAAGAACGCTTTGCTTCATGGTTTTGGTCTGTTAACGTTGGCTAATGCCAATCGCATTCCAAACAAAGGTAGCGGCCTAAATCGTTTAATTCAACTATTCGACTGCAATTTCACTGAAAAACATCCACACTTTTTTTCCGTAGCCCGGATGAGATTCGGGGATGGGGCTTGTTCGAAGGGCTTGGATACGGATGGCTTTGTAGCGGGCGGGCGGTAGCCTGGCGCCAAGGCTGTGGGTGCTTGCGGATGTATTTACAGTAGTTATGAGGTCGCTGGGCATATCTACCTTACGAAATCGTTTTCCATTCCTGCTTACATATACCAACAACCGGTCGGGCAGAAAAATCCACGATGCCGGATCGTGAAGGGCTATCAAGCTGATGCTGGCAGTCTGTGTCGGCTTGGAAAATGCGATTGTGGCTTCCCAATGGTCATCAAGGATCCCTGTCCAATGACCATCGTTGTACCATCGAGTGCCTGCAATGCCATCCGTAAGGCTTACAGGGCTTCCCGGATACCTAGGTGAAGGAGCGGGTTTTTGGTCAACCGGCAAAGAAAAAGCATTGTGTATCAGGTAATCGCGTGTTACAGCGGGGGCAACATCCGTGCCCATAACGGAATAAGTCCTGAGCCGGGCACTTTTATCAAGCTCCAACGGTTGTTGGTAAACGCCTTTCGTTGTTGCTAAATCTCTGTCCTCTAAAATATACACTATACTATCCACCGGCAGCAATGTGCCAAGGGTCAGACTCAACCTTCCCGAGGCCAGATTCACGTCTTCCTTGATTTGTACTTTCCAGGCCGAACGGGCATAACTCAGTTTCATGGCATCATATTGCCGGATGAGGCTGGGCAGGCGTTGCACAAAAGAATTCCAGCTGCGGCTTTGCCTAGGCGACCACAACACTTCGGATAAGGCAGCGATGCGTGGCAGCACCATATATTCAACATGTAAGGGTGTAGGCATGTATTCAGTCCATACATTAGCCTGGGCTCCTAGCACATAAGCCGCTTCCCGAGGCGTTAGAACCGCCGGAACAGGCTCATAGGCATACACTTTATCGAGCGGTGTAAAGCCTCCGATGGCAAGGGGTTCGGTGGATGGTTCACCCTGATAATGATCAAAATAGCAATGCGAACCGGGGGTCATCACCACAAAATGACCCATACGCGCGGCCTGAATGCCTCCTTCCTCGCCCCGCCACGACATCACAAGGGCGTTTTGTGCCAGGCCTCCTTCCAGTATCTCGTCCCATCCCATAAGCTTCCTTCCGTGCGATGCCAGAATACGGCCAATGCGACCAATGAAATAACTCTGAAGCGCATGCATATCGGGCAAATTTTCGTCGGTCATCCGCTGCCGGCACCGGGTGCATTTATTCCACTCCGTCTTGTCGGCCTCATCGCCTCCAATGTGTATGATGGGTGAAGGAAAAAGTTCCATCACCTCGATTAATACGTTTTCTAAGAATTCAAAGGTTTCTTCCTTGCCTGCGCAATAGATGTGTGTGATGGGCCAAACCCCGCCGGGTGGCACGCCGAGATTGCGGCATGTGCAAGATAGGTGAGGGTAGGCAGCCAGTGCCGACATCACGTGGGCAGGCATTTCGATTTCGGGTATTACGGTGATATTTCGTTCGGCAGCGTAGGCAACAACCTGCTGCACCTCAGCTTTGGTATAGAATCCGCCATAAGTTTTGGGGGCATCGCTATTGCTGAGCGGACGGTGGTTCCAGTGTTCGATGCTGCGGTCTTCGCGCCATGCCCCAACTTCGGTGAGCAACGGATAGCGGTCGATCTGCAGCCTCCAGCCCTGATCATCCACCAGATGCCAATGAAAAACGTTCATGCGGTGCATGGCCAGCAAGTCGATATAGCGCAATACGAAATCCTTCGGCATAAAATGACGCGAAACATCGAGGTGCATGCCGCGGTAGGAAAAACGTGGAAAGTCGGTTATCGACCAGGCAGGTAAACAGCCATCCCTGGCCTTGCGAACCAGCTGACCAAGGGTATTCAGCGCATATTGAATTCCTGCCGAGGTATTCGCCGTGATCAGTATTCGGGCCGGACTGATGTTTAAATGTTACCCTTCCTTGCCAATCAACGAATCGTATGAGTCGGAAATATGAATCAGAAGATGGCGGCCTGCAAGGATACGCCCGTCAGTGGCAAAGGCATCATATCCAGCCTCTTTCAAACATTTGATTGCCTCATTGGTGATGCTGATATTGTCTTTCGAGGGTGCAATTACCCCAACAGGTCTTTCAAGCGGAAAACAGCCCTCATTAAGTTGAAAAGATACCGGCAACGGAATCACAGGTGGTTGAGATGCACTCAGAAAACCCCAGTTCAGCGCGAGTATCATTCCGATTATCAGCTTTGAACATAGGTTATTTACAACTGCATTCATATTCATTCAGTTTTGCGGATCGGGACTTTCATTTTCAGAAAAGCGCTGTAGATATCTTGAATAATCTTTTCTAAATGGTTTGTAATCATTGTCTTCGTAGAGCGACGAAGTGATGAGGTAATCCGCTGTTGACCGGTTGCAGGCGGTAGGCACATTGTAAAGTACTGTCATGCGCAGCAGGGCTTTTACATCCACGTCGTGGGGCTGACTGGTCATTGGATCCCAGAAAAAGATCATGAAATCGATTTTTTCTTCTGCAATGAGTGCTCCGAGTTGTTGGTCGCCTCCTAGCGGCCCCGATTTGAGTGCCGTTACATCAGGTAGGATTCTGGATACCATACTTCCGGTGGTGCCGGTGGCATAGATGTGATGAGGTTCGAGCATGGTGCGGTTGTGTTCTACCCATTCCACAAGGTCTTTCTTTCTGGCATCGTGCGCCACAAGAGCTATATTTCTGATTTTCATAACATTAATTATTTTGCTAACCAAAGAGCAGGATCGAGCTGTGTACGGTTTTGCCACACCTCAAAATGTAGCTCGGTCTTGCCTTCTGTTTTATCGGTATGGATCAGGCCAAGCAGATCTTTATGATTTACTCTTTCGCCACGTTTCACATATACCTGTTCGAGGTTGCTGTAAACGGTAAAAAAGTCGCCATGGCGCAGGATAACAGCATTGTTGGTGGCGGTTATACGGTTTGTGCTCACCACCACACCTTCGAACACGGCCCGGGCCTCTGCACCCCGGGTAGTGGCAATATCGATGCCATTGTTTTTTATGGTGACTTTTCGCAATACAGGATGGGGTTGTTCGCCAAAACGCGACGAGATGATGCCGCGTTCAACGGGCCAGGATAGTCGTCCGCGGTTTTGTACAAACTGATTGGAAAGCAGTTGTTCCTCAGGGGTCAGGTTCATCAGGCGGTCGGGTGAGGTTGGTTTGCCGGCAGTTTCCCGTGCGCGTCGAATTTCCTCAGCAATGATTCTTTCCAATTCGCGCTGCAATTGCCTGGCTTCCTGCTGCTTATTCCGAACCTGCTGCTGAAGTTCACGCTCCTGACGCGATATTTTTTGAACGCTCAGCTCTACATTCATTTTTTCGGTGTTGAGCAATGCCTGCTGTCGCCGTTCGTCGTCGAGCAGGAGTGCCTTTTCGTTGCGCTCGGCAAGATACTTTTGTTTTTGGGCTTCAAGACGGGTGTGCGTTTCGTTGATCCGTTCGATCTGCACTTTGCGCATGGCTGCATATTGCTGAAGGTATTTCATCCGCCTGTAGGCCTGATTATAACTGTCGGACGAGAACAAGAACATCAGTTTGTTGAGTCCGTTGCGGTTTCGATAGGCAAAAGTGATCATGGCTGCATACTCGCTCCGCAGGCCATTAAGCTCGTTTTGCAGCTTTTCCAGCTCGCGTTGTGTCTGGTTGAGCTGACCATCAAGGCGCAGGATTTGTGTGCGTAATGTGGCAATCAGGTTCTCGCGCTGTCGCAGCCGGGCCTGCAACAGATTGAGCTCGGTGATGGTGTTGCTTTTGGATTGTCTGGTTTCTTCGAGCAACTTGCTCACAAGGGTCAGCTCCTCCTCGATCTTCTTTTTGCTCGTCTCCAGTTCGGCCTTACGGTCAGCCACTTGAGCCACGGCCTGGTAATTGGTCGATAGCAAAACAAAAACAATCAAAAGGTTGAGCGCTCTCTGCATCATGCAGGTAAAGTTACTTCATTTTGCTGAAGTTGTCGGGTATTCTGAAAGGCATGGGCTGGGGTACATCCAGCTCGGGGCGCAGATAACGTATGTTGAGCACCATGTGGCGCGCAGTATTGATTTCAAAAAGCAGTTGAGTGGGCACAATAGTTTTTCCCGCTGTCTCGAATGTAGAGTAGGCAACCTGCAGTTTGTATGTTTCGTCGCCCACTTCCTTCAGATTAATCTTGCTGATCTTATAGTTTTCGGGCTTGAGCCAGATGTTCTGCACCAGAATCTTATGCTGTTCGTTTTTTCGGAGGAAACGTTTCTTTTTTGCACGACCGGTAGTGCTGAGCCGGTATTCATTGTTGTCTAAGGAAGCCCTGACATTCTCGGTTTCGTAGTTTACCAGGTCGTTTCCTGTGAGCAGCGATTGCAGCAGATAAAAGTCGGCCGAGGATGAGAAAAGGGTGTTGATGAGCGAAAAGTCGTCATTGTAATATGTTTTATCGAGCCTGTTGATGAGTTTGATCGAATCGGGTGTAACAAGCAGACGAGCCGCCTCGATGTTGAGTATAGGCGTGAGGCTGATCCAGATAGCGCTATCGCGGCGAATGCGAAGCTGTCCGCGCAGTTCGGTAGTGTTTTTGCGGTCATCGGTCAAGGTAATGGTCAGCCTGCTCGAAAACCATTCATAGTTGAGCTGTGCGTCTTTCATACGATCGAGCAGGTAACCCTCGCCTTTTTCCTTAAGTGGCGCTTTCAGTGCCTTTCGCGTACTGCGACACGAAGTGGCAAGCACGAGTAGTATCAAAGAAAACAAATACAGAACAACAGCGCGTTTACTCATAGTACTTTCCCTCTTTGGCCTTGCGTTCAAGAAATTTTGATCCCTCGCCTGCCGCACGGGCCTCTTTCCATTGCTTCCAGGCTTCCTCACGTCGGCCCAGCTTATAAAGGATGTCGCCGTGATGCTCGATAATGGTTGCATTGGGTTTATCGGAAGTATTCAGAGCCTTGAGGATGTATTCCAGCGCCTGCTCATATTGACCGAGTTTGAAATGCACCCAGGCGTATGTATCTAAAAATGAGGGGTTTTCTGGTTGAAGTTCCAGAGAACGGGCAGACATTTCCTTTGCTTTGTCGAGTTTTTGCCGGCGCAAGGTAAGGTAATAGGCGTAATTATTTAGTACAGTAGCATTGGCAGCATTGATGGCTAATGCCTTTTCGTAGGCTGCATCTGAATCCTCAAAATTGTTGAGCTTGTACTGCGAATCGCCGATGCTGCTAAAAAACTCACCCAATAATCGGTCGTTGTTCACCACGAAGCGACGGCCCATTTCGAAGGCTTTTAGTGCAGCATCATATTTTTTTTGCTGATATTTTGCATAGCCATCAAAAAGGTAAAGCAATGGTTGCTCAGGGAAGTAGTTTAGCGCCTCTGTTGCATGCCGGCCAAGCATATCATAGTCGCCAAGCTGAATATTGGTGAAAAGCAGAGTCTCCCAGGCAGCATAGTTGGCCGGTTCCATTTCCACTGCTTTGGCAAATTGCTCGCGCGCCTTATCCATTTCGTTACGGCGCAGGTAAACGTCCCCAAGCAGCTGATGACCCCGCGGACTATCGGGATGGGTGGATATCAGGGTATGGGCGATGCGCTCCGATTTGAGGTTGAGCTCTTCAGAAAAAGTGGCTCCCTGAAACCACAGCATCATCACCTGAACCTTGGTTTCGATATCCAAGGCGGAATTCCCAAAGGCCTGAAGCAACATCTCGAAAGCTTTATCCTCATCGCCCTGCGCTTTGTAAATCTCGGCCAGCGACACAACCACATTGGGATCTTCAGGATTGGTTTCGCGCATTTTTTCAAATTGCCTGAGGGCTTTGGTAGTGTCGCCGTTTTTCATATAAATCTCCGCCAGCATGGCCTGAATACGCGCCTCATAAGGGTAGGCAACCGCCAGCTTTTCTACTTCAGTTATAGCAGCCAATGCATCGTTGTTGAGCAGGTGAAGGTTGAACTTCTGCATACTCAACTCCTCGCTGATTCCTGTAATCTGCTCGAGGCTGCCGAGGGTATTCAGTGCATCGGGAATCTTCCCCATAGCCACATAGGCTTGTGCCAGCTCGCTATAATACTCAGGGCGCTGGGGTTTCAGCCGGATGAGCTGGTTCCAGGTTTCGAGCATTTCGTCGTATCGGGTGCTCATTTTAGTCAGTTGAGCAAGCCTGAGCAGATACCACTCGTTGGTTTGGTCGAGTACTGTCGCCTGACGAACCATTTGTAGCGCATCGTCCATGCGCCCCTTCCGCAAATAAAGTTCCGAAAGCTCGAACATGCTTGCATGATCGGCCGGATTGGCTTTTAATGCCTGCTCAAAACGCGTTATGGCCTTGTCGGGCTGACCGGTAATTTTCTCGCGCAGGCCATCGGAAAAAAGTGTTGCATTTTGCCGCTGACGTACAAAGTCGATGCTGTCGGCAGTAGCTCTGGTTGCAGCATTACGTTTTGATTTTTGCGGTGTAGCACACGAAATCAACAACAGATTTAGGGTAATAAGCAGAATCAGCTTGTTCAATGGTAGTTGTTTTGTTGGGTAACGTTTAGCTAAATAGTTCATTGTAATCTCCAAGACTGTACACATCAAAACGGCCAGTTAGTGTAGCATGGTTGCCTATCATGCTGTTTTCCACATGTTTGTTCTCGATGCGCGCGTAGCTTTGTATGATGCTGTTGCGTACCACCGAATTGATGATAGTGGTGCCCTGCCCTACTGAAACATAAGGGCCGATAACGCTGTTGGTGACCACAACGCCTTTTTCAATAAAACATGGTTCGATGATGATGGCTTCCTCAAGGTCGGCCTCATCGGAGATAAGGCTTTCGTTATTTTTCAGATGAAGCAGTACTTCACGGTTGGTATCAACAGTGGCGTCCTTGTTACCACAGTCGAGCCAGGCATCCACACGCTCGGTGCTGAAGTGTGTGCCTTTTTTTATCATGTTCTGCAGGGCATCGGTGATGCCATACTCGCCACCGGTAGTTATTTTCTGATCGAGCAGGTATTGCAACTCACTGCGCAGGTATTCGCCGTCGCGGAAATAATAAATCCCTATGATGGCCAGATCGGAAACAAAGGTTTTCGGCTTTTCATAGAATCCTTCGATGGTGCCTTCGGCAGTAAGTTTAACCACACCAAACTGCTGGGGATTATCTACCTGATTCACCCAGATGGCACCTTCCTTTTCGTCGTCGAGCTGAAAACTGGCCCTGAACAAAGTGTCGGCATAAGCCACCAGCACCTTGCCTTGAAGCAATGATTCGGCACATAGGATGGCATGGGCTGTGCCCAGCGCTTCATGCTGGTAATGAATACTGCCCTGCGCACCTACCGAGGCCGCAATCTGTAGGAGCCTCTGCTCGGTTTCGTGCCCGAAGTTGCCAATCACAAAACCAATCTTTTCGATGGGTTCGGCAAGCACACGGGCGATGTCTTCCACCAACCTTTGCACTATGGGTTTACCTGCTATGGGTAAAAGCGGTTTGGGTGTGGTGAGTGTATGTGGACGCAGGCGCTTGCCCATGCCTGCCATTGGAACGATAATGTTCATGATGAGGTGTTCTTTGAGATATTCACTTGCCGGTATGGCCAAAGCCTCCTTTGCCTCTTTCGGTGCTGGAAAGCTCGTTGGTCAGCTGCCATTCAGCTTTTTCGTGTTTTGAAATAATCATTTGGGCTATACGGTCGCCATGAAGGATTTCGAAAGGCTGATCTCCAAGGTTGATCAGAATGATATTTACCTCGCCCCTATAATCAGCGTCGATGGTTCCGGGACTGTTGAGCACCGTGATGCCGTGCTTGATGGCCAGGCCACTGCGCGGACGCACCTGAGCTTCGTAACCTTCGGGAATTTCCATAAAAAGGCCGGTTGGAACAAGGGCGCGTTTACCCGGTTGAATGACCATCGGCTCCTGAAGACTGGCCCTGATATCCATGCCGGCAGAATGAGCCGTTTCGTAGGCCGGAAGTGGGTTTAAGGAGTGGTTAACAATCCTGATATTCATGCCTTATCGCGGTTTAATGCGATGACAAAAGTACGCAAAAGCCTCTATAAACGGCCAAGGGACACCAGCATGATATAGTCCAAATCTTCAATCTGAGGTCCTGAAAAAGCTTATATTGATTTTTCTAAATGTTTGACCTTATATTTGCCACTCAGCAAAAACATCACCATGAGACGAAACCTGTTGTTTTTTGCCATTCTGGCACTAATTACACTGGCTGCTTCGTGCAACAAGAACGACGATGAAGATCGTTTTGAGATCATTACCGGACAAAGCTGGCAAACCGACAGCCTGTTGGTGGACGGACAGGATGCCAGCCAGCCTGGTCAGATCCTCCACAAATTCAAGGGCGAAGCCCGGTTTAACCGCGATGCCACCGGCACCTTTGGTCAATACAGCGGCACCTGGCGCTTTACCAACAACCGTACCGCTGTGGAAATCAAAACGGATTCGCTGCCCATACCACTGCTGGCGAATATTGCTCAACTCAACCGGCAGTCGCTCAAAATAACCACGGCCTACCCTAGCCCTAACGATCCCAATGTGGATATGAAGATCCGTATGACTTTCAAATCCAAATAAATGATCCATAGGCTGATTATACTCTTGTTGCTCCCTCTTGCAGGGCTGGGGCAGCAGATGGGAACGGTGAGCGGAAGAATTACCGACAAAGCTACAGGCGAAAGCCTGCCCGGGGTGAATATTGTACGTAAGAACACTGGTGCTGTCAGCGATGCTGCCGGAAACTTTAGTCTTCGCCTGGAGCCTGGAAGCCACACCCTGCTTTTCCGGATGGTTGGGTACAAGAGTTTCACGAAAACGCTTTCGGTCAAAGCGGGCGAGAACATCAAGCTCAACGTGGCCCTTGAGCAGGACATCATAGATATCGAACAGGTGGTGGTCACAGCCAATCGCATCGAGCAAAAGGCGGCCGAGCTAACAGTGTCGATGAGTGTAATCAAACCTGTAGCAGTGGGCGGCCGTCATATTAACAATGCCAAAGAACTAATGGATAAGGCGCCCGGACTGGAAATCCTCGACGGACAAGCCTCGCTGCGCGGTGGCAGCGGATTTGCCTATGGTGCAGGAAGCCGCGTGCTGGCCCTTCTTGATGGTTTGCCCATAGTTTCGGCCGATGCGGGCAACATCCGGTGGCAGTTTCTACCCATGGACAACATCAGCCAGGTAGAAATCATCAAAGGCGCTGCCAGTGTGGCCTATGGCTCGGCTGCGCTGAACGGGGTAATCAACTTCCGCACCGCCGACGCTACCAATACCCCCCAAACCACGGTCTATGCCGAAGCGGGTATTTACGACCGTCCGAAGCGCAAAGCCTGGAAATGGTGGGACAGCCCCCGCCTGACAACAACAGCCGGATTCAACCACCTTCGCAAAATGGGCAATACCGACATAGGCTTTGGGCTGAATGGCCTGAGTGATGACGGCTATCGCAAACGCAACGATGACAATGCGTTGCGCATGAACCTCAAGCTGAAGCATTTCGATAAAAAAATACCCGGACTGCGTTACGGCCTCGCCCTCAACGGAGGCTTTACACGCAAGACCGACTTTGTGCTCTGGGAAAACGGCACAACCGGCGCCCTTATTCAGGACAGCAGCACAGCAATCAAACTGCAAAGCTCGTTTTTTGCCCTCGACCCCTTTGTTTCATACGTTAAAGGGGACGATACACGGCATGACCTGCGCACCCGCATTCAGCGCAGCGACAACCGCTTCCCCAAATCGGGACAGAATGACAGCGAAGCCTGGGTAGTATATTCAGAATACCAATACTGGAAGAAGCTGCTGCGAGGCCTTGAACTTTCGGCAGGGGCATCGGTGAATGCCGGAATAGTGCAGTCGAACTTTTATGGCGACCACAATAGTTTTAATGGCGGACTTTATGCACAGTTACAGGGCGAACCCACTAAAAAGCTGAAACTGGTGGCCGGGATGCGGATGGAGCACAATCGCCTCGACGGACAGGCGGACAGCATCGCCCTTGTGGTACCGTTATTCAGGGCAGGGTTAAATTATCGTCTTGGGGAGTTTACCTATATGCGGGCTTCTTTCGGGCAGGGCTACCGCTTTCCTTCGATTGCCGAAAAATATGCCTCCACCACCCTCGGATCTGTAAAAATATTTCCCAATCCATTTATACAGAGCGAGATAGGATGGAATGCCGAGTTAGGTTTCCGTCAAGGTATAGCAGCCGGACCTTACCAGGGACAAGCTGATCTTGCAGCATTTCTTACCAGAAACCGCAATATGGTCGAGTTTATCTTTGGTATTTATCCCGATCCGATAACCGGGATTTATGGTACTGGCTTCAGGGCCGACAACCTCGAAGCCTCGCGTGTTTCAGGTCTGGAAGCCGACATTGTGCTGGCCGACAATCAAAGTCGTTTCGGGCATATTATTACGCTCAACTATGTGCTGATGAACCCTCAGGAGTTGAATCCCGAAACGGGTCAACCTACGGGTCTCAAACTCAAATACAGAAGGACACACGCCCTGAAGTTGGGCCTCGATGGCAAACTTGGTAAATGGCAGGCCGGAACCGATGTGATTGTGCGATCGAAGATGCTCAGGGTGGACGAAGTGTTTTTGCAATCCCTGCAAGGACGCTACATTCTGCCCGGTTTTCCTGAATACTGGGCCACTCACAACACCGGCCACATGGTTGTTGACGTCAGGCTTTCGTACGCAATAACCGAATGGGTGAACCTGTCCGCTGTGGTGAAAAACTTCACTAACCATGAATACATGGGCAGGCCCGGCGATGTGCAGCCTCCACGCTGGTTCAGCCTCAGGTTGAGCGCCTCATGGTGATGCTCAGGCCTGTGGGCAGGTGCGCCATGGAACCTGTTTGGACGGCGTGTGATAAGGCGGAATGAACCATGCATCCTTGCGGCGCTGTTCAACTTTCATCTCACGGCGCTTGCGCGTTGCTTCCTTGAATTCCATTAAATGCTGCCACTGAGTATCATTAAGATAAGGCTTTACTAGGCTGTCCATCGCATCAAAAAGCATCTTTTGCGATTCCCAGTGCTTTTTCATCAGCTCCCAATGCTGGTTGCCAAAGGAGTCGAGCAGGGGCCCGATTTGTTCTTTCTGCTTTTCATCAGCTTCGATGATGCTGAAAAAATGCTGCCTGAAGCCTTCGCGGGTGTTCCACGATTTGATTTTTTCCACTTTGTTGCGCGTGATTCGGCCTGTGGCCAGCGCACCAATCACGATGCCGGCAACAAAGGTCAGGATAAGAATGATGATGTATTTGGTCTGCATAACTTGGCAGGTATTTAGGTTAGTAGTTTGCCAGAAGATTTGAAAAATCGTCAGTTTTCAGTCCGGCCAGTCCGAGCAGATGCTCCAGACTGAGCGACTGTTCCTGTAAATAAACCCAAACAATAAGAAGGATCACGGCTGCGGCGGCAGAAATGCTGAAACGAAGCATGGTGCGCCATGCCAGCCGCTCCTGTATAAGCAGCCGGCTTTGGTGGGCGAGTCTTTGCAGCACCTTCTGTTCAAAACCAATAGAAAAATCGGGCTGATAACTCGACAGTGCTACAATTGCTGCCTGCCATTCCGACTGCTTTTGTCTCAGTTGAGGATCATCGGTCAGCTTTGCATCAAGAGCCTTGCGAGGGGCTGCGGGCAGCTCGCCCAAAAGATGCCTCAGAAGTGTTTTGTTCCAGTTGCTGTTCATATTTCGTCCAGTTTTTTTAGGTTCAACCGCAGTTTATCAAGAGCACGCGATAAGCGCGAGAGCACTGTTCCCAGAGGTATGTGAAGCATCTCGGCGGTTTCTTTGGTGGAGTATCCCTGCACCAGTCGCATCACCACCACAGCCCGCTGCTGCTCGTCGAGCTGTTGGAGGGCTGCTTCAATATGTTCCCTGTTGTATTGCTCAAAATGTGCCTCATCACTGGTTTGCCTTATCACCTCGCTTTTTGCATTGCTGAACCATTCCTGTTTTCGTTTTCTTTTGCGTATCTCGTTGATTGATAAATTAATAGCAATTCTTGTTAAATATGTGGAGATTTTGGCTTCAAGGGAGTAGGCCTCCATATTGTTCCAGAAACGGATAAAAGTTTCCTGACCTACATCCTCTGCTTCAGGAGTATTGCCCAACATGCCAATGACCACGCGTGCCACCTGCTGACGGTGCCGCCTCATCACTTCGCCAAGAGCGTCATGCCTGCCACGTTTCATCAGGTCCACCAGAGCTCCGTCGTCCAATGTCTGCAATACTTCCAAAGCTGTGCGTGATGTAAAGGTTTATCAGCTTTTGTGACTCAATTGATTAAACAAGACTGTATGCAAATTTATTCCGCTCAGCAGGGCAATCGTTTACAAAAGATTAACCAACAAAGATGTAATAATTACCTCATGAATTAACCTTCAAAATATACTGGCACGCTTTGCCAGTAAATCGCAATCACCAACTTGTAAGGGATGCCATGCCTTTGCATGGACGTCCTGACCAGTCTGATCCATTGTTTGGCTTAGGTTGTCGTTGCTGCATCAGGACATCTGACGTTGGCTATACAGTATTTTCAGTGCTCATATAATTACTAAATACGTGATTTCAATAATAGAACGAAATCTCAGGAAGAGGTTGAACAGCTCAGGGGACAGTGTCCAATCCATTTGCTTATGGGCGGCGATTCCGATGCTGGCGCTTCACAGCACGGCGCGCAGCACTTCGTGCGATTGCAGACCCTTGAACACGGGGAGATGCAATTGGTAATAGAGGATGAGGATGTCGAGCAGGCGGCGACGCTGAACCTGAGTATGCCTGAGGCTGGAGAGATTGATGAGGCTGGTTTCGGCCATCTGCCTAAATAACAATGCCTCCTCGTGGACAAGAAAGTAGTGCAATCCTGCCGGTTGTACCTTGAAAGTACCATTGAGCAGATCGAACACCTGCCAGTCCGGCTCGGCTTGCAGACGAGGAAAGAAGCCCAGAAATCGGCTTAGCTCAAGCATAAAATAGAGGTGAAACCCTGCAAAGTGTTCATCCTGAAGGTCGAGCCACTTAAGGCTATTGTGCAGAAAGCTAAACAGCATGGCATTCGGGCCGTGCTCAACAAGTGTTTTGGAGAGCAGCTCGGCCAGAAACAGGGCAATGGTACGCTTGACCGGGTTGAGCGGTATGCTGCGATAGGGCTGCTCGACTGTTACCTCCGCAAAGTATTGAAAGTCTTTGTTGGGATTGATTGTCGCCTCAAACTCAATCATATTGAGGGGCTGAAAAAGCGCCGGCCTGAAACGGGAGCTTCGGCCAAAAGCGCCTTTGACCATAAAGGTGAGCAGGCCGTGCTTTTCTGAAAAAACTTTTACAATCAGGCTACTGTCGCCAAAACGGATGTGCTGAATGACGATGCCGCGGCTTTGGTGGCTCATGGTTTGCGCATCAGCATGATTTTGGTGGCTAAGGTATCGTATCCGCTATTGTCGCTAATAAACACAAGGTAGATCCCTGGCTGTACGCGTTGTCCGCTCATATTACGGCCATCCCACAAGGCCTGCCCGCCAAGCGAGCGGGTCTGGTATACCAGATTGCCGCTTATGTCGGTGAATTTCACGATGGCGTCGCGCACCAGACCTTTAACTGCAACAGGGCCTTCGTATTCGGGTCGTACAGGATTGGGGAAAGCATACACATCAGTGATCACATCAGGCGGGTTGGTGGCGCTTCCACGATATGAGATGATGCCGGCCGGTGTGCCGAAGAACACTTCGCCATCGTCGGTGATGGCAATGCTGTTCACAGTATTTGAAAGTAGCGGACTGTTGACGGTATTGAAATAGAGAACCTGTTCCAGTCCGTCTTTCGACATGAGGAAGGCTCCGTTTTCGGTGCCAAACCACTTACGATTGGCTCCATCTACGGCCATGCTCAGGATTTTTTCGCTGCCCAGTAGGTAGTCGGCCTGCCCGGTACCATCGTTGCGCGGAACAAGGATCTGAATGCCGTCATAGTTTTGCCCGCCTTGAAAAATACGAGAAGTGTTGTAAAAAACCACGGGGCCTTTGTCGGTACCCACCCACACGGCGCCATCGAGGTCGGTCATGAGCGAAAAGATCGAATTGCCCGCAATGTTTCCTGTACCGGGCGATCCGGTGAGGATGCGGGTCTGGTCGTCGGCTATATTGTCGAGGGTGTTGTTGTCGTTGAACACAATCGCTTTACCATCGCTTCGCCGAAGAATCCATTTATAATTGTTGCGATCCACAATCATGTTACCAATATCGATACCGCTGGCGTTGGATCCAAGAAAATAAGATCGCCACTCGCCACTGGTCTTGCGCACCGAAAGCAGGTTGGTGGCACCCGTGTTGGCAACCCACAAATTGCCCTGTGAGTCAAAATCAAGGCCACTCACATTGATCAGGGTAGGATCGGCCAGCCAAGGGCGCAGGCTGCTGTTGTGCGCTGAAAAAATTTCTGATTTTTCGAAATTGGTAAATTCAACAACACCTTCCTGCCAGGTGCCAATGTAAACTTTTTGGGGATTTTTGGGGCTGATGGCCACGCTTACAAAATCGGATATGCTGTCGAAACCACTGGTATTAATGAAGTTATAAGTGCGCCAAAGGTTTCTATCAAAAGCAAACACACCGTCGAGCATATACATCTTACCCCAGTCGTTGCGGCGGCCACCTGATGCCACCCAAACCTGCTTACCCCGTGCTTTGAGCTCGTACACATTTGTTGTTCCGGGCCCGTTCGGGAGGAAAATCTCGGCCGAAAAACCATTGTTGAACGTGCGCAACAAACCGTTGCGCCGGTCACCCACCCAAATGTTGCCTTGACCATCGGCTATGGCTGTCTTAGGTTCGATGGAAAGTTGCTGAGGCGCATAGATGGACTGTATCATGTTCATCTGCTGATCGTAAACAAAAACATTGTAGTTGTTTACCAGCAAAAATTTGTCGCCCGAGGCACGCATCTGTGGATGAAGACTGTTGTTGCTGCGGTCGAAATAGTTCCAGCCCTGACCATCGAACACAAACATGGTGTCGGAGTCGAAGAGGTTACGGGTGAGGTTCAGATAAAGTTTGCCGGCATAAGCCTCAATCTGATTGTAGCGCTGCGTGGGATGGCGCAGGCTGTTGTCTAAGCTCCATTGATTGAAATCAGCCAGATTAGGACTGCTCAGCGATGCAGAATATACCCCGCTCTCGGTAGCTGCATACACACGATTGTTAAAAAACTCAATATCAAGCACATTGATGTAACTTCCCTGCGGCCCAATCAGATAAGTATCGAAAACCTCCTTACGATCAACATCCACCACCACAATCCCAAACCCACAGGCCAGCCAGGCATATTTTCCTGAAAACCGGATATTGTTGATGGTTTTATTGCCAAGCATGTCTTTTATTTTGATGTCATTAAGGTTTGAGATGCCATCAGGCTTAATGAGGTCGATATTGGCATTGGCATAAGCCACCAAAACTGTTTTGAACTGCTGACTATAACGTATGGCCTTCACGCCCATATCGTTCAGGCCGTTTACCTTGTTCAGAATTCGAAGGCTGTTGTCGGTGCGGTCGTAAACAAATACATCGTTGGGTGTTGCCGCATACACCTTGTTTTCGGCCAGATCAACATCAATTACATGCTGGTATGGCAGATGTGTCCGCCACTGACCGATACCGATTGGTTGTGCTGCAATCGGTGTGATGAATGTGGAAAGAAATATTGATGTCAGGAGTATAAGCTTTTGCATCGGAATCTGGCTTTAAAGGCGCATAGGATAATTTTGCTTCAGTATAACACAAAACCTGCCGGAATATTTTATAAATGTCTTGATCTTCAGTGGGTCGGTATAAGAAATACCACCCCGGCACGCAGATTGATAGTGCTGATGCTTCGGCTGTCGATCCGGATTCCGCTGGCGGTTCGAAATCGGAAATCCACGTCGGCGTGCAAAAACGAAGCTGAAAGTTTTAGATGATAACATGAGGTGGCCTTCCAGCCAGCACCTATCTCTGCCCCGTAACCAAAGGCATAGTCAATGGCAGAAGAAATTTCGAAATATTCAGGGCCTGTCATAAAATAGGTGGGCTTGTGGAGCTGGTGAGGGGTTTTTGATTGCATGAATCCGGCAAATACCGAGGCCTGAGCCGTAAATTGGCGGCCAAAGGGAACTAAGTAAGCAGGGCCGGCAAGCAAAGCAAAATGGCGGTAAGGCTCGCTGCGGATGTAGGTGTCAGTCAGAAAAGGGTCAGCAATAACCCGCTCATAACCAAGGCGGGACACATTCACCGGATGTAATTGCGCATCGAAGCGAGCTTCGAGCCAGAGCGGTCCGCTGAGCCCAACCGAAACAACGCCCGAAAGCTGCAGGCCGCTCATAGTAAAGCATCCTTTGTTCAAATCGGAGGAGGCATAGGCAAACAAGGGTTGAGACAGCCCTGCTCCGGCCTCGAACTGCAGGGGTGGCAACTTGGCCTGTGCCACGATGGCTGGCACAAACATGGCTAAAATAAGCAGGTGTGAATAAATTTTGTTCATGCGGGTACGAAGATACAAAAGAGCTGCCAATGGTGATGCATGATCCCATGAGGGGGGTGTGTATTGTGTTTTGAGATTCGTGTTATCGGTGTTTCGCTCCTAAGTGTTGCTATTAAAATTTTTTCTCTGACCAGAATCGTTGTATGTATCTCTTATGCGATTTGAATGAATGACATGTTGACCAACGGAATTTATTCTCTTAGGCTTCGTTTAACTTATCTTTAAATGAAACTGTGTCAAACATTTCTCTTTTAATGCTGTTTGTCAACTATATTCGTATACCAAAAAATGAAAATCCTGCCGTTTTACCTCATCGTAATGCTGTGTGTGTTTTTTGTTCCTTCGATGAGCCAAACCAACCACAGCTTTATCCACAATGGCATCAGCCGTAGCTTTACAGTTTTCAGGCCCAACGGCCCGCCCGCCGGAACCAAATTGCCCCTTTTGCTTTCCTTGCACGGCTTCACGCAAACCGGACCACAAATGATGAACTACAGCTTGTTCAATAATTTAGCCTCACAGCAGCAGTTTATGGTCGTTTATCCCAATGGCATCAACACCAGCTGGAATGTGGGACAGAGTGGCAATTCGGGAGCTGATGATGTAGGGTTTCTGATGGCTTTGATCGACACGCTCGACCGATGGTATGGAGTGAATCTGCAACGCGTGTATGCATGTGGATTCTCGAATGGTGGTTTTATGAGCTTCCGTCTGGCCTGCGAAGCATCGAACCGCATTGCCGCTATTGCAACTGTGGCCGGCACCATGACCGTAAATACCTTTAACGCCTGCTTGCCTTCACGGCCCGTTCCGGTGCTTCACATACATGGCACCAATGATTTGCTGGTGGGATACAATGGCAGCTCCGGTTTCAAATCAGTCATGGAAGGCTTGGCGTTTTGGACAGCCTTCAACCAATGTCCGACCGATCCCGAAACGATTAACTTACCTGATTTGATGGCCGAAGGCTCTACCGTGCAACAGATGACCTGGCAACCCTGTGCGCAAAACAGCGTGGTGCGCCACCAAAAGGTAATCAACGGTGGACACACCTGGCCAGGTTTTATTGGACTGATGGGTATCGGTAATGTGAATATGGACATCAGTGCCAGTACCGAGATATGGGGCTTTGTCAGCCAGTTCAGTCTCGACAACACCGTGGGCAATAAAATGGCCACAAAACCTGTTTCAAGGCTTTTTCCTAATCCGGTGCGGGACGACGTCTTTTTTATTGAAGTTCCCGGCCTTGATTCGGTTGAAATCCTGATCTCAGGCATTGATGGGCGCCTGTGGTTTAGTAAGAAGCTCCTGCCAATGAATGGTTTAATCATGCTGAGAGCCGACAATCTGCCGGAAGGAGTTTACAATGTTTTACTCAGCGAGCACAATGCCATCATTACGCTTAAAATGCTGGTTATAAGGTAGCGAAATCCTCCATTACAGGAAACAAAGAAATTAAATACTAACGCGTTGTGCGGTTGGAATTGTTGATAAGCAAACACCTACCCGCTCAAATCAGAAAGATCATCTACCTTTTGAACCAATTTATCGCAGAGTACGCAAAAGAATAGAAACACTTTTCTCTCAACTTTGCGATCAGTTTATGCTCAAAAGGAACTATGCAAAATCGATACTGGGGCTATCGGTAAGGTTGTTGACAAAGATTGCCGGAGTTACCTTGCTTCAATATTTCAACTTACAAAACAACAAACCTTTGAACCATCTAAAATATGCCTTGTCTTTATAAATCTAACCGCACAACGCGTTAAATACTAGATTTCTTTTACAAATCAATTAATTTTGTGAGCCACATCAGTATATGTATCTAATTTACTCTCTGGCTCATGTTGAAACGAAAGACTGAATCCTGCGCCGACTGCGAGAAATGCAGCAACAAATCCCCTTTGTTTCAGCTACTCAGCCATGAAGAGCTCATCACTATGAATGCCGGGCGATTTGAGCTGCGTTTTAACAAAGGAGAAACCATCGTCAAGCAAGGTACTTATGCCACCCATCTGATTTCGCTCACCGGCGGCATGGCTAAACTGTACCTCGAGGGTTTCGACAACAAGAATATACTTCTTGATATTCTGCAGGAATGGCGCTTGTTTGGCGGCCCCGGACTGTTTACCGATTCCAGGTACCATTATTCTGTGGCAGCCCTCACAGAGTCTACAGCCTGTTTCATCCCTATCGATAACCTCCGCCAGGTTTTGCGCACCAATGCTGATTTTGCCGAAGGATTGATCAGGCACTGCAATGCCAACAGCCTGAATAATTTTGAGCGTCTGGTCAGTCTCACACAGAAACAGATGCACGGTCGTCTGGCCGATGTGCTATTGTTTATGTCCAACAAAGTATTTAAATCCGACCGGTTTGTGTTGCCTGTCAGCCGTAAGGAGTTGGGCGAAATGTCGAACATGACAAAGTGAAGCGTTACGCGTATCTTAAAGGAGCTCGAAAGCGATGGAATTATTACATTGGACACCAAACATATACGCATCATAAACAGGGCCAGCCTTGAGGAGCTTTCCATCAGGGCCTAGCAAGCGTGAACTTTCCGGTGGCAGTGCGAAAATCTCCGTTTTCAATGTAGTAGACATATTGTCCCCCGGGCAAGCCTGATACATTGAGCTGAAGCTGGCCATTGCTGCCATGGAGTTCAACTGTTCTGATTATCCGTCCTGTAACATCAAGGATATGCATTCTGGCGCTTTCGTAGGGTTGAGGAAGAACCCATGGCAGAGTCAGGTTGTGAGAGGCAGGGTTTGGAAAAGCGGGCTGCTGGGGCACAGCATTCAATTTTTCAGCATGAGAGGTTACCAGCGAACCGGGCAGGTTGTAAACCTTTGTTTGCACAGTGTTGGGCCATGTAGAATAGTCATAGACATAGGCCAGTAGTTTCGTAGTGCCATTGGCCAGCGTTTGCACTAACAGATATTGGCAGCCAGGTATGCTGAGCAGCTCAGAACCATTTTCGCGTACAATTTTTGCCGTGTAGGTATAATATTGTCCGGTTTCGTTGTAGCTATAGTAGATATAGGCAAGGCATAGGCTATTGTCAGCAGTAAACAGCCCTTCAGTAACATATTTGATGTCGTAAAGCCAATGGTTGGCCGGCACAGCCAGATTGATGGTTTTCCAGAGGCTGTGATTGGTGTTGTAAATGCGGCATTGGCTTTGGGCCACGTCCATTATAAAGAATTTGTTGCCCGACGATGGCAGGTAGGTATAAATTCCGGAATAATTATAGGTGTTTTCGGGTGTGATCTGGGCATTGAGCGCGGCAGATATCACAAAAACGAAGAGGAGGACGGGTAAGCGTTTCATGTGTCAGGTTTTAAACGGGGCAAAGGTAACGCGCTGGTTTCAATCGTTAGTTAATACAATTTTGCTGATGTCGTACAAGATTTTAGTGTTTTACTGAAATCTGATGGGGAGGCGATACTTTAGCAGTCTAAATACTACAACAATGAATGAGGCTAATTCAGCACAAGTGCATTCGCGGCTAAGGAGTCTGGATTTGTTGAAAGGGCTGGCAGTTATGGCCATGATTCAGGTTCATATCACTGAATTGTTTGCCGTGCCGGTATGGCAGCAGAGTGTGTTGGGACGTATAAGCTTGTTTTTGGGAGGTCCTGCAGCTGCGCCAATGTTTATGGTTGTGATGGGTTATCTGGCCGGCTTTTCGGGGCACAAAACAGGCTATTTAATTCGTCGTGGTTCGAAGCTCCTGCTCTGGGGCCTCCTGCTCAATATTGGCATGAACGTCCATTTGTTTATGAAGATCTGGATCGAAGCCTGGCCACAAAATCCGCTTCATTACCTGTTTGGTGTGGATATTCTTTTTTTGGCCGGATTCAGCCTGATTATATTGGCTTTACTGTCAGCAACCGGCAAATTTTCATATTCAGCTGCGCTGGTTTTACTCATTGTGGTGCTTTTTGCATCATACCTCGAGCCCTGGTCGACAAACGAAACAATCCCTGTATACCTCATGGCTTTTATCCATTCTGATGCCGCGTGGAGTTATTTTCCACTTGTTCCATGGGCAGCCTATCCGTTATCTGGTTTTGTAGCTTCCGGATTGATCCGATGGACGAGGATGCTGGCATTGAGTGAGTGGCACTACGGCCTGATGGCTTTTGCCGGGCTATTGGTTCTTGCCATTACCTTTAATGTTGGCTGGAATGCAGCCACCTCTATGGATAAGTGGTATCACCACCAGGCTCCGGTTGTATTTTGGAATCTGCTGTTTGTGGCCACTATTGCAGCCCTTGCTGTTCTGATAACCAAGGCATTCGACAACGACCCGGCAACAAATTTTTTATGCTGGAATGGGCGCAATGTAACCGCTTTCTATGTTATCCAATGGCTGATAATCGGCAATATTGCCACACTCATTTATCAAACGCAATATCCGCTGCAGTTGCTGATGTGGTTTGTTGTTGTTATCATTACAAGTGCTGTGCTGGTTTTGCTCTGGAATCGGGCCAAACAGCAATTCCTGCATTTGCAATTACCTAAAAGCTAACTTTGTATAAGCTTTAAACCATGCCCGCTATTCGCCAGACACGATACCTGCTCCGCAATATGCTCAGCGACTGTTGCCTGAAGCTGTTGATGCTTGAGCTGGAAAAGCTGGGTGTGGAAGTGAAAAAAGCCCGGATTGGAGAGGTAAACCTGCGCTGGGACGAAGAAAAAGTGTCGGAGCATGACATCCTGAGCCTGTTCGAGAAGTTGGGGTTCAGTCTGATAGACGATCACGAGAAGGCCATGGTCGAGGACATTAAAAGAGTGGTTGTAGAACTGGTCTGGCATACTACCTTTAATGCCATGGTACGTAATTCCGATTTTATTGTCAGCCGCTTCGACCGGAGCTATCAGTATCTATCCACCTTATTTTCGCGACACGAGCACATTACACTGGAGAAATACATCATCCTTCAAAAAATTGAGAAAGTGAAAGAACTGCTTCAGGACGAATATATTACATTAAGTGAAATTGCCTATATGATGGGCTACAGCAGCGTTCAATACCTGTCCACCCAGTTTAAGCAGATAACAGGTTACTCGGTGACGGATTATCGCAGCTTGCCCGAGAAAGGACGCATGGGCATCAGGTTATCTGAATCCAGTATGCTGAACAAGGTCGAAAATTTTGAACCATAAACACATTTTTATGAACAATAATTACAATGAAAAAGGTCTAATCTTGCATTTAAATAAGCGGCCATGAAAATCAAAAGCAACATAGCCATCAGCGACAACGGTTTCGTTTTCAACCCGGTGACAGGCGAATCGTTTACAGCCAATCCCACTGGTCTCGAAATCATGAACCTTATACGGCGCGGCGCAGAGGCAAAGGAGATTACCGAAAGTCTATGTGAGGTGTTTCAGGTTGAGTCAACGCAAGCTGAGCGCGACCTTCAGGACTTCATCGAGATGATGCGTCAATATCACCTTTTAAGTTATGACGAAGATTAGGCCCAAGCTTACCATCGCTGTTTCGGGACTCAATGCCATCGACAGCCCAGGGCCCGGTGTGGCCGTCATCCGCGGTCTGCGGGAGGCCCGGAGTTTCGATTGCCGCATTATCGGGCTGTTCTACGAATCGCTCGAACCGGGTATCTATATGCACGAGCTTGTTGACAAAACCTACCAGATTCCCTATCCCTCGGCCGGAACCGAAGCCCTGATGCAGCGGCTGAATTATATCCATCAGCAAGAAAAGCTGGATGTGATCATTCCGAATTTCGATGCAGAGCTCTTTTCGTTTATGCGCCTTTCGGGCACACTGCGCAGCATGGGAGTCCACACGTTCTTACCTGAAAACGAGCAGTTTGAAGCCCGTCAGAAAGTGAATCTGTACAAGTTCGGCAAGGAGCATAACATAAACGTTCCACCGGCAAAGGTGATTTATACCCTGGGCGAAGCACAGAATCTGGATAAAGAATTCGATTGGCCGCTGGTGGTCAAGGGAAAATATTACGACGCCAGCCTGGCCTATAACAACGAACAGGTGAGATCTGCCTTCAATAAGATTTCGGCCAAATGGGGTCTGCCCATCATCATACAGAAATTTATTCATGGCACGGAATTTAATGTTACAGGGCTGGGCGATGGCAAAGGCAATACCCTGGCGGCAGTACCCATGCGCAAGCAATACATCACCGACAAAGGCAAAGCCTGGGGAGGCATTTCGATAGCCGATCAGCAGGCCCTCGAACTGACACGTCAATTTATCAAGGCATCCAGATGGCGCGGGCCCTTCGAGCTGGAGCTGATGAAAAACAAAGACGGGCAATACCACCTTCTGGAAATCAATCCCCGCATGCCGGCATGGATCTATCTGTCCGTAGGGTGTGGACAAAACATTCCGGAGGCGGTTGCCCGCCTTGCCATGGGCTGGCCGGTGGAGCCTTTTAGCCAATACGAAACAGGAAAAATGTTTGTCCGCTATGCCTGGGATATGATTGTGGACATCAGTGAATTTGAAACCATATCGACCCAGGGCGAGCTATAAAACCGTTAATTATTGCATCATGCCAACGAGAAAAATTTACGAAAGACCTGTCATCAAGAAACTTGAGGGCAATATGCCTAACAAATTCGGAATGAGGTCGGCACAGGATCCCACCCAGTCCATTGAAGGACTGATGGTTAAAGACCTTATCAAGGAGTTTGGTTCACCGCTGTTTGTGGTGTCGGAAAAAAAGCTGCGCAAGAATTACCGTAATGCGCGACAGGCATTTCAAACCCGTTATCCAAAAGTGCAGTTTGCATGGAGTTATAAAACCAACTACCTCGATGCCATTTGCAATATCTATCATCAGGAGGGCTCGTGGGCCGAGGTAGTTTCAGGATTCGAGTACGATAAAGCCATTCGCAACGGAGTGCCCGGAGGTAAAATTATTTTCAATGGGCCTGACAAAACCGAAGCAGATCTGCGAAAGGCCATTACCAACAACTCGCTGATTCACATTGACCATCTGGATGAGCTTTACCTGCTGCAGGACATTGCCCGGGATTCGAAGTTACGGCCGCGGGTTGCCATCAGGGTGAACATGGACACCGGAGTCTATCCTATGTGGGATCGTTTTGGCTTTAACTACGAAAACGGGCAGGCCTGGGATGCGCTCAACAAGATCATGTTTTCGGGGCTGATGGATCTGGTAGGGCTGCACACCCATATCGGCACTTTCATGCTCTCGCCCAACGCCTATGCTGTGGCAGCTTCCAAGCTGGCCCATCTTGCCCAGAGTGTGCTGAACAAGTACAACCACGAAATCAAATACATCGATATCGGAGGGGGATTTGCAAGCAAAAACACCCTTAAAGGCTCTTACCTGCCGGGCACCGACATCAGCCCATCGATTAACGACTTTGCCGAGGCCATCACTTCGGCCCTGATGAACAGCGATTACCGCCCGAAAACATCGCCAGTACTTATCATCGAATCGGGCCGCGCCCTGATCGACGATGCAGCCTGGTTGCTTGGAACCGTGCTGGCCAATAAGCGCCTGAGCGATGGACGAAGGGCTACCATTCTCGACATTGGTGTAAACACCCTATTCACTGCTTTTTGGTATGACCATCTAATCACCCCGGCCCAACCCATCACTTCCTACACTGAGGACACCGCACTTTACGGGCCGCTTTGCATGAATATCGACGTTGTGCGCGAAAACATCAACCTGCCCCTGCTCAACCGGGGCGATCACGTGGTAGTGCATCATGTGGGTGCTTACAATATGACCCAATGGTTGCAGTTTATCACCCTCAGGCCCAACGTAATCCTTATCGATGAAGAAGGAGGCAAGCACCTGATCCGCAGAGCCGAAACCCTCGAAACCCTCACCAGTCAGGAACTCATCCCTGCTCATCTGGCCCATTTCGACCTATGAGCATCGCGCAGTTCAGGCTGGTATTCCCTCATTTCAGGCTGAGCATCCGCAACAGCTACACCCAGATACTTTTTTCGAAAGATAAAATTCTGGGCTGGACACTCATTCTCATTTCCTTTTTCGACTGGCAGGCTGGATTGGCCGGATGGCTTTCGGTGGTGGTGGCCAACCTTGCAGCATATCTTAGTGGACTTAACAGACAGAAAATCACCGACGGGCTTTATGGGTTCAATGCCTTACTGGTTGGTCTGGGTCTGGGATCGTATTACCACTTCAACGCGGCATTTCTGCTGGTTATTTTGTTTGCTGCCCTGCTGAGTCTGCTGGTCACCACCCTGCTCGAAGGCATCCTTTCGAAATACAATCTGCCTTTTCTGAGCCTGCCGTTCCTGATCACCTACTGGATGAGCCTCTTGAGCACCCGCGACTTTGGTCAGCTCGAGCTTAGCACCCATGGTTTATATAAACTCAACGAAATGTTTCTGCTGGGCGGACTTCCCCTGCTCGATGGCTATGAATGGATCAACAACCTCAGTCTGCCCGAGGTGGTCAAGATCTATTTCCGGTCGCTGGGAGCCATATTTTTTCAATACCATCTGTTTGCCGGACTGCTTGTAGCCATTGCCCTTTTCAGGTGGTCGCGGCAGGCCTTGCTGTTTTCAGTTGTGGGTTTTGCGACTGCCTGGTGGTTATACAAGCTGCTGGGCATCAACATGCAGTCGGTTTCGTACAGCTATATCGGTTTCAACTATATTCTCACCAGCATTGCCATCGGAGGGTTTTTTCTGGTGCCTTCGGCAGGCTCGCTGATATGGCTGTTGCTGGCGGTTCCGCTCACTGCGTTTGTGATAGCATCGGGCAATGCCGTGTTTGGCAACTGGCAGATGGGCATCTATTCGCTGCCTTTCAACGTGGTGGTGTTGCTGGTGCTCTATTTGCTGCGTCTGCGCGAGCGTTTTACCGAAAATCCACCCCTGGTTTTTTACCAGCAATACAGCCCCGAACAAAACCAGTATAATTACCTTGTGAACCGCAAGCGCCTTGCTCACCTCTACAGCTTTCCCGTAAAGCTGCCTTTCTGGGGGATATGGAAAGTGACTCAGGCTTTCGATGGCGAGTTCACCCACAAGGACGCCTGGCGACATGCCTGGGATTTTGAGATGACCGATGAGGAGGGGAAAACTTTTCGGGGCGAAGGCCTCAACTGCGAGGATTATTATTGTTTCGACAAACCTGTAGTGGCACCTGCCGACGGGGTGGTGCAGGAGGTAGCCGACGGCATCCCCGATAACGCCATTGGCGATATAAACCTGAACAAGAATTGGGGCAATACAGTGCTTATCTGGCACACCACAGGCCTCTACAGCCAACTAAGCCACCTGAAAAAAGGCAGTATTGCAGTCAAGGCGGGACAGCCCGTGCGCAAAGGCGAGCAGATTGGACGTTGTGGCAATTCGGGGCGCTCGCCCTACCCGCATCTGCATGTGCAGTTTCAGACGGCACCCGAAATAGGTGCTGCCACTCTCAATTATTCGTTCTCCGGATACCTGAATAAGACTCACAAAAAGCATTTCATTGCATCCGGTCAGCCCAGGATCAATGAATTTGTATCCAACCTCAATACTGAAACCCTGCTCGACAAGGCCCTGCATTTTGTGCCCGGTCAGGAACTTTGCTTCGAGGTCATCGATCAGCAAGAGGCGAATGAACAGGTGGTATGGCGGGTTGAAACCGATATTTTCAACAATACTTACCTCGAATGTAGCCAGACCGGTGCAAGGGCCTGGATGGTGAGGCTGCCCGATATCCTTTTTTTCACCCATTACGAGGGACCGGAGAACAGTCTGCTGCGCGATTTTTTTCTGGGAGCCTATCAGCTCACCACCGGGTTTGAGCCCGGAATCCAACTCGACGAAAGCATCAGCCTTCATTATTTTCCGAACAAAACCCTGAGGATGCTACTGGATATCGTAGCACCCTTATACAGGTTTCTCAAAACGTCCTATCGTTTGGAACACAGCGCAAGAAAAGGCGATTTGTTCGACGAGGGCTTTGTGATGACCAGCCAAACGAAATTTTCAATATTCGGAAAAGTTCTGGCAGCACAAGACTGCGAACTGCACTTCAACGACGAACAACTGAGGCAGGTAATCATCAGGCGGAATGGAAATGTTAAAACCTTGAAGCGTGTTTAGGAATATATTGTTTACATTGCTATTGCTGTTTGTTGCTATGGCATTGCGCGCGCAATCATGGAGTCGTTCGCTCAATCCCGACAGCCTCAGCTGGCAGCTTTATCAGCAGGGCAGGTGGGACGATTTGTTGCGCACCGGCCGGCAGCTTCATCGTCAGGGTGTCGACTATTATTTTTTGCGGATGCGTCTGGCAGTGGCTGCGATAGAAACTCACAAATACGATCAGGCCGCAAGGCATCTGAGCAAAGCGTTGCAGTTTAACCCGTCCGATCCACAGGCAAGACGCCTTTTAGTGCTGGCCCGACAATACAGCCTTATGCCAACTGAGGCCGGGGCGGTGTTTGCCAAACTGCCCGAAAGTCAGCGCAATGACCTGCCTATTCGTTCCGGATTTGGACTGCTGACCGCTCATGTGGATGTCGGAAATACCATATCCAACCACAAAACATCGGAAAACTTCGAAACCCTGGCTGGCGAAGCAGGGGTGTACGGTAGTCAGTCAGGACTTACCAGCAGCGGAGTGGCTGATGCCGGATTGTGGATGCAACTTAAGCCCGGCTGGATGTTATATGCCGGAGCGCAACACTTTGCTCATATTTTCGGGCAAAACTATGCTTACCTGAATCCGAAAATGAAAACCGACAGGGTGGAAATCAACGGGAATTACAAAGATTTCTACTACCGTATCGATACTGAACCGACAGTGTTTACTTCCGGGGCCTCTGTAGTTCAGAACACGGCCTACCTTCAGATGCGCCACGCCCCTGCGCACCATATCATGCTGGTGGCTTCGGCAGGGATCTCAAAGCTTGAGGGCGAATATCCTTATGCTCAGGAAATAAGCAAAACATTCACCGACACGGCCCGGCTTGACCTCAACACCGGCCTTGCCACCTTATTCAGCATCGATGTGCCTGCCATTCGTGTTAGTAATACTTTATGGCAGACCACCGACTACCGCTTTGTGCTGGGAGGGGTGATGCATTTTGGAGGGGTAAGTCCCGGAGCCGCAATACACCTCGGCAGGGTAAACGATACCAGCATATTGCAACTACAGCTGGGTTATACCTGGCGGGTGGCAGGGAATGCCAGAACCTGGCAACAGACCGAAATATTTTTGCTTGGCACACGAGGCAGCTTGCGTCCGGCTGTGAAAGTCTCTGCCGGGCAATGGCTTGGCCGGAAAACCTACCTCTCGGCAGTGGCAATAGCCGGACATCTTAATGGCATGGCCGATCAATGGGGTTATGTCACCTTAAACCATCGTGAAAAAATTATGCTGTTTGGTGACGCCACTTTCTACCACCAACTTATACCCCGGCTCGGCATCAACATACGCTACCGTCAGAGCAGGAGTTTTTATCTGGAAGAACAAATCGACAACGAGCAGCAGCTGCAGATTTCAGCTAAATCACTAACTTCACATGGAATTATCGGAGGATTGATATGGAATTTCTGAGAAAAGCCCTTTTCATGATGTTTTTGCTTGCCTTTGCATCAGGCAGCTACGCCCAGGATCAGGAAAAACTGGTCAAAGCATTCGAAACCTCTTACGCAGCCGAAAACAAGGGCGAGTACCCGCAGGCCATTCAGGCTTTGCTCAATGTTTACAGGCCAGACAGCTACGAACTCAACCTGAGGCTGGGATGGCTCTACTATATGTCGGGCCGCTTTACCGACGCTCTGCCCTACTACCAGAAGAGTATCGAGCTGATGCCTGTTTCTACCGAGGCTAAGCTGGGTTATGTGCTTCCGGCAGCTGCCCTTGGCAATTGGGCACAGGTTGAAAAACAATACCGCGACATTCTGAAAATCGACCCCATGAATACACTGGCCAACTACCGCATGGGGCTCATTCACTACGGACGACAGGAATATGCACAGGCTTTGCGGTTTTTTGAAAAGGTGCTCAACCTTTATCCCTTCGACTATGACACCGTGATTATGGTGGCATGGACCCGCCTCAAATCGGGACAACTCCGCGAAGCCAAAGTGATGTTTCAGAAAGCCCTGCTCATTAGGCCCAACGATGCCGATGCCCTTCAGGGATTAAGCACCCTTAAATAGCGATGTCCATTAAAAGGGCCTTTGAATAATAACCCTCAGGCGTGTTTTCGAATCCCATCCTGATCAGGTATTGGGCGTGTGTTTTTGTAGCAGGCCGGGTGATGATGGTTTTTATGCCTGCCTCAGCCAGTTTCTGCCCAAGATGGCCGTAAACAAACTTCCCATTCTTGAAGTCGCGAAAACGGGGTATCACATAATCGATGTTCACATTAAGCCGGCCTTCCTTGTCGGGCGATCCGGCAAATACTCCGGCCACCTCCATATTGCGCAACACAAAATACGAAATGGTATCGGCTGAAGGGTTAAAATGGTATTTGGGGAAAAAGCGCTGAATCTCTTTGCGGTGAAACCCAAGGAATCGTCTTAAGTAGCGGCTGTCGGGCTGGATTTCGAGCACCTCAAAAACCTCTTTGGCACCAAAAATCCTGACCAGATAATACAAGTCCAGCAACACAATCAGCCCGTTCATCACTCCCACCGGATAGGCACCAATAATAAAACCGTAGGCCGAAAACATGGCGGCACCAATCAGATTGATTATCCTGAACTTAACCACCGAACTTAAAGCCAGCGAAACAGCCACCACCGCCGAAGCAGCATAACCCAGCCATTCGAGCGGGCTCACGTTTTGAATCCAATCCATACGCAAATTTTAAAAGCAACAAAGATAGAGATCGGAGGCTAATCAAAAACCTCAAAGCCCAACAGTCGGGCAAAACGGCGAAACTCGCCCTGATACGGAGCATGAATAAACACTTCGTTGCCACTTAAGGGATGCTTAAATCGCAAACTACAGGCATGCAGGAGCATGATGTTGAGGTTGAACTGTTGCCGCAGCAGTCGGTTTTGCTTGTTGCAGCCATGTTTTACATCGCCGATCACAGGGTGAAAAATGTGGGCAAAGTGCCTTCTGATCTGATGCAGCCGTCCGGTGCCCGGCCTGATTTCGGCCATGGAATAGCGCGAGGTGCCAAAGCCTGCAGATGTCCAGGGCATCTCAGTACGAGATAGGCATCTGTAGAAAGTAATAGCATCCTGAAGTTGTCCCGTCTCGTTGGCCAGAGGATAATCGATGGTCCCCTCATCTTCAATCCAGCCACGAACTATGGCATGATAGGTTTTTTCGACCTCACGGTTCATGAATGCCTGCTGCATCAGGCTGTTCAGCTCGGGTGTAGTGGAAAAAAGCAGCACTCCGGCAGTTTTCCTGTCAATGCGGTGAGCCGGGTAAACCTTACGTCCAAGGGCATTTCGCACCATCTGAAGGGCATACTCGTGCACTTGACCTGCCATCTGACTTCGGTGCACTAGCAAACCGTGCGGCTTGTTGATGGCCAGCAAATCCTCTTTGTTGTAGATGATCTCGACCGGAAAAGGCATACAGCCAAATTACACAAAAAAAACCGGATTGGGTGGGGAACCTCAGATCCGGTTTAAAGCGTGAATTGAAATGTATAACCAAAACCAATCCTCAAACATCAACCGGCCGCTAATTGTTCAATGCAGTGAGCGAAACATCCACATTTATTTCGATTGTTTCTGCAATGTTTTTTACGACCGCCTTTGGAATCTTGATGTCGTAATCGGCGAGCTTGACGTAAAATTTTGATTTTCCAATTATTACACCGTCTTTTACCTCAAAGGTTCCTTTTTCCGTCACCTTTCTTGTTACACCTTTAATGGTCAGATCGCCACTTACTTCCACATTGTGCGTTCCATTTTTGCTCCAGTCGATGCTTCCGGAATTGACAACCTTGCCATTAAATGTGGCATTTGGAAATTTATGCGACTCCACATAGTATTCATTGAAATGCTCCTGCATCAGTGCCTTTTCGAACTGAAACCCCTTCATCAACAGGCGAAACACAAAATCGCCTGTTTGTGTGTCGAGGGCACTGTTTACCTGTCGGTTAACAGCTTCGATGTTTTCGGCAGGGGCTTCGGAATAGAAGCGGATGAAGCCTGTTTTGGTGGCATAGCGCTGAGCATTCAGCTGAACGCTGAGCAGTAATACGATGGTGAAGGAAAGCAAAGTTTTCATAATAAATGTTTTTAACGATTATTCATTGATTGAACCATGTTCGAGCACTACATCGGACTCGTTGAAACCTGTAACATACCCTTTGATGCTGACTGGCGAACCCGGTGCTATTGACTTCAGTTTTTCGGCTTGCGCCGGAAGCATGCTTACGCGCAGCCCTTCGTCGCCAAACATGCCCTGTTCGATAACAAATACGGCGATTGTCAGTGCGTCGGTCTGTTCAATGGCGCTCAGCGTTCCGCGCACAGCCACCATTTTACCGTTGTAAAGGGCAGAGGCAACATGGTTGTCGTTGCGGTATGATTCAAAGAGTTCCGCAGCCTCAAGGGTGAACGCGGGTTTCAGTTTCTCAAATTCAGGGTGCTTTTTGTTATAAACAAAAAAATACACCCAGGCAGCGGCTATGGCTCCGATTACCACCACAGCAAGTAGCATTAAAGAAGTCTTTTTGTTCATGGTTTTTATGTTGAGGCCGGATAACGCGGAACTCATACATCAAATTGTCAATCAAATAATTATAATCAAAACTTTAACGTTTTGTTTTCACTTTCCCTCACTAATAACTGCAGTGAAGGCTAAAAGGTTCAATCAGCGCAGAGCCACTTCGAGCTTCACTGGGTGATGGTCGCTTGGGCCGAAATCCAGATCAATGGCTTTGACCGATTTGACGCTGATGTTGGGCGAAACCACAAAGAAGTCGATGGTTGTCGTGCGTGTAGTACCTTTGACGTATGACTGATCGAGAAAACGGTTGGAAGGAATGCTGCTGTCGTAGGCCAGCTGCCACCCCTTGGGCAGGAGTTCGGCAGGAATACTCACAGGCACGGCTTCGAAGCGATGTCCGCCATAGCCCTCCGAAGGTCTGAAATCAGGTGGGTTCATGTTCCAGTCGCCTCCGGCTATCACATAGTTTCCCAGCTCGAATTCGCGCAGCATTTTGTTGCGTATCACCTCCAGTTCTTTGTCCATAAGGAGTTGATTTTTCACAAAAGCTGAGTTGTGGGTGTTGAGCACCACAAGCTCGGCTCCGTTTTGCAGCTCAAAACGGGTCTCAATGAAGCATCGATCAAGCAGAAAGATCCGGTCGGGCCATCCGGCAATCAACGGATAACCATAACGTCGGGCCAGTCGCGGCATTGGTTTGCTCAGGGTGGTTTGTCCAGCCAGCACTTTTGCCATGGGTTCGCGTAGCGGAACAGGCACAAAGGGCACTTTGTAGTTGATGGCCTTGGTTTGGTGATAGTCTCGCAGGGCCTGACCGAGTATGGCTGACTGATCGAGCCCATAGGTGCGGTGTGCATTGAAATCAATTTCCTGTATCAGCCAGATATCCGCCGGGTTGGCCAGCATGAAAGTGATGATCTGGTTCAGGTTGTCACGTGTGGCTTCTTTGGAATCGCGTACCCTATGCCCTCCATCGTAAAAAAAGTCCATGTCACTGTTCAGCCCGGCATAACCAATATTCCATGTAATCAGACTAATATTTTCGGTATCCAGTCCCGGATTGACCGAAGCATAAAGCGTACTGAGCTCCTCAACAGGCTCAGGTTGATAGTCGGTGAGGTTGATGTATAGCAAAAACAATCCGAAAGCCAGCGCCGGTATCAGGATTATTCCTGCAATAACACTGAAAAGTATCTTCATTGGTTTCGTATTTTTTGATGCGTAAAAGTAACAGAATTACATAACTATGCTCCGATGAGGGGGAAACTCTGTTGGCCAATGCTTAACATTTTTTATCAGGCGATTACCTTCAGTGCACGAATGTTCACACTATTTTCGTTGTTCAATCCCATATGTTGAAGAGGCACTTTATTTTTTTGCTGTTTCTGACGTTGCCATTTTTGCCTGCTGTGTCACAGGAATATATACGGCTCGAGGGAATTGTGTTATCGTCCGACAGTTTGCTGCCGCAAAAGAACGTACATATCATCAGCAGGATGACTCGCTCGGGCACCATCAGCGATGAGCATGGTCGTTTTTCGCTCAGGTCGTTGCCGGTGGATACTGTTTTTTTCAGTGCGGTTGGGTTCAGGAGGCGAATTGTGGCCTTCGATCAATCGTTTCTGCGGCCTGAGGAAAGCTGGAAGGTGCTGATTACCAAAGACACCATAACTATGGATGAAGTAGTTGTAAGGTCATTTTACGACTGGCCTACTTTCAGGCATATGTTCGTTCGCATGCCTTCGATCAAGCCGGTGAATCTGGAGTCGATCAACGAGGAACTGAAAGACATCCTGCTTTATATGCAGCCTGCCCCCATGACCATCAAAGGGCCTATTCAGACGCTATATGATCTTTTCAACGACGCGGCCAGAATGCAGCGTCGCCTTGAACGCAATCGCCGGGCCTATAATCAGCAACTGATCAGGGAAGGACGCTATGATGAGCTTATTCCTGAAGAACCCGAACACAAATACCGGCCACCCGAATAAACCCTTTCAAAGCAATGAATCGCAGCGATTTTGATAAAAAGAAACCTTATCGTATTCTTTTTGTTTGTCTGGGCAACATCTGCCGCTCGCCGGCTGCCGAGGGAATCTTCAAGCGCATCGCTCACGAGCGCGGACTCAATGTTGAAGTTGATTCGGCCGGCACATCGGGATGGCACGAAGGTGAGCCTGCCGATGGTCGGATGCGCCGGGCTGCGCGTAATCGCGGATACGAGCTGACAAGCATTTCGCGGCCTGTGCGCCGAAGCGACTTCAGCCGTTTCGACCTGCTGGTGGCCATGGACGACAGCAACTACGACAACCTGCGCCAATTGGCCAATACCATTGAAGAAAACGATAAGGTTGTACGTATGGCTGATTTCCTCGATCGCAAGGATTTTGATCACATCCCTGATCCATATTATGGCGGGGCCGATGGCTTCGACCTGGTTATAGACCTGCTCGAGGAAGCTTCCGAAAATCTGGCAAGCGAGATTCAGGATATCTACGGCCCGGCTTCCTGAATACAATTAATATGCAGTACTGAATCGATTTGTTGTTCAGTCAATTTCCCCTGACTTCGACTCACCATCGCGAGCAATCAGTTTCGCGCAAACTCCCTATTTTTTGAGACGAGAATAACGTGCGCCATTGAAAAGGACATTCAGTGCAGGCATCAAGCTGTGCCGAATGTGGCCAAAGGGATTACCCAATAGCCGGCCGGAACTATTTACTCTCGTAAATCACTCTTGTAACCACTTCGCCCACAGCTTTTAAGGTCTTTGGATCGATTTGGCTCAGGTTATCTCCGAGGGTGTGCCAGTATTCGTAGAAAGTACCGTTTCGGCTGTCAGGGTCGAGGTGAATGATATTAATCATCGGGATTGCGGCGATCTGGTTCACGGGCAGGTGGTCGTCGCTGATGGGCGCTCCGGGTTTGTTCACAAACTTATAGTCGTAGCCCATGCGCTGGGCGGTGCGCCAAACCTTATCGAGCACCCACGAGGCATATTGCTGCGAGAAATATTCGCGGGGAAAAACAGCCCCCGGCGCCCCGACCATATCGAGCAGAATACCAAACAGAGCACGATAGCCCGCTACATGGGGATTGCGCGACCAGTGCTGCGAGCCGAGCGCCCAGTGTTCGTCGTTATTTCCGCTGCGCGTGTCGTCCTGATGGGGCCCATAATCCTCAAGATCAAAAAAGATGATGTCGATACCTATGCCGGACTCAAGTGGATGGTTGTGCAAAAGGCGGGCTATCTCGAGCAGCACACCCACACCGCTTGCTCCGTCGTTGGCTCCGTCGATGGGTTTACGCCGATTGGCGGGATCGGGGTCATGATCAGCATAAGGTCTTGAATCCCAATGAGCTGCAAGCAATATGCGCTTTTTGGATTGTGGATTGAAACTGCCGATGATATTCTTCCCGTCAAAAATGCTGTTGTTGTACACTCTGGCTTTAAACTCCTGAATGATAGCCGTATCTGACCACTGCTTCATTTTTTTATAAAGCCATTGGGATGCCTTTGCATGGGCATTAGTGCCCGGCACACGTGGCCCGAAAGCAAGTTGCTCGGCGACATATCTGTATGCTGAATCGGAAGAAAAAGTAGGAATTTCCACCTGTCGCGTTTGCTGCTTTCCACCTTCGGAGACAGCAGGCTTGCGTGTGGTTGCGTTGCAGGCAGTAAAAACAGCAAGAATGCTTATGAAGACAGTGAAACGGCTCATGGGCTTATTTTTTGGCAAAAGTAATCATTCCGGGCAGCGGCTGTTGCGCGCGTCCTCAGAGAAACCCGGCTGCCCGTCCCATCTCTTCGTGAAAAACCAGCTCAGTAAGCGGCTTTCGCTCCCGTGCACTCACTTCCATTTTTCTGAGATTGGGATGAAGTGCTTCCGGATTGCCCAGATAACCTATAGTATTGGCAGTAACTACTTTATATTCATCTGTCAATCCGAACAATTCCGCAGCCCTTTTGGCATCAAATCCGCCCATCTGATGCACATACAGGCCCTCGTGCATGGCTTGAAAGGTCAGGTAGGCCATGGCTTGGCCAAGATCATAATGGGCAGATTTATTCTCTTTTCCCGGATTCTTATCGGAGCTTATTTTTGCAAGTGCAAGGAATAACACCGGCGCTGCACCTGCCCACAACTGATTGAATTCCACCAGGGTCGAGAATATTTTCTGATAGGCCGCATCGTCGGCAAAACCGACGATAAAACGCCAGGGCTGCTTGTTGCTGCTTGAAGGGGCCCACCGGGCAGCCTCAAAAATGCGCTGCAGCTTTTCGTTTTCCACCATGCGGGCAGCATAAGACCTGGGACTCCAGCGTTGTGCAATAAGGGGCATTATTTCGTGGTCAGGACTGGCAATTTTGACGTTCATAGTTTCTTTGGTTTCCATGATTAGCGTTCTTTAACACTAAACGATTAAAAGTACAATTTGTTTCCCGAAATTGTCGGAAAGCACGAGGTATCTTTGCCGGAAAATCTCTGCTATGATTGGCTATAACTTTCACACCCACACGCACTATTCCGACGGTCGCGACACACCTGAAGCTTTTGTGAAACAAGCTATAGCTTTGGAAATGAAGGCTCTTGGCTTCAGCGACCACTCGCCTCTGCCATTCAGCAACAAGTTTAGCCTTAAAGAATCTGAATTGCAAAACTATGTTGAGGAGGTTAGAAATCTAGCGCAGCTATACCAGGATGAACTTCAGATTTACCTCTCGATCGAAATGGACTACATCCCCGGCATCTCACAAGCGTTTTCCGCGCGTAGCCAGCAATGCGATCTGGACTACGTGATCGGCTCGGTGCATCTGGTCGGCAGCCATGCTAAAGAAAACCTGTGGTTTACCGATGGGCCTGATGTTGCCGTTTACGATGCCGGGCTACAAGAGTTTTATGAGGGCGATATCCGCAGGGCCGTCAGGGCCTTTTATCACCAAACCAACGAAATGATCGAAACACAGCAGTTTGATGTGATCGGGCATTGGGACAAGATCAAGATGCATAATCAGAACCGCTTTTTCACCGAAGATGAAGTTTGGTACCGGCAGCTGGCCCTCGAAACCCTTGGTCTGATTGCTGAAAAGGGTCTGATTGCCGAAGTCAATACGCGTGGATTGTACAAAAAACGGTCCGATAACCTTTATCCTTCGCAATGGCTGTTGGAAGAAATGTGCCGGAAGGGCATACCAGTAATCATCAGCTCCGATGCCCACCTCCCGGCCGAATTGCAGCTCGGATTCGACCATGCCACCAATGCCATCCGACATGCAGGTTATCGTACAGTCCTTGTGTATGGCAGCAACGGCTGGCATGAAAAGGCCCTTGAATAGAATAGTATCTTCTGCACGTTTTTGCGTTGACAGGCCTCGTGAAATTGGGGCCTGAAATCATTGGTCAGATTGACCCAACTATCCGCCAAATGTCCGAAATCGAACAAAACGCATGAGTGCATATCCAGAAAATGGCTGTTTTTAGTCAAAATGTGAATTAATTAACAAAAACTGGCTACTTTTGCCACTGATCACAAGCCACAGAAACAATCACACAAAACATTAACAATATGGCATTTAACCTTCGCAACCGCAGTTTTCTCAAACTGCTAGACTTCACTCCGGCCGAGATTCGGTTTTTGCTCGACTTATCCATCGATCTTAAAAAAGCCAAGTACGCCGGCACCGAACAGCAGCGCCTGAAAGGCAAAAACATTGCCCTGATTTTCGAGAAGGATTCCACCCGTACGCGTTGTGCCTTTGAGGTGGCTGCATTCGATCAGGGTGCGCACGTAACCTACCTTGGCCCTTCGGGTTCGCAGATTGGTAAAAAAGAATCGATGAAAGACACTGCCCGTGTGCTTGGACGGTTTTACGACGGCATTGAGTACCGTGGTTTCGGACAGGCTATTGTTGAAGTGCTGGCCCGCTATGCCGGTGTTCCGGTTTGGAACGGGCTGACCAATGAGTTTCACCCCACACAAATTCTGGCCGACCTGCTGACCATGATGGAACATAGCGACAAGCCGCTGCACCAGATGAGATTTGCCTACTGCGGCGATGCCCGCAACAATATGGGCAACTCGCTCATGGTGGGTGCTGCCAAGATGGGCATGGATTTCAGGGCAGTAGCTCCAAAACAGGTGTGGCCCAATGAGGAACTGGTGGGCAGATGCCGCGAGATTGCTGCACAAACCGGTGCCAACATCACGCTTACCGAAAGTGTGGACGAAGGTGTAAAAGGCGTTGATTTCCTCTATACAGATGTTTGGGTGTCGATGGGCGAGCCAGACCATGTTTGGGAAGAGCGTATCAAGTTGCTCAGGCCTTATCAGGTAAACAAAGAGATGGTGGAGAAAACCGGCAATCCTAAGGTCAAGTTTCTGCACTGCCTGCCCTCGTTCCACAACCGCGAAACGGCCATTGGCGAACAGATTTTTCAGAAATTTGGTCTCGAAGCCATGGAAGTTACCGACGATGTTTTCGAATCGGAACACTCAGTAGTCTTCGATCAGGCCGAGAACCGCATGCATACCATAAAGGCCGTCATGGTGGCCACGTTGGGAACATGATGATCTAAGGGTCAGGGGGTTCGGAGTTTGGCGGTTGGGATCAGGCCATAAGCGGCTCCTGGTTTAATATCCGGGCCATCGAGATGGATCCTCAGGCGAGCATACGCCCACAGCGCATAATTATGTTGCTTTTTGGTCGCAATTATCCTTACCTTGCACGTCTATTGTTTAACCAAAAATCAACATTATGGGTTTCGTATCCGAATTCAAGACGTTTGCCATGCGAGGCAATGTGCTCGACATGGCTGTGGGGATCATTATTGGTGGTGCCTTCGGGAAAATAGTGTCCTCCTTTGTGGCTGATGTCATTATGCCGCCTATTGGTTTGCTTGTGGGCGGTGTCGATTTCAGCAATATCAGGCTCACCCTCAAAGCTGCCGAGATGAACGGTGCCGAGGTGGTTTCGCCGGCTGTGACGATGAACATCGGCTTATTCCTCAACACAGTGATCGACTTCACCATTGTAGCTTTTGCCATCTTCCTGCTGATCAAGGGCGTGAACAATATGGCGAAGAAAAAAGTGGAAGAGCCTGCTCCGGCGCCTGCACCTCCGCCACCAAGCAAGGAAGAGTTGTTGCTCACCGAAATCAGGGATATCCTGAAAAACAAGTAAGAGAAAGTCCGGCCCAGGCGCCGGATTTTTTATTCGCGCTGACTCATCTCTTTCTCAAGCTGCTCGTACCACTCTTGCCCAAACTTGCGGATAAGCGCTTCTTTCAGAAACCTGTACAGGGGTATACCGATTCGCGCACCAAGTTTACGGGCAGGATTGCAGATGTTCCACTTGTGGTAGTTTACGTGGGTGAATCCACTCTTGAGGGATAATCGCACAGGGTATAGGTGACAACTTATTGGTTTTCGCAGGCTGGTACGTCCCTCGCTCCATGCACGCTCAATGGTGCAATAGCTCACCCCATCAGGGTGAAAACCCGCAAATGCACATTCTCGTCCTCGCACCAGAGGCGTAACAAAGTTGCCGGCATCGTCGTAGTCGAAAACTCCGTTTTCGGTCACCACAGCCTTTCCATCTTCGGTCAAATAAGGCAGTATTTTTTCGATTTCGTCTTCCAAAATGCTTATTTCGTCTTCTTCGAGTGGTGCTCCGGCATCGCCGCCCACGCAGCACTCGCCCTTGCAGCGGGGTAGATCGCAAATAAAGCGGACTTCAAGAAAATCGTCTGAAATAATGGTGTTGCGTATGATGATCATAGTGAAGTCGTTTGATTAATAAGAACACTTTCGCCGACCCGACTGCAAAAAAATAAGCCTGAACGGATTAACTTTTCTGACGGAGATGCACGTCCATTTGTGGAAAAGGTATAGTGAGGCCTTCGCGGGTAAAGATTTCATAAACCCTCCTGTTCATTTCGAAAAACACCGGCCAGAAGTCATCCTGTTTTGTCCAGCACCGCACCACAATATCCACCGAACTGGTGTTGAGCCGTTGCAGGGCAATAAACGGCTCTGGTTCGGTAAGAATGCGTGCATCAGCTTCGATCAACCGTTTAAGGATGGACTCTGCCTTCGCATAAGAGTCGCCATACGAAATGCTGAATACCCAATCGACCCGCCTTTCGGGCATCTTGCTGTAGTTGATGAGCGAACCTGTGGCCAATGCACTGTTGGGGATGGTAACCACGCGGTTGTCGAAGGTGTTGAGCAGGGTGTACATCATCTGAATCTCGCGCACGGTGCCAATATAGCTCCCGCTTTCAATCACATCGCCCACACGCAACGTCTTAAAAATTAGAATAATAACTCCTCCGGCAACGTTCTGCAGTGTGCCCTGCAAGGCCAAACCTACTGCAAGGCCTGCAGCGCCCAGCATGGCAATAAAGCTCGTCATCTGCACCCCAATCATCCCCAACACGGTGATGATCACAAGGATTTTCAGGGCTATACTCAAAAAACTGCGAAGAAAGGTGCGCAGCGACGGATCCACATTGCGGCGCTCCATAATCCGCATCAGTCCGGCTTTGAACCTCCCGACAATCCAGAAACCAATAACAAGGGCAACAATGCCCCCAAATAGTTTGAAACCAAAATCAACCAGAATTTTTATCACCATTTCGGGGTTCTCGACCAGGGCATTCATCGGGCTTTTTTCCATCGTCAGGCAGTGTTGGTTGCTGCAAAGTTAACCCGATTCAACATTGTGCTTTACGAAAACCATGATTAGCTATAAAGCTTCTCGTTCCTCAAACGATGTAGCCGCGTATAATTGCACAGGCAGTTTGGTAATGGCTACAATCAGGAGCTTTATCCTACTTTTGTGGCAACCTGCCGTTGAGCTATCGTTTTTCTAAGTCTGCATACCGCTGATGAAAATATCCTCGTTTGGCCTGAACGGATAGTTTTAATTTTAATCATGTTGTAATATATTGTATATGAAGGTTTTAAAATTTGGTGGCACTTCGGTTGGTAGTGTGGAGGCCATCCGTAACCTTACCAAAATTGTATCAGAAAGTGCGATGAATGGCGATCAACCTCTTGTGGTGTGTTCGGCCATGGCAGGCGTTACCAATCAGCTCATTGCCCTGGCTTCACATGCCAGGGAGAATAACAATACTGCGGCCGGCTTTCAGCAATTGGTGAGCCTGCATCTTGAGGCATCCGCGGACTTACTCGTCAACAGCCAGCCATTGCGCGGCGAAATGATGTCGCTCTTTGCGCGGCTCGAAAACCTGTTGAGCGGCATCAGCGTAGTGGGGGAGCTTTCGGCCCGCACCCTCGATCTGGTGATGAGCTTTGGCGAGCAACTTTCGTGCCGGTTGGTCACAGCCTGTCTTTCCGAGGCAGGCCTTAAAGCGGAATATACCGATAGCCGGCAGCTGGTGATTACCGACAGCCGCTATGGAAATGCTACCGTTCTGGAAGAAGACACCTATCGAAACATTAGCCAGTGGTTTTCGGGCGTTGGCGATGTTGTTCCGGTGGTGACCGGATTCATTGCTACCAATGCTCAGAGTCAGACTACGACGATCGGGCGGGGTGGGTCGGACCTGACGGCGGCCATCTTTGGCGCCGCACTGCAGGCAGACGAAATTCAGATATGGACCGATGTGGACGGGTTTATGACCGCCGACCCGCGATTGGTGCGCAATACCTTCACCCTGCCGGAGCTCAGCTACAAAGAAGCAATGGAGCTGTCCTATTTTGGCGCAAAGGTGATTTATCCCCCCACAATGATCCCGGCCATAGCGCACAACATCCCTATTCTGATAAAAAACACCTTCAACGCCTGTCATCCCGGAACCACCATTCTTCCAAAGCCATCGGCCAATGGCAGTCTGATCAAGGGTATCTCGTCAATCAACCGTGTAAGCCTCATCAACGTTGAAGGTAGCGGAATGGTAGGCCTGAAAGGATTTGGTGGCAGGCTTTTCAACGGACTGGCCGAGGCCGGCGTGAATGTTATCCTCATCACCCAGGCCAGCTCGGAGCACAGCATCAGCTTTGCTGTAGCGCCCGACGATACCGGCCCGGCCCTCGAAGCCATCAAAAAAACTTTCGAATGGGAGATAAGCACACAAAAGGTTGAATCCCCTACTGCCAAACAGCAACTGAGTATTTTAGCCGTAGTGGGCGAGAATATGCGCCGCACCAGAGGTTTGAGCGGCAAACTGTTTCAATCGCTGGGGCGCAGTGGGGTTAATGTGGTGGCCATTGCACAGTGTTCGTCCGAACTCAATATTTCAGTGGTCATTTCGTACAACGATCTGGCCAAAGCCCTTAATGCCGTGCACGACGAGCTCTTTCTGTCGCCCTATAAGAGTCTCAACCTCTTTGTAGCCGGCACCGGCAATATTGGGCGCGAACTGTTAAATCAGATAGCAGCTTCCAAAAAATACCTTCAGGACGAGCTTCATATCAACTTGCGCCTGATGGGAATCGCCAACAGCCGTCGTATGTTGCTCGCAGAAGATCAGAGCGTTGCACCGACCCAATGGAATGAAATGCTTGAGCAGAAAGGCCAGAAAGCCGAGATTGAAACTTTTATCAGGCATATCATCGGCCGCAACCTGCCCAACACCATATTTGTGGACAATACCAGCAGTGAGAAGCTGGTTGAACAATACGAACTATTGCTGCGCAATAATGTATCGGTGGTGGCCTGCAATAAGCTGGGCGCCTCGGGCACACAGGAACAGTACGACCGTTTGAAAAGCACTGCGCGCAGGGCTGGTGTTGATTTTCTGTATGAAACCAATGTAGGAGCAGGGCTACCCGTTATCAAAACAATGACCGACCTGCTGGCCAGCGGTGATCGCTTTTTACGCATCGAAGCCATACTCTCAGGAACCATCTCTTATATTTTCAACAACTACCGTGGTGGTCGAACCTTCGCCTCGGTGGTCCGAGAAGCCCGCGAAAAGGGCTTTACAGAGCCCGATCCGCGCGACGACCTCAGCGGGATGGACTTTCGCCGTAAGGTATTGATCCTGGCCAGAGAAACAGGTTTGAAGCTCGATGCAGACGACATTGAGCTGCAGCCCGTATTGCCCGATGCCTGCCTTGCAGCACCCGAGGTGGAATCGTTCTTTATTGAACTGGAAAAAGCTGAATCGTACTTTGTCGCATTGTTGCAACAGGCTGAATTACAACAGAAAAAGCTTCGCTATATAGGAAGCATTGCCAGTGGAAAAGCCTCTATCAGCCTGCAGATGGTGGATATCCGGCATCCTTTCTACAATCTTGACGGTAGCGACAATATTATTGCATTTACCACAACGCGTTACCACAGCAATCCACTGGTGGTCAAAGGCCCCGGTGCGGGTGCCGGCGTTACGGCGGCAGGCGTGTTTGCGGATGTTCTGAGGGTTAGTTATCAATAAATTATATTGGCATGAATCGTATCAAAGCTTTTGCACCCGCCACGGTATCGAACCTCAACTGCGGTTTCGATGTGCTAGGGTTTGCCCTTGATGAACCGGGTGATGTGGTGGAAATTGAACTCGACAACAGCGGCAAAGTGCAGCTCATGGGCATCACAGGCGATGGAAGACTGTTGCCTGTTGATCCGCAACTCAACACCGCCACCGCTGTTGTGCGTCTGTTTCTCGACCGCCTTCAACTGGCTTTTGGTGCCAGGGTCTGGCTGCACAAGGGCATGCCGCTCAACAGCGGGTTGGGCTCGAGTGCCGCCAGCAGCGTGGCTGCCCTTGTGGCCATCAACCATCTGACAGGTCATCCGATGGAAAAGCCCGACATGCTGCAACTGGCCATGGAAGGCGAGCGTCTGGCCTGCTGCAGCGCACATGCCGACAACGTAGCCCCGTGCCTCTACGGCGGCCTGGTACTCATCCGCTCCTACGACCCTCTGGAAGTGATCGAACTCCCGGTGCCTGCACCTTTGACCTGCCTTGTTGTACACCCGCACGTACATATTTCTACGCGCGAAGCGCGCGAGGCCATGCCTAAACACATCCCACTGAAAATCGCCATTGCCCAATGGGCCAATCTGGCAGGCTTTGTATCGGCCTGCCACAGCAACGACCTTGGCCTGCTTAGCCGCAGCATGACCGACCTGATTGCCGAACCGGTGCGCGCTCCACGCATACCCTTGTTTTCAGAAATGAAAACATATGCACTGAAAAATGAAGCGCTGGCTTTTGGCATCTCGGGCTCAGGCCCGACTGTGTTTGCCTTTTTCGAGCAACCTGGGCCGGCATCCGCCTGCGGTCAGCAGCTTCAACAAATGCTTGCCGAGACCGGAGTGGGGAGCAGTTTTTATGTTTCATCCTTCAACACAAATGGGGCCAAATTGATGACCAACTTATGATTTACTTTTCGACCCGCGACAAAAGCAAGCAGTTTGGGGTAGATTTTACAACCGCAGTGCTCAATGGTTTGGCTCCGGATGGCGGATTGTATATGCCGGAGCAGATTCCGGTTGTTGATTTTTCGCGCTTCACAGGGTCAGATGCCGTCAACACGGGCCTGTTGGCGGCCCACACGCTTCGACCATTTACCGATGGGGTGTTTGATCTTGCTAGCCTTGAACGTTTGTGTCGCGAAGCTTTCAACTTTCCGCACCCGCTGGTGCCGCTCGATAATAACCTGTATTGTCTTGAACTATTTCACGGGCCCACCCTGGCATTCAAAGACTTTGGGGCACGGTTCATGGCAAGGGTGCTGAGCAGCATTGCTCAGGAAAAGGGCTTGGAAATCAGGGTGGTGGTGGCTACCTCGGGCGACACGGGCAGTGCAGTGGCAGCCGGCTTTTTCCGTGCTCCTGGCATCAGGGTATTTATTCTGTATCCCAGAGGCAGGGTGAGCCCCGGCCAACAAAAACAGCTCACCACCTGGGGCGACAACATCACGGCGCTCGAAATTGAAGGCAGCTTCGACGACTGCCAGCAGCTTGTGAAGCAGCTCCTTTCGAATCCAGATCACAATGATGATTTTCTGCTCACCTCGGCAAATAGCATTAATCTGGCCAGACTCCTGCCCCAGATGGTTTATTATTCTGCTGCAAGCCAGAAGCTAAGTGGCAGGGAGGTGGTATTCAGTGTTCCGAGCGGCAACTTCGGCAACCTCTCTGCCGGGCTCATGGCTGCTGCCATGGGTGTGCCGGTGAAACATTTTGTGGCGGCCACCAACATCAACGATGTGGTGCCTCACTTCCTGCATACCGGGTATTACCAACCTCGACCCTCGGCAAGCACCCTGAGCAACGCCATGGACGTGGGCAATCCGAGCAATTTCGAGCGCGTGCAGATGCTTTTCGGCTACGACCGCGAAAGGATGAGAGCATCGGTGAGCGGGACTGGATTTACCGATCAGCAGACCCTTGCTGCCATGCACGAACTCTATGAAAGCTATGGCTTTGTGGCCGACCCCCATGGCGCCATTGGCTATCTGGGGGCAAAACGGTTTAACGAAAGCTTTCCTGAGGCAGCCTTTGTATTTCTCGAAACCGCCCACCCGGCCAAGTTCCCCGAAACGGTGAAGAAAGCCCTTGGCATTGAGGTAGAAGTGCCCGAACAGCTGGCGGCATTTTTCGAAAAGAATGAAAACCAGATCAGGCTTCCAAACAATTTTGAGCGGGTGCTTGATGCCGTTTGTAAAACAAAGTAGAAGCGTCTTCCTTTATTTGAAAACCGACTTTTTTGCGGCATGTTTCATGGCCGCAGCATTCAGAAGTTCCCATGTTTTATTTCCGAACGTTGATAGTTGAAGCAACTGAATTCGTTTTTCGGGATGGTTGATAGCCGGGAGAAATGCCTAAGGCTTTGGGGCTGGGTTAAATGAAAAATCTGGCAACATCTGCGATCTCCTTTCAGACCATTATAATGCTGAAGCAGAACCTAATCCCAAGCTTAGCCCATTTCAGGATTTAGCTAATCATAGAGGCTTTTTCGGCTGAGGGCGTTTTGGTCAACCTCTTGGAACAGATGTGCCGAAAAGCGTGATACTTTGATCTCTGTTTCCGAAGGATGACGCAAAGCTGATCAAATCTGCCCTGCTCCAAGACAGGCTTCCTGACCTCAGTGTGTCAGCGGAAATATTTTATTTTTCTGCAGATACTCCACAACCTGTGCTATGCTTCCGGCCATATTGTCCGGCTTAAGACGCAGGGCGGGGTTTTCCGGAATTTCGTATGGTTCGTCGGCGCCTGGCAGGAACCGCAGTTCGCCTTTATCGGCCAGGTCGTAGAGTTCGGGTTTGTTGTTGCGGCAATATTCGATACCGGCATCCATATACAGCAGGTGGAAGCGTTCGGGCCCGACGATTTCGGCCAGTTGCCTGCGCACTTGCTCGCGGGGCGAGATGAACGAACAGATGGTAATGATACCCTGATCGTTGAGGATGCGGCACACATGGGCCACACGGCGCATTTGTTCGGCACGGCCGGCCGGACTGAAATCAAGTTCACGATTCAGGCCCGAGCGGGCGGTGCTGCCGTCCACCATTACCACGGTGGCTCCGGCCTCGAAGAGTTGTTTTTCGAGCGAATAAGCCAGCACGTTCTTTCCGCTTCCATGCAGTCCGGTGATCCATAGGGAGTGCCCGCGCTGTCTGTATCGTTTCTCGAGTTCTTGCCGGTCGATCAGACTCTTGCCCTCTTCGATCAGGCGTTTGGCCTCAGGGTCAACTAGACGTGAAGGCAAATCGCTTGGGTTCACCTTGTCGATGATCATACCCACCGCCGAAGTGTTGTGGGTGATGGGGTCGATGAGGATGAAGGCGCCTGTATTGCGGTTGCGGTGGTAGGGGTCGAACATCAAAGGCTTGGCCGCTGTGATGACCACACGACCTATTTCGTTAAGTACCAGCGCATTGGTTTCGGCTCGTTCCAGGGTGTTCACATCCACGCGGTAGCGGATCTGATCGATGTGGGCGCGGGTGGTGTTGTTGGCGTGTTTGATAAAAAACTGGGCGAAGGGATCCATTGGTTTTTCGTCCATCCACACCAGCATAGCCTCAAACTGCCTTTCGATGCGTGGCAGATTCGATGGATGCACCAGCATCTCGCCCCGCGAAAGGTCGATCTCGTCTTCCAGTGTGATGGTTACGCTTTGTGGTGGAAATGCGTAGTCCAGATCGCCGTCGGGGCCAATGATGCGTGTTACGGTGCTGGTTCTGCGCGATGGCAATGCCATAAGTTTTTCGCCTTTGCGCACAATGCCCGAAGCCATCTTTCCGGCAAAGCCTCTGAAACCCAGATCAGGGCGTAAAACCACCTGCACAGGAAAACGCAGGTCTTCAAAGTTGCGGTCGGAACTCACATGCACCGTTTCGAGGTAATGCAGCAGACTTTTGCCATGATACCAGGGCATTTTATCGGAAATCTCCACGACATTGTCGCCTTTGAGGGCCGACAGCGGAATGAAATAAATGTCGGGCATGGAGAGCCTTGTGACAAACTTCTTGTAGTCGTTGCAGATTTGCTCGAACACCTCCTCGCTGTAGTCCATCAGGTCCATCTTGTTCACAGCTAGAACAATATGCTTGATTCCCAGTAATGAGACAAGAAATGTATGTCGGCGTGTCTGGGTGATGACGCCTTTGCGGGCATCCACCAGAATGATGGCCAGATTGGCAGTGCTGGCACCGGTGACCATGTTGCGGGTATATTGTTCGTGGCCCGGGGTGTCGGCTATGATGAATTTACGCTTGTTGGTCGAAAAATAGCGGTACGCCACGTCGATGGTGATGCCCTGTTCGCGTTCGGCCTGCAGCCCATCGAGCAGCAGGGCGTAGTCGGTTTCGTCGCCGGCATGGCCTATGCGCTTGCTGTCGCGCTCCAGCGCCATGAGCTGGTCTTCGTAAATCTTCTTGCTATCGAAGAGCAGCTTGCCGATGAGGGTCGATTTGCCATCGTCCACCGAGCCTGCAGTGAGAAACCGCAGCAGGTCTTTTTGCTGGTCCTGATCGAGGAAAGTGGTAATATTTCCGGTTTGTATCTGCATTTTCAATTCATTTCTATGTTAACATGTTGGCTGATGGTTTAAACCCTGAACTTCATAACCCGCAACGCGGAACATTCAAAAATACCCTTCCCTCTTTTTCTGTTCCATGCTGCCCTCCTGATCGAAATCGATCACGCGGGTGGTGCGCTCACTTTTGGTGGTGGTCATCATTTCCTCGACAATTTTTTCGATGGTATCGGCATCCGATTCCACTGCACCGGTGAGAGGGTAGCAGCCGAGGGTGCGGAAACGTACCCTGCGCATGGTGGCTCTGGATGCAATATGCGCCGGCATGCGCTCGTCGTCCACCATGATGAGGGTGCCTTCGTACTCCACGATAGGCCTTTCTTTGGCAAAATAAAGGGGCACTATGGGAATGTTTTCGAGGCGGATATATTGCCAGATGTCGAGCTCGGTCCAGTTGCTCAGCGGAAACACACGAATTGACTCCCCTTTATGCACTTTGGTGTTGTAGATGTCCCACAGTTCGGGACGTTGGTTCTTTGGGTCCCACTGATGAAAGCGGTCGCGGAAGCTGAAGATGCGCTCTTTGGCGCGGCTTTTTTCCTCATCGCGTCGTGCTCCGCCGAAGGCTGCATCGAAACGGTGCTTATCGAGTGCTTTGAGCAGGGCCTGGGTTTTCATTACATCGGTGTGCACTTTGGAGCCATGTGTAAACGGACCGATTCCGGCGGCGATGCCCTCATGGTTGATCTCCACGATGAGCTCCCAGCCATTCTCGGTAGCGTAGCGGTCGCGAAACTCCACCATTTCGCGAAACTTCCATGTTGTATCGATGTGCATAAGAGGGAAAGGTGCCTTGCCCGGGTAAAAGGCTTTTTCGGCCAGACGCACCATCACCGAGCTGTCTTTGCCGATGGAATAGAGCATCACCGGTTTTTCGAACGAGGCGGCCACTTCGCGGATGATGTGGATGGCTTCGGCTTCGAGCTCGCGCAGGTTATTGAGCGAATAGTTGTACAGTTCCATTATTATAGCGCTGATTTAATGCTGATGTTCTTTCTCATATGGGAAGGCCAGGAAAGAGGGGTTTTGTAGGTCGGGCTTATTATAGGTCAAGGCCTGTTGGGGTTGATCAGCCAGTACTACTTTACCTCCCGCGGCCAGGATAATGGCGTGACCGGCAGCGGTGTCCCATTCGCTGGTCTGACCGAAACGGGGATAAACATCGGCTTGTCCTTCGGCCACCATACACATCTTTAACGAGCTACCGCGCGATACGATGCGGATGTTGTGGTGCTCGCGCTTTACACGGTTGATGTAGCTCATGGTTTCGGAGGTCAGGTGGCTACGGCTGGCCACAATGGTATAATCGCTGTCGGTGCGTTGCAGCGGCAGTTGCAAGGCCAGACGGCGCAGTGCCGGAAGGTGGGTGTTTCCTTCGGCCTGTCCGGCAGCATGATCCAGCCTGAAGGCGCCATAGCCATCGGTCCAGTACAGCGTATCGGTCACCGGGGCATAGATGATCCCCAGCACAGGAATGCGTTTGGTGATAAGGGCAATATTGACGCTGAACTCACCATTGCGGTGCACGAATTCCTTGGTGCCATCTAGGGGGTCGACCAGCCAGAATTGTTCCCAGGTTTCCCTGATGTGCCAGGGGACGTTGCGGCCTTCTTCGCTGATCACAGGGATGCTGGTTTGGGCAAGAAATTGCTGAATGATATCATTGGCACGTGTGTCGGCCAGTGTAAGCGTGGTCTGGTCGGGCTTGATTTCGACATTAAAATTGGTGGCATACACTTCCATGATGGCTTTTCCGGCCCTGATGCCTACAAGAATAAGCTGCTCGAAAGTTTCGGGAGTAATTTGTTTCATATGAGATTGGTTGTTCTCATGAGTAGGGCAGCCTGAACACGGATGTCGTGTACCATGCTGATGGATTGACGGGCATCGGCAATGCCGAAGCCATGGCCATCGAGTATTTGTCTGTAGCTCTGGGTATGCAGATCGGTGAAACCCTCGCTGAACTCAAATTCTTCGCCGTCGATGCTGAGCGAGCGGTAGGTGGTTTTGCCTTTTTGCTTCACTTCGTTGGGGAGGGTTTCGGCATTGATGCTTAAAAACCAGTTGATATTAGCTTTTTCGAGCTGAAGATATCCGGCAGCACGGTCGTGCGTATGCTGCCTGAGCACATTCTGTTTCACCTCACCAAATATCCAGCTGAGCATATCGAAGAAATGGACGCCTATGTTGGTAGCGATACCTCCTGATTTTTCAAGGTTACCTTTCCAGGAATAATGATACCATTTGCCGCGTGAGGTGATGTATTCGAGTTGCACATTGAACACCTTACCGTGGGGCGCCGACAGCACTTTTTGCCTGAGGGCCTGCACGGCGGGATGAAGACGAAGCTGCAGGATGGTGTAGATGCGTTTGCCCGTTTCTTTTTCGATTTCACCGAGGGCATCAAGGTTCCATGGGTTGAGCACCAGGGGCTTCTCGCAGATGGCATGCGCCTGATTACGCAAAGCTATCCGAATATGGGCATCGTGAAGGTAGTTGGGTGAGCATATGCTTACATAGTCCACTCCCGCATCGCCCTTGCGGCGCAGCTTGTCAAGATGACGGTCGAAGCGCTCAGGCTCTGTAAAGAACTGGGCTTCGGGAAAATAACTATCGATGATGCCCACGCTGTCAAAAGGATCTAAGGCAGTCACAAGGGTGTTTCCTGTATCGCGGATGGCTTTCATGTGCCGGGGGGCAATGTAGCCGGCAGCACCGATGAGGGCAAAATGCAGTGGACTTGCTTGCTGCGACATTATGAATGTGCTTCTCGTTGGTTAGCAAAGATAGAAATTTTGGGTTAAGTAGTGGTGGGCAAAGGTTGAGGTGACGATTTTGCGGTGATTGGTCAAAATGGATGCCTTTTCTTTGTCCGCTCAATCGATGATATGAACTGCAGAGGATGAAAAACACCTGATCTCCGGCTCAGGGCGTGGCCACGCTTTCCATCCGGAATACCCATGTATCCACATCATCACCAGTCGGGCAGGCGGACTTACCCAGGTCGATGGTCAGTATGCCGTTTTTCCAGCGCCAGGGCAGGGAATTCTTGTTGGGAAGCAGCGACACTTTCATCTTACGGGGTGGTTGGCTCATCATCATCTGCAAGCTCTTCCCCGGCCAGCCAAACACAACAGCATAAACATTGCCTTGATTAGCGGTGTAAACGATGTTTGGCTGTTTCGATCGGTAAACAGCATTCAGGCCATCGCCCTTGCTGAGGTCGCGATGGGCGAAAAGGTTCTTTTTGCCAACAGGTATCTGCTCGCCTGAACCGGCTCGCCAGCTGAGTCTGATGTGGGCGTTTTGCACAGTTTCGTGGTAGGTGAGGCGTATAGGGTAAAACACTCCGCCTTCGAGTTGAATGCTTGCCTCATGCGTTGGTGTGCCGTTCTGGCGCATGGCTTCGGCGGCGTTTTCGTTTTCCAGTTGTTGGGTGTCGATGCATTTTTTTTCGTCGATCCAAAGGCTGGCGGCATCATCGGCTTCCAGGCTGAAGGTGTATTTGGCAGTGCTGTCGGGCCTGATCCAACCTGTCCATACGGCACTGAAGCGGTCTTCGGATATGGGTTTTCCGGGACTGTTTCGAACCCAGTTGAGCTGAAGCAAGGTGTCGGTTCGACGCAACTCCACATCAACGTAATCGGCTGGCCTGATCCACCTTGCAGCGCCAAAGACGCTTCGCTGTTGCGTTCGATCCATAGGCCGAGTGCTTCGACACGTTCCTGTTGAAGCAAAGGGATATGTCCGGCGGCTCCGGGACCAAGGTTGATACAAAGGCCTCCACCGTGTGCCACCGTCCACGCAAAACGCCGCACCAGATCGCGGCTGCTCATGTAGGCACTAAGTTTTTCGTTGCGGTTGAGACCAAACGAACGACCCAGCCCGCGCACCTCAGCCCAGGGTCGCTGCGTGTCGGGGGCTGTAGCGCTGTATTCTGGGGTAATGAAACCGATGTCGGCCCCATGACCCCAGCGGTCATTAACGATGGCATCGGGACCAACAAGGTTGTAATACCAAGCTGATGAGCTCGCGGGCATGCCACTGCTCAACGGTGTTGAACCATTCACCATCAGTGAAAAGTAGGTCTGGCTTATACTGTTCTATGAGTTCTTTCAGCTGGGGTATCATGTGCTGTTGTACGTAGGGACCGATGCTGTCGGGCGCATCGGTGTCCCAACGGTGAAGGGGATGATCCCACTCGGGCAACGAATAATAAAGCCCGAACCGAATGCCACGCTTTCGCACAGCCTGTGCTAGTTAGCCGACAACATCGCTGCCAGGCCCATTTTCAACACTGTTCCAGCCAGGAGCAAAACGGCTGGGCCACAGGCAATACCCATCGTGATGCTTTGCCACAAGGATGATGTATTTTTCCACTGCGCGTTCAAAAATGGCCGCCCACTCTTCAGGGTCGAAAAGTTCAGCTTTGAACAAAGGAGCAAAATCGCGGTAAGTGAAGTTGTTGCCAAAGTTCTTTTTCATGAACTCAACCCTGAGCGGTGCCCCGGTCTGCAAACCGCGCAAGTACCATTCGGCATATGATTCAGGACTGCCATAGGCAGGCACCGAATAAACACCCCAATGAATAAAAATACCGAGCTTGGCATCGGTAAACCACTTGGGGTATTCTCGTTGCCTTAAGGTTTGCCAACTGGTTGTGTCCTGTGCCGGGCATAATGTGTGCCAAATCAGCAAAACAAACGGGATGAACGGATTGTGGGCTTTTATTCTCATAAATTGGTTCAATTTTGTTGAAATTGAAAAGCTTTTCAGCTGTTTGCTAATGCCGCCCTGAGCACAAGGGTGAATGTGCTTCCTTTGCCAGTGCGGCTTTAGACCAATAGGTGCCCGCCGTTTTTTTCGGACAGCTCTTTACAGAGCATCAGACCAAGACCTGTTCCTGTTTCGTTTTGCGTGCCTCTGCGGCTTGGGTGCCTGTCAATCTGGAAAAGCGATTTTTGATCTTCAACACTGAATCCACAACCATAATCCTGCACCCTGAGCAGCACATTTCCATCCAGCTTTTCAGTCTGAATAACGATCTCGCCCTCAGTGTAGCTGAACCTGATGGCGTTCGAAATGAGGTTTCGTACCTTCACGGCCACCGAAAGGGCATCAGCCATAACAGCGTGTCCGAAATCCACTTTGTTGACAACGTTTATCAACTTCTGATCAAGCCGATGACGCTGGAATTCAATTTCTTGCGAAACAACTTCGGTCAAAGATACCACCACGGGTAACAACTGCATCTTGCCTGATTGAGCGCGAGACTAGTGCAGCAGGTTCTCGAGCATGGCAAAGGTGTTCTTTGATACCCGCAGAATGCTTGCTGCGTACTCACGGAGGGTTTGATTGCCAGCCTCATCAGCCATCCTTTCGATCACTTCGCTAAGGCCAATGATGTTGTTGAACGGACTGACTAGGTCATGGCTGATGATTGAAAACAAACGGTCCTTTGCTGCATTGAGTTCGGCAAGGCGCTGCTCGCTTTGCCTGAGGCGTTGTTCAGCCAGGTATTTGTCAGTTATATTGCGCCCGAAGAAAGATATGCCTGAAACCCTGCCTTCAACAATAATGGGCATCACTGAAACTTCGATATAAAAAGTTAAGTCATTGCTGACCGGCACACTGTCGAGAAAAATAAAATGCTCCCCTTTCGGCGCCTGTTCATAACGGCTGCGCCAGATAGGCTGCAGGGATACGGGCAAAGTGTCGATGATGCGCACTCCTTCAGAAAGCTCGATGTTGAATGTACTACTGTATGCTGCCTTGAAGACCTCGTTCACATAGGTATTGCGAAACTCACTGTCCACCAACCAGATGCTGTCGAGTGAGTTCTCGAGTATTGCCCTCAGATTAACTTTGGCTTCGTTGAGCTTTTGCAATTGAATTTGACGGGATTCCTCGTTTGCAACCACAAAAGAAATCAGGTTGAGAAATTGCTGCTCGTTTTCGGTAAAATCACGCTCTTGAACGAAGACCAGACAAAGAGTGGCGATAGGCTTGCCTTCATTGCGTACAACCACCCCAAGATAGGAATCGAGTTCTTAGCGGCGAACATTGGGGGCGGTATGAAAATACGATGATTGCTTCAGGTTGATCTGGATAACAAGCTCCGGTCTGTTCTGAATAATCCATCGTTACAAATATGCCTTTCGGCCCTGTCAACATCCTGATAACCGGGAGGGGCATTCCACGATGTCTCCGTAATCAGCATTGGGCCAACTTTTTTATTGTAGAAACAAGCGTCTGCACCGAAAATCTCCCCCAATATGGCTAATAATTTACCAATATTCTCAATGGCATCGTTTCCAAATGTTGTTGTTAATTGTGTAAGTGCCGACAGGTTAGTCTCGTGTTGTTTCAGTTCGCTCACATCCCTAAAGCTGAAAAGCTTCAGCCTGCGGCCAGCCTCACCTTCGTCGAAATCCTTAACCAGCACCTGATAATGCCTGTTGCCGATCGAAACCCCGTAATTGTTACGCATTTTACTTAGGTACTCGAGGCCATGCCTAATGCCGTTCTGAGATGAAAGCAACTCGAAAAGTTTAGTTCCAAGGATATTGGAATACAGCAAACGTGAGGACTGTACGTCTGTGGCCAACAGTGCATCAGGCTGATGTTCGAGCGGGCTGTCGAGTATTAGGGGTCTCAGTTCAAACTCGGAGAGGCGGTCGAACACTGCAACAATCAGAATGCCTAGTATGGTAAATCCAAATGGTGTGGTATCAAGGAAACCATACGGCCTGAACCCCAAAATCCATGCAAAGTTCAAAATGAATGGTAATGTGACCGCTAAAATCATGACTGATAGCTTGTTGCGTGCAATTCCCTTTGTCAGGGCAAAGGCTCTGAGCTGCAACACCAGACCTGCTCCAACTATGATGTTTGAGTAAATGAAGTGGCTGAAAATAAAAGCCGGACCGGGATCAAACTCCACATAGCTATAAGTGGAGGTTGTTGAAATGCTGGCGCTTTTATAAAAAAGATGATGGTTCGGATTGCTCAGAAGCAGGATCCAGTTGATGATAGGCAACAGAAACAGCCAGCTTATGTGGAACTTTTCGGGAGGTTTGTAACCGGTTAGCCTGATAGAAAATATGAGCCAGAATACCGGAAGGGTAAAAACAGCGGGATACTTAACCGAAAACAACAAATGCAGAAAACGCTCATTCTTTACCGTTAGTTCAAAGCCGTAAAACAATGACCACCAGCCGGCAGCCAGCATTAACAACAATAATATTTCAGCAAAGGGTTCTGCCTTTTTTCTGAAAAAATACAATGCCAGAAAGAAAAGCAGCAAAGCATTAATCATCAATGAACTAGCTGGCTCGCCAACATTCATGCCTGCAGCTTTTTAAATATCGAAAGACGTATTTTCTTCAAAATTAAACAATGGATTAATGTGTTGCAAGAATTGTTTGGGGTAATATATAACCATTTGCTTATGGATGTAGTTGATGGAATAATACGCATAGCAAACACTAAACATTCCAGATTGGGTATTCTGTCCATTAAGTGACCTATTATCAGACTACATGAAGTAAATAATCTAAAATTCAGCCTGATAGCTCAGCGCGCTTTTTTCGGAGCAACTCCTATAAACAGCTGTGATAAAAGGTTTTTCCACTAAATCGTTTCAGTAACTTTACCCGATCAAAACCAAGGACGTAATGAAATTAAAATTGGTGTTATTGATGTTCCTGATTCTGTCGGTGTATGCCGTTCAGGCACAGCAGCAGGGCAATGTGGTGGAGTATTTTGGCAAGGAAAGGGTTGAAACCACCGCGGAGGGTCGTATTTTGCACCATTTCGGTCAAGGCCTGATGCTCAACGAGGCTATCCAACCAGGCATGTTGCTAGGTAATCAGGATCTGATACTCTGGCAGTTGGCAACCAGTAAATGGGTGTCACCTGTCGATGGCGATACCGTGATGGCCAACTTCCCGCAGGGAGCAACCGGATTGCGTTGGACCAGTGTGGTTGCCGACACCAGTCATCTGTTCATGGGTATGCAAAGGGGCTGGCTATATGCGCGTTACGACAGCCCTGTGGAAAAAGTGGTGCTGCTTGATGCCACAGGCCATACCATGGCCATGGTGAACGGACTCCCGTTCGAAGGCGATCATTATGATTATGGATACACAGTTCAACCTATCCGACTGAATGCCGGAACGAATGAGTTTCTATTTTCATATGGACGTTTTCAACGACTCAAGGCAGCTCTTGTCGAACCTGAAAAGCCTATAATGCTCATCAAACGCGACATGACCCTGCCTCCGATCCTCACCGGACAAGCCGGAAAAGCCCCGGGGGCTATTCGTCTGCTCAATGCAACCACCAACGACCTCACGCATCTTAGCATCCGTGTTATACTGCCGGAGGGCGAAACTTCCGAAAGTGCAGTGGTACGCGTTCCTGCCATGAGTCAGCGCAAAGTGCCGCTGGAAATACCTGAGCCGGCAAATCCTCCGCATGGTGATAAAATCGAGGCCAGGATAGAGCTCCTCGGAGCCGATGGCAGCCTGATACATCAGGTCGTCGTTTTCTTGAAAGTACAAGATCCGAATAGTCATCACGATCGCACTTTTATAAGCAAGATAGATGGAAGCGTGCAATATTTCAGCCTTTTACCATCATTCGCCAGCAATCCGGGTCAACCGCTTGTTTTGTCGCTTCACGGCGCTTCGGTGGAAGCCACCAACCAGATCAGGGCTTACAAACAAAAAGAATGGACACACCTTGTGGCACCCACCAACCGAAGACCTTTTGGTTTCAACTGGGAGGACTGGGGCAGGCTCGACGCTTTTGAGGTGCTGGATCAGGCCCGGAAGCTGCTGAACACCGACACCCTTCGCACTTATGTAACAGGCCACAGCATGGGCGGACACGGCACCTGGGTGATGGGAGGCACGTTTCCCGGGATATTTGCTGCCATGGCCCCGGCTGCCGGTTACCCCGACATCATTGCCTACCGGCGCACTGGTTCGGATACGGCATTCTTTGAACATCCCCAATTCAGAACGATTTATAACTCATCCCTGCACGCCCGCATGCTCAATTTTTTGGAGAATTATCGGCAAACACCACTGTACGTGCTTCATGGCGATGCCGACAAGGTGGTTCCAGTTCAACAAGCCCGAAAAATGAGAGAAATGCTTGAGCCCTCGCATCCTGACATGACTTATTACGAGTATCCGGGCGGTACCCACTGGTACGGCGATGAAAGCATGGATTGGCCTCCTTTGTTCGATTTCCTAAGAAAACATCGTCTTAGACCAATAGCTGAGCGCGACACCATAGCACTGCTCACTGCCAACATTGGAGTCAATGCCACTAACGGTTGGCTTACCATCGAACAGCAGCAGTACAACGGCTCCATCAGCCGGGCAAGTGCCGTAAGGAAGCGATCCAAGCTGATTTTCAACACTTCAAACGTTCGAAGGCTGGCAATTTCGGACGAGGCTTTCAAGGCCCAAAAATTAAGGCGCATTGAAATCGATGGTCAACGGATGCCTGCTGTTGCCTGCCGTTATGTGCTTAAGGGCGGGCGCTGGAAGCCTGCCCGAACAATGCCGCAGGTCGAAAAACACCCCGGGCGCAACGGAGGCTTCAAAACAGCCTTCGACAATCAGTTTGTGCTTGTTTATGGAACGGGAGGAAGTAGTGATGAGCGAGGCTGGAATACACGTAGAGCCCTGTACGACGCCGAAGCCTTCCTTTACCGGGCCAATGGCGCACCCGAAGTAATTGCCGATACCCTTTTTGATGCCAGTCGCTATGATGGGCGCAATATCATTCTGTATGGCAATGCCGACAACAACAAAGCCTGGACAGCATTGTGCAGCCAGATGCCATTCAAGGCCGGAAACGGTTTTCTCGAGCTGGGAAATATGCTGATCGAAGGCGATGATCTGGGCTATTATGTAGTCTATCCGCGCAGCGGGAGCAAAGATAACCTGATTGGTATGGTAGGCGGTACAGGGCTGACCGGAGCAAGGGCATCGGTACAGAATCATTACTTCTCGGGCATCACTGCCCTTTCCTGATGTGTTGATTTTCACGTCTGAATGGTTATTTAAAGGTCCGGAGGGTGTCGAAATATCAGGCTTTTTCGGCCACGACTGGAAGGTCGATTCAGGAATCTGGGTCACTAAAAAGAACAATTAGCGGCATTCTTGCCCCTTGTTTGTACAAATTAGCTACCGAAATCAGAAGCCCTCGGTGGATTTCTCCGACTCGCGGGCCGAAAGCAGAAATTCTTCCACACTCATTTCCACGAAGTAGAGCAGGCCGTGAGTAGTGCGCAGACGCGGGTGTTGATTGACGGGAAAGTTAATAGTCGGGGCCAATGTAAAGTATGGGTTGCAGAGCTGGCTATTCCCTTACACGAACTCTCTATGCTGCGGGCAGAGCTTCCCATGAGCTTGCGGGCCAATTTTTTCCGTGTGGATGCAAGCGGAGATCAATTTTGCTATCAGGCCTTGCAGCCTACAGGCGAAGTGGACATTCATCGCATGGAGCATTTCAGCCGGCTTTTATTTAAATGTAATGCGTAAAGGCATAACAGGTTTGATATCCCCAAAGCAAGTCCTTATCTTTGATGTCATCGACTTATTTCGAAGCATGCCAAAGAAATCAGACAAGCCAAAATTCTATGTTGTATGGTCGGGTTTTCAGCCCGGAATATACACGAGCTGGGAGGCTTGCCGGCAACAGGTGCAAGGCTATGCTGGCGCCAAGCACAAGGGTTTTCCCACTCTTGAGCTTGCCCGTAAGGCTTTTGCTCATGGGCACGAAGATGGTGCGCAGCTTGCTTCACCAGCCCTGAACCCGAAGAAGACGACCCTTCAACTGGCCACAAAACCCGATGGCAACGCCATTTGTGTGGATGCTGCCTGCTCCGGCAATCCCGGGAAGATGGAATACCGCGGGGTGTATGTTGAAACCGGAACCGAAATATTCCGCAGCCCGGTATGGGAGTTGGGCACCAACAATATCGGGGAGTTTTTGGCCATTGTTCATGCCCTGGCCTGGCAGAAAAAAAAACGACTAAACCTTTCTGTTTACACCGATTCGGAACTGGCAATTAAATGGGTGCGTAAGGGCGTAGCCAAAAGCAGGCTGCCTCGCAATGAGGCAACAGAAGCCCTTTTTACCGTCATCGAAAGGGCCGAAAAATGGTTAAAAGAAAACCCCATCGAGGTGGCCCTGCTGAAATGGGACACTGCTCAATGGGGTGAGATTCCGGCCGATTTTGGCCGTAAATAGCTTTTAATAGATGCTCAGGCGAGTAACCTTAGTTTCCTCGAGCAGTATGTCGTAAAAATAGCCCGAACCCAAATCCTTGTTCAGCACCACTGTACCTTCAACCACTACCACATCGCCCACCTCGGCCAGATCAAGCGTGGTAATGGTGAGGTCAAAAAATTCTTCGCTTCCTGTTCCATCCTGAATATGCAGCCAGTTGCGTCCCATGATTGCAGGATTGAACTTAGCCACCTGACCAGTAACCTTAACTACTTTGCCAGCCAGACTTTTGCGCTTTTCCCACAATTCCTGCAAGCTGATGCTGCCTTCGACCGGTTTGATGGTCACCTCCTGCCGGCTCGGATGCGGAGCACCTTTGCTTTGCTGCATTGATTGCCGATTTTCGTGCTGATGATCATGCTGAATGGCTGCCGTAACCGGAATAGGCCTGCTGCTCAGGTTTCCGACAAACAAAATCAGATCGAAAGTGCGATCTAATTCCTTGCTATGAAAATCCGTCATCTCCAACATTTCGGAAAAGTAGTAGGTCTTGCCGGTTTCCACCTCGTCGGCTGTAACGGCTATCCAGGTTTCCTTGCCGTCAATTTTTCCCTGAACATAATTGTACATAGGGCTTTGCAATACTTCCGACACAATAATGGCAGTATTATTGGGGTCGAGTGCATATTCCACTTTGGGTTGCTGATTACCGCATGAAAAAAGGGTCACAGCGAAAAACAGAACGATGAGTCGGTTCATTGGTGTAATGATTTAGTAAAGTGCAACAAAGATAAAGCTAATGGCTTACGCTCAGTGTGGTTCGTGCCAGCCAGTGGCCATTCCCTTGAAGTTGCTCGAGGGTGTGGCACCCATGGTTGAGAAGTAAATATGGATTACCATAAAAAGGGAAAGCAGGAATCCAACGGCTGAATGCAACAGTGCTGTCAGGTAAATGCCACTGAAATTACCAACCCTGTTGGCAATGGTTTCAGGGAAAAGCAACGCAAGACCGGTGATGATGATCAGTGGCAGCAGCAGATACATGGTGCCCACATAGGTGGCCTGCTGCAATGGGTTGAATTTGCGCTCACCTGTAACGGGGAATGGCGGTTTCTCGCCCTTGAAATGCCCGCGCAGGTAGTAATCCATTTGCTGAAGAATACGCCTGAAGTAACCCTCGAAGAGGATGCGGTAATGCCGGCCGTTGCCGGTAGCAAGGTTTCCTGCCAGAAATATCAGATAGTTGAATGTGACAATCACCCCGGCAATATTATGAAAGCGCACAGCCAGATCAAAACGGATGAGCGGCGCATCAGGATTGGAATATTGCATGCTGATACCTGTGACAATCAGCGCCAAAAACATCAGCGCATTTACGGCATGCCAGAATCGGAGCCAAACGGGATAGAGGTATAATCTTTCGGCCATGTCAGGGTTTTTTTATTCGGAAGATGATATGGATGAACACGCCCAGCAGGGTCATGCCGAAAATTACAATACTCATAATGTTCAGGTAGATGTTTCGGTTGGCGCCAATCACATATGCTTCGTTGAGGATGATGGCATTAAGCGTGCCACGGCTCCTCCGCGATTCAATGTTCTGATACTTATAGAGCGACGACATCAGCAGCGAATTGCTCGAATGACACTCAACACAGCGTTTTACAGCCATTTCTTTGGGTAGGATGTTGTGGGCTACCCACATGGTGTCTGCTGTAGCTGTGTGGCACTCAATGCATCGTACGGCATTGAAGTGCAGTTTAAAATTTGGCAGAAAACCATGTATTTTTTCAAGCGGAAGCTTCAGGCTATCACTGATTGTTTGAAAGCGGTCGGGATTGTCGTGGCAGCTTGCACACATATTGTTGTGGTACTGAACAATTTCGCTAATTCTGAAACCGCTTCGTGTCATAGCCTTGTATGTATGTGGATTATGACAGCTCCAACAGTTGAAACGTTCCTGTTGGCGCTCGAAATGCACACTTTTCTCGAACTCTGCTCCAATTTCGTCGAAACGGAAATGGGCATAGGCAGGATCTCCTCCATGACAGTCCAGACATCCATACCTGGCTTCGAGCCTTAGCTCGGCTTTGTGCGGAAACGTTTCATAATCAGGAGAATGGCAATCGGTGCACCGGAAATGGCGGTGAACCCCACTATAAAAAGCCTGTTGGTCGAAAACAAAATTGGGGTTCATGGCCTTGCGCTCAATACGGCCTGTGACTGGGTTTTCGTAGGAATATATCTTTTTTCCGTGGCAATCGAAACAAGTCTGATTGTCTGTTTTCCCGGCCGGCTCGCCATCTATATCCACGGTCAGCTGTGCAAAAAGCAGATTGAATGGGAATAACATAAAGGCTACCAGCCAGGTAAAATACTTGGTCATAGGTTTTGGGATTGGTTCAGAATTCGTGAATCACAGCAGTAAAGGTATGAGGCAACCCTATGCCAGAATAAATGTGCTTCACAAGAGAAAAGCCATTTGCTTTCCCTTGTGAAGCAAATTAACCGATTTATTTCTTCATACTGCGGATATAGACAACAATTGCCCAGCGCTCTTCTTCGTCCGTGATTTTGGATTCATAGTTCGGCATTTCGTCACGTCCGATGATTGACATATAATACACCTCACCGTCGGTTACAGAAGCATGCCACTTGGCATCCGAAAAATCACCGGGGTGTGTTTTCAGGTTACGTGCCTTGGGGCCATCGCCCTTGCCGGCGTTTCCGTGGCATGAGCGGCAGTGTTTGGCATATACATCCTTACCGATACTCAGAAATTCAGCATTAACTGTATGTGGGTTCTTCTTGTTTTTGTACTCTGCTGAGATCTTCCAGGGTTCGCCCTTTTTCTGTTCCTGAGACATGGCGAATGCCAGAAGGCCGAGTGTGAACAATCCGGCCATTGCAATTACGAGTTTTCTCATTTTAAAAGTTTTATTAGGTTAAACGTGTTTAAAAGCTCCACAGGCGGGTGATGGAAAATCCGAACATCATATCGCCCTTCGTGAAATCGTTCTGGTTATACATGGCATTGTGCTGCGGAACAAGTCCATCGGCTGACGAAACATATATATGAAACGCGTGAGTGCTTGTTCTTATTTCCCATCCCACACCCAGGTTGGGTTTTGATGGCTTGGTAAACTCTCTGTGCTCACTTATATCTTTAATTTTCAGGGGATGATCGTATTGGAACAAAATGCTCGATTGTGGCGAAAATTTAATGCGTCCGTTGATTCCCACAGCAATTTTATCGTGGTCGATGAGCGAATCGGTGGCATTATAGTGCGTAAAGCTGGCATTGCACTGAACCGACAGCCAGTCGTTGAAGCGGCGGCCAACAATGAGCTGACTGAAGTAGGAAAAACGGTTGGCAAAGCTGTAGTTTTTGCCATAGACCTTTTCATTGCGTCCATCGATGGCCATGTTGCCAAACAGGGCCACTGCAACAGGTGTGGTATTGCGGCGGGTTTGTTCCAGGATAGTATACTTTACCGAAAAGTCGCTGTACATATTCAGTCTTGTGAGGCCATAACCTACCTGAACGTTCTTGTAAGGAACATAATTCAATCCCATACGGATGTTTGCTCCGGGTGCATATATCCCGAAAAGATCAGTCAAACCGTTGTTCATACTGCCAAACTTATGCTGGATAATATATTCCAGGGTTTTAGGCGATGGAATAACTGTTGTCTGGTTGTCAATCAGATAACCACTTTCGAAGGGCGAACGCACCGGGCGGTCTTTGGGCTTAGCTGCCTGCTGTTCCTCCTGAGCTATGATGCCAGCATTGGCAATCATGAAAAATAAAATCGTGCTGATAATTGCTTTCATCATTGCATTTATTAATTGTTCTTGGCACCTTGTTTAATCCATTCAAGTATGAGTGCCGCTTCGGCAAGGGTGTACTTCTTCCAGCTGTGGGTGGTCGAGTTGGGGTGAGCAAACCAATAGATGCTGCTTTGTTCGGGGTTTGCCGTATTTACAAAGGCAGGAACAATGGCATTGTAGGCCTTTTCGGCTGTGAGGTCGGGAGGTGTGGCACCGGTGCGGTGACAGGCAGTACAGGCATTGTTGTTGCTGAAAATGGGTGCGATCTCCGTAGCAAACTTGATTTCTACAGTGGGGTCAATAATTGGCCTCTCGGGTTCGATAAACTCGTACTGACACGAGCTGAGTGCGGCTGAGGCCACCAGAGCCATCACGGCAAACAAAACCCTGTAGTAGTTAATGCCGAATGATTTCATTTTCTTGTTATAATTTATTGACGAAGTTACGAATTTGAGGTAAAAACGGCTTAACATGAAATTGAGCAGAGACTGGATTGCCCCTGCTCAATTTAATTCAGGTCGCAAGACTGTTATTGAATGGCAGCAAGCGAATTTTCAAGTAGTTTCTTAGCATAAGGGAAATTGTGCGATGCAGCGCCCTTGTCGTTCTTCACCAGCATATAATTGATGAAGGCACCAGCCTGTGCTGCTGACCATGTGCCGGTAACAACGCGCTGGGTGGTAGGGTTGAGCATGCCAATCTGTACCAGGCGATCGCCAAGCTGCATCTTGAGGGTGTCAATTTCATTTCTCTTTGTCGTAATGAGCGTGTTGAGTGCAGTATCATCACTGTGGCATGTGGTGCAGGATGTGGTAATAACAGCTTTTGTTCCGGTGCTTGTGGTATAGCCGAGGTTCATCATGTGGCCTCCGCCATTAATTCCACTTGCTGTGGTGAGGTGGCATGCCACGCAGCTCTGACCGATCATGTTAACGTGGGCCGAGTTGGTGTATCCAGTGCCTAGCTCAAAGCCACCTTTGCCCGATACAATAGCCCCTGCTGTTCCATAATGAGGTCCCCAAGTGGCAGAAGTAATGTTTATATTCGGTCCACCAATGGTAGGCATCGGGCTGGGCAGACGGGGCTGATGACAGCTTGCGCAAAGGTTACCTTTTCCAAAATTGTGAGTGCGGTCGGGGAAAAGGCGGAAAGTAATGTTGGCAGTTGTGCTAAGCCCCCAGTCAGCAGGTGTAAAAGTGGTGTGCACATTATGACAGGTGTAGCAATTCGGCGGAACCGGATTGTTGATAGTGGCAGCTGTGTTCGGAAGTCCGGTCTGGATGATTTCGCGGAATCCCTGACTGGTGTGGCAACCGGCACAGGTGTTTGTGTTGCGCACAAACAACCCACCAGTGGCATGCGTCGAGCGCTCCCACTGTGCGGTGATTGCAAAGTTCACCTGGCTGTTGTCGTGACACTGAATACAACCCGCAGTGCCGTCAACACCATCGCGCCCATCGCGTCCGTCTTTGCCGTCTTTACCATCTTTACCCGATAGACCCATCGGCCCTTCCTTTGTGCATGCACTGAATGCCATGGCACCTGCCAAAAGCATCATGCTGAGTCGAAGCATTTGTCTTTTCATAAATATTAGTTAAGTTTTGGTTTCAATTCTCTTCATTATACAGGAACACTTTAATAATACAGCTTGTTCCAGATGCAATGTTAACACCGCTTTTAGAAATCCCAGCCCACTAAAACATGAAGTTTTATTGCTTGAATCCAAATCTATACAATAAAATATATTGATATATGTCATTTAAATTGTTTATGTTTTTTATTATCAACTATATAAATATTTAACATTTGAAGAGGCTTCAACATAAATAATGTTAAAAAAAGTTAGAAGTGTTAACAAAGTTTAAAATGTTCTGCGTTCAGATTACGGCCTCGACCCGTCAATTTTTTTTATCGTGCAAAATACTTTCCAACTGTCTACACCCGGTAAATCAGACCGATTATGTTTGCTGATCATCGGTTCAGCAAGTTTATTGGGTCTAATAATTCGTGCTCAAGGTGAAATCCGCAAGACAGATTAGGTTTTGGTAACAAAAAATATCGACACTGCTCGAATATCACTGATTGATAACAGATAATTGCGTCTAAACGCATTTCAGTCCATTGCGTTGCCTCGCAATATAAGCAAGCTTTTGGATCCGTTATTTGTCCGGTTTTCTATCTGCCTTGTTTGTTGTGTTGTGTGACCCTATTGCTGAAATATTAATTTTGCGCCTGCAAAAAACAACCCAGCAGCTTATGTGTGGAATCGTATGTGTTTTTGACCTGAAGGGCGACACGCAGGCATTCAGGCCCCAGATTCTCGATATGTCGAAGAAAGTGCGCCACCGCGGGCCCGACTGGTCGGGGATTTATGCGGGCGAGCGTGTGATTATGGCCCACGAACGCCTAGCCATAGTCGATCCCATCTCGGGTGGTCAGCCGCTTTACAACGAGGATAAAACTGTGGTTCTTGCCGTGAACGGCGAGATTTATAACCATATGGAGCTGCGCAAAACCCTCAGCCGACCCTATAAGTTCCGTACTCAGTCGGACTGCGAGGTGATTCTTGCGCTGTACGAAGAAAAAGGCGTCGGTTTTCTCAATGAACTCAATGGCATCTTTGCCTTTTCCCTTTACGACAGCCGCAACAATACCTACCTCATAGCGCGCGACCATATCGGCATCATCCCGCTCTATATTGGTTGGGACAAGCTTGGTAACTATTACACGGCTTCAGAGCTGAAAGCCCTCGAAGGCGTATGCAACCGCATCGAAAGCTTCCCTCCCGGTCACTATTACCATAGCCCTGAGGGCAAGATGGTGCGTTGGTATGAGCGCGACTGGTCCAGTTACGATGCCGTGAAAGACAGCACAACCGATCTGGAGCAATTGCGCCTGGCCCTTGAGGCAACCGTTCATCGTCAGTTGATGTCGGATGTGCCTTACGGCGTTTTACTCTCAGGAGGATTAGATTCATCCATCATTTCGGCCATTGCCAGCCGTTTTGCGCCCAAACGCATCGAAAGCGGCGACCAGCAGACAGCATGGTGGCCCCGCCTGCACAGCTTTGCCATTGGGCTGGAAGGATCGCCCGATCTGGCAGCTGCACGTAAAGTAGCCGACCATCTGGGCACTGTTCACCACGAAATCCACTATACCGTGCAAGAAGGTCTGGATGCCATACGCGATGTGATTTACCACATCGAAACCTACGATGTGACCACCGTCAGGGCTTCCACGCCCATGTACCTTCTGGCCAGGGTGATCAAATCGATGGGCATCAAGATGGTGCTTTCGGGCGAAGGTGCCGACGAGGTCTTCGGCGGATACCTCTACTTCCATAAGGCTCCCAACCCTGAGGCATTTCACGAGGAAACGGTGCGCAAGCTCAGCAAGCTGCACCTATACGACTGCCTTCGCGCCAACAAATCACTGGCGGCCTGGGGCGTGGAAGGTCGGGTGCCCTTCCTTGACAAAGAGTTTCTGGATGTGGCCATGCGGCTCAATCCGGCCGATAAAAAACCCGGCAACGGCCGCATCGAGAAATGGGTGCTCCGCAAGGCCTTCGAAGATTACCTGCCCAGCGAGGTGGCCTGGCGCCAGAAAGAACAATTTTCCGACGGCGTGGGCTACAACTGGATCGACAGCTTGAAAAAACTCGTTAGCGAACAGGTGTCCGACGAACAATTGGTCAATGCACGCTTCCGTTTTCCAGTCAACACTCCCCAAACCAAGGAGGAGTATTACTATCGCACCATCTTCAGCGAACATTTTCCATCCGATACCGCTGCAGCCACAGTTCCATCAGTACCCTCTGTAGCCTGCAGCACACCCGAAGCCCTGGCCTGGGACCCCGCTTTCAAAAACATGATTGACCCCTCGGGCCGTGCCGTAGCTGGCGTGCATGCCCGATCGTATCAGGCAGGTTGAACGACGCACACCGTTTTTGCAATCGCACATCAGGCTGCAATCTCTTTCACCACTATTGCAAGCTTGCCCTGCTTAGTACACAAAAATATCCTAAAATCGTATCTTTGCCGGCAAATTCACCCTTCTGAAAATCAATGCCATGAAAAACAAAGGTCCTGTTTCGCAATTCATACAGCATCACTACAGGCACTTCAATGCTGCCGCACTCATGGACGCCGCCAAAGCCTACGAAGCCCATATGGTTTCCAGCGGCAAAATGATGATCACCCTGGCCGGAGCCATGAGCACCGCCGAGCTGGGCATCTCGCTGGCCGAAATGATCCGTCAGGACAAGGTGCAGATCATCTCGTGCACAGGCGCCAACCTCGAGGAGGACCTGATGAATCTGGTGGCCCATAACCACTACAAACGTGTGCCCAACTACCGCGACCTTAGTCCGCAGGACGAATGGGAACTGCTCGAAAACGGTTTCAACCGTGTGACCGATACCTGTATCCCGGAAGAAGATGCTTTCCGCAGGCTTCAGAAACACGTCTTCAAGCTTTGGAAAGATGCCGACGAAAAAGGCGAACGTTACTTCCCGCACGAATACATGTACAAAATGTTGCTTTCGGGTGTGCTCGAACAATACTACGAAATAGACCCAAAAAACAGCTGGATGCTTGCCGCTGCCGAAAAAAACCTGCCCATTGTTGTGCCGGGATGGGAGGACAGCACTATGGGCAACATTTTTGCTTCCTATGTCATCAAAGGTGAGCTCAAATCTACAACCATGAAAAGCGGTATCGACTACATGGTGTGGCTATCCGACTGGTACCGTAAAAATTCGGCAGGAAATGGGGTGGGCTTCTTCCAGATTGGCGGAGGCATAGCCGGCGATTTCCCCATCTGTGTGGTTCCGATGATGTATCAGGACCTCGAATGGACTGATGTGCCTTACTGGGCCTATTTTTGCCAGATTTCCGACTCCACAACCAGTTATGGCTCTTACAGTGGAGCAGTGCCCAACGAGAAAATTACCTGGGGCAAGCTCGACATCAACACCCCGAAATTCATCATCGAATCCGACGCCACAATAGTGGCTCCGCTAATTTTTGCTTGGATTCTGGGGTGGTAAAACTTTCCTGCACTTCAGGGTGAATCAGGACCTTAAATTAACATGTGCTTAGTTTTATGCCGTGGCTGAGTTCCGGCTCAACCTTTACGGCCTTTGCGTGATTCCATTTTCTCGCAAAGCACGCAAAGACAGGGCGCAAAGCACGCAAAGAAATAAGACCATAATCCCTTTGCGATCTTTGCTTTAGCCTTCGCGGTCTTCGCGTGAAAACGTATTTCTCGCAAAGCACGCCAGGAAGGCGCGAAGCACACAAAGAAATAGTACTAAAAACCTCTTTGCGTGAAACCTATTTCTCGCAAAACACGTAAAGACAGGGCGCAAAGCTTGCAAAGAAATAGTACTAAAAACCCCTTTGCGATCTTTGCGTTAACCTTCGCGGTCTTAGCGAGAAATAACATTGTGCTCTTCGCGCGGCAGTAAAGTTTTCGGATTTCCCGAAAGCTTCATAGCCTATGTGATGAATACCTTCATTGCCTGTTTAAGTAAGAAAAATTCCGGATAGGGTGCATTTCTAATTTTAAATCAATTCGTCCGGCTCCCTTTCTATTGACACTCGTATATGCCATTTCATCTCCGAAAATCCGCCCGCCACCGCCTTTGACTGGCCTTTAAGTCCATGTTTGCGGCTTTTGCATAGTTTTGTGCCCGTTCAACAACAATCACAACAACATGAAACGCTACATTATTTTCCTGTTTGTCGCGATTAGCCTGGTGGTTATGCCAGCACGGGCTGACGAGGGCATGTGGATTCCTAAAATGGTCGAAAAGCTCAATATTGCCGACATGCAACGGCTGGGGCTTAAACTTTCGGCCGATCAGATTTACAGCGAAACAAACCCAAGCCTCAAAGATGCCATCGTTATTTTTGGCCGTGGCTGCACGGGCGAAATCATTTCCGACAAAGGCCTCATCCTCACCAACCATCATTGCGGCTACGGGGCCATTCAAAGCGTCAGCACCGTCGAAAAAGACTATTTGCGCAATGGTTTCTGGGCCAAATCGTTCGAAGAGGAAATCCCCATCAACGGCCTCACCGTCACCTTTGTCATCCGCATGGAAGAAGTCACCGAAAAAGTGCTTGCAGGCGTGAGTGCCGATGCCAGCGGTAAAGAACGCGCCGATCTGATTCGCAAAAACAGCTCCGCCCTCGAAAAAGCTGCTACCGATGGCACACACTACACCGCATCGGTAAGCGAATATTTCGAAGGAAATGCCTACTACCTCATCGTTTATGAGGTGTTTCGCGATGTGCGGCTGGTAGGCACGCCACCCGAATCCATCGGCAAGTTCGGAGCCGACACCGATAACTGGATGTGGCCCCGTCACACCGGCGACTTTGCGATTTTCAGGGTGTATGCCGGAGTCGACAACAAGCCGGCCACCTACAGCAAAGACAACAAGCCATTCAAACCCCGCCATTTTCTGCCCATATCGCTTGACGGAATCAAAAAGGACGACTATGCCATGATCATGGGCAACCCGGGCAGCACCGACCGATACCTCACCTCCTGGGGCGTGCTATTGGCCATAGATGAGTCTAATCCAACTCGGGTAAAAATCAGAGAAGAAAAGCTCCGCATCATGAACGAAGGCATGGAAGCCTCGACCAAAGTGCGAATTCAATACTCCAGCAAATACGCCGGCGTAGCCAATTATTGGAAATACTTCATCGGCCAGACCCGAGGACTGAAAAGGCTGGATGTGGTTGACAAAAAACTGGCCATCGAAGAAGAATTTCGCAACAAACTGACCGCAAATCCCTCTTGGGAATCACAGTATGGTAAAGCCCTTCCATTGATAGAGCAAGCTTATGACCAAATCAAGCGTTACAACCTCGCCCGCTGGTATATGGTCGAAGCCATCATGTCGGGCTCTGAAATCCTGAACATTGCCAACCGTTACAACAGACTGCTTGAGCTGCTCAACGCGAAACCATTGGATGCAGAGGCTGTGAAAAAGGAAATCGATCGCCTGAATGCCGGTCTTGAAGCAGCTTTTAAAAACTACGACCTGCAGGTGGAAATAAACATGCTGGCCCGCATGCTCGAGATGTATTACAAGGACGTTCCTGCTGAGTTTCATCCGGAATTGCTGAAAACGATGGCCGCCAAACACAAGAACAACTTTGCCGCTTTAGCCAAGGCTGTTTTTGCGCGCTCATCGTTTGCCACCCTCGAAAAATCGCAGGCTCTGCTGGTCAGGCCCACAGCAAAAGCCATTGCTGCCGATCCTGCCTTTGCCCTCGCCAAGGCATTTGGCGAAGTAAACCAAAACCTGCAGAAAGCCATGGCCGAACCCAACGAAATGCTTCGCAGCGGAAACCGGCTTTTTGTGGCCGGACTTAAAACGATGTATCCTAAACGCACCTTCTATCCGAACGCCAACCGCACCCTGCGCCTCACCTATGGCACAGTGCAGGATTATTACCCCGCAGATGCGGTGCACTACAACTACATCACCACCACCAAAGGCATACTCGAAAAGGAAGACCCCATCACCTGGGAATTTGAAGTGCCCGAAAAACTCAAAAATATAATCCTAAACAGGGATTACGGTATATATGGCAATCCCGACGGCAGCATGACGGTCAACTTCCTCACCAACCACGACATTACCGGTGGCAATTCGGGCAGTCCGGTGATCGATGCCCAGGGCAGGCTCATTGGCCTCGCCTTCGACGGCAACTGGGAAGCCATGAGCGGCGACATCGCCTACGAGCCCGAGCTGCAACGCACCATCAGTGTGGATATCCGCTATGTTTTGCTGATTGTGGACCGCTTTGCCGGCGCCAGTCATATCATGAACGAATTGCTGATCATACAAAATGACCGCCAGATAAGGCCATGAAACCAGTCAACAACTAATGAACAAGGCAGCCAGACCCCAACGGGCCTAGCTGTTTTGCATTGTAAAGCAAGCGCAAGAATAAATGTGGTATTTTGAACTCGCACATTGCTTATGAACTTCTCAGATTCAGGCGATGAATATTGAATAGTCGGATGTCAAATGCTAATAATAGATAAAATTAGTTAGAATAACTCTGAATAATTTGTAAGGCGCTATTTAACTGTTTGTTGACAATTCTACATTTGAAGTTTTTCAAATCCTGTTTGCTTTGCTTGACAACAAGACTCCAGAGGTGTTATTTTTACAATGAACTGATGAAAACATGAAAACAAGGCGATACTTCTTCGACCAATTGCTAATATTATTTTGCTTTTGATAATCGCAAGCATAACTTCCTGCAAAAAATCGCAACACTCTGAAATTTTAATTCCTAATAAATATTGTCTCATTAATAAAATCAACGGATACACACCATCACCGTATTTCGCTAAAGTGATTTTTAATTCCTTTTATAACGAAGTTGATAATGTTAAAGCGTTTGGGAATAAATCTGTTAGTGTGGCCATGGATCGCACTCTTGATGAAGCGATTTGGGTAGTAAGCGCATTAATCAACAGAAATTATGGTTTTATTAATGACTCTATTGATTATTTGGTTATTGATACTGCCTATTAAACATTACCTATTGAATATTTCGCTGAAAATGGTTTGCCATTATTAATGGTCAGGACATTATTAATCAATACCTGGAGTTTGTAAACAGAATCGTTTCGAATCAAGCTTCCGGATTCAACTTTTGGTCATTAGCTCTAATCGTGAAGGACTTTGATTTGAACCATGTTCAATTAATGTCAATATTTGCTGGCGGACCAAGAAACAACGTTCGATTTTTAATTACCCCATTATCCCCTGGCTCAAACATGCCTCTGTTCGATCAAAACGAGTGGCTTTGGGCCGAACAAAGCCCTGATATAAACATTTATCATCCGCAATATATGAGGACTAACTATAGATATTTTGAAAAATTCTCCAGCGGCTCACCGCACTATTTTGACCCTTCCTATGTTTATACATACTACTACCCTCTTTATATAACTGCATACCCGGTCGGGGGGACTCCGGAACTGAGAATTTTCTGAAATTACGGGATGTGCGGTCAGTTTAAAATGTTCGGACCGATTCTTAATCAGTACTTGTTATCAACAAAAGAGGTTATCGATGAAACAAACCCGCTCTACACCAGAAATCCTGACTTAGTTATTGGCTGGTTTTATATCTATTGTTGGGATGTACAGTGTTTCAACTGGCCGTGTCCCAACCCGGTCAATCCTTACGGCACTCAATCATGGTTTTCGCACCGATATGTTGCACAGATTTACCGTCGTACGTACATTGGGTTTCCTGATTGATTTTTTATAACACATCTGTTTTTTAAAATTAATAGTCAATGAAAAAAAGAGGAGCATACGCAAATAACCCCATACAAAGTCTGCTTTCACATGTCGGCATGCTGGGTTTATTATTAATGATTACTCAATCAGATACTCTTCATGGCCAGGTTACCCCACCGATTTGGGTCAGTACAGGTGAATATGTTGCGCCAGCGTTTTCGCTTGAAACACCCAACAGGTATGTTTTGGGAATGCTCGAATGTAAAATAAAGGACAATGGCACATTAGGTGATCCGTTCACAGCCTGGGGAAGCATTCTGCTTTCGACTGACAAGAACCTGACCAAAATTGATAGCGTGTATGTGAAATTCATTGACAACTGGCACATTATGTTGTATCAGGGTCTCGTTTTGAATAATGGGCACGTCCTTTTAGCTGGCCCAGCGTTTCATCCTGATTCTAACGAAAAAAAATTAGGCCTTATATGGATGGATGAATCGCTAAACATCCTTCAGCAATCATTATATGGTCTGGATGGTAAGAAAATTGAGCCAAGTGGCTCCATCATCCTGAATCAGTACGGCAATGTAGTAACGTATGGCAATGTTGTGGAAAATTATTGCTCAAGGCATTGGCTCAACCATTATTACTTCATGGAAATTTCGCAAAGTGGCGAAACGATCCAAATCAAAGAGCAAACACTTGATCATAATGCATTCTACCTTTTACCCGTCGGAAATAACAAATATTATATGTGGAGCTGGTTCAATTTCGTTTTGCAACTGGATGCGAATTTCGGCTTCGAAAGCACTTTCTCATTGGGTTTGCCACACGAATTTTTATGAGTGAGGATACAACCCTATAATTATCAGAGCTGTTTCATCATTCGCGACAAAATGAAGTTTGTTCCCGGCTATTCTCAACCAATAAGTGAAATAGAGGTTCTTCAGGTCAATGATCAGGCTAATATTATCAACACATTTGTAATCGGTTTTGAAGGCCAAGATTCCAGAGGAGCAAGTATTAGCAGTTACAACCCGGGCGTACAGTTTGTTGGCGGCACTAAGTATCAAAGAGATAACCATCAAACTCCATCAGTCAATTTCAATCAGATATTTATTTATAAAACAGCCACTTTTGGTCAGCTGCTCTACTCTGCATTTTTCAGTACAACCAGTGGTATTGCATGTGGTAGTTTAATGGCTACTTCAGACGGAGGCTGTTTGATTCCGGTAACGTATTACAATACTTACCCTACGCAGGATGCTTTATACCTGAAGATGGATGCCAGTTGTAATATTGTAAGATAAAATAACCATCTGCCATACAGGATAGAGGCATATTCCATGTTTCCGATGCCAGCCCGGAGCCATCTTACTATTCAAAGCACATCCTTATTGCCCACCACTGCTACTATTTATTCGTTAGAGGGTGCCTTGGTCAAAAGCTTCCGTTTCGAAGGGGTTTGTCGGTTGGATTCGGCAAGCCTTAAGCCGGGTGTTTATCTGTTGCAGTTTGACAGGTCCGATGGGTTTCGTGAAATAAAGAAGGTTATTATCTCAAAATAATCCGGCTTTACGGCCAAAAACTAAGGCATTGCGGCAGAATGGCCTGAGTGCATTTTACGCTTCATTTCCTGAGCAACTTTCTTGTTCTTGAATACAGTCCGACGCTGACATCACGCCCGAGTAAATCGGTCAGTAGAAATAATTCCTGTTCCAGTCCGGGGAACTGGCGGGCAATATGGTGTGCCAAGCTGAAGGCATTGCAGCGTACGGCAATGTCGTTTACAGGATTGGCAGCCAGGTGTATGCAGCGGTCGAATAGTGCTGTAGCCTCTGCCTCATCGGTGCTGTACAACAACAATACCTTTAGCAAATTGCGCAGCACAGCTTGCAGGTCGGAGTGAAACAACAGAGTGAGAATGTCGCTTTTGTGCGCATCCAGCATTGCCCGTTCGAGGCAGGATATTTCTTCTATCACCCAGGCCATGCGGGCAGCCTGCCTGTCAGGGGCCGAAGGCAGTGCGCCGAACAAGGCTTTAATCATCGCCGGGTGCTGAACAAAGGCCGCAGCCATGGCCTTTTTTTCTGCTTTGCCAAACGGTCGGCCGAATAGCCTGGTTATCTCGTCCGTATTTAGGTTTAAAGCCATTGTACTACCTCGTCCAGCGGTTTGCGTTGCTTGGGCCTGGTGGCTATTTCACCTGCTTTGGGATAACCCAGGGGTGTAATGGCGAATACTTCCTCACCCTCTTGTAATCCGAGTGCATGCGAAAGCACGGCAGGGTCGAAGGCCGAAATCCAGCAGGTAGCAAGTCCCTTGGCATGCGCAGCCAAAATCAGATGATCCATCAGAATGGCCAGGTCGGTTTCGAGGCTGTTCCAGCCGTCGTAGCGCCGCGTCCAGGCCTGCTGGCGAAAGCCTTTGACCACCAGCACCACAGGGGCATCGGCAAACCAGGGTGCCTCGTAGGCCTTGTGCAGGCGCGTCAACAGCTGTCTCTGCCGCACTACCAATACCTTCCATGGCTGCCGGTTGGCTGCCGATGGGGCCATGCGTCCGGCCTCCAGTACTCGGAGCAATACATCCATTTCCACCGGCTTCGAAGGGTCATAGCTGCGCACACTCGATCGCAATGAGGCCAGGCTGATAAAGTCCATCGTTTTTTATTGCGAATTTACCCTGCTGTTCCGGAATTACCATTGCCTGTTTCATAAATTTCAACGCGAAGGATCAAGTTTCTGATACCTCGTATAAGCCTATCTTTGCGGGCAGCACTTGCCCTGGCCATGAACATGAATGACATAGTCCGCTCCTTCCGGCCAAAACCCGACGAGGCATTGTTCTGGCTGCTGTGGGCTATTCACCTGATTCCGGTTTGGTTGTTCACGCCTTTTCCGACCGTTGACGGACCTGCCCATCTATACAATTCCCGCATTTTGCTCGAGCTCTGGAGGGATAATGCCTTCGTGGCCGAATTTTATCGGTTGAACCCGCTCCTGCAACCCAATGTGCTGGCGCATTATCTGCTGGCCGGCCTGATGGTGACGGGCATTCCTGCCCTGCTGGCCGAAAAAATCCTGCTCACCCTCATTGTGGCCCTTTTTCCATTGACCTTCCGTCGCCTGCTAAAAGCAAGTACAGGCCAATCGGACGAGGTGGCGCTGCTTGTCTTCCCCTTTGTTTACGGGTTCTTGTTTTTCATGGGGTTCTATAATTTTCTACTGGGAATGCTGTTCGGGCTTTTCGGACTTAGTCTTTGGGTCAGTTTTCCTGACCAAAGCCGGAAAGGGTGGGTGTCTGCCTTATTGGTCGCCACAGGACTACTTATCCTTTTTGCTCACCTCTATGCATTTGCCTGGTATGCTTTATTTTCGGGGCTCATTGTGCTGTGGCAGTTCAGGCGTTTCGTAAGTTCTGGAGCAGTGGCTTTTCCATTTTGGAAGCCGGCACTGATCTGGTTGTTGCCGCTCTTGCCTGCCATTTATTTCGTGGCTGCCGGACAGTTTTCTGACGGGGAAAGCCACAGGCTTTCGCTGCCGTCGCTGTGGCGCATCATCTACGAAGTGCAGCCGGCCAAAGGGCTGGATTACGGCAAAGCCAACATCTACACCCAGTGGTTATTCTGGCTGCTGGCAATCCGGTTTTTGTTCATGTTGCATTCGGTATTCAAAAGCCAGCTATCTCTCATGGCAATAGGTGCCTTTACTTCGCTCGTGTTGCTCTCCCTGGCGCTTGTGGTGCTGCCGGATGGCAATGCGCTCTCGGGCGTGATGAGCCAGCGTACAGGACTGATGTGGTTTTTGGCCTTGTTGGTGCTGCTGGCCTCGGTTGCCGTGCAGCGATGGCTAAAATGGCTCAGCAGAGGAGTATCACTGATGACGAGTGTAGCGCTATTGGTGTTGTACATGCAGACTTTGCGGCACGATCAGCCCGTGGCACGTGCCGTGGCCATGGCTGCACGTCAGCTGCCTGCCGGAGCAATGGTTTATGTGGAAAATGCCTCCGGGCAAATGCTGCACACACATTTTTCGAACTATTTGGGCATGCATTGTGCAGTGGTAATCAGCGAAAACTATCAGGCAGCTTTACCTTACTTTCCGGTGCAATGGAACTTACGCAATTTGCCTGTGCTTCATCTGGGCGAGATGTCGAAACCAGTCAAGGCTTGGCCAGCTACCGGTGGTTTGCGCAACAGGCAGGCCGACTTTGTGCTGGTAATCAGCCCAGGCAATAGGGCACCTGAATCGGTGGGAAGCCTGATTAACCAACACTACTTCAAAGGTTTGTATGCGCCTGTTTATCAGGACAGCCAAAAAATGGTAAGCCTGTACAGGCGTCTGCCCGTAAGTATTTTTGACCTTTAATCTCTCAACACAAAACAATCACCGAAAATTATGGCACAAAAACTGGGACAGATTCATCCCGACGACCTGCCCGGCTTGGGTTTTCACAAGGCCGATGAACTTTCGCACGAAGAGCTCACCACGTTTCTGATGCAATATGTGCGGCGCAAAGGATTGTTTATCTGGATATGGATAGGCGCAACGGCGCTACATGTGTTTATGCTTGCAGCTTTCGCTGGGTATCACATCATGAATGGCAGGGCAGAACTGGATACCCTCGCCAGCGCCGTGTTGCCGGCATTGCTGCTTTTGCTGCCGCTCATTCCGGCGCACGAGTGGCTGCATGGCCTGGCTTACAAATGGGCCGGCGCTAAAACAGTGAGCTATATCATCAACTGGAGAAAACTATATGTGGCTGCGTTGGCCGACCGTTTTGTCATTGGCCGGGAGCCTTTTTATGTGGTGGCCCTTGCGCCATTTGTTGTCATTTCGACATTGCTTTCAGCCATTTTGGTTGCCGCTAACCCTTTCTGGCAGTTTTGTTTGCTCATCACCCTCCTGTTGCACACCCTCTCGTGCATGGGCGATTTTGCCATGATTAACTTTATGCAGCTCAGGACAGAGAGATATGTGGTCACTTATGACGATAACGAAAAAGGTAAATCGTTTTTCTGGGTTAGGGATTGAGATCGTTAAGGTATTATTGTGTGAATGAAGATGCCGTCGGTTGGAGCTTTTTTACAATTTAAGCATTTCGCATCAATTTGTTTATTACTTATTGTCAAACCTCATCCAAAAAATTTGACTTCCGTCTGCGCAATCGGTGACCTACCAATCGTATTTTGGCTGCAGCCTGCACACTGCCGACTGGCTTGTCCGCAAACGACTTTTCGTCGGGTGCATTTATGGGTTTTACTGTGCATTTATACCACTCAGGGGTAAAATCGCATCAAAAAAAATGAAGTATTTTTAAAATATTTTCTTTGTCATTGATAATGATTTCTTTGTTTGAGCTGATTTCAGACAGGTAATCTTTTATAGCCTATCATGGTTCTCATAGTGACGGATATTCTGAGTCAGGACAGTAAACAACCTGCCAGTTGAGCATTTTCTAAATTGCCCATCCTTATGGGTTTCATTGCCATCTATTGCAAAAACGGGCTGCCCACCAATATGCTCAAGGGCTGCATTGTTCAGCTAATCCCATTTTTTAAAACACCTACATTTGTCAGAAATCTATGCGTATGAAGCACTACATCATTCTTTTCGTTTTACTGATTTTTGATTTGAAAGGCATTGCACAGCATTCCACACAACTGCAGCAACCGGCCTATGCGCTGGCCATTCATGGGGGCGCCGGCACCATGGAATGGGAAAATATGTCGGCCGAAGCCAGAAATAGCTATGAAACAGCCTTGCTCGATGCCCTGAAGGCTGGCGAGGCCATACTCAAATCGGGAGGTAGCAGCCTCGATGCCGTAGTGGCCGCGATCACCGTTTTGGAGGATAACCCGCTATTCAATGCCGGACGCGGAGCGGTGTACAACGAAGCAGGTCAACTTGCACACGATGCCAGCATTATGGAAGGCAGAGAAGGCAAAGCCGGTGCTGTGGGCATGGTCAGCTGTATTAAAAATCCTATCTTGGCCGCCAAAGCCGTGATGGACGACGGGCGTCATGTGTTTATGGTGGGACGTGGCGCCGAAGTTTTTGCCGCATCAAATGGTGTCGATACCATGCCGGCCGACTATTTCTATACCAAAGAACGACGCGATGCATGGGAAAAAACACGCAAAACCAGACTTGAACGCGAATTTCCGCTGCAACCCAAAGGCACGGTGGGAGCTGTTGCACTTGATATGAAAGGGAACCTGGCTGCCGGCACCTCTACGGGAGGAATGCACTACAAACGTGTGGGACGCCTCGGCGACTCACCCGTGATCGGTGCAGGCACCTGGGCCGACAACAAGACCTGCGCCATTTCGGCCACCGGCCATGGCGAGTATTTTATCCGAAATGCCGTGGCCCACGACATCAGTGCCCGCATGCAATATCTTGGCGAAAGCCTTGAAAAAGCTGCCCACGAAGTTGTTATGGTCAAGTTAGCCGCCCTTGATGCTGGCGGAGGAATCATCGCTGTCAACGCCAAGGGAAATATTGCCATGCCATTCAATACCTCTGGTATGTTCCGCGCAAGCGTGAGGGCCGGCGAAAAACCCTTTGTTGCCGTGAGCCGCGAAAAATAAAACTGCGAAGAACATTCTGCTGCAAGTTTTGTTATTTTTGCAACATCATTGCATTTAAAACATACTTGCATGTCGGAAGCACGTGATTTGCTCAGGCGGTATGCCCTCAAACGAACCAGTTGCCGCGAAGGCATCATCAATCTGATGATGCAAGCCGGACAGGCCCTGTCGGAGCACGATATCCGCGATGGGCTTGCGGGCACCTACGACCGCACTACCTTTTACCGTTCGTTCAAAACCCTTGAAGAATCGGGCATCATCCACAAAATAGTGCTCGACAGCCAGAAGGTACGTTATGCTTTGGCCGGAAACGATGCGAATCAAAGTCATGCTCACTTTCATTGCACTGCTTGTCAGAGCGTCCGTTGCCTGAGCGTGGCTCCTGTGCCTCCCATAGCACTACCACAAGGGTACAGCATGTCCGAAGCCGAAATTATTCTCCACGGTTTTTGCCCGATTTGTAACCAAACCACTGCCAGCTGATTTGAATGCTTTGCGACGCACAGCCTGGATAGGCATCTGTCTGTTTCTCCTACCGTTGGTTTGGCAAAACCTGCATCGCCTTTCGCACAAAGGGCTTGACCACTGCAACGGGCATTGTGATATTAGCCACAAAAGTGCCGACGAAATACATATATCAATTTCATCGCTCTGCCATGTCTGCGATTACGAGCTGGTGTTGCCCGGCATAAGCAAGCTTCCGTCCGGTATAAACAAGCTTGAAACACTGGTTTTTCATTATCCCCATATTCCGGATTACCCACTACCGTGTAGCCTGACGAATCATTCGAGCACAAGGGCACCCCCGGCCTTCATTACTATCTGCTGACGATTGAATACAGCCTCTGATGACATCCACAGAGAAGGACCATTTTTTTCCGTAAAAACCTTTTGCCTTTGAACAAATCATTCTTGATTTTGGCAGTCCTGATGCTGTGCTTTTTAGAGGCCAATGCACAGAAGAACGGGCTGGAGCTGCACATACGTGATGCTTCGGGCGAAGCCTTGCCCGGTGCGGTGGCATTGCTCAGGCCTGGTCGTTATGCCGCTATCGCTGATGCACGGGGTACGGTGGTATTTGGACAAATTCCACCAGGCAAATACACCCTTGAAGTATCATTTCTTGGTTTCGAAACACTTTCCCTCGAGCTACATCTGCCCCTGCCCAACCCCTTGAATCTGAAGCTGAACCAAAAACTGATGAACCTCGATGAAGTGCAGGTGAATGCATCCTCGGCGCGTTTAGCCAAACCAGAAATGGTGTTGCCGTCCGAGGCAGTCAGCAGGGCATTCGTGCAACGGTTTTACGACGGTAGCCTGGCATCCACGCTCGAACGCCTTCCGGGAATCAACAGCATCCGCATCGGAATGGGACACTCCAAGCCAATGATTCGTGGCATGGCGGCCAATCGTGTACTGGTCATAGACGACGGCCTGAGGCACGAAAGCCAGCAATGGGGCGAAGAACACGGACTGGAGATTGATGCCCTGACTGCCGGCAAAATAGAAGTGATAAAAGGGCCATTGTCAGTGCGCTACGGCTCGGATGCCATCGGCGGTGTGCTGCGCATCAGCTCGACGGAAAACCTTGCCAACGACAGATGGTCTGCACGGCTTGATGCACACACGGCCACAGCTAATAGAATGCTGGGCACCAATGCTTTGTACAGATGGAAACAAAACCATCATGCTGCTTATGCCGGCATTGGTTGGTGGGACGCTGCTGATATGAAACTTCCGGCTGATAGCGCTGATGTGTACAACTTCCGCCTGGCTTTGCCCGATGGCCGACTGCGCAATACTGCCGCCACCGGTCGCAGCTTTCGCGCCGGTTTTAATCTCGGAAACAATATATGGCGGCATCAGACCCGAATGGGGGTGCTGCAAACCAAACAGGGCTTTTTTGCCCATGCGCATGGGATTGAACCCCGAAAAGTGGATACATTATTGCACGACAGGTCAATACGCGACCTGCAGCAACCATACCATTTGTCCACACACCTCAAATTCACCCATCAAACACAGCTCAACACCCCAAAAGGTACATTAGGCCTTGTGCTCGGCTATCAAAAAAATATGTTTGAGGAACGCAGTGACTATGTCAACCACGGATTCATGCCGCCCATGCTGCCGGAATCCCTGCAATACCTTTCCACACTGGAACGCTTCTTCGACAAAGACTTCATGAGCTTCGAAACCACTTTCGAGACACACAGGGCTGATTACAAACTAACTACCGGACTGATGGCCGATGGCACACGCAACCGCATCGACGGCTGGGCTTTTGTATTTCCTGAATACCAATCAGGACGCATTGGTGGATTTGCCTTGATGGAGCACAAGCCCGGTGCAGGACAAACGTTGCAGCTCGGCCTGAGGCTCGACGCCGCTATAACCAGAATTGCCGAATACCGCGATTGGTTTACCTCCCCGTCGGGCGAACATACCTTACGGACACTGCCCATACGAAAGTCGCACCAAAGCCTGACCGGCTCGGTGGGATACAGCCTGCAAAAGGGCCAATGGAACCTGAGCGCACACCTGGGCAAAAGTTTCCGCCTGCCAACAGCAGCGGAACTGGGTGCCAATGGTGTAAACTACCACCAGTTTCGCTTCGAAAAGGGCAATCCAGCACTCAAACCCGAAACTTCTTGGCAGGTTGATGCTTCAGCTGTATTGAAAACGGAACACCTCGCTCTCGAAATCAGTCCGTTTGCTGCCTACTCTCCCGACTTTATCTATCTCGATCCCACGCCTGAGCACGACTACCTATACGGCAACGGCAACCAAAAGTTCGTTTACATCCAAAACAGGGTATTCCGAACCGGAGGCGAGCTGCATCTGCACTATGGACTGAGACCTGACCTTTTGCTCGGATTGATGTTCGAGGGACTTTTCACCAACCAGCTTTCCGGAACCAAAAAAGGTTTCGGACTTCCGCTCAGCCCTCCGGCCTCTGTACTATTAAACCTGAGCTACACTTTTCCAACCCGCTTTCCGGTCGAACTGGCAACCGACCTCAGACTGACAGCTGCCCAAAACCGCATTGCCCCACCCGAGCAAAAAACCCCGGCATGGTATGTCCTGAATCTGCGGGCCAACAGCAACATCCGCATTGGCAGGCAAATCGTGGAGCTTAACCTCCAACTCAACAACCTGACTAATAACACTTACCTGAATCACCTGAGCTATTACCGCCGCATCAACCTTCCCGAAACCGGAAGAAATCTGGTGCTGATGCTCAGTATGCCATTGGAAAAACAATTTTCGAACGAAAAGAAATCAAATTCATCAACAAAAAATTTACTCAAATGAAAAAATACATTTTTTACTTCGCTTTTATCCTGGTATTTGCATTGCTCACATTCACCTCATGCACCAAGGACGACAAACTGCCCACTATCAAAATCACCGAACTGGGCTATGAGAACAGCGGCAGGGTAGTGGCCGGAGAGGAACTTCACATCGAAGCCGAAATTGAAGCGCCGAATAAAATTGAACGCGTGGAGCTCGAGATCCACAAGGAAGGCGGCAACAAAAGTGTACGCATCACTTCCGAAGGGAACGAATGGCATCTGGAAATGATTTATGACGAATTCAAAGGACTCAAAAACAGCGAGTTTCACAAGCATTTTGATGTACCAATCACTGCTCCAGCCGGCGATTATCACGTGCACCTGAGTGTCATCGACCAAAAAGGCAACAAAGCAAAGGCTGAGGCTGAACTTAAAGTGTTGTTGCCTACTCGTTAAATCAACTGATCATGAACAGGAAATTCCTCTTGTTGATGCTTTACCTGTCAGGATTGACAACGGCCTGCCGGAAAGCCGAAGTGGACGACCAGAAACCGGTCATCGAATTCGGCTTTGCCGGGGCTACTCCCCTGCCCTGCGACACGTTGCTGCTGGGCGATACACTGAGTGTTCGGGTAAGGTTCGAAGACAATACCGAACTGGGCAGCTACCGCATTGACATACACCACAACTTCGACCACCACTCGCACAGTACTGAAGCCGTCAATTGCCCGCTCGAACTTCGAAAACCTGCCACCAATCCCTTCGTTTTCATCGGGGTATTCGACATACCTCCGGGCAAACGCACCCACGAAGGGATTTTGAAAATTCCCATACCTTCCCAAAACGACACTGGCACCCTGCAAGAGGGCGACTACCACTTCTTCATCAGCCTGACCGACAAAACTGGTTGGTCGTCGAACAAAGGATTTGGGATTAAACTGCTTCACGCCAGGTAATCAATTACTATCATAACCCTTGGCGCGTAAACTCCCATTGTGACCTTTGCGTGGAAACCTTCGCAGCCTTTGCGTGAAAAACCTCTTTCGCAAAGCACTCAAAGAAATTATTGTCAAAATAAAAAAAAGCCGCAACCTCCTGCCCGGGAGGCTGCGGCAACCAAACCAACACACAAACCAGAACGGCTATTTTGCAGCCGCCTTGATTTTATCTTCCTTGCCCAGGCCCTCGCACACCTCAACCACGATGCCATCCGAAAGGCCGGTCTTTATCTGTCTTTTTTCGAACGTCTGCGGTGTGGTTTCCACTTCTACAAAAGCGCTGTCGCCTTCAAATTTTACAAGTGCCTCGTTTACAGCCAACACGTTTTCTTTCTTTTCGAGTACAATGTCGGCATTGGCACTGTAGCCTGCACGGATAAACTGACCAACGCGGGGCTCAACCGCGGCCCTGATCTCGAACTGAATGGCGCCATTTTCTTCAACGCCTTTGGGCGAGATGCGTTCCAGACGTGCAGTAAACTTTTCGTTTTCGATGGCCCCGATAGTCAGGATCAGTTCCATGCCCTCACGTATCTTGCCCACCTCTGACTCGTCCACCTTGCCTTCAAAAATCATCTCGTTCATGTCGGCAATGGTGGCAATGGTGGTTCCGTCGTTGAACGTGTTGCTCTCGATCACCGAACGGCCTTTTTCGACTGGCACGGCCAATACCATGCCATCGATGGTGCTGCGAATGAGGGTGTTGGTGGCATTTCCGGCCTTGCGTGTGGCGCCTTCACGGATCAGGGTAAGGTTGTCTTCGGCGGCCTCGAGTTCCTGTTCGGCCGTGCGAAACGCCACTTCGTAGGTGAGGTATTCAGCTTCGGGAATCACGCCCTTGCGAAACAACTCTTTATACCTGAGATGGTTGCGACGGGCTTCGTCGAGCTGTATCCCGGCTTTTTTTACCCTGGCCTCGGCATTGTTCAGGTTGATCATATCCGGTATGATGCGCACCCTGGCAATGAGCTGGTCTTTGCGCACCATATCGCCGGGCTCGACGAACACTTCCTCGATGATGCCCGACACTTTGGGTTTGATGTCGATTTCGTGACGTGGCACCACCGATCCGGTGGCTACGGTCTTGCGGATAATGGTGGTTTCGAGTGGATTTTCGGTTTTATAAACCACCGGCTTAGCCTGTGATTTCTTGTACAGGTACAGCAAGGTTCCGGCAAAAACGCCCACCACAACGAGCGCTGCTGCAATTTTTAAAAAAGTTTTCATGGCTTTTATTTTGATGTTTATTGTTGATTTGATCTATTCGTATCTCAGGGCATCAATCGGTTTCATAGCCACGGCACGACGGGCAGGAATCAGACCGGCCAGTGCGCCCGAAGCAATGAGGATGAGCAGGGCCGCCGCGGCTACATTGAAATCCACACCCGGATTGAGGAACATTTGCTGTCCGCCGTCCGAAGGCAGACTTTTGCTGACAAGCTCGAGCAGAAAAACACTGATTACGAGGCCTATGTAACCCGAAACCGTGGTCAGCAATATGGCTTCGCTGATGATCTGTGTGGTTACCTTGCGCGGAGTGGCGCCAATAGCCCGCATAATACCTATTTCCTTGGTTCGCTCCTTAATCACCACCAGCATGATGTTGCTGATGCCGATCACACCGGCCAGCAGGGTTCCGGTACCTACGATCCACACCAGTACGCTGATGCCCGTAAACAGATTGCTCATCTGCTTGAATTGCTTATCAAGGTTGAAATATCCGAAAGCACGAGCATCATCGGGTGCTACTTTATGGCGCTGACGCAATAAGGTAAGCGCCTTTTCCTCAAGTACGGTGGCATTAATGCCGGGCCGGGCCGTAAGGGCAAACCAGCTGAGCCGGTCGCCGTAATTGAAAGCTTGCTGGGTGGTGGTAAACGGTATGTGAATGGTCTGGTTTTTGTCGCCGCCGAAGTTCATGTTGACACTCAGCGGTTTGAAGACACCAATCACCTGAAAGTATATGCCGTTGATGCGGATGTATTGATTAAGGGGGTTTTCGTCGGCTGCAAACAACACTTCGCGCACCCGTTGCCCAATCACGGCCACCTTGCGTTTGCCGGTGATATCAGCATGGTTGATAAACCTTCCTGCCAGCATTTGCACCGGGTCGATTTCGTTCCATTCGGGATAATCGCCAAAGATGCTGAAAGCACCCGATTTCTGATCGCGGCTCACGTTATTGGTGCCTACACCGCGTACGTCGATGCGGGGCGAAAGCAGATCAAGCTCTTCGATGTTGCGCAGGGCTTCGGTGTCGGCATTGTTCAGCTGAATGACACGTCCGCGTTGCATGCCCTGGAAAGGTACCGAGGTGCGCTGACCCCAGATGAACACGCTGTTGGTGGCAAACTGCCCCATGCCGCTCATCACTCCGTTTTCGAGGCCGCGGCCTGAGCCTATCATGATCATCAGCATGAAGATACCCCAAAACACTCCGAATGCGGTGAGCGCTGTGCGCAGCTTATTCTTTGCCAGGCTGCTGCCGATTTCTTTCCATTTATCAAGATCGAACATAGGTGTAGTTTGTTGCTGGGTTATTCGTCCTTGAGGGCTTCAACGGGTTTGATGGATGCTGCCCTTCGGGCGGGGATGAATCCGGCCAGAGTGCCGGCGGTAACTAAAAGCAGCGTGGCGCCAATGGCGATGTTGAGGCTCACTTCAGGGTTTTTGAAAAAGGGTGCGTTGATGTTGGCCGAGATCAATTCGAGCAGCCCAACCCCGGCCACCAACCCAACATAGCCCGAAAATGCCGTAATCAATACCGACTCCATGAGTATCAGGCTCACCACACTGGCCGGGGTAGCTCCGATGGCCTTGCGGATGCCTATTTCCTTGGTGCGATCCTTAACCACGATCATCATGATGTTGCTCACCCCAACCACACCAGCAATGATGGTACCAATGCCTATGATCCAGATGAACAAGCTGATCGACCTGAAAAGTTTCTGCATCTGTTGGTAAGGTTCGCTGCTGTTCCACGAGCCGAGTGCCCTTTCGTCGTCGGGGTCGAATTTCTGACGATTGGCGATCAGTGTTTTGGCTTGTTTTTCTATGTGTTTGGCTTCTTCGAGCGAGGCATCGCCCACGGTAAGAGCAATCAGGTGGATGCGGTTCCCACCCGAAAACACCTGCTGGGCAGTGGTGATGGGCAGATAAACCATGTGCAGGCTCTCGTTGTTGTTGCGTGCCACATCGGTGAAAATGCCCACCACTTTGAAGGGTATCCCGTTCACTTTGATATACTTGCCCATTGCCAATTCGCTCTTGAAGAGCTCGTCGCGCACCTTGAAGCTGATCACGGCCACCTTGCGGCGTTCGTTAAGGTCGGGCAGGTTGATGAAGCGCCCCTCGAGCATCTCCACCTTTTCGATTTGCTGATAATCGGGATGCACCGTACGGATGTTGTAGGTACCTGTTTCGTTGTTGTAGCTCACCCTATTGTTGCCCTGAATGTTGAAACGGGCCGAAAGGTTATCGATGCCTTTCACCTGGCGGGATATTTGTTCGCGGTCTTCATTGGTCATCTGTACATACCTGCCCGGCTGCATTCCGGCGAATGGCTTGCTGGTTTGACCGCCCCAGATCCATACCGAATTGGTGGCCGAGCCTTCGAAGTCGGATTCCACCCCGCGCTGCAGGCCCACCCCCGAGCCCTGCAGGAGAATGAGCATGAAGATGCCCCAAGCTACCGAAAAACCCGTGAGAAAAGTGCGTAGCTTGTTTTTCTTGATGGTACTTAGGATTTCCTGCCATTTGTCGAGATCGAACATTGTTTTTCCTGTTTGGGATTAAACTGCACGTGCATAAACCGGGTTCACCGGATGATAGCCGTTTCGTTCGTCGGTATTGATCAGTCCGTCGCGCAGACGTATGATGCGTTGTGTTTGATGGGCGATGTCGTTTTCGTGGGTGACGATGATTATGGTCTTGCCCGAAAGATTGATCTCGCGGAGGAGGCCCATTACTTCGTTCGAAGTCACGCTGTCAAGGGCGCCGGTAGGTTCGTCGGCAAGGATCACCTTTGGGTCGGTGATCAGGGCTCGGGCAATGGCCAGGCGTTGCTTTTGCCCGCCCGATAGCTCGCTTGGCAGATGATTGGCCCAGTCGAGCAATCCCACCTTGTCGAGGTATTCAAGCGCCAGTTTATTGCGTCGGCGTCGGCTCACGCCATGATAATAAAGGGGCAATGCCACGTTTTCCATCGCATTCTTGAAGCTGATCAGGTTGAACGACTGAAACACAAAACCCAGCAACTGATTGCGCAGTCGGGCGGCTTTGGTTTCGTTGAGCTTTTCGATGCGCAGTCCGTCGAGGATATAGTCGCCTTTATCTTGTACATCGAGCAACCCAATGATATTGAGCAGGGTGCTCTTGCCCGAACCTGAAGAGCCCATAATGGCCAACATTTCGCCTTCCTCAACGGTGAGGTCGATGCCTTTGAGCACATGAAGGCTGCTATTTCCCATAGGGTAGCTCTTGTGAATGTTGTTAAGTTGGATCATGACAGCGTTTTGGTTTCTAACGTCATCCCTTTGAAAAATACCGTGCCAAATAATTTATATTATTGATCTATTGATGATTATGAATATCTGCCCGATCATCACCCAAAAAAATTGCCGATACAGTGTGCGCAGGCGTCCGCAAGTGTTCGGCATCGGACGGAGATTTAAAAAGAAATATTGCTGTCAGTTGAGCGAAGCTAAGCTGTTGCATCGCGGCCACCCAGCCCGGTATGAAGTTCAGGTGTTTCCTTATGAGTGCATTAAACCACGATCTATTTTCGAGTTTCCCATCACTATTCACAGATTACTGATCACAGGTCATTTCTTCAGATCCTCACCCCGAAGATGGTTCAGGTTAAATGCTGTTCTACGACTTTCAGTCCTTCAGGCTTCATCCGTTAACTTTTTTTAAGTGCACCATAACTGTCAGGTTGATTGGCAATTAGAAGATTGCTATATTTTTACTGTTCAAATCATCTGAACAAAAAAAGTGACATCCATGAAAAAAACCTTTGTGATCCTTATGCTCATTTGCATCGTGGCACCCAACATTGGTCAGGCCAAAAAGCGCAGCAAAAATGCGGCCCCACAGGCTGTTGAAGCACAGACCAATCCGCTACTTGGTGTTTTCGACACCCCTTTTGGTGTTCCACCTTTCGACAAAATTGACAACGAGCACTATCTGCCCGCCTACGAAAAGGCAATGAAACAACACAAAGCCGAGATAGCGGCCATAGTGTCGAACCCCGAAAAACCCACCTTCGAAAACACCATTCTGGCCTACGACAAGGCCGGAAGGCAGATGAACCAGATCGGCGCCATCTTTGGCGGATTACGCGGAGCCAACACCAATCCCCGCCTGCAGGAGATTGCCCGAACCATAACACCAATGCTCACAGCACACTACAACGATATACGTTTCAATCAACCGCTGTTTGAGCGCATCAGAAACGTTTACGAAAAGCGCACCGAACTTGGACTCGACCTTGAGCAGATGCGACTGGTCGAAAAGATGTACGACGACTTTGCCCGCAACGGAGCTGCCCTGCCCGAAGAACAGCGCGAGATGCTCAAAAAGCTTAACCAGCAGATGTCGATGATCTCTTTGCGGCTGGGCGAAAACCTGCTGGCCGAAAACAACGCCTTCAAACTGGTGATAGATAACGAAGCCGACCTTGCCGGCCTGCCCGACGACGTGCGCAGCGCTGCTGCAGCCGAAGCCCGCCAGCAGGGCATGGATGGCAAATGGGTGTTTACGCTGGCCAAACCCAGCTGGATACCCTTCCTGCAATTCTCCGAACGTCGCGACCTGAGAGAAAAGCTTTATACGGCTTATGTCAACCGTGGCGACAACAACAATAAAAACGACAATAAAACCCCTTTCATCGAGCTCATGCAACTCAGAAAGCAGATGGCCAATATGCTCGGCTACGACAACTATGCCGAATATTTCATCTCGGACCAGATGGCCCAGACCCCCGAAAACGTCTATGATTTCCTTTACAAGATCTGGGAACCTTCCATTGCCAGGGCTAAGGCCGAACGCGATGACATGCAGGCCATAATCAGACGTGAGGGTGGAAAATTCACACTCGCCTCCTGGGACTGGTGGTATTATGCCGAAAAAGTGAGAAAGGAGAAGTACGACCTCAACGAAGACGAGCTGCGCCCCTATTTCCCAATCGAAAAGGTGAAACAAGGCAACTTCCTGCTGGCCGAAAAACTCTTTGGCCTCAAGTTCGTCAAGCGCCCCGAACTGCCGGTCTATCACCCCGAAGTGGAAGCCTACGAAGTGCTCAACCGCAATGGCAGCCACCAGGGTGTGCTCTACATCGACCCTCATCCGCGCCCCTCAAAGCGAAGCGGAGCCTGGTGCGGCACTTACCGCAATGCAGCCTGGGACGAAAATGGCAACAAAATCAGTCCCGTGGTCACCATCGTTATGAACTTCACCCGACCTGTTGGCGACCAACCTGCATTGCTGAGCTTCGACGAAGTGCGTACCTATTTCCATGAGTTCGGTCATGCCCTGCACAATCTCTTCGCCGAGGGCAAATACAACCGCACAAGCCGCTCGGTACCGCGCGATTTTGTGGAACTCCCTTCACAAATCCTCGAAAACTGGGCCGCCGATCCTGAGTTCTTGAAAATGTACGCATTTCACTACCAAACCGGCGAGCCAATGCCTCAAAACCTGATGGATAAACATATAAAAGCTTCCACTTTCAATCAGGGTTTCGAAAATGCCGAATATGTAGCTGCCGCTATTCTCGATATGGACTGGCACACCAAAGAAGTGGATGCCAACACCGATGTTAACGCCTTCGAAAAGGCCACCCTCGACCGAATAGGCCTCATTGAGCAGATTGTGCCCCGCTACCGTACTACCAACTTCGGACACATCCACAGCACCGGATATGCCGCCGGCTATTATGTGTACCGCTGGGCCGGCGTGCTCGATGCTGATGCGTTCATGGCCTTTAAGGAATCGGGTGAGTTATTTAATAAAGACCTCGCCGAAGCTTTCAGGAAAAATATTCTTGCCGGCAACGGCCAATGGGAAGGCATGGATGCCTATGTGCGCTTCCGCGGCAAGCAGCCTGCTATTGAACACTTCCTGGTGAGAAGTGGATTGAAATAAAAATATTGTTCGGTTTCCGAATTGGAAGCTGAGTGTTAATATTTGATAATCAGTTTAGTATCAGATCTGAACATTCAGCTTCCTGCTTTTCCAGCGCACCGGAAACCACAGACTGGCCAATGCAATGACCATGACATAAGGAGGATAAAAAAGCTGAAAAAACACAAACCATGGGATGAGCTGCTTTTGCCCGGTTAATTGGAATGACGGATAAACAAGGGGAAGGTCGGTAAGCGTTTTGAGCAGCACAAAAGTCAAATAGGCCATCAGCATCAGGGGATATACCACCGAAAGCACCAGCAATACCGCCAGAAAAACATTGAAAAGAAATACAACTGTAGCCGGCACAATGATTTCGGGCCGCCTGTAACCTTTGCTTTTCGACACCCATCGCATTCGCTGTGCCAAAAACTCTTTTGCACCGTATACTGGCCGGGTGCTTACCATGCATCCGGCAAGAACTGACACGCCAACCGCCCACGATCCATATCTACTTAACAGGGTTTCGAGCCTGAACATATCATCGCCAGATGCAAATGCAGGCTTGAGGGCGTTCTTGTCATCGCCGGCCAAAACGCTGCGATGCAAAGCCATGTTAGCTCCATTGGCCATCGAAGGTATCCCTATACCCGCCGATCCAACCGTAGCTGCAATCAGGCTGTTGGTTTCGATGGCCTGAAACCTCTGCAGCCATCCCTCTGTTATCGATATCTTCACGGGACCCAATATCATGAGCCTTTGCTGCCCGACTGCCGTGGCCAGCATGGTTTCGGCCCATGATTCATGGGGTATGCAGTCGGCGTCGGTAAACAAAATCCACTCGCCAAGTGCATGACGAAAAGCGCTTTTCAGCGCCTGTTTCTTGCCCCTCCCTTCATTCTCGATAACCACTATATTGCTCAGGCCGAGCGATTGTGCCGCAGTTTGGGCAATCTGAGAAGTTTGGTCGTTAGAGTGATCGTCAACAAGAATGATCTGGAGCTTTGAGGCCGTATAGGTCTGCTTTGCAAGCGCCTTGATCAGGCTTTCAATATTCTCGGCTTCGTTGCGCATGGCGACAACAATGCTAAGCATCGGATGAATTGCCGGCTGGTGATAAGCTTGCCGGCGAACCTGCTGCCAACCGGCCATATAGAGCAACATAAGCAGCAGATAAAGGAAAGCAGCCATCCTTGTTAGCAACAATATCCAGTAGATTGCATCAATCATCGGAGCGGATAAAACGTAAGCGATTTACACTAAGCACACCCATCAAAGCGGGCAGGGCAAGATTGATCAGCCAGAGCATCGAGCTGGCTGCAAAAACAACCATTCCGGTTTGGGTGGCATCGTTGGATGAAAACGTAGTAAAAACAGCAACGGCCACCGATCCGCGAATACCCAGCTCCGATATGGCAATGGTTGGAATCAATGTCATCAGCAGATAAATCAGGCTGATCAGCATGAGGCCACCAGGGTAAGGCAGGCTGTGTCCGAGAGCCAGGATAAGCAGGTAAAACTGAGTGCAGTAAACAAAATACCTTAATGCCGAAATGCCCAGAGCAGCCAGCAACCTGCCATTGCTGAGCAAATCGTAAACCCCCAGCAACTGTTCAACCCTTTGTACCCACCCCTTGTGTCCCGACAAAACACGCCGGAGCAATCGTAGGTTGAAATACAGTCCGACACCTCCGCCAATTGCTATCACCATTATTGTCAGTAAAGTCCAGAATTTCAGCGTAACAGGTAAAAAATCGAGAAAATCGAGGTTAGGCAACAGCACAAGCAAGGCGATGGCACCCGCTATGCCAATGACCAGCAAATGCGAAAAACTTCCGATCACAGTGAGCAGAACGGCCTTGGCTGGATTCGCCTTGCGCAATACGAAAATGCGACCCAGATAATCCCCTACCCTGTTGGGTAAAAACATGCTTACCGATATACCTGAAAGTACAGCAGCCAGCGCATTCAGCAGCGGAACCCGTTCGAGCGGATTGATAATGATTTGCCATTTGATGGTTTCCAGCAGAATGTTCATGGGAAGCAGTGCCAGCGCCACCATAAACAAGTTGCTCGCCCGGCCCGGCACAAGCAGAGGCCCGATCATGGTACGCCATTGTTCAGCACTGCTTACATCGAAAAGCTGACGGTATAGAAAAACCAGTGTAACCAACATAATAGCCAGCCTCAGGAGCAGGTTGGCGGTTTTGCTTACCTTTGTTTTCATCAGGCTAAATAAGGAATTTTTTTTGGACAGCGAACGCATCATCCTCGGCATCGATCCCGGAACCACCACCATGGGATACGGTGTTATTGTGCAGAAAGGCAACGGCATGAGCCTTCTGGTGATGGGTGTGCTCCGGCTCAACAAATTCAACAGCTATGCGCTGAGGCTCAAGAAGATTTTTGACCGCACCACCGAACTCATCCGCGAATATCATCCCGATGAGCTGGCCATTGAAGCACCTTTTTACGGAAAAAACGTGCAATCGATGCTCAAACTGGGGCGTGCACAGGGTGTAGCCATTGCAGCAGCTTTGAATCAGGATATCCCCGTTTTTGAATATTCTCCGAAAAAGATCAAGCAATCCATCACAGGAAACGGAAATTCATCTAAAGAACAGGTGGCCGCCATGCTGCAAACCCTACTGGCATATCAGGAGCCTCCCGAGGCACTCGATGCTACCGACGGATTGGCAGCTGCCGTATGCCATTTCTTTCAGGCCAGAACAGCCACTGGGAACAAAACCAGCTATTCCGGCTGGAAAGCTTTTCTTGAACAAAACCCCGGACGCAGGAAGCAATAATTATTGCTCAATATTCCAGAAAATGAGTTTAATCTGCTATTTTTTAATAAATTAAAAGAAAGCTATTCACCCTTCTCCTTTTCAGCTTCCTGCCACATCTGGCTGAACGATTTTGGCGCAAACCGCGGAAGTTCTCGCTGGCTCCCCCATGGCTTGGCAGCAAAATAACGAAGCACCTTATTCTTCAGCCCTGCTCCTGCCATGTCGAGCTTATTGCGGCTGAGAAGGATCGAAGAGGCATTCTTTATCTGAAAACGTTCGTTTTTGGGTACAAGCTTTTCATTTACCGCTTCCTGTCGGTTGAGCAACAACAAGTGATGCAGGGGTATGTTTACCGGACAAACCTGGGTGCAGGCACCACAGAGGCTTGAGGCAAAACTGAGGTGAATATATTCTTCTTTCCGACCAATGTGCGGACTGATGACCGACCCGATGGGGCCTGTATATGTGGTGCCGTAGGTGTAGCCGCCAATGTTTTTATATACAGGACAAACATTGAGGCAGGCTCCGCAGCGGATGCAACCCAAAGCCATGCGCATTCTTGCTTTTGATAGCAGTTGGGTGCGACCGTTGTCGAGCAATATCACCACCATCTGTTGCGGACCATTACCTTCATCGGCCGGTGCACTCACCAACGAGTTGTAAACGGTCATTTGCTGACCGGTTCCGTAGGTTGCCAATAACGGCCAGAAAAGGTCGAGGTCATCAACCGATGGAATTACCTTCTCTATACCAACAATCACGATATGCAAACGTGGTGTTGACATCGAAAGCAGACCATTACCCTCGTTCTCGGTCAGTGCTACCGAACCAGTATCAGCAACAATAAAATTAGCACCGGTAATACCTGCACCTGCCATCCTGAACTTTTCGCGCAGATGCTGTCGTATGAATGTGGTGATTTGTTCAGGTGTGCTGCCGGGATCCAACCCGAACTTCTCACTGAAAAGTGTGCTTACATCTTCCTTTGATTTATGCATGGCCGGAGTGACAATGTGGTAGGGCTTTTCGCCTGCAATTTGCACAATGAACTCGCCAAGATCCGTTTCGTGAACAGCAATCTTCTTCTTTTCGAGATATTCGTTCAGGCCAATCTCCTCGGTGGTCATTGACTTCGATTTCACCACCATTTCGATACGTTCCTTTTCCAGAAGAGCCAATACCTCGTTAAGTGCATCTCTGGCATTGCAGGCCCAGATAACGCGACCGCCCTTGCGCTGAAAATTGGCTTCAAACTCAACCAGATACTGATCAAGCAGATGCAGAGACTTGAATTTGGTACTGTAAGCACGCTGACGAAGCTGATTGATATTTTCGAGACGTTCCTTACCCTTCAACACCGCTTTGTCGTACTGTCCAATGTTATGCCCGATCCGTCTGCGGTGCTCTTTATCGAATGCTATGCCGGCAGCCTGCATCAAAAATTCTGCTTTGTATTCCTTCATAAACAGCCTTTGTTATCTTTACTTAAGCGGTATTTTATCGATTCGAATCTGGTGCCTGCCACCTTCAAAAGCAGTGCTCAGGAAGGTTTTGGTAATTTCCCAGGCTTCATCCATCGAAAGATAACGTCCCGGAAGCGATAGTATATTTGCATTGTTGTGCTGGCGTGTTAGCGCAGCCTGCTCAACGTTCCAGCACAATCCTGCCCTCACCCCGGGATATTTGTTAGCCGTGATCTGTGCACCGTTTCCACTGCCGCACAAGATGATACCTCCGGAATACACCCCATCGTTTACAGCCCTAGCCAAAGGATGAATAAAATCGGGATAATCGACACTATGTGTGCCGTAAGTACCAAAATCAACCACCTCAAATCCATGGCTTCTGAGCTTATCGGCCAGAAACTGCTTTATAACAAAGCCTCCGTGATCGCTTGCTATAGGTATCGTTGTGCCAAAAATATGCATTGTTAATAAGAATTCCGGCCAAAGTTATTATAAAATGATCGCACAGGATGTATGCTCCTTGTGAATGAAATTGTTATGAACTTTCTTGGTTACTTAAATTATTGTAAGTAATTGATTATCAATAAATATTTTTTATTAACAGAAGCGGTGCAGTATTGTTGACAGTGTGTTGTAAAAATCTTGACTTTTCAGTATCAATGTGCTGTAGCCCTCATTTTATCAACAGGGTGTTTATATCTGACCAAGTTGTGAGTCGTTTGCCAACATCCAGATTCGTATCCCGGACAGTTTTTTATAAACAATATTCTGGTAATTCATATCCTAAAAATCAATTAATGAATTCATTTATAATATTATAATGATTTAATATTGTTAAAAGGCTGTTGAAAAAATCTCATAACTCAGAAAAACAAACAATAGTCTGTAAAATTTTTAACTTATGAACACCACCCAATAACAACAACATTATTCTTTTAAAAATCTATTGTTATTTAAGCATAACAGCACAAAACCTCATGGGGGGTCATTTATGGTATTTTTGCAGAACCTTTAGTGTTCAAAAAAAATTTGGTCAAAATGAATCTTGCTGCTGAAATCGCGAGGTTGAAAAGTCAGAAGAATGCCATCATTCTTGCACATTATTATCAGGTACCTGAAATTCAGGATATTGCAGATTATGTCGGGGATAGTCTGGGTCTGGCCCAAAAAGCTGCTGAAACCCGGGCCGACCTGATTGTATTTGCAGGGGTGCATTTTATGGCCGAAACGGCGAAGATACTCAATCCCGGCAAGAAGGTGGTTCTGCCTGATCTGGAAGCAGGATGCTCACTGGCCGACAGCTGTCCGCCAAAAGATTTTGTTGAATTTCTCAGCCGTTATCCGAATCACACCGTCATTTCCTACATCAATTGCTCGGCCGAAGTCAAAGCCATGTCCGACCTCATTGTTACTTCGGGCAATGCCGTGCAGCTGGTCGAATCGTTTCCGAAAGACCATCCCATCGTTTTTGCGCCGGACAAAAACCTCGGAGGATATATCAATCGTGTCACAGGACGTAATATGGTGCTTTGGGACGGAACATGCCAGGTGCATGACATACTTACCGCCGAAGCCATTGTTAAAATGAAGACCGAACATCCCGATGCCGAAATTATTGCACACCCTGAATGCCAGGCAGTTGTGCTCGAGCTGGCAAGCTTTGTTGGTTCCACAACAGCATTGCTGGCCTATACCCGTAAGAGTGAAGCCCGTAAATTTATTGTAGCTACCGAAACCGGCATCATTCATCAGATGCAGCTGACTTCGCCTGAAAAAGCATTTCTTGTTGTTCCTTCCGACGAAACATGCAATTGCAATGATTGTCCTTTCATGAAGCTCAACACACTTGAAAAACTGTATCTTGCGATGGAAAACGAGGTTCCTTCCGTCAATATGGACGAAGTGCTCATGAATAAGGCTCGAAAGCCCATTGAGCGTATGCTCGAGCTTTCATTGAGCCTCGGACTGATAAAATAATTGAATATGAAGGTTTTAATGTCTGCTATTATCTTTGTTGCGCTGTTTTCAACCAGCGGTTGCGCATCCAGAAAATCGCTTTACCTTACACAGCAGTTGCGCGACAGGATTAATTCATACAACATTAGTCCTGATCAGGTGCAGTATTACAACGACCGGAAATTTGTACTTCAACGTAACATTACACGGGACGAGGCACGTGTTGTTGGTGGAAAAGTGAGGTTTGTCAACGGGCAATATGTGGAGCGTGTGGTTATTCGGAAAATGACTCCGGGAGTATGTGAAGAATTCGGGCCTGACCACTTGAACATCTCTTTTGAAACAGGCGAAAATAGAAAGCTTAGATTCGCTGTAAACTACAGAGGGCGTTATCAGATATCGGCGATTGAATGGAGAAGAGGCTTCGGAAAGGTTGAATACGATACCACATTTTTCTACATCATGCCTGGTGGTGAACGCACTACACTGAAAGTAAAAAAACAGGATGTTTTCGTTGTAAAAAAGGATGAACGCGTGGCACCCGGACGCACCGTTATAAACTGAAAGCTGAACCATGAAACAGCTTCTGATTGTTTTAATTACTCTTATACCCTTGGCCATCAGTGCTATGCAGCCCGATAGCGTTTACACCGTGCTGCGTTTTCCGTCAGGACAGGTATCAAGCGAGGGTTGGCTGGTGAATGGTAAGCCGGAAGGTTACTGGAAGAATTACCACGAAAATGGCAGCATAAAATCCGAAGGCAACAGGAAGCAATATTTACTTGATGGCCCATGGAAGTTCTATAACGAAGAAGGCGAGTTAACGCTGGAAATCAATTACGTTCAAGGTAAACGAAAAGGCGACAGGGTTGTATGGCTACCCGAAGAAATCGTTCGCGAAAACTTTGAAAACGATATCCGGCAGGGATTGACGCGGCACTTCGACAAATCAGGTAGGTTATTGAAAACCACATCTTTTGTGAATGGACTCGAGGACGGAATGTCCTTATCGTACGATACAACTGGCACCATCATCGAGCTTGTGCAATACCGAAGAGGATTCATTACTAGCCGCGAACGCATCAACCGACGCGATCCCGAAGGACGACCCAACGGATTATGGAAATGGTTTTATGAAGATGGTACCTTGAAATCGGAAGGAACTTTCAAAAATGGCCTTCGCAATGGCTTCTTTATGAACTACGACCGTCAGGGCAACCTGCTCAACATCGAAAAATATACCGATGATGTGCTTGAAGAAAGCGCAAAAGAAGTTGCAATACTCGAATACAGGCGTGACTTCTGGCCAGATGGCAAAATAAAGACAGAAGCCACATACCGTCAGGGCCAGCCCGAGGGCATCCGCAGGGAGTTTGACCGCGATGGAAATATCACAACATCCTATGTCTTCCGCAATGGACTGTTACTGGCCGAGGGCGTACTCGATGCAGCCGGACTGCGACAGGGTTTTTGGAAAGAATTCTATCCCAATGGGATCATCAAATCGCAGGGCAATTACATAAACAACTTTCGGACTGGTATCTGGGAGTTCTACTATCCCGATGGCGCCATTGAGCAAAAAGGTAATTACGACGAAAAAGGCCAACCGGATGGCTTGTGGAAGTGGTTCTACAATAGTGGTGATGTGCTTCGGGAGGAGTATTACCGTAAAGGACAGCCTGATGGGCTGATGACGGAGTATGATATTGAAGGGCAAATTATTGCACAAGGCGAATACCTTGAGGGTCAGCGCGAAGGATTCTGGAGGATTAAGACGGGCAGATTTACCGAGGAGGGATCCTATTCGGAAGGAATGCGTTCTGGTATTTGGAAGCATTATTACGAGGACGGTTTTCTTGCTTTCGAAGGCGGTTTCAGAGAAGATCTTCCCAATGGCACACACATCAGTTACTACCCCAACGGACACAAAATGGAAGAAGGAAGTTGGCTGATGGGACGACGCAACGGCGAATGGAAACGCTGGAATCAGGATGGAACCATCTTTTTGAGCATAATTTATGTGAACGGTGTTGAACGTGCCTACGATGGAATTAGACTTAATGATGAAGACGTGGTCGCCCCCGAAGAATAGCCTTAGTTTACTTTCTATCCACTCCCCTGCCCAGCTAAATATTGATTCAAATATCTTTTTTCACACATCGACCATGAGTCATTCGATTGATGATGTGGTGTTTTCTGAATGACAGATTGGTAAAAACAAGTATTTGAATATCGGAATTGCTTATTTTTGCACAGAATGTATCACTAAAATCAATTGATAATGAAGAAATTGTTTTTTGTTGCGCTGCTTCCTTTTGTGATGGCAGCTTGCAACGGACAAAAGACGGACAAGGCTCAGCAAACCGAAGAACAAATCACCGAGGTCACTGTGGCCAACTTCAAGACAATGGCAGCCGAACTGGTTGGTAAACAAGTTGTGATTCGCGGAACTGCTGACCACATCTGCAAGCACGACGGGAAAAAACTCTTTCTGATTGATGTTAATAGCGAAGGACGGGTCAAAGTAGTTACCGGCGAAGATATGGCCGCTTTTGATGCCGCAAACGAAGGACTCGACTTCGTAGTCACAGGTGTAATAGCCGAAACCATTGTTGACGAAGCTTATCTGCGCGAATGGGAGGAAGAACTCAAATCCGAAGAGGCCGAAAATCCGCACCTCGAGGATGGTGAACATAAAGAAGGTGAGGAAGCCGATCACCACAGCAACGAAGATGCCTACAAGAAAATTGAAAGCTACAGGCAAAAAATGGCAGAGCATGGTGTTGACAAGCTTTCTTTCTACCATATCATTGCCAAATCGTACGAGATTATTAAAGAGTAACACATCTTAATAATTGATAACCAGACCTTTAAGGTCTGGTTTTTTTATGAATAACGTTTGACTGCCCATGAGCTGGAGAAAATGGAACAGAGCCATCCACCGGGATTTTGGCTATTTATTTTTCGGTTTAACCCTCGTTTATGGTTTATCTGGCATTGCACTCAATCACCGGAATGAGTGGAATCCAAACTTTGTCATAATCGAAAAGGCCATCAGCGAATCCCCTTTTTCAGCCCAACCCGATAAGGACGAGGTGATTCTTTTACTGAAAAAGTACGGTGTGGATGATGACTACCGCAAGCACTACTTTCCCTCGGAACACCGCCTAAAAGTATTTCTGAGGGGTGGAACTGCCGAAATCAATCTTACTACAGGTCAAGGTCAGATATCTATTACCCGAAAGCGATTGGTTTTCAGGGAGGTAAATTACCTTCATTACAATCCCTCCCGCAGTTGGACCATAGTATCCGACATCTATGCGGGTGCACTAATTCTGCTTGCCATCTCCGGAATACTGATACCGCGCGGAGGCGATGGGCTTTCAGGTCGTGGATGGTGGATGATTTTGGTTGGAATTATGGTTCCGCTTGGGTTTATCATTTACTATCTTTATTAAGCCATGGAAGCAGTATATTTTGGTGTTGTTTTTCTCTTCTGGTATTTATTATCATATTGGATATCAGAAAAATACAGTAAAATATCTGGCATACCAAAACAATGGTTGTTTGCTGTATCGATGATCCTTAGTCCCCTTTTGGCTGCTTTTGCTGTATATTTATACCAGCAAATGAAAAACCGATCATGAAAACCTTTTACGCTCCTGCATTACGTGCAAGTGACGAGGAAATTGAAAAAGACTATGGTTTGCTCAGACGGTTCGAGAATCTTACCGACATCATCAATGGGCTGCCTTACATCTTCGTTATTCTGAATAAGGAGCGACAGCTGGTTTACTGTAACCAGTTTCTGGTTGATTTGCTTGGAGCCAGAGATATAAGTATACTGTTGGGAATAAGACCGGGCGAACTCATCAACTGCATTCATGCCAAAGAGACCGCTGGTGGATGTGGAACAACTGAAAGCTGCCGATATTGTGGTGCGGTGAATGCCATAATGGAATGTCTGAATACAGGTAAACGTTCACAAGGCGAATGCAGGATTATGTCCAAATCAGCTACATATGGTGATATTTCTTACGATTTTTTTGTATCAGCTGCTCCATTCCGTTACCAAGAACAGGATTTCGTCATCCTCTCCTTCAACGACATCAGCAACGAAAAGCGCCGTAAGGTGCTCGAGAAGCTTTTTTTACATGATATCCTCAATACTGCGGGAGGGCTAAGGGGCTTTTTGGAATTTTTGAACACCTTTCCTGATGATAAAGATAAAGAGGAGTTGCTTAAAGTAGCCATGAGCCTGAGTGATCAGATGATTGATGAAATTGTTGCCCAACGTGAGCTGCTGGCTGCCGAGCAAGGCGAACTTGTACCGCGCATGGAATCGGTGCATTGCCAGAGAATGCTTGAACAGATCAGTCAGCAAATAGCATTTCATCCGGTTGCTACTGAAAAAAAAATAACCATAGACTTTCCTGATCAAGATGTTCTGCTCATTACTGATCCTATTCTTCTCAGGCGTGTACTCCTAAATATGGTAAAGAATGCCTTGGAGGCCTCTTCATTGGGTCAGACGGTTACCATTTGGTATGAGAAGCATGATAAAGCCAAAAAGCTTACTTTCTTTGTGAACAATAGTGGCATAATGTCTCACGAAGTTCAATCCCAGATTTTTCAGCGCAGTTTCAGCACAAAAAGTGATTCAAGAGGAGTGGGCACCTATAGCATCAAACTCCTTGGCGAGAAGTACCTGAAAGGGAAAGTATCATTCAGCTCGACCCAGTTGGGCGGAACAACCTTCAGAATAACACTGCCTCTAGCGCCCTAAGACCTTAGCACCACTAATTTTTCGGTGTGCGATGCCCCATTTCTGATTAGCGTAACAAAATAGATTCCCGGGAACAGTGAAGGCAATTCATAACGGTTTTGCCGATCAGGGATATTGGCTTTATGCACTGATTTTCCTCCACTGTCGGTCACCAGAATATTTGTTGAGGATGATCCTTCCGGTACATAAACGAAAGCACTTCCGTTTGAGGGATTAGGCCCAATACTAAAAAAAGCGTCATTCTTCAGCTCAGTTGTGCCAACGGTAATGCCTGTGACCTGCTCAAAAGTCCAGTTGAGCGGGTCAACCTGAATGGAAACAACTTGTTTGTTCACAGGAACGGCGAACTGCATCAGGTTAGCGTTCTGAAAGAGCCTGATGTCCTGAGAGGTCCCATCGCTGAAATTGAGCCGATACGACATATGCATCTTAAACAGGGGGATGCTTGCCGTTGTTGTTTGCGTAACATTCATCCTGATATTGCTCCCTTCCATCCACCAGACGATTGAATAACGGGGGAATCCTTCGCCATAATACCACTGATCGAAAAACTGCGTGAAATCCATACCGGTCACCTGTTGTGCGACCATCTTGAAATCATCCCCTGTAGCAGTGTTATCCTTAAACTGGGTCTGGAAAGCCTGCAACACGGCAAAAAACAAGCTGTCGTTGTTTATTTCGTGCCGCAGAACGTGAATGATGGATGCCCCTTTGTCGTAGCTCAGACGGCCGTTGAAAATACGCCATATGTTGCTGGGATTGATCTCGGATGGTGGTATATAAACGCTTCCCCCAGGCTGCGACATGACATTGTTTTGGGTGCTGACCATGAACGAATTGCCCGATTGAGGCCCGTTAATGTAATATTGGGCAAGATAGTTGCTGTAGGTGGCAAATCCCTCATTGATCCAGATGTCGCTCCATGTGGCACAGGTCACATTATCGCCAAACCACATATGCCCCAACTCGTGAGCAATAAGATTGAACGAAAAGCTTCCCATGGTTGACATGGTCTGATGTTCCATTCCCCCTCCCAATTGGGTGATGGCGTGGCCATATTTCTCTTGATGAAAAGGATAGAGGGTAAACTTATCGGAAAAAAGTTCAATCATCGGAACTACTTTGTCTATGTTGTTCTTTTGCTGTGGCAGGTAATTCGGGTGGTTATAGATATAGTTCTGCACCAGCACCGAATCGCCGTTCATTGCCTGAGGTTTTGCATAAATGCTGTAATCCTGATAATCGGCTACAGCAAACGAAATCAGGTAGTAAGCAATCGGGTAGCGCGATTTCCATTCAAATCTTTTCCTTCCATCAGGGAGATTTACAACATTGGTAAGCAAACCTTGCGAACCGGCCATAGTTCCTGTCGGTGAGGAAAGAAATACCCATACAGAGTCGGCTTTGTCGTTCAGGTCCTGTTTCACCGGAAACCAGTCTTTGGCGGCATAGGGTTCAGAGAGCGACCAGGTTACGGATTTCTGATATTGAGTGTTATAAGCGTTCGACACTCCTGAGAAAAAGCCGCCTGTAGGAGGCGTTCCCTGATACGTGATCGAGGCCACAAAACTTTGTCCCTGCTGAAGGGGAGTCACCGGAACAAGCACATTGTCCCCTACCCTGCTGAAATTCGCAGTCACAACTCCATTGAATACGATTTGCGAAATGGTATGGGGAGTAATCAGTTCAAACGCAAAGGTGTCGAGCACAGGATCAACCACACGCGCATAGATATGAACTGTACCCCCGACGGAAACTGAAGTATGCGAAACATTGATATCCAGATGATAAAACGTTACATCGTATTTATGAACGAGTTGACTTTGCCAATCGTTGCGCCAGGCAAACTTAGGAGTAAACACTTCTTCAGGGTAGTGCCGGCAGTAGCGATCGTGATGTTCGTTGCACACTTCATGGCCTGGTTGCCCATAAATATTACCGGAAAATGCAAGCGTGATAATTGCGAAGGAAAGGAACACAGGGATAGAAGATAACTTTGAAGACATTGCTTTAGCGTATTTTTGCTGCCTACGAAAGTACAAACAATTGAAATAGAACGTTGTTAATACAGGAGCAAGCTTTGAGCATGACCGAGGAAAAACCATATAAACTATTGATAAACAATCTTGAAGGTTTTATGATCCGCTATTTGCGGAATCATTTGGTTCGTGGTTTGCTTGTTTCGGGAGGCATTGTGACTACTTATCTTTTGCTAATAAACAGTATTGAATATTTTGCCTACCTCCCTGGAAACATACGACTTGCGATGCTCATTGGTTTTCTTTTCCTCCTGGCTTATGCGTTAATCTTAAAGGTGATTTTACCAGCCTACAGACTTGTTTTCTTCCGAAGGTTTATGACGCGTGAGCAGGCTGCCCGCATTATTGGCGAAAGGCTCCCCGAAGTATCCGACAAACTGCTTAACCTTTTACAGCTTGGCGAAGAAGCTGATCTTACTTTTAATGACAACAGTCTACTTGCAGAGGCTATCCGGCAAAAAACCGATAAACTGAGTATTGTTCCCTTTACAAGGGCCATTGACTGGGCTGCGACAAAAAAACTCATGCAATGGTCGCTGATACCAATAGCGGTTATGTTGCTCATTTTGCTCACTTATCCCTCTTTTCTTGTAAGTCCGTCGAACCGAATTCTGAAATACACTACCGTTTTCGAAAAACCCCTGCCCTTTAGCGTTTTCGTTGTTAACCCCAATCTGGAAACGGTGCACAACGTTGATTTTGTTCTTGAGATTAAATTATCTGGTGAAGAAATTCCGCAACAATTTTTTGTGCTTACCGATGGAATGAAAATGGAAATGAAACGTAATTCCTCGGTTGATTTCAGCCATACCTTCCGCAAAGTGAGTCGTGATATATCTTTTAAAATCATAGGCGGAAGCTACCAAAGCGCCAGTTTGCTGCTCAAAGTACGTTCGCGCCCCCGGCTGATGGGTTATAGTGCCAATCTTGTTTACCCTGCATATTTGCAGCGTGAAGCCGAAAGGGTTGTGAATCCGGCCTTTCTCAGTGTTCCAGCTGGCACTCGGATATCGTGGACTTTCAATACCCGAGTCACCGACACGCTTGGTATTCTGACTGACAGCCTGCTATTGATAACGGATAAGGATAGTAATTCCTATAATTACGCAATGACAGCAACCGATAGGATGACTTTGCAGCTTTCCGGCAGTAATAAATACATGCACGACGAATCACTGCTTTCTGTCAGAATCGATGTGATGAAGGATGAGTATCCAACCATTCTTGTGTCTGACCTGCAGGAAGAAACACTCTCGCGTAAGCGTTTTTTCACCGGTTTTATCACTGACGATTATGGATTCAGCCGCCTGAGTGTTTTACTGAATACAAGTAATGTTCAGGATGATAAGCCAGAAGAAGACAGAAAGGTTGTAAACCTTTTTTTGCAAGCCGGTCAGCTGCGTCAGAATTTCTACTTTGCACTAGATCTTGACAGTTTGATGCTCGTACCCGGAAAAAAAATCTGCATCCAGTTCCGCGTTACCGACAACGACCTCTTTTCCGGCCCCAAGTCAGCCCTTTCACAGGTGTTTGCATATCAGATTCCGTCGATGGAGACGTTGGATTCTTTAAGAAGAGATCAGGAACAGTCTCTGGAAAAAAAGCTTGTGACAATGCAGCAAAATTCTGCTGCATTAAAAAGACAGGTTCAGGAAATGAACAGAAAGATGCTATCGAAAACCGAGCCTGATCAGAACGACAGGTCCAAGATTAATGAACTTGTGAAGCAGCAGCTGTCGCTTCAGGAACAGATGGAACAGCTACGCAGGGAGCTCGAGAATATAAACCGTTTCAACAAAGAAAATGAGCTGCTCAATGAAAAGTTGCTCGAAAAGCAGGCTATGATTGATAAGCTGATAGAAGACGTTTTGCCGGAGGACTTGCGTAAAATGATGGAAGATCTGGAGAAGTTGCTCGAAAAGGTGAATAAGGATCAGATTTCCGACTTCCTGAAGAAGATGGAAATGAGCAATGAAAAAATGGAAAAGATGCTCGATCGGAATCTTGCCTTATTGAAACATCTGCAGTTAGAGAAGGAGATGAACGCACTGATGGACCGTCTTGAAAAACTAGCAGAGGACTTGAAGATGAATGCAGAGTCAACCACGCAAAATCAGGAAAGCAGGAATTTGCTGCAAGAAAAGCTTAACGAGATCGGAGAAAAGTTCGGAAAGGAGCGTTCGGCGCTCGACAGTTTAAGAAAAGAAAACAATAAGCTGGAGCAGCCATTTTCACTTGATGATACGGGTTTGGAGGAAGAGCAGATAGAAAGGGATATTGATCAGGGAGCAGAATTACTCAACATGAACGATAGGAAAGGATCCTCGGCTAAGCAGCAGGAAGCCGCAGGGAAGATGAAGAAACTGAAAGACCAGCTCATGTCGATGATACAGATGAGCGAAGAAGAGCAGCTTGCCGAAGACGCCCGACTCGTCCGTTATCTGCTCGAGAACGTTCTGAGAATTTCTTTCGGACAGGAGGAGCTGATCAATCAGTTAAGCAGAATACGCCGCGACGATCCGGCCTATTCCATGCTTTCACGTAATCAGAGCATGTTGCTCGAATCGTTTCGCGTTGTAGAAGATTCGCTTACTGCACTTGCTAAGCGGCAGCCAATGGTCGGAAATTTTGTGCTCGACGAAGTGTCGGCAATTAAATTCAGAATTGTTGAGGTTCAGGACAAAATGAAGGAACGCCTGTCGGCCGAGGCCGCTTCCTCTCAGCAATTCGCTATGATGTCGATGAATAATCTGGCATTGATGCTGGCCGAATCACTCAAAAACATGGAGGAGAGTATGGGCATGCCTTCATCGGAAAGCGGTAAGGGGAAATCGAAAAGACCTATGCCGGGAAACACCATGCAAAAGATGCGCGAAATGCAAGAGGCCCTTGGAAAACAATTGCAGGAAATGATGCAGGGAAAACAGCAGGGGAGGGGAAAGAGTGGAATGAGCGAGGAGATTGCGCGCATGGCAGCCAATCAGGAAGCAATACGGCAACAGATGCGTATCCTGATGGATCAGCTGAAATCGGAAGGTCAAATGGGTGATATTGGGCTGAACAAAACGCTTGAGGAAATGGAGAAGCTTGAAGAAAGACTGGTAAACAAATACCTGGATGAGCAAGCCCTGCGTCTGCAGCGCAATATAGAAGTTCGGATGCTTGAATCGGAAAAGGCCTTAAAGGAAAAGGAGAAGGAAGAGCGCCGGGAGTCTTATGAGTTTAAAGGAGAGAATATTGGTAACCTAATTAATAATTTGGAGTATAACAGAATCATGAAGCAACAGATGGATATGTTGCGAACAAATCCGATCGACCTTCAGCCCTTTCTCAGAGATAGAGCACGTGAATATTTTATCCGGTTCAACCAAATGAAGAACAATGCATTCTAACCTGCAAATACACTCCTACGAAAATTGTATTCCAAAAATAGAGCAATGGATCGATCTGATTGTCGAGTATTATAACATAGGCTCATATTATTATGGAACTTTAAGCGTTTTGTTCGATGCTATTAGTACGCATTTACATACTACACATTTCAATGTTAATGTCACTTTGGCTGTTGATGAAGACGGACTTAGATTCATAATTCAGGCAAGTGAAAAAGACCAACTGGCATTTATTAAATCCATCCGATCAAACAAAGAGCTTATTCGATTGCTTAGGCGATTATGCAATGGTTTTATGTTCAATGAGGGTGATTTTTCATTCCGGATTAGTGTCGAGGGAATGTCGATTGTTAAGTTAAAAGGCAGGCAGTCGCTTCTTTCGGATTATTTCAGAGGAGAACATTCATCTGCGCTTTACCATGATAAGCTTTCATAGCCTCGATGTTCCAATGCCTGGTTTTATTGACACAATCAGGTTAAAGATTTGGATGGCCAAAGTGATCATGCAGCATAACAAGTTGGAAGGAGACATCGCGTTCCTTTTCTGTAGTGATGATAAGCTGTTGATCATCAACAAGGAACATCTGGCACACGACTATTACACAGACATTATTACCTTTAATCTTTCGGTTAATCCCGATGTACTACGAGCTGATATTTTTATTAGTCTGGATAGGGTAGAGGACAACGCAGTTAAATTTGGTCATACGGTTGAGAATGAGTTACATAGGGTGTTAATTCACGGTGTTTTGCACCTGTTGGGATATCAGGACAATACGGATGAGGAACGGGTTAACATGAGGACGAAGGAAGACGAATGTTTATCTTTGCTACGTTAGCTGCGAGTTATCAGACACTTACAAAATCGTTTCACGTGAAACATACTCAGAATGCTTTTTGATACTTACGATGTTATTGTTGTTGGAGCGGGTCATGCAGGTTCCGAAGCAGCTGCCGCGGCAGCCAATATGGGTAGCATGGTGCTCCTGATCACCATGAATCTTCAAACCGTTGCGCAGATGTCTTGTAATCCAGCGATGGGTGGTATAGCAAAAGGGCAAATCGTCAGGGAAATTGATGCGCTGGGCGGATATTCCGGAATTGTTACTGATCGCACAATGATTCAGTTTCGGATGCTTAACAAGTCTAAGGGACCTGCAATGTGGAGTCCTCGCGCTCAAAGCGACAGGATGATGTTTGCTCTTGAGTGGAGGAAAATGCTTGAAAGCTTGCCAAACGTTCATTTTTGGCAAGACACGGTGACCGGACTGCTTATCAAAGATGGACACGTTTGTGGGGTTAAAACGGCAATGGGTCAGGAGATTCCGGCTAAATCAGTAATTCTGACAAATGGAACTTTTCTGAATGGCCTTATCCATATTGGCGAGAAATCGTTTGGAGGTGGCCGAATGGGGGAGAAATCAAGCTCCGGGATAACCGAGCAACTTGTTGGTCTGGGCTTCAGGTCAAGCAGGATGAAAACAGGTACTCCGGTGCGAATTGATAGCCGAACCATCGACTTCAGTCGTTTGATAGAGCAGAAGGGTGATGAGGATGTGAGGGGTTTCAGCTTTTTGGAGAGGGTTTCACTTCAGAAGCAGATGAGCTGCTGGATTGCATATACTTCTAAAAAAGTACACGATACACTCCGGCTAGGTTTTCACCTAAGCCCCTTGTTTACTGGTCGTATAGAAGGCATCGGTCCCCGGTATTGTCCGAGCATTGAAGATAAGATTGATCGTTTTTCGGGCAAAGACTCCCATCAATTGTTTGCTGAACCGGAAGGGTGGAGCACGATCGAGTATTATCTGAATGGCTTCAGCTCCTCGCTTCCCGATTACATACAACTAAAGGCACTACGACTCATCGAGGGCTTTGAAAATGCCAGAATATTCCGACCCGGTTATGCCATCGAGTACGACTATTTTCCTCCAGAACAGCTTAAACATACGCTTGAAACAAAGATCATTAACAACTTGTTTTTCGCTGGTCAAATCAATGGAACGACTGGCTATGAAGAAGCGGCTGCCCAGGGCATCATGGCCGGTATTAATGCACATCTGGCTGTTAAGGATGAGGCTCCATTTATTCTGGGTAGGGATGAAGCCTACATCGGCGTGCTCATCGATGATCTAATCACCAAAGGTGTTGACGAGCCTTACCGTATGTTTACCAGCAGAGCAGAACATCGTATTCTTTTACGACAGGATAATGCTGATGCACGATTAACTGAAATGTCTTTCAAGATTGGGCTTGCCAGCCAAGAAAGATTTGAACGTTACAAGAGCAAACAACAAATGGTAAGTTCACTGATTACCCTGCTTAAAGAGGTTTCCGTTACACCTGAAGCTGTAAATCAGATGTTGCTGTCAAAAGATACAAGTCCGATTCAGGTAAAACAGAAATTGTCGGCACTTTTGCTAAGACCGCAATTAAGAATCTATGATTTATTGCCACACTTCCGGGAGCACCTCAAAATATCTGCCTCAAATGAGCTGTTCAATGATATACTAGAATCTGTAGACATTGAGGTAAAATACGAGGGCTATATTTTGAAGGAAAAGGAAATGGCCGAAAAGTTGCATCGCTTGGAGCACATTCGCCTTAGCCCCGAATTTGATTACGAGGCCTTGCAGTCTCTATCCTATGAAGCCCGTGAAAAACTTTCACGCATTAAACCACAAACACTCGGCCAGGCTTCTCGCATCAGCGGTATATCGCCATCCGACATATCTGTATTAGCCATATTCTTAGGACGTTAGCAAGATGTTTCACGTGAAACAAAAACTTTTTTATTCCAAAATTGAGTTAACGAATTGCCCTTTGTGCAGTTCAGATTATCATATAATGCGCTTTTCAACGCAAGACTATTTTTTTACAAATGAGCAATTTTTTATTTTCGAATGTAATGATTGCGGTCATATTTTCACGAACCCACAACCTAACGAAAGTGACCTTGGTCTTTTTTACAATACTGATCAATACCTGAGTCATAAAGAGTATCCGGAAACTCTGGTCGAGAAGCTTTATGCCTTCATAAGAAGAATAAATCTGAATACGAAATATCGCCAGGCAACCTATGAATTAAATCTTGGCAATGTTCTTGATTATGGATGTGGCAGAGGCGACTTCCTGCGCCTTGCCAAAGAAAAGGGATGGAACACATTCGGTGTTGAAATAGATGCTGATGCAAGACGATATGCGAACGAAAGGAATGGGGTTAAGGTTTTTTCACCATCGGAGGAATCCCAGATAAGAGAAGGACAAATGAATCTTGTTGCCATGTTTCATGTTCTGGAACATATTGCAGATTTGCATTCAGCATTGGCTAAATATAATCGCTGGCTCACCAATGATGGTCGTCTGGTTCTGGCACTTCCAAATCCGCAATCGTTCGACGCCAATTATTATGGCAAATATTGGGCTGGCTGGGATGTTCCGCGACATCTTCACCATTTTAGTAAGCAAAGCCTTATTCATTTAATCAGTCAACACGGATTTCGGATACAGAAAATTTACCCAATGTATTGGGATGCCTTTTTTGTTTCAATGATGAGCGAGCAATACAAGACTTCGAATTGGACGTTTCTCCGGGCAGGAATTATCGGAGCAATCTCAAACCTTGCTGCGTTAAGATCTAAACAGTATTCTAGTCTACTATACGTATGCACTAAATCGCTATGATCTGCTTCCCTTTTCTTAATAGCGCTAAGTTGCAACATCAAGTTGAATTGTATTCCAAGAATGATGGTATATGAAGAATTGCAGGTATTGTAGCTTATGGCTTTCAGGCCTTGCTTTTATCGGGGTGCTTTCATGGTTATTCTACGCTGTGCTTAATCCGGCAAGACCATCATTGGAAAAATATAGCAAAATACTTTCTTCCCGAATTGAGGCCCGAAGTGCTGAGCTCAATAGCTTACTCGAAAGTTTGCGTCTTGCTGTCGGACAGCAAGCTGATAATTCAACAGAGAATAACCTCTGGGATCATGATGCTTTATGCTCATTATTTAACGAGACTTATACAATAACGATCTATAAAGACAAAAAGAAAGTTTTCTGGAATAATTCGAACACTCCTGCTGTAAAGATTGATTCGATATTTGACCAATCTGTTGTACTTAATCGTCCAGAAGGCATTTTTATCTATTCCGGTCTAAAAGATAGCACATATACATATATTATTACAGAACCGGTTTACAAACGCTATCCTATTAAAAATCAATACTTAAAGGATGGATTTGTTGGCATGTATTCGGAGTTTCGAAATAACAAATTGATAATTAACGATATAGACACTGTTTCTACCTTTAAAGTTCAATTATTCGATGGTTCATTTATTTACTTAGCCAGCGAAATACAAAGTGATAAGGTTCATCATGATGGCTCTTTCACGATCTTTGATATTGCAATTGCATTTCTTGTTCTATTTCTCTCTCTCCTCGAGAGGGCCATGTCAGACACACCCTTACAGCCGAAATTTAAACGCTTCAGCCTTTTCTTCCCAATCCCTCTGATCTTGTTTTATATAGCTGCAATAGCTTTCGTATTGCGATATAGAAGCCAGGATTACTTTTCTTTACTAAATCCCGTTTTAAGAGATATATATTCACCTGCAGGGTTTCCGCTTTCTGCCTCTCTATTGTACATGCTCATAAGCTTTTATTTTCACCGTTTAATTCATCATGCCGTTAGGTTTACTTTCAGCCCCGCCCTAAAAAGTGGATTTATTTTTTTGGCAATCATTTTGACTTCAATTGCAGGTGAATTGCTTTTTTCAACTCTGATGCAGAGATGGCCATCTGATGAACTGTTTCTATCTTGGAACCTCAGCAATCCTTATCTGATCACACATTCAATAAGCATGTTGATGGTAGCTTCTGCTACTATTTTGCTCATTGGAAAATTGCTGAAGGATTTTGTTCAGATGCTGAACAACAGAATTCTTGCTGCGTTTTTCATATTGCTGCCATGGGTAATACAGGTCTTGATCTATCTGGCTTACAATCAATTCTTCTATCTGTTTTTTGCCCTGCCAGTAATCCTATTTTTTTCTATTCTGCCTGCATTTATTCACGGGAATAAAACCACTGAAAAGCCGACCCTTATTTTATCTTGGTTGTTGGTATCTATAAGTCTTGCTGTTTCCTATGGCGTTTCTAACCAGCGATTGGCTGATGATGAACAACTCCTTACAGCAAAAAAACTCAGTGCTGATAATGACCCATTGCTCGAATTTCTGTTTAGCGACTTAAAGCAGACTATGGAATCCGATAGCCTACTCAAAGCTTATCTATTCAATCAAAACGCTGAAGATCAATATATAAACAATTACATACGGGAAAAGTACATTACCGGCTATCTCTCTAAGTACGAAACCGAAGTAACCACCTGCTACGCTGATCAGGATCTGGTTTTGCAACCAGAAAACCGAAAGGTTAACTGTATTGATTATTTCGGCACATTAGCTGCCATTCGAGGCTCAACACTTAGTCCCGGCGGTTTATTTCTGATCGATAACAACCTGCTAGGGGTACATTATGCTGGTTATCTGATTTTTGAAGATAGACAAAACCATCAATCCGACAGACTGCACGTATTCATAGAGTTCTTTTACAAATACATACCTGAGGGAACCGGATACCCTGATTTATTGATTGATGCCGGTATGGGTATTGGTCCGGACCTGAATAAATACAGTTTTGCCAGTTATCGGGATGGTGCACTGTATTACAAGTTTGGGAGCTATTTCTTTCCGCTTCGGCTCGAACAGATGACTGGGAAAACAGAAGGTTATTTTAACCGCGACGGATATCGGCACGCTGTTTTAATGTTTGCCGATAAAGTTCTGCTAATCAGTAGAAAAGAGAAAAACTGGGCCGATATGCTTGCCCCTTTTTCTTTCTTTTTGCTGCTTAATGGTTTCATTTTGCTTTTGTTGAATCTTTTCAGGAAAGGTTTTCAGGATTTAAGTAAGGTTTTTTCTACTTTCCGTACACGACTGCAGCTGATTATCTCAGTATCATTGCTAGCCTCTTTCAGCATGATCGGAGTAATAACGACCATCTATATGGCTGATATTTACAGAAAAAAGAATGATGATTTTCTGGCCGAAAAAACACAATCACTCCTTGTTGAACTTGAGCATAAACTCAAAGATATCCCTTTCGGAGCAGCAATGCGCGATTATTTAAACCAGATCCTGCTGAAATTCTCTCTTGTGTTTTTCACCGATATCAACCTGTATGATGGGGAGGGGCGACTGCTGGCCACATCACGACCCGAAATATTTGATCTGGGATTAACCGGCGAAATGATGCATCCGGAAGCTTTCAGAGCCATGCGTATCCAGAATCGTTTGTATCTCCGGCAATATGAAGAGGTCGGACAAGCAAGGTTCATATCGGCTTATGCACCTTTCAAGAACAGCAATGGCGAAGCAATTGCATACATCAATCTGCCTTACTTTGTCAAGGAATCAGAAACGCAGCGCGAAGTGCGCTCCATGCTGCTCTCCTACCTCAATTTGTTCCTGCTGCTTTCGGCGCTCTCCCTGTTGTTTGCCTTATTTGTTTCGCGTCGGCTAACAAAACCGCTTCAGATGATACAGCAAAAAATGAGCAGGGTACAGCTTGGTCATACCAACGAAAAGATTTATTACCAGCGATATGACGAAATAGGTGAACTCGTAAAACAATACAACACGCTGCTTGATCAGCTGGCATTAAGTGCTCAACTGCTCGCCCGATCAGAGCGAGAAACTGCATGGCGTGAAATGGCTAAGCAGGTGGCCCACGAAATCAAGAACCCCCTCACCCCGATGCGCCTGAGTGTTCAATATTTGCTGCGTGCCTGGAACGATAAAGACCCTGAAATAGATCATAAACTTAAAAATATCTCACAAACGCTTATTAGCCAAATAGATACACTGTCTTCAATCGCATCTGCTTTTTCCGATTTCGCTGTAATGCCCCAACCCAAACCAATCAGACTTAACCTTTCTGAATTATTGAGCAAGGTGGTTAACCTGTTTGACCATCAGGACAATATAAAGTTTGTGCTGAGCATTGAAACCACATCAACTGCCTTTATTCATGCTGATCCGGAAAACCTGAACAGGATTTTTACCAACTTTATCAAGAACAGCATTCAAGCCATTGGAAATAAGCCGGATGCGCAAATTCGCATCCATCTTAGCGAAACGATTGATCATTATTTAGTAAGGGTTGCAGATACCGGGAAAGGAATGACGGAAGAGGAGGCCAGCAAAGTCTTTACCCCCAATTTCACAACCAAATCGAGTGGAATGGGTATGGGATTGTCAATCGTTTATAGCCTTGTACATCAAGCTGGTGGTACGATAAGCTTCGAAACAAGGCCGGGTGAGGGTACGGTATTTACAATCGCCTTGCCCAAGGCCGAAAACAAAACATGATCCTATCTCGGCCGCACTGTTGCCTGAATTTCATCTTCACTTATTCCTACATTTGTGCCTGAAATGAGCGTATCAAATCCCATCAAATCCCTGGCAGGTCAAACCTTGGTTTATGGATTGGGGACATTTGTACCACGCCTGCTCAATTATTTCCTGGTTCCTTTTTATACCAGGGTTTTTGATGAACAGGCCTATGGTCAGATTACTGAGCTTTATGCATACATCGCATTTTTGATGGTTTTGCTGACCTACGGCATGGAAACAGCATTTTTCCGATTTGCCCAGAAGAGGGATTCATCTGATGTATTCAACAGCGCATTCAGCCTGCTTCTCTTTTCTTCTGGTTTATTCATGCTACTCATTCTTCTTTTTGGTGCTCATTTCTCATCCCTCATCGGTTATGCTGAGTTGATGCCCATGGTAATACTTATGTTGCTAATTGTTGCAGTGGATGCGTTGAATGCCTTGCCTTTTGCACTCCTGCGAAAACAACAGCGTCCGGTCCGTTTCACCACCATAAGGATTAGCAATGTGGTGGTCAACATCGGATTAAATCTAATATTTATTGTCTGGTTTCGTGATCAGACAAGCGCAATTACCGCAGCATTTTTTGGTCAGCAAGCTGGCTTGGCAGTATGGGTGTTCGTTTCCAATCTCATTGCCAGTCTTTTAAGCACGTTCATGCTCATGCCGCTGCTGAGGCAATTCAAGGTCCGGTTCGACCGAAAACTGCTGCGCGAAATGCTAACTTATGCCTTACCTATTCTTGTGGTGGGCCTTGCCGGAATGGTGAACGAAGTGCTCGACAAAATCCTGCTCAAATATCTGGTTCCTTCCGATGATCTGCCAATGCGGCAGCTTGGTATATATGGAGCAAACTATAAGCTGGGTATCTTGATGACGCTTTTTGTGCAAATGTTTCGTTACGCTTCCGAGCCATTCTTTTTTTCGAAAGCAGACGAAAAAAAGGCGCCCGAACTGTTTGCGCGTGTGATGCACTATTTCAACCTGGCTGGTTTGGCTATTTTCCTGTTGGTGATGTTGTACATCGATCTGTTCAAACACTTTATCGGACCAGCTTACCGCGAGGGGCTTTTTATCGTACCCATCATCCTTATCGCCAATTTATTTTATGGCATTTACTTCAACCTGAGCATCTGGTACAAGCTCACAGACCGCACAACAGATGGTGCAAAACTTGCCCTGACCGGGGCGTTGATTACCATCGCTTTCAATCTCATTCTGGTGCCTGTAATGGGATATGCAGGTGCTGCATGGGCCACCTTGTTGTGTTATGCCTCAATGGCATTGATTTCGTACTCGTGGGGCCAGAGTGTATATCCGGTGCCATACAAAACCGCTTCTTTTCTGGGGTTTTTGGCGCTGAGTATTTTATTGTATGCAATGTCGGCCTGGCTTTCGCACGAAAGCATGATTATCAGATTGGCATTCAATACCCTACTTTTTTTAATCTATCTGCTCCTGGCGGCGAGAAGCTTTCGCAAAACAGAAAAGGAAGCCCGGGACTCAGAAATTGGATAGCAGATTGGCCAGAACATAGCCCAGATAATTACCAACTGCATAGCCTATAATACCAATTGTAATGCCCGGAACAATCACCTGCTTGTTTTTTATTGCTCCCGCTACTACTGGTACGAATGGCGGACTGCAGATCATTGCTGTTGACGTAATGATCACAGTATCTGTGTCAATCTTAAATATTTTTGCCAATATTACATGTAAAAAGAGCGATCCGAATACCGCCCATGTGATGTAACCGAAAAGCCCCGGTGTGATACCCGAAAAACTGCGCACATCAGCCATGGAAGCCACCACAATACTGAAAATCAGAATGAGGTACATTCCCGATTCAAATGTCTTGTCAATACGGTTGATGGATGGAATAAGAGATGCCAGCAAGCCCAGGGTAGTAATACTCAAAATCACGACCACCATAAGCATGCTTTCCGGAACCAGCATACTTAAACCACCCCCAACGGCCACGATAAGTATTGTGAGTGCGTAAGCTTTGAGAAGTGGAACAAAAACCGACTTTCTGAAAATGCCCCAGAACGGGTCTTTACCATCCAGATCGCGGATTTTGACTTCTTCAAGCTTAACCGGATAGGAAGGAAGAAAACAACCGAAAATGCGCTGGGCTAGGGTCATCAGAAACGCAAGATAAACGACGCCAATGATAAGGTCGTAGGTGTGTGCCAGAATGTAGGTGTTTGCATCCACATCGAGCATCATTTTAAGAGAGGCAAGATTGGGCGTACCTCCGGTGTAAACGCCGACAAGCATCCCCGAAAGCTTCCACAGATCAGGCATTCCCTTGCCCTTGAAAATAAAATAACCCGCAACTATGACAAGGATCACCGAGGCAAAACCGGTCAGCATCGACAGAAAACTCTTGCCAGCCATCTTACCCCACTGCTTCACATTGGCTGAAAACAATACTAAGGGGATGGCAAGCAGTATCGTGATACTCATTAAAAGATCGCGCAGTTTATATATCTTGAAAGCAAGCACATCGCTGCTGCTGATAAGCCCCTGTGCAAGAAGCTCTTCCACAGTAGCAGCATCCGTTTTCGGATTGAGCAGCATATACTCGTTGAGGTAGGCGCCAGTCGAAGGCAGTATACCAATATTGCCGACCAATAGCCCGATAGCATAGGCAATGATCACCGATCCCAGTTTGTTAACAAAAGGAATAGTGTGGCACAGGTGCAGAATGACGATAGGCGTCAGCACGTAAAATAGTACGAGTGCGATGATGGTGATTTCCATAGGTTTATCATAAACGGCAAAAGTAATGCAGAATTTATGGTAAATCAAAAACTGTCAGCCCGAAGCCATAGCCGCCGCTGCAACACTAATCCGGATTCCTTCGATTGTTTCAAGAACCCTGACACATCCCTCAATGGTGCTACCCGTTGTGATTACATCATCGATGAGCAACAGGTGACGGCCGGCGAAGGCTTCAGGCTTACGCACAGAAAAAATATCGCTTACGTTTTTCCATCGATCCTCGCGCGACTTCCTGGTCTGGGTTTGTGTGGCCACGCCCCTGATAAGATTGTTGCTCGAGATGTTAATGCCCGTAACTTCCCTAATGCCTAAAGCAAGAATCTCACTCTGATTGTATCCTCTTTTTCGTTCACGTTTCGGATGCAGGGGCACGGGAACCAGCACCGATACATCCTTGTAGATGTCCGATGCAAGAATAGCCTTGCCAATCTCCCGACCCAAAAAGTGGCCAGCCTCGCGGTTCGATTTGTACTTCAGCTCGTGAATGAGCGGCTGAACTCGTCCGTGCTTGGCAAAAAAGTAGCATGCCATGGCAGCATTCAAGCGCATTTTGCCATAGAAAAGCCGGGCAACCGGATTATCGGATACGTGCTCATATCCGGTTCGGGGAAGTAGATAATGACAACTCATACAGACCGTTTTTTCTGTATGGTTGAGCAGCTCACCGCAGCATGGGCATACCTCGGGATAGAACAGGGAAACCACATCGTTCAGAATTCGCCTGATCATCTGGAAATGATTGTATTTTAACCATAAAATTAAGTCTATTGAGGCAATTGACCTTGCGGTAGATTAACTTTATATTATGTTCCGATGCGAATTTTCGATCTGGTTTTGTCTGATGCTGTTTTTCATGGCCTCCTGTTCAGGCAATAATGAATCGGATGATTTCATCAAGGCAGGATCACGTAAAGGAATGAAACTAAATATCCAAGAAACAACCATAATCCCCGGGGGGTATTATAATTTTTCCACCATCATGCTCGATGCAAATCAGGATGGAAACAAAGACTTCAAATTCGCCCTTGGATACTGGGGGTCGCCGGGCATGGGCATGAGGCTGCATTCCTCCTTCTCATCGGAGCATGATGGAGCACTGATTTATGGAGAAACCACAAGCGACACTATTTTTCAACGCATAGTGCGCACCTATGGTGTCGATTCAGGCAGCGGAATGATCATCGCCAACACGCTCGCCCAAAGCGATTGTATGAAACGCAGCGAAACGTTTTATCCAGCCAGCCATGCCACAATATTTCATCCCTACTGGCTTCGGGAGGGCGACATTATCGGCGGAACAGACGATTACTTCCAGCGCAGCAGTGCTTCGTTCGTTTATACAGACAGCTGGCCACCATAAACCAAATTCCGGAATGATACCCTTTGGGTAAGCCGCAGCGAGAACCGTAACGATTGTCACGCTGCTCCCGATGAAATGCCTGTTTATGTGGGTATTGCATTAATCGAAAACGGAGTGTTTATAAAAGGATGGATGCGCTTCCGGTTTAAGGGATCGGCTAAGATTACTTTCTTGCAAATGGCCTTTCAGCGCTGAAATCCTGGCACGGTCTTTCGCTACCTTTGCCCAATCATGATGCAAACTTCCCAAACGCACCCATTGCTCGAAGTCAACAACCTGCATGTTTCGTTCAGACAAAACGAAGGTGTTTACGAGGCTGTCCGTGGCATATCTTTCAGCCTGATGCCGGGCCAGACCCTGGCCATTGTGGGCGAGTCGGGTTCGGGTAAATCGGTCAGTGCCCTTTCGCTGATGGGTTTGCTGCCCCAACGCACAGCCTCAGTGCAATCAGGCCTGATGCGTTTCGATGACATTGAATTGGGGAACATTGGACCTGCGGCCTGGAATGGGCTGAGGGGTAACCGCATGGCCATGATATTTCAGGAACCCATGACTTCCCTCAACCCTGTGATGCGCTGTGGCGAACAGGTGGCCGAGGCCATCTTGCTTTACCACAGGCTCAGCCGTAAAGATGCCCACACGATGGTGCGCGATCTGTTCCGGCAAGTTTTGCTACCACGCGGGGAGCAGGTGTTCCGTGCCTGGCCACACGAGCTTTCGGGCGGCCAGCGGCAGCGTGTAATGATTGCCATGGCGCTGGCCAACAATCCTAAACTGCTTATTGCCGACGAACCAACCACCGCCCTTGACGTAACAGTGCAGAAAGAAATCCTGTTGCTTCTGTCCCAGCTCAGGGAAAAGTACGGAATGTCTGTAATCTTCATCACCCACGATCTTGGTGTGGTGGCCGAGATTGCCGACCATGTGGCTGTGATGCACCGTGGACACATTGTGGAGCAGGGCCACACTGAAAACATACTTCAACGGCCCGAAAACCCTTACACCAGAGGCCTGCTGGCCTGCAGACCGCCGCGCTTCAGGCGCTACAAACGCCTGCCAGTAGTAAGCGAATTTCTTGAGGGCAAATGGAACAGCACCCAACAGATGATCAGCCAGCTCGAGCTACCCGAAGAGCACCGAAGTCAATATCACGCTAGCATTTACGCACAATCGCCACTACTAAGCGCAATAAACCTCTCAGTTCACTTCGGGCTACCACGTCGTTCTGATGGCAGCAAAATCCTGAAGGCCGTTGATAACCTGACTTTCGACATTTATCAAGGCGAAACATTGGGTCTTGTTGGCGAATCCGGCAGCGGCAAAACCAGCCTTGGCAGGGCAATCCTGCACCTGATCAGACCTACATCCGGCGAATTGCACTATGACGGACAACGCATAGAACCTGACAACAAAAAACTGCTTCATCAGCTGCGCAGGAAAATGCAAATTGTATTTCAAGACCCCTATTCCTCGCTCAACCCCCGCATCACAGCCGGCGAAGCCATACGCGAACCCATGCAGGTGCACGGCCTGAACGGGAAAAGAAATAGCCAGATGGAAAAGGTGGTTCATCTGCTCGAAAAGGTAGGGATGCTTCCCGAACACTACCATCGGTATCCTCATGAATTTTCCGGAGGTCAGCGGCAACGCATCGGTATTGCGCGCGCTCTGGCTGTGGAACCTGAGTTCATCGTTCTTGATGAGCCTGTTTCGGCCCTCGATGTTTCGGTACAGGCCCAGGTGCTTAACCTGCTTGCTGAGCTTAAGGCAGAATTCCACCTCACATATCTTTTCATCTCGCACGACCTGGGGGTCGTGCGCTATTTTTCCGACAGGGTGATGGTGATGTATCAGGGCAGGATAGAAGAAACAGGCGAAGCCGACACCCTGTTTACTCATCCGCAAAGCCCTTACACCCGCAAACTTATCGATGCCTTGCCCGGTCGAACCTTATCGGCCATGCAGTTTTAACGATTGGCGCTGAACCCGTTTTGTTGCTGTACCAATCCACCACGGCCTAATATTCAGCTACCTTTGTTGTTGTAAAGTACACACAACCGATGCCAAAAAACAAATTAAAAGGCAATGGTACCAGGGCCATGATGCAGCAAAGCATCCTCAGTCTCATAGGCGCAAACCCGTTTAAATCATTCAACCACAAGCAAATAGCTAAGGCACTAAGCATAAGGGATGCGGCCGGAAAAGACCTCATCATCCAGATTCTCGACGACCTCGTCAGGGATGGAAAACTGCAGGAACAGAACCGTTACAAGTATATCCTTAGCCAGACAGCACTGCGCGAACACGGCAAAAAGCAATACATTACCGGCCGGGTCGATATGAAAAGTACCGGCAAGGCTTATGTTGTGCCCGATGAAGGCGGCGACGATATTTTTATTGCCCCCAACAACACCTACAAAGCCCTGCACGATGATAAAGTGAAGGTGCTGATCTTTCCTCGCCGCTCTGGTCATAAGCCCGAAGGCGAGATAGTGGAGGTGATCCAACGTTCGAAAACCGACTTTGTTGGTGTCATCTCCATCAGCAAAAAATTCGGTTTTCTGGTACCCGACAGCACCACCATGCCGGTGGATATTTTTGTGCCTGCCGAAGGGCTTGGCAAAGCCCAGAATGGCGACAAAGTAGTAGTGCGTATTACCGACTGGCCCGAACACTCCAAAAACCCTTTCGGCGAGGTGGTGCATGTATTGGGCAAACCCGGCGACAACAACGTGGAAATGCTCAGCATCCTGGCAGGTCACAACTACCCTCTAGCTTTCCCGCCTGAAGTGGAAAAGGAGGTTGCGGGCATCGATCATGGTATCACCGCGGCCGAAATATCCCGGCGCCGTGACTTCCGTCAGGTATTCACCATCACCATCGACCCCGTTGATGCCAAAGACTTCGACGATGCCATCTCACTTCAAAAGCTCGAAAACGGAAACTGGGAAGTGGGTGTGCACATTGCCGATGTATCGTTTTATGTGCCGGAAGGTTCAGCCACCGACCAGGAAGCACGCGAAAGGGGTACTTCGGTCTATCTTGTGGACCGTACCATCCCCATGCTGCCCGAAAAGCTTTCGAATAACATCTGCTCTCTAAGACCCAACGAGGAAAAACTATGCTTTGCCACCGTATTCGAAATGAACGAAGAGGCCGAGGTACTCAGCAAATGGATTGGCCGCACCGTGATTCGCTCCTGCCGGCGATATGCCTACGAGGAAGTACAGGCCATGATCGAAGGACAGCCTGGCGATTACAACGAACAAATTACCCTGTTGCATAACCTTGCCTCCAGACTGCGTGAAAAACGTATGAAGGAAGGCTCGATCAACTTCCGTACCGAAGAGGTGAAATTTGTGCTCGATGCAAACGGCAAGCCCATCGACACCTATGTGAAGGTGCAACAAGAGAGCCATATGCTCATCGAAGATTTTATGTTGCTGGCCAACCGGACCGTGGCCGAGGAAATTGGTAAACCTGTCGCAAAGAAAAAGCCTAAAACATTTGTTTACCGCATCCACGACGAACCCAATCCCGAAAAACTGAACACATTCCTGCAGTTTGTGGGCAAACTGGGTTACAGCATGAACATCAGCTCACGCAAAAAGCTGGTCGAATCCTACAATCAGCTGTTCAAAGCAGTAGATGGCAGGGGCGAAAAAAACCTCATCGAAACCATTGCCGTGCGCACCATGGCCAAAGCCGAATACAGCACGCAGAACATTGGCCATTATGGCCTGGCTTTTGCCTACTACACCCATTTTACCTCACCCATACGGCGCTACCCCGACCTTATGGTCCACCGCCTGCTCGACCGGTACCTATTTCAGCATAAATCCTCGGTGAGTCAGGAGTCCTACGAACCCATCTGTCAGCACGCCAGCGAGATGGAACGTCGTGCGGCTGAAATGGAACGCGAATCGGTGAAGTTCAAACAGGCCGAATACCTGGCCGATAAGGTGGGCAAAATGTTCGAAGGTCTCATATCCGGTGTGAGCAAATGGGGCATCTTTGTTGAACTCAGAAGCAGCAAATGTGAAGGCATGGTGCGCTACACCGAAATGCCCGGCGACTATTATTATCTCGATGAAGATAATTACCGTGTGGTAGGGCAGGGCACAGGCCGCGCTTACCGTCTGGGCGACCCGGTGAACATCCGGGTAAAAAAAGTGGACATCATCCGCAAGAAAATGGACTTTGTTCTGGTAGACACCGACGTGCTCAGCTCGTTTTCCTCGATTCCTGAAAAAGAGACCAAAACCCGACATAAAGACCGAAGATAGTTATCCGAGCTGTTGAACCAATGGCCCGTTGACGTGTTTGATTAAAAAAAGAAAGTCATGAAAGTCGCCGTCTATCGCAAAGCCCATTTTAATGCTGCTCACCGCCTTTATAATCCGGCATGGAGCGATGCCCGGAACAACGAAGTGTTCGGCCTTTGTAACAACATCAACTGGCATGGCCACAACTACGACCTGATTGTTAAGGTGGTGGGAGAGGTTGACCCCAGCACCGGCTATGTGATCGACATGAAAATCCTCAAACACCTGATCCGCTCCGAAGTGGAAGAACGCTTCGACCATAAAAACCTCAACCTCGATTGCCCTGAATTCAAAGACATCATCCCCACAGCCGAAAACATCGCCATCGTCATTTTCAACCTGCTTCGGTCAAAGCTTGATGCCAAGCTCGACTTGCAGGTAAGACTTTACGAAACCGAGAGAAACTTTGTGGAATATCCGGCAGTATAGGAAAAGGGAAATGGGTTTCTTTGTTGTTGGATGGATAATAAGATGCCGTGAAGTTCTGATTTCAGGAATTAAACACCATTGTTAGGGGAAACAAGGATGAAATCTAAGAAATCCCGGGCTACCTGAGCGCGCTGTTAAACCTGATGATGCCCTCGTTGTAGTGAGTCACAAGGTTTTGTTTCAGTTTGTCAGTTGCAGGCAGCCGGCTCCACACCATCAGCTCGGGCGATTTGTGTATAAGCACAAAACCCTTGCTTATGCGCCCGGCTTCGATGCCCTGCATGCCAAAGCTGCGCTGGTTTTGCCGGCTCAGCAAAATAAGATCGATATCCTGCTCCGAAGCTTTTTGCAACAACGCTTCTCCTTTGAGCATAGGATCAAGCTTTCGGAGTTCGCTCCAGGCCATCAGCCCTTGAATGGCTTCAAAGTTGTCAATCTCGTCAAAAATAAACTCCATGGGAGCAGCCACCCTGAGCGATGCACTCCAGCTACCGGCAAAGGCTTCGCGAATACGCTGGTTCAGCATGGGATCATACTTGTTTACAGCCACCGAAATGTTATAAACCTGCGATGTGCCTAAGGTCAGCATACCCAGAGCCATGCCCCACCGTATTCTGGCCTTGTTGTGAGATGGCTCGGTCAGGGCAGAAACGATCATCAGACTCCAGAATGGAAGCAGGGGAATAATGTATTTACTTGTTTTGTGCAAGGCCAGAAAACCAAGAAAAAACATGGCTATTATCGTGTAACCCAAAAGCACTTTTTGGTTTTCCCACAGTCTTCTTCCGGAAGTAACCAGGGTAAAGAGCATGAGCAGCGTAAAGAAAATTTCTCCTGGACTGTGAAAATATCGCATGTGTTCGTCGCGCAGATTGAGTAGAAATTGCTGCCACCAGCTGGTTTCGACCCTTCCGTCGGGAATAAAGGTCAACTGGTGATACCAGAGAGCGAAATCGTCAAAACCCCGAAAATCAACAAAATACAATAGCGATATGAAGGTGGCCGAGAGCGCAAACAAGCCGGCGCCTGCAAATCGCCGGCTGGCCAGCAGACTCAGAAAACCTGCCGCCACAAATACCGACCCATTGAGGTGTGCAAGCAAAGCTAAACCCGCAAACAAACCCGACAATGAGGCATCAACTTTTCCTCCGGTCTCAGAAGTCAGGCAGCGTCGCAAACTGATAAAACTCAGTAATGCAAGCACAGCCAGAAGCAACTCGGGGCGAAACACGAATCCAAATTCGAAAACCAGAGGATTGGCAAGCAGGATCAACAGCAGCAAAACGCGTTGATACGGCAGGACCACCAGGCCGGTTAATTGGCCCAGACGAAGACTCAGCAGCATGGTGAAAAGCAGGAACGCCAGCGAAGTGGCTTTGAGCAGGTGTAACCTGAATCCGGCAAGTTCGATCACGGCCGCACCCACCCAGGTATGCAGCTTGTGGTGCATCACCAGTCTTTCATCACCTTCGGCAATGCCGCTCATCAGTTTCGATTTCACCACACCATCATGAGCCAGCCAATAACTGTGTTCGCCCAGCCATGCATCGTCCACATGGGGCATACGCCATGGCAGGCTGGCTGCAAACAAAAGCAGCATCAGCAATGCCAGTACAATTAAATACCTATGATGTTCAGCCCTCAATGTATTGATTTATAAAGCTCAAGCGCAAAAAATCTTTTCGAAGCCACGCTTACATGGCCATGAAGATGTCAAACGGCATCATCCGGTTGCATCAAGGCATTTTCCCGGCGGACAAATGACAAAAAATTACTTATTCTTTTGATGACATTGTTTTCTGATTAACTTTGCCGCAGTTTGCGGTTCTTCGCAGAAGATTAAAAGGGAATCCCGTTCAAATCGGGAACTATCCCCGTAGCTGTAAGTCCTTTTTAAGCCCCGGCCAAATTGGTCACTGTCTGCCTCCAGGCGGATGGGAAGGCCGGCCGGAGGCAGGACAAGTCAGAAGACCTGCCGCAAACCGTTGTTCGTAGCTTTCGGGCGAAAAGCGAAGGAACAGGCCATACACCAGGTGTATCGTTTGATTCCCAATTTTTCCCGCGAGTTACCATTTTATAACCAAACGGATTGTGGTTTATGAATGGTTTGTCGCGTATCGAAAACAGGATGAGCTGGGTTAATTCCCCGCCCGGAATCCGCTTTGATCAGAACGGAAGGCTCTCGGATTGCTTTTCCGGGTGGCCGGAGCCTGGGCACTTACCCGGCACAAAGTCAGCTTTTCCGTTGCCAGAGCATGGTTTTGCACTGCACCCTGCGAACAGCTTCAATGTCACAGGAAACCAAAACCATCTTCACTATGAATAAGTTTTATCTATTACACTGCCGTTTTACAAATTCAATGAATGGCAAATCGCTGGCCGTAGCACTATGGCTTTTGTTTTTGACCCCACTGGCACACGCCCAAGGTCCCTTTCCCCCCGCCGCCGGACAGCCAGGCAGCACGGCTATTCACAAGGATGACCCCTCGTTTAAAGCATGGGCAACAGGTTATGAAATTAAGCGCGGGTGGGTCAACATGGCCGATACCAGCTTATACGTCAACGGCAGCAACAAGGCCAGTTATGGTCATCCCTCAGCTGCATTGGGGGTGGCTTCGGGTGTGAGCACCCAAGTGGTGAGTCTTGGCGATGGAGGCAGCATCACCCTGACTTTCAGCGTGCCTGTCGTTAATGGACCAGGTTTCGACTTTGCCGTATTCGAAAACAGTTTCAGCGACAATTACCTCGAGCTGGCCTTTGTTGAAGTGAGCTCAGATGGCCAGCGCTTTGTGCGTTTTCCGGCCGTATCGCTCACTCCCACCAACATCCAGGTGGGCAGCTTTGGCAGCCTCGATCCCACCAACCTGCACAACCTATCAGGAAAGTATCGTGGCGGATTTGGAACTCCCTTCGATCTGAACGATCTGGCCGATAGCAGTGGTGTCAACATCAACAATGTTCGCTTTATCCGTGTAATTGATGTTGTCGGAAGCATCAATCCGGCTTTTGCCACCTACGATGCTCAGGGAAACAAGATCAACGACCCTTTCCCCACACCTTTCAACTCCAGCGGTTTCGACCTCGATGGAATAGGTCTTATCAATATTGGTTTACCATTCAGGATCAGCAGTTTTGAAAACCTAACCCTTGCACCGGATTCATATTGGAATGGTTCCGATGGTTCGGGAGGATTTCAGAGCGGTAGTGCATTCTTCGTCAACAGCTATAACCCTGTTTGGTTTTCGTGGATTGGCTGGGCCTATTCGAACATGCGCGATGCCACTACTGCCGGATGGTCAAACCAATACAGCGCCATCACTGCCGGTGGAATGGGTGCCGGCCCCGAGGGAGGCACAAACTACGCAGTGACATACGTTTCGAGCGATTTTTCGGGCAATAACAACCCCATCCCTGTTCAAATCAATTTTGCAGGCGACAGTTTATTTATCGCTCAGGGATTTTACCTCACCAATACCACCATGGCCTACCTCTCGATGCGCGATGGAGATCCTTTTGCAAAGAAATTTGGAGGCTCCGGTGGAAACGACCCCGACTACTTCGTGCTCAAAACCTTCGGGATAAAGGCAGACAACTTTCATACCGACACACTGGCGTTTTACCTTGCCGACTTTCGGTTTGCCGATAACAGCCTCGACTACATTGTCAACGACTGGCGCTGGTTCGACCTATCGGGGCTTGGACCGGTAAAAGGTCTGCGCTTTTTTCTCGAAAGCTCGGACGTGGGCATGTATGGCATCAACACCCCCACCTATTTTGCTGCCGACAACCTGAGCTTAGTCCTGCCAGGCGCTCCGCTGGCCCTGCCCGAGCGCATGCCTTTTGTTTGTAAGATATGGCCCAATCCATTTTCTGGCCAGCTATTTATGCTTGGAACCGGGATACAGCGTGCGCAATTGTTCGATCTGAGCGGACGCCTGCAACTGGATGTAAGTGAACTGCCCGACGGTCGCATCGAAACGGCACACCTCAAGCCAGGAACCTATGTGCTGCGAATCGTCCACCAGGCTGGAACCGAAACACACAAGCTGGTTAAACAATAATGCCTTATGCACCGATCAGTTGCCATTCTTTTTCTGTTTCACCTCTTTTTCCTGACTTCGGTGATCCAAGGGCAACAGCCCGACACCTTATCGCTGCACGAGGTGGAAGTGAGTGGCACACGCATCGAAAAACCACAAGGCAGCATTCCGGTGCAGCGCCTGGATGTCCTGCAGCTTCAGCGCATGGCCGGTAACACGGTGGCCGATGCCCTCAGGCATTTTGCCGGCACAAACATCAGGGACTATGGAGGGATTGGCGGCCTTAAAACCGTGCAGGTGCGCAGCCTGGGTGCACAGCATACCGGAGTTTTTGTGGATGGCATTCCCATGTCCGATGCTGCTACCGGACAAATTGACCTTGGCAGATTGCTAATCGACCTGTCAGAGGACCTGAGTCTCACCACCGGAGGCAATACCGATCTGTTCAGGCCGGCACGCTGGTTTGGTCAGGCATCCACCCTCGCGCTTCAGACAAAGACCCCCGACAACAGTTTTCAGGGTGTAAAAGCCCGCATCGGTCTGCGCACCGGCTCGTTCGGCTTGATTCAGCCCTATGCCCTGATCGACATGAAAACCTCCGGGAATAGCCTTGCACAAATAGGCCTGAGGTACCTGAGGGCCGACGGCACTTATCCTTTCCGGCTCAATAACGGACCACAACCCGGGGAATGGCTGCAACGTCGGAATTCCGACGTGGAAAGCATTGGTATGCAGGGGAGAGTTATCAAGCAGTACTCAAAATTCAGACTCGATTACGGCTCTTTGTTCGATAGGAGCAGCCGCGGACTCCCCGGAGCCGTTACCCTTTACAACCCGCAGGCCTCTCAACGACTTACCAATACCGATCTCAGCCAGCACCTTCGCTGGAGCTACATACGCGGATCCTCGCGCCACCATCTGATGGTACGTCATGCCCTGATGCAACTGCGTTATATCGACCCCGATTTTCTTAACCCACAGGGCCATCTCGAACAGAATTACCTGCAGCAGGAACTGTACTTCTCCCAACTTTTAGGCACCTCATCAGGCAATTTCCGTTTTTCTGTTTCTAACGATATTACCCTCAACACCCTCAACGCAGCACATCTGCCACATCAGCCACGCCGCCTTAGCTGGCACCAGCTGCTGGCTGCCGGATGGCAGAATAATCGTTGGGAAACCACGACACATTTGCTTTGGCTGCATGTTTCTGAACTTAAGCATGCAGTAAGTCAATCAAAACAGCATCACCCCCTGAGTCCGGGTCTGAGCGTGGCCTGGCGAACCGGCGAAAACACCACCTCCAAAATACGCTTAATGTTGAAAGACGCCTTCCGGCTACCCAGCTTCAACGACGTGTATTACAACATTGTTGGCAATCCATCGCTGGTACCCGAACGTGCAAGTATGTTCAACCTTGGTTGGGTGAGTAGCGCCAGCTTCAGGCGCACCGAATGGAACTGGCAACTGGATGCGTTCCACAGCAGGGTGCGCGACAAGATCATCGCTGTGCCTACCAAAAACCTTTTTGTCTGGTCGATGCGCAACATCGGTCGTGTTTACTCCACTGGCCTCGAAGCTTCCCTCTCGGCACGGATACCCCTCGGCTCCGAAATGCTGCTAACGCAGCGCTTCAATTATACTTTTCAGCATGCCACTGACCAAAGTTCCTCGTCAAGCCCTTCCTACGGCCAGCAGATTCAATACCTGCCGGCGCATGCCTTCAACGGATATGCACAGCTTTCGTCAGGCAAACTATGGGCAGCGCTCAACTATTACTTCAACAGCGAGCGCTACTTCCTGCCCGAAAACCTGCCAATGAACCGCCTGCCTGCATGGTCAACCTTCGACCTCATCCTCGGCTATGACACCCGTGGCTTTGGCATTCCAATGTCATTTAAAGCAGAAACCACCAATCTGCTCAACCATCAGTACGAAATCATCCGCAGTTTTCCCATGCCCGGCCGTGCCCTTATGATCACCTTCAGCGCAACCATCAGATGAATGCACAAAAACTGATACTGATCATGCTGATAACCACACTGGCGGCTTGCAGCAAGGAAAATCAGCAGCCGAAACCCAAACCGTCGCTCCTGCATGGGTTGTATGTGCTCAACGAGGGTTTGTTCAATATGAATAATGCCACGCTTACACGCTACGACTTTGAAACTTCCACTTCATTTACTGATTACTTCGAACACACCAACGGACGCCGCCTCGGGGACACAGGTAACGATATGGCCATATATGGCAGCAAGCTTTTCATCCTCACCACAGTGTCGAGCCAGCTCGAAGTGCTGGATGCTGCCACCGGAAGGTCGCTGGCCAGAGTTCCCCTCTTTGACGGCAACCTTGCACGTCAACCCCGTGCACTGACATTTCATGACGGCCATGTTTTCGTGGCTTGCTTCGATGGCAAGGTACTCGCAATTGACACTGCTGATTATCAGATCAAAAACATAGGCATTGCCGGACAAAACCCCGATGGTATTGCATTTGCCGGCAACAAACTGTATGTGAGCAATTCCGGCGGTCTTAACTTTCCGACCTACGACAACACCGTTTCGGTCCTCGACCCCCGCACCCTCACCGAAACAAAACGCATCACCGTGGAAACCAATCCAGGTGCTGTTGTTGCTGACGCCTATGGCGATGTATATGTGGTATGTCGCGGCAACTACGGAAATATCCCATCTTCGCTCGCCATCATCGACAGCCGCACCGATGCCGTGAAGCATACACTACAAAGTCCTGTGCTTCAGCTTTTTATTTATGGCGATACCGCCTGGCTCACCCATATCGACTACAGCGGAAGCATGCAGTCGCGCATTGCCCTCATGGACGTGCACAGCAAACAGATAGTCAACGAAGGCTTTATTACTGATGGTACCTTGCCCGAAACGGTGTATGGAATATTTGTTGACAGAAGCAGAAAACTTGTTTTTATTGCCGATGCCCGATCGTTCATGCATACCGGAGCAGTGCATGGCTACAACGTGACGGGGCAGCGCCAATTCAGCTTCAGCACCGGACTGAATCCCTCGAAAATAGTGGGCTGGTAAGGCTTGATCGTGAAAAAGGCGCACTACATCTCAGGCAAATATTGCGGATGATTTATTCTTCGGTTAAATCATATACCTGCCACGCTCCAATCCATCATCCTTTCACACCAACACCTACAGGTGCGGAGAGACCATCAGTTTCAATGTCGTGCTTCCCCTCTTTGCCGATAAACGCAGAAGATATACGCCCGGCCGGAGCCACGAAGTGCCCAGCGTGATGGTGTGCAATCCGGGAGCGAAACTTTCGTTGCGCAAAGTTTTCAGCAGGCGGCCGTCCCTGTTAAGCAGATCAATACGCACGCTTTGACTTTCAGATATATTCAGGTTCAGCGAAACAACATCAACAGCAGGGTTGGGCCACAACTGGGCTTCAAAATGCCTATCAGGTTTTTCGCTCGAACCCAGATTGAGGGCGCTCACCACAATGTCGTCGAGCCGGAGCATATCGCGGCTGCCATCGTTGGGGTTGATTTGCTGACCGGTGTAGTAATATTTCCAACGCAACTGCACATAGGACTGATCATTGGCATCGGCAGGCAGGGTAACGGGCTGAAACGCCTGTGTGTGCCCTACGGTTGCCGAACGGACGTACTCAAGCGGCTCGCCCCCGGCAGCAGGCACATCGTCGAAAGGTTGATCAAGGCTGGTTCGGTATTGCAGCCTGATGGCATAGGCCCTGGAGTTTGGACTAAGGGTGCCTGCCGTCCAACCCACTGTTATGCCATACAGGCCCCGGGTATCGATGGCCAGCACAGCAGCGCCCAAATCGCGGCCACGGCCGGTGTTAATGAACGAAATTCCCTGCTCGCCCAATCCGTTGAGTCGCGTGCGGCGCGTGAGCCGGTAAGGAAACCCGATGCTGCCTGCATCATCGCCATGCACCTCAGCTGGCAGCACATGATAGGGATGAGTCATTGGGTCGGTCAGCACAGGGTCGTTCTTGCTGCTTTGCTGAAAGACCATATGGGGCGGATAGCTGCGCTGTGGTCGGTTGGCATCCCAGTAACCAAAACGGTAAGGTCCGTTGGCCAGCCGATAGGCTGCCGGATTCAGCGAGTCGCCCTGAAAATCGTTGCTCAGCTCAAAGATGGCTTCCGCCATGCTGTTTCCGGCCAGCGTGACCACGGTATTTTCGGCTATGCCGGCAGCCACACCTCCCCAGCCCACAAATCGGTAACTTGTATTGGCTTTGGCAGAAAGCTTTAGAGGTATCTGCGGAAAATACCAGCCAATCCATCCATCCCCGGCACCGGCGGTATTCACCACCACCCGGCCGGCTTCAGGAGGTGTTACTTTAACCGTAAGCCTGACTGGTTCCTGCAGCTGAAACTGGTTTTTGATGTGCTGTCGCACATAGCCGGGCCGCTGACGTGCAAAGTTGCGCATCACCTGTATGTTGTTGTTCCACTCATTCAGGCTGGTGGGTCTGCGCCAGCGGTTGATGTGCTCCTGCATAAAAGGCGCCAGCCTGCCCTGCAAAGAGTCGAGCTGTGTCTCTACGCGGCTTTCACTCAAATCGCCGTTCATCAGGTCGCAGAAACGATTGATGAATTGATGCTTGAACTCCAGATTTTTAACCAGATTGCGCAGCATCAGGGTTGACCATGGCGGATTGGGCCAACCCGGTCCGTTGGAGGCCAGCGCAAATGCCAGGGTATTGTGTGCCGCCCCCATGCCCACTCCAGGTACATAATTGAAGGGCAGCCCAAAACCAAAATCCATGTCAAGCAGCACCCATCGCCAACGGCCATCCAGTCCCTCGGGTGCGTCCGGCTCATAACTGCCCCGGTTATAGCGCCAGTAAATGGAATTGTTGCCCGGCCAGTCGGTATTCATCGCAAAAATGTGGGCAATTTGAAAATCAATGAAACTCTCAACGTCCATCATGCTCTTTACAGGCTGATAATAGGCATATAACTCCATATTGTTCTGGCTGATATAGCTCCGCATAAAGTTGTATGGCAATACCCCGTCCGTGCTGCCAAATTTGTGCTCCGAGTTATTCTCCATCATGGTCATCTCGTGCTCCTGAATGCCATATTTGGACAGGATGTAATGCTCATCATACCGGTCGCGCAGGTTGTGAATGCCCCAGTATTCGCCATTGATGAAAAGTATTGAGGGACGGTAGTCCTGACGGTCAACCTTCATTGTCCGCATGAGCATCTGCAGAAAACCATCGCGAAAAGTGGCAAAATCCCAGTCGTTGCCACCGTTGCGCAGCAAAAAACGCTTGTACTGGCTAATGTTTTTCCACGGAAAGAGCGGGTGTTCAATCCAGCTGTTTCCATACTCGCCCTTGGCGATGATGCGCAGGGTCTTGCGCGGCCTGCTTCGTGTGGTATTGCCATGGATACGGATGCCGATGTTCTCCGAAAATGCAAATTGCCCGTTTTGCTCAATCAGGCTCAGGTTGGCAGGACGCTCCCACTCGGGGCCATCCTGAAAGTAATTGTTGTGGTTTCCGTAAACATATATACCAATTTCGGGGTCGAACAAGTTCTCGAAGTTCGTGGCCAGCGAAAAAACCGGAAAGGGATAACGCTGTGTTCCGGCAGGATCCACAAGGTAGGTAAACGTTTTATCCGGCCCGGGAGGCGCGTCTGGATGCAACTGCCGCGCCCGGATCACATTGATTTTGAACACCAGCCCCAAAGGTGGCTGCCATCCTTCGTAATAAGGTGGGCCGGTGTCGGTATTGTTATTGGTTGGAATCATCGAGATGCCGTTGGGCAACGAAGTGCGGTTGAAAATGGGGATAGGGCCACTGTAGGCAATGCTGCCCGCGGTTGGAAGCGCACCATCGGTGGTATAAACAACCTGAGCACCCTGGTGCGTGGCACTCAGATGCAGATCGAATGCCGAGGTATAGATTCCGGAACTGTGCGATGCCTGCACTTCGCCCAGCAGCAGGGTGTAGGCGGTAGTATTGTTTGCAGCCCCGGGACTGGAAGGATGGAAATAACGCAGCACAGCCGGTGTTTCGGGCAGCCTGCCCCACGAGATGTCGCGCTGCAGCCCCACCGGACCAAGACTGTCGATGGTTGTGCCCTCAGGACTTTTCAGCACTATTGGCTCGCCGGCTGAACTGATGCTGAAGTTGGTGTGCAATGGCTGGCCGGCTGATGTCCGGTTTTTTCCCGAAGCAAAGACAACCAGAAATTCACTAGGGCCAAGTGTAACCGACGGAAAACGCCACCTGAATGGTTGCGACGGATCATCGGTCATGCCGTAGTTAAATAAATTTATAGCTTGATTTCCATAATTGTACAGCTCAATCCAGTCCGAATGTTCGCCATCTTCATCAGCAAACGAGGTGGCGTTGGACGACATGATTTCGCTCAGCATAATGCTTTGTGCAGATAGCCATGAACCAATGCCGGAAAAAAGCATCAGCATTAAACTGAACATTGTGATTTTTTTCATCAATGCGGGCAAAGGTGAACAGCAAAGATAGCCAATATAACCTGCACGCTTCGGGCTTGAGTAAGCAAATGGCCCGCGGTGGCGGGAAAATGGTTGCAAAAATGTTAATGATCGCCCAGGGCGAACAAATCATCGATTACCTTTGGAAGAAACGGTCGGCCCTGATTGTTGATGGAAGTGCCCATTACCTGGGCCTCAACAATAGGCTTTTGGTCGGGCAGCCGAACAATTTTCTGGATGAAGGCAAACCGTAGTGGCGATACCCGCCGGGTGCTGCAATAAACCTCGAAGCTGTCGCCACTGCGCAGCGGGCTTTGATAGTCAATCTCGATGCGTTTGACGACCAGCAAAATTCCTTCGGCTGTTAGCCGGGCAAAGCTTAAACCATGAGCAAGTAAAAATTCGTGACGGGCATGCTCCAGGTAGTGCTGATAAACAGCATTATTTACAATGCCCTGCATATCACATTCGTAGTCGCGTACCTTGAGTTGAATCGAAAACATTTGTGCAGGCAGTTTTAAGCAAAAGTAGCTTTTTCAGCTCCGCCAGGCAAAACGTGCCAATCTGCATTAAATAAAAAATCCGGCCCTGAATGGAGCCGGATTCTATCAAAGACTCTTAATTTCAATAATTTACAACCCTGACAGGCTGAGGTTCGGCCTTGCGGATGTCAAGCTCGTCAATCAGGTTGGTGGCTCCCGCATAGCGGTCAATCACAAACAGCACATACCGGATATCCACACTGATGGTACGTTGCAGCTCGGTTTCAAAGGCAATGTCGCCGCTCATGGCTTCCCAGTTGCCATCGAAGGCAATACCAATCAGCTCGCCTTTGCCGTTGATGACCGGACTCCCTGAGTTGCCACCGGTGATGTCGTTGGTGCTGATGAAGCAGGTCACCAGCGTGCCATTAACACCATACGGGCCAAAATCCTGCGTCTCGATAAGTGTCTTGAGTTTTTCGGGTACGATGAACTCGTCGTTCGAAGGATCTTCCTTCTCCAGAATACCTTGATGGGTTGTGATATAGTTATAGTGTACAGCATCGGCGGGGATATAATCTTTCACGCTGCCGTAGGTGAAGCGCAGTGTGCTGTTGGCATCGGGATAGAAGGCGCGCTGGGGCTGCATCTCGCGCAGTCCGGCCATCCATAGCCTGCGCGCCTTGCTGATGGAGACCTGTGCCTGACGGAATCCGCCGGCCACTTCCATCATCTTTGCCGAAAAGCCATCGGCGAGTAGCAGGGCCGGGTCGTTCTGCAGCGATTTCAGGCTGGGTTTACTCAGCAAGGCTTCCACCTTGTCCGGACTGCTCAGCATCGAGCGGGCAAACACATCGGCAGCAGCAGCTTCAAAATTGCCTTTATGGCGCTTCATCAGGTTCTTTAAGGCATCAGGTTGCTGGCTTTCATCCACATTTTTGGCATAGGCTTCGAGCATGCGTTGCAATACCAGCTGGTCGGCCGGGGCATGGTAGTTCTTAAACTGGCCATCGATGCCTTTGCGGAGGCTTTCGATGGTTTTTTTCACCTGTTCAGCACGCTCTTTTCGCATTTTTTCTGCCATGGCCTTGTCCTTGGGCAGGTCATCTTTATCAATTGGTTTGAGCAGGTCGCGCAGCTGGCCGAAGGAGGATGCATAGCCAATGATTTCGGCTCCGCCCATACCAGCCATATTGTTGTACAGCATGGGCTGAATGCTTTGTCCCATGGCCTGGCACCCTGCTTCGAGCTCGGCAAGCACCTTGCCATATTTTTCCGTCAGGGCCTGATCCGACGACACCCACTCGCTGAACTGCAGCTCCTCGCCCTGCTTGCGACCCATGACGTTGAGCCGCTTCAGGCCACGAGTCTGGCCAATGAGGTACTTCCAGGTATTGGCCACCTGGGCATATTTGCTGGCATATTTAATGCGCACGGCCGGATCGGCATCCATGTATTGTTTCCACGATTCGAGCTTCTGACCAAAAAGGTCGATGATGACAGGGTGTTGTTTCTCCAGATTAAAGTTCACTCCAAATGACGTGAGGTAACGGTCGGTGCTGCCCGGAAATCCCCAGATCATCGAAAAATCGTTGTTCTGAACTCCGTCGAGGCTGATGGGCAAATGATGCTTAGGTTTGAGTGGAACATTGTCCTTGCTGTAATCGGCCGGCGAGCCGTCGGGAGCTGTGTAAATGCGCAACACGGCAAAATCGCCTGTGTGCCTCGGCCACATCCAGTTGTCGGTATCTCCGCCAAATTTCCCGATAGCCGATGGGGGAGCGCCCACCAGTCGTACATCGCGATATACCTGATAAATAAACAGATAATATTCATTGCCCTCAAAAAAGCTCTTCACCACCACATGGTACTTGCCCTCAGGATTAAGGCTCTTGCGCAGCTCCGAAGTCTTTTTACGAATGGCTGCTCCGCGTTCTTCGGCACTCATACCATCGTTGAGCACGGCCATCACCGAGTCGGTTACATCGGCCATGCTCATGAGGATGGATGCCGTCAGTCCTTCGTTGGGCAGTTCCTGATCCAGCGATCTGGCCCAAAAGCCATTGGTCAGGTAATCGTTTTCAACCGAGCTGTGTTTCTGGATCAGGTCGTAGGCACAGTGGTGATTGGTGAACACCAGCCCCTGCGACGAAACAATCTCGCCGGTGCAGAAATAGCCGTTGGGTGTGGGGCTGTTCGACAGGCCGACAATGGCGTCCTTCAGACTTGCGGAATTCACACTATAAATTTCTTCGTGCGTGAGCTTCAGCCCCATTTTCTGCATCCCGGCATGGTTGAGGCGCTGCACAAACATGGGCAGCCACATGCCTTCGTCGGCCCTGAGGCCTTGCATCAGTCCCGTAAAAAGCAGAAAAAACAATACTATTCTTTTCATCATCATTTGTTCTGTTAATATGTGATATTAAGTGGCTTACCTGCTTATTTCAGGCCAAGCATATGTGGTCCCATTTCAAAATAGATGTCCACCGGAATGCCCTTTTCGGTGATGCGACTCAGGTCGGCCTTCAGCTGATCCTTGATCACTCCTTCGGTGGTCACCCAGTTTTTAACCATCTCGTAATCGCCATCGCCCTGTGCTTTCAGGATCATTCCGGTGAGTTTTTTGCTGGCTTCCATCATGCGTTCCAGATCAATGGCATAGGTGCCATCCCCGCTGCGTGTGAAGGCGCCCTCGTTGAGAAAGAAGCTGAAGGTCATCATATTGGCTTTGCCATGGGCGCTGGCAGCCCCAAAACGTACCGAACGGAAGATGCCAGCCATAAAGGTTACATAGTTGTCCATAATCTCGGTGTCGGTGTACTCGCCCATTTCGTGCAGTTTGGTCACCAGATAAAGACCCAGAATATCGGCTTTGGCTTCTTCCAGGGGCGAATACATTTCTTTCAGCGACTTACGAACAGTACTTTTCCCGTCGATGGTATTCTTTATTCCCATGCCGTGGGCTACTTCGTGGAACATCACATTGCTGAAAAAGGCATCGAAGGCAATGTGCTTGCGTTGTTCGGGAGCAATAAGCTCTTCGGCAATGGGTACCAGTATCTTGTCGAACTTGGCTTTCATCGTATTTTTAAGCTGCAGCTTACGGGTTCCTTTGCTCAGGTGAACCCGCTCGTCGTTGGGCAGGTTGATGGCAATGGTCTTGCTGGCCATATTGCAGTCGCCGGCATAAAACACGGCATCGTAGGCATTGAGGTCGGCATCCGAACCGGGCACTTCACGTTTGTACACCTCGTCCACCGGCAGCTGACGCTGCAGCTCGGGCAGGAACTGGGCATAGCGCGACAGGCGATCGCTCCATTTGTGATCCTTGATCAGGATAAAGGCCTCGTGGGCAGCTTTATAACCAAACAACCCGTCGAGGTAGTTTTCGATGGGTCCAATCACCATATCCACATTGTTGCTGCGCATATCCATCCAGGCCATATCGCTTTCCAGATAATCGTCGGTGCGCAAGGCCAGGGCCCTCAAACGTAAGTAGTTGGCAAAACCTTCGTCGGCTGCCAGAGTGGCTGCCTGCTCCAGGAGCTGTGCGGCTTTTTCGATCTGCTCAGCATAGGCCTCATTATACCAGACTGCTTGCAAAACGCCCCTTTCATCACGACGAATGAGGGTGTAAAGACTGGCTTTATTGGGGTTATCAAAGGCTTCAAATTCTTCCTTGGTCATATCAGCCGGATAGAACTGTGCTCCGGCCGGTTTTGCACCATAGCCTTCGATAAACGGTTTCTGGTTGTCGAGCTGATCCCAGGGGCCATAGTTGATCTGGGCAAATTGCCTGAGACGCGGGTCGCTGATATTTGCCAGAAACTCCTCTTTAGGCCCTATGTTTTGTGTCCAGAAAATATCATCCATAATCTGGGCTGCCTCGAACAGCAGCACCAGCATTTGCTTTTCGTTGTCGCTCAGGTGGTTGATGTCGGCAGTAAGCTCTACCTTGGCATACTTGTTAACCAATTGGTCCATGGGATCAGGGGTTAGCTGCTTTTGCGGCGCACCACACGAAATGGCCATAAGGACCAGTGCGCCGGCAAGAATGTTGAATCTCAGTGTTTTCATAGGCTTATTTTTCTGAGGCAAAAATACGCCTAAGTTTTCATTTGGTGTTAAGGAAAGAACAATAGGGGAGGTGAAGGAAGTGAACCGGGCTGTCATTGTGATTTTGTTTGAAAACCGCGACCCACCTTATATTAGTTTCCAGCAGCATCGCCTGATATATTTTTGTGTTTTTCTGGTCCATAAGCACCATAAGACCTTGCACGAATCCAGCACTGATCGACCTGCCAACCCAAGCCGCTGGAAGTTGAAATGTTTCTGCATGAGTGCATTAAATCGCATTCTTCGATCGATTTCCCTATATTGATCACTCTACACTATTCCCAGTTCCAAAATCGCCGGGACTGCTGCCAGTTCCTTGTCTCCGCGAGACAAACCCCATCCCGACACTTCGGGATCTCTTGTCCACAGGTTGTCATCCTGACTATTGGCGGAGTCAGTTTTTTTGTCAGGATTGATGGAAGTTTTATCGAACAATTCCAGTTGAACAGGAAGCAATGTAAATCTAAACGCTAAAATTTTGCACATCATTAACCGGATTGTGTAACGATTGTCAAAGCTCATGGACATACTTTTGGCTCAACTTAAAACCCATAGCTGCCATGAAAACACAACTCCTGCTGTTGACCGGCGCCATCCTGCTGATGTTGGCCTCGTGCAACAAACAATCAGAATCTTCCTCACAGGAAGGCTTGACGAATACCGTCCTGAAAACAGCCAGCCTTATTCAGGGTCTTGACGAAGGTGAAACTCCTGCTACCCTGGGTGTCATACACAACTGTATTGATGCATGCATCGCTTCTTTGCCTAACGAAACACTGAGTCAGGCCGAAATCGAGGCCATCACCTATGTACGTGAGGAGGAACTTCTGGCCCACGACGTGTACAACTTGCTCTTTGAACGCTGGCGCATCCCTGTTTTTCGCAACATTGCCAAAAGCGAGGACATCCACACTTATGCCATCAAGGCACTGATTACCAAATACAATTTGCCAGATCCCGGGGCCGGACATCAGCCCGGAATATTCGTCAACACACAGATTCAACAGCTCTTCGATCAGCTGAGCGAAATGGGCCTGAGTAGCCTGAACAACGCCATAATCGTTGGAGCAACCATCGAAGAGGTGGACATCGCCGACCTCATGAACCATTTGACCAATGATCTGGATAATCAGGATGCAATATTTGTCTTTAGCCAGCTTAACAAAGGCTCACGCAATCACCTTCGCGCCTTTGCAGCGCAGATGCGATTCCGCAACATCAGTTACAGCCCCCAGCACATCAGTCAGGAGCTTTACGACCAGATTATCAATAGCAACTGGGAAGGTGGAAACGGCTTCTGCCTGTGCCAGTCCACAACCAGTCAGAAAAATGCTGATGCAGTGAATTGAATGGTTTTTTTGTTTTGGTTTATTCAGTTTGTTTGTTCGAAAACCGGTCGTAAGGCCGGTTTTTTTGTTATCAGGACAAATTGTTGAAAACGTATTCTATATTCATTCAAACGCTTTCTTCTTGCTTGATTCAGGTTTCAACGTTCATCCTCAGCTTTCTAATGCGATTACGTTCAAAACGCTTATGTTTGTCCTTCAAATCACTCCTGATGAAGAAACTGCTCCTGCCCACGCTGATCTTTGTAGCCATTGCGGGTTTGCTGTGGCGTTCATATCAATCACCTGATCGGTTGCCCGGCCTTAATCTGTATTTTCCTGAAAAGCCTGAAATTAGGGAACCCAAACGCGAACCCAACGACTGGCTCGGAAAGCAAAAGGTATTCCCTCACGGGCGTTTCAACCACGACTATTACCTCGAAGGCTTGCGCCATGCCCAATCGCTTCACCAGAGCGCACAGCGTCGGCAGGTGGCCTGGGAGCCGGCCGGCCCCTACAACATTGGCGGGCGAATTACCGATATCGAGGTACATCCCTCCCAGCCCGAAACAATTTATGTGGGCTCGGCTTCGGGCGGCATCTTTAAAAGTACTGACAATGGCCAGAGCTGGCAACACCTGTTTCGGCAGCAACCGGTCATATCGATAGGCGATTTGGCCATTGATCCGGCAAACCCTCAGGTGGTGTGGGCCGGCACAGGCGAAGCAAATTCTTCAAGTTTCAGCTTTGTGGGCAATGGGATTTATAAATCCACCGACGGGGGCGAGACATGGCAACACAAAGGCCTCGAACAGTCGGCCTACATCGGCCGCATTGTGGTTGACCATGGCAACAGCCAACGTATTTTTGTGGCAGCATTGGGCAACTTGTTCAGCCCCAACCCCATGCGTGGCATCTACCGCAGCACCGCCGGAGGCGACAACTGGCAGCGTGTCCTCTTCGTCAGCGATTCTACCTCGGGCGCCGATATCGTGCAACACCCCACCAACCCCGACATCCTCTACGCCTCGCTCTGGGAAAGGATGCGCGGCCTCACCTACCGCCGATCGCACGGGGCATCCTCGGGCATTTATAAAAGCACTGACGGAGGTCAGAACTGGGTGAAACTTACCGCCGGACTTCCCACCGGCAACACCCCCGGCCGCATCGGCCTGGCCATCGGCCGCAATAACCCCGACATCGTATATGCCTTCATTGACCAACTCATCAACGGACAGCTCACCGCCACCGTGTATCGTACAACCAACGGCGGAACCAGCTGGACACGCACCAACGATGCCCCCATCGCCGGGATGAACAGCACGTTTGGATGGTATTTCGGACAGATACGCACCGACCCGCGCAACGACAACCGCTTCTGGATCCTTGGTGTCGATCTGTATCGCAGCGATAACGGGGGGCAGTCCTTCACTCAACTCGCCGGCTATTATAACATCAGCGAAATATATGTGGACCACCATGCCCTCTGGATCCATCCCACTACCGGACACCTCTGGCATGGTAATGATGGTGGGTTGTACCGTTCAGCTAATTTGGGTGCCTCATGGGAGAAAATCAACAAACTGCCCCTTACACAGTTCTATACCATCGAGGTGGACCATCTGAATCCGCAACGCCTCTATGGAGGCACCCAGGACAACAATACCGTACGCACCTGGACCGGCGCTCCCGACGGATGGGACCGTATCCTCGGTGGCGATGGCTTTTATACCCTTGTGGACTACACCAACTCGAACACCATCTATGCCGAATCGCAATGGGGCAACCTATACCGAAGCGACAATGGCGGATCGAACTTCAGCTGGATTGGCTCGTACTGGTCGGGCGAACGCACCAACTGGTCGTCGCCGCTCATCATGCACCCCACTAACCCACAGACGCTCTATTTTGGCACATACCGCGTGTGGAAAACCACCGACAAAGGGCAAAGCTGGCAGGCTGTTAGCGCCGATCTCACCCGGCAGCTTGCCTCCAGCGGCTTCAGCACCATCAGCACCTTAGCCATCTCGTCCCTCAACCCCAACCTTGTGCTAGCCGGCACCGACGACGGCCGCGTACACCTGAGCACCAGTGGCGGCTTGTTCTGGACCGAAATAACCACCGGCCTGCCCTTGCGCTGGATCACCCGTCTGGCTTTCGATCCCTTCGACGTAAATACCATCTATGCCACGATCTCAGGATTCCGCTGGGACGAACCTCATCCTTACGTGTTCAAGTCGGCCAACCTTGGCCAGAACTGGACGCCCATTCAGGGCAATCTGCCCTTGCTGCCCGTAAACGTCATCGTTCCTGACCCCCAACGTCAGGGCTGGCTCTATGTGGGCACCGATGCAGGCATCTTCTATACCGAAAACGGCGGCCAGCAGTGGGAAAGCCTTATGGAAGGCATGCCCATGGTTCCTGTAACCGACCTTAAAATACACAACCCTACCTATACCCTTGTGGCCGGCACCTATGGCAATTCGGCCTACCGGCTCAACCTAAGCCAGATAACTTCAATCAATAAGCAGGGGCGTTTAGCTGCCAACACACTTAACCTCAGTATTTACCCTAATCCGGCCAAGACCTCAGGCCAATTATGGATCAGCTTCGATGCCCGGTCGGATAGCCCTGTCCACCTGAGCATCATCAACATTCAGGGCCAGCTTGTTCAACAATCCAGCTACATTCCAGTTCACATCGGCAAACAGCAATACCAACTGAGAGACTTGCCCGACGGCTTACTCCAGCCCGGAACCTACCTCCTGCAGATCCGTCAGGGTCAACAATATGCATCTACACCTTTTACCTTAAGCCATTAAATCAGACAAATCACCATCAATCCCCCACATCAACATATGATTTTACAGTGTAGGAACAAAACAATCCCCGGAATGATTGGGAGATCGTGACAACTTACAAGGTTTGAACGACGTAATTAACAACACCATCCACCACATATGACGCCTCAATCCACCCCCTAACCCTCAACCCGAAACTGGGCAACGCCCATCCCGAGAGTCCGGTACGTACGGGACGATTCGGGACCGAAAATCAAAAAACCCCCTCCACCACAACCACGATGCTTTCAGCGTCCAGCCCGCAGTGTTTGAGCTGCTTTTCCATGCTGCCATGCTTTACAAAGCCATCAGGCATGCCAAGCCGGATCACCTTATTGCTGAAACTATTGTAGGATGCCCATTCCAGCACCGCACTACCAGCCCCGCCTGCTAACACACCATCTTCGATGGTAATGATGACCTCATACAACGAGAAAGCCTCCCGCAGCAAATCCTCATCCAGCGGTTTCACAAAGACCATATCGTAATGTGCAGGCACGATGTTTTTTAAGCTGAGAATATTAAGCGCTTGCTTCACTCTCAGGCCTGCTGCCCCCACACTCAGGATGGCCACCTTTCGGCCGTGCTGTAGCCTTCGGCCCTTGCCGATGGTAAGTCGGATTGGCTCACTGTCCCAGTCTGGGCTGCTTACCGGACCGCGCGCGTACCGGATTGCAATGGGTCTCTGACGGAAAAACTGTGCTGTGAAAAGAAGGTTGCGCAGGCTATCGGAGTCCATGGGTGCAGCCAGTGTGAGGTTTGGGATACTGCGCAGCAAGGCCAGATCGAAAGCCCCCTGGTGTGTGGCCCCATCCTCACCCACCAATCCTGCTCTGTCGATGCAGAGTATCACGGGCAACTCCTGCAGGGCAATATCGTGTATCAGCTGATCCATGGCGCGTTGCAGAAACGTTGAATAGATCACACAATACGGACGCATGCCTTCGGTAGCAAGCCCTGCCGCAAACGTCAGGGTGTGTTGTTCGGCAATGTCCACATCGAACACCCTTTCGGGGGTGGTTTCGGCCACCATGTTGACCGAGCTGCCAGTGGGCATAGCCGGGGTTATAACAACAATTTCAGCATTGGCTGCGGCAAGATCGGCCATGGTCTTGCCAAATACATACTGCCAAAGAACCGCCTTTTCCGGTGATGGACTGTACAGCTTTCCGGTTTGCCTGTCGAACCTTCCGGGTGCATGGTATAGCACCTGTTCCTCTTCGGCCTGGCCGAAGCCCTTGCCTTTGGTAGTCACCACATGCAATAGATTCACCCCGGGGGTCAATCGGGCTTGCTGCAGGGCCGGAATCAGCTCGACCATATTATGACCATCAACCATGCCCAGATAATTAATGCCAAAAGCATCGAATATGGGATGGCTACTCCCGAAATAGCCCTTCCGAACCTTGCTCAGATAATCGCGCAAAGCCCCGGAAGTCTTATCGATCGATATGTCGTTGTCGTTGAGCACAATAAGCAGGTTAACCTCCTGCTTGCCGGCCTGATTCAGGGCCTCGAAAAACATACCACCTGTGAGTGCTCCATCGCCCACGACGACAATATGGTTCTTTGTGCTATCGCCCTGCAATCTGGTGGCATAGGCCATGCCAAGGGCTGCTGAGAGGGAAGTAGAAGCGTGGCCGGTACCGAAACAGTCGTACGGACTCTCATTACGCGCCGGAAAACCGCTCAACCCATCCCAACGACGCAAACTGGAGAAAAGTTTTCTGCGCCCGGTGATTATTTTGTGGGTGTAGGCCTGATGACCTACATCCCAGACCAGTTTGTCGTTGGGGGTGTCAAAAACATAATGAAGCGCTATGGCCAGTTCCACCGCTCCCAGCGAAGCCCCCAGATGACCCGCATTGACCGCCACTACATCAAGTATCAGGTTCCTGACCTCAGCTGCAAGCTGCACCAGCTGGCCGGTGTCAAAACGTTTCAGATCCTCTGGCGAGTCCACACTGCCCAATAAGCCCTCATTCACACTCATCCTTAAAATTTCAGCAAAAATACTTTTTACCCTGTTGCCTCAGCCCACATCTACCCCCCCCCACCTCATATAACTCCTCAACCTTAAACCCTCAACTCAAAACCCGAAACTGGGCAACGCCCATCCCGAGAGCGGAGCGATTCGGGACCGAAACCCTCAACTCAAAACCCGAAACCCGAAACAACCACCTTGCTTGTGGCCTCAAACACACGCCCCTGCTGGTAAGCCCTGACGTAAATCGAGTGTGTACCAGGCTCAGGAAGCTTACCCGGCCTGGCCTTCCACAGATGTCGGCATTCGAGCGGTTGCGAAGGCCGTGTTCCCCCGGGAAGTGGATCACTGCTGTCCCATCGGCTGATTACCGCATAGCTATAGGGGTCAGGCTCAATGGTATAACGCATTTTGTGCCACTTCTGGCCGTCGAAGCTAAAAAACACACTGTCGCGCTCGCTGCCCTGAAAGAAGTTGACATAGATATCGGCACGATGATTTTTCCCTTCTATATACACTGCCGGATGATGTACACGTATCCTTTTGTTGCTTTCGGCTCCGGCCACCTTGTAGTCCCAGCGGTAAGCCGCCCCCTCGAAGGTAATGATATTATATCCTTTTGGCGTTCCGTCGTACATCGTGGCATCGGGGATCCCCTCTGCGTCTGGGCTGCCCGACCACCAGTCGCCCCCTATGGTACCAACGGTGTAGTGGTGATGCGGTGCATCGCCCGGCCAATCCTCCTCAGAACCGAAAAAGTCGTGACGTTGCAGGTGCATATGCCCGGCCATGGAAAAGGTGTGTGGAAAGTCCTTCAACAGAGCGAAAAGCTGACGTCGTACTTCGGGTAGAAACGAAACACCCCAGCCCGGGAGGTTATACAAAGGGATGTGCATCATCAGCACCACCAGCCTGTCGGTGGGCACATGGCGGAGGTTGTTGGCGATAAATTCCATCTGTTCATCCGTAAGGCCGCCCACATAAAAACTTCGCGTCATATTGTTGGGATAGAGAATGTTGTTCAGCACAATAAAGTGCGCCTTGCCGTGATTGAACGCATAGGTCGAAGGGCCATAAACGCTTTCGAAGCTCTCGTCGGCATGGCGCTGCGTTTTGGCATCGAAGTTAAGGTCGTGGTTGCCGATGACGTTAAACCAGGGAATGCCGGCTCTCGCTGTATGTTGGCTCAAGGCAGCAAAAAAGTCAGGACGGTCGCCGGTGAGGTCACCCAGGGTGATACCAAAGCTGTGACCCTTCAGGGCGGGCAGTTCCTGTTCCACCACCCTTCTATACCATTCCAACTGCTGCTCGGTATAGGGCTGAGGATCGGAAAAAACCACGATACTAAAGGTGTCGGCATCGGCCATGCGCCTGAGCGGAAAGTCTATGGCTCGGGGCAATGCTCCTGTAGGTGCAGAACCTGAGTATTTAAGCGGAGGAGACCCTGCTGGCTTGTACGTATAGTAAAACTGTGGAAGTTGCTGCCCATTCACCGGGTATTGATAGCCTGAGGGTTTGATTACAAACAGCACATCACCATCTTTGACAGGGATGCTGTAGGAACCATCGGTATTACATCCAACCACCTCACGGCCATTCGAAACAAGGGCTGTGGCAACCCCTTTTTCGTTGCGGTCGGCGCGCCCGTTGTTGTTTGCATCATCAAAAACCCGGCCCCTGGCCACCGGCTGTGCCTTCAGCCCCGTTAAAACAAGCAAAAGCAGAGAAAGTATGTAGTACCGCATATCAGGTAGGTTTATTTGCCCCCTAAGATAAGCCTGCTTGCGCAAATGCAAGTTCAGTCAACATTATTTTTCATGTGTAATTATTGGTTCAAATGCAACAAAATACCTTGTTCGAATCCCGCGCGCTCAGGATTTGAAAGGCCTGCGGGCCCAGGCCGGTATCAAATTCAAAGGCCCCGACTTGTTCCCATTGCAAGCTTTTGCCCCTTCAGCTCCCCAATTTTTAAACAGTAAATCACTGTCTCGTCGCCCGTCCCAACACTTCCGAATTCGGGATCACCTGTTACCCACAAAAATTTACTTTAACAAAAAATTTACACCCGAAAAACTTGCATCCTATTTTCAGTTGAGTAATTTTGCTACTCACTTTTAGTCGAAAACCGATGAAAACACTCCGTTCACTGGCCAACACAACCACCAAAGATCACACTAACTGTTTATAAATCACCCGAAACCCTCAACCCGAAACTGGGCAACGCCCATCCTGAGAGTCCCGACCCTTCGGGACGATTCGGGACCGAAACCCAAAACCCTCAACCCGAAACTGGGCAACGCCCATCCTGAGAGTCCCGACCCTTCGGGACGATTCGGGACCGAAACCCAAAACCCTCAACCCGAAACAAAAAAATGCTCGAAGCCCTCATCACTTCCAAAACCCGTATCAAACTAATGCTGAAGTTCTTTATGAACGCCAACAGCACCGGCTATCTGCGTGGACTGGAGGCTGAATTTGGCGAGAGCACCAATGCCATCCGTCAGGAGCTCAACCGTTTCGAAGAAGCCGGTCTGCTGGTGAGCGACCAGAAAGCCAACCGCAAAATCTTCAGGGCCAATGTGTATCACCCGCTTTTCCATGATATTCAAAGTCTTGTGCGTAAATATGTTGGGATGGATAAAATCATTGAGAAGGTCGTAAACAACCTAGGGCAGCCCGAAGAAGTTTACCTTATCGGCGACCTCGCCCTGGGTAAGGACAGCGACGACCTCAACCTGCTTATTATTGGCCACGATATTGACCTCGATTACCTCGAAATCCTGGTGGAAAAAACCCGTCAGTTCGTTTCACGCAAGATACATTATGCGGTGTTTACGCCGCAGGAGTTTACACTCCAGCTACCCCACCTCAACCAGCAAAAATTGCTGAAAGTGTGGGAAAATACCCGCTGAGCGCCCTTGCGCCAGCCATGGACAACACACTGTCCTTCAGTTCCTTACAATTAGGGTATGGGACTTAGAAGGCGAAGCTGTGGATATTCATGATTTAAAATTCAAAATTCAAAGATTGGGTGAGCGGGATGAATTAGAACATATTGTCATGCAGAATTTGAAGATGCTAAAACAAATACCACAAATTGAAAACCACCCAACTAAACCACCAGAGCCAAACCACACCACTCTCACAAACGCATGATAACCGATTAAACCATTTCCACGACGACCATCAACACCACCCACGCTTGCCATAACCCCACCCACACCCGATTCCAAAATCTCAAATCCCGAATCCCGAATATTGAATCTTGAATCTTGAATCTTGAATTTTGAATAATGAAATACTCCCGCTTCGAAGAACTCCCAATCAGGCAGAAAGCACGCGAAATGAACAATGTGGTTTTTCAGTTGATGCTCGGAAGCCCTTTGGACCAAGATTACAGACTCAAGGCACAACCCAGGTCATCAGCCGGTATTGTGATGGATAATATAGCTGAAGGCTTCGAAAGAGGCGGCAATAAAGAGTTCATACAATTTCTTTCGATTGCAAAAGGCTCATGCGCTGAGCTTAGGTCGCAAGCCTACCGCGCATTTGACTTTGGATACTTCGACGAAACAACATTAAACAACCTACTGTATCGAACCACGGAACTATTCGGCGAAATACAAAGCTTCATGAAATACCTCCAAACCTCCGACTACAAAGGCCATAAATACAAATAATCTAAAATAATAATCGTCATCCCAAACAAATTTTTAATTCACTAAACTACTTAAATACTCCACAATCTCCAATCCCCAATTTCGAATCTTAAATTTTGAACTTTGAATCCCGAATCTTGAATCCCGAATCTTGAATCTTGAATCCCATGCCCTCCCTCTCCATCATCGGACTCGGCTACGTAGGCCTCCCACTGGCAGTTGAATTCGCCAAACATTATCCCGTCGTCGGCTTCGACATCAGCGAACGCCGTGTGGCCGAACTATGCCGTGGCACCGACCCAACCCTCGAAGTGGAAGATCGTGAACTGCAGAGCGTTCTACGTCACGAACCATCCGGCGCCCCCGGACTCTTCGTCACTAGCGATAACAACCTGCTCCGGCAGTGTACTATCCACATCGTGGCTGTGCCGACACCTACCGACAAACACAACCGCCCCGACCTCACCTCGTTGGTGAAGGCCTCCGAAACCGTGGGCAGTGTGCTCAAACCCGGCGATATCGTCATCTACGAAAGCACCGTTTATCCCGGAGCTACCGAAGAAGATTGTGTTCCGGTGCTGGAGCAGCATTCGGGCTTAAAGTTCAACCGGGACTTTTTCGTTGGCTACAGCCCCGAGCGTATCAATCCGGGCGATAAGGTCCATCGCCTGACCACCATAAAAAAGGTAACCAGCGGCAGCACGCCCGAGACGGCCAAGACCGTCGACGAACTCTACCGCACCATCGTGAAGGCCGGCACCCATATGGCGCCCAGCATTAAGGTAGCCGAAGCCGCCAAGGTCATCGAGAATGCCCAGCGCGACATCAACATCGCCTTCGTGAACGAACTTAGCAAGATATTTCACCGCATGGGCATCGACACCCTCGAAGTGCTCGAGGCAGCAGCCACCAAGTGGAACTTTTTGCATTTCCGTCCCGGACTCGTCGGTGGCCATTGCATCGGCGTTGACCCCTACTATCTGGCCCAGAAAGCCCAGGAGGTAGGCTATCATCCCGAGATTATCCTGGCCGGACGTCGGCTCAACGACGGCATGGGGGCCTATGTAGCCGGCGAGGTGGTCAAGCTGATGCTCAGGGCAGGCAGGCAGGTGCGCGGCGCCAAAGCCCTCATCCTAGGCATCACCTTCAAGGAAAACTGCCCCGACATCCGCAACACACGCGTGGTGGACATATACCACGAACTACTCAGCTATGGGATGGAAGTGGATATCTTCGACCCCTGGGCTAATTTGCAGGAAGTCCATCATGAATACGGTATAAACATTCTTTCAGACTATCCGCGCAATAACGGCTACGAGGCCATCGTGCTCGCCGTAGCCCACGACGCTTTCCGTAACATCGACATCCTGACCCACAAGCAAAAAGGCACCATCATTTACGATGTGAAGGGAATCCTCCCGAAGGACCTGGTTGATGCGAGGTTGTAAAGAGACAGCTATATTCATATCCGCTCTTTCGAACCGGCAGAATTTCTAAAACAGTCAAGAAAAAACTGCTTGAGGTGAAGACAATTCTCCTGCAGGTAAACGCAGATAAATCCCTGCATAAGACCCAATAAAATCAGCGAGAAACATAATCTGCTCAAGACCTGACGGAGGCAATTAATAGAATAAGTTTTCTAAACACTCTATATAAACGCGGCGCTTGGTTCTGCCCACCAAATCTTGAATCCTTGAATTTTGAATCTCAAATAATGAAAATCCAACCCAATAGCACCCTCCTCATCACCGGCGGTACAGGCTCATTTGGAAATGCTGTCTTACACCGCTTCATCAACGACGATCGCTTCAAAGAAATCCGTATCTTCTCGCGCGACGAGAAGAAACAGGACGATATGCGAAAGCGGTTCCACAACCCAAAGATAAAGTTTTACATTGGTGATGTTCGCAATCAAAGCGCTGTGGATTTGGCCTGCAAAGGTGTGGATTATATCTTTCATGCAGCCGCACTCAAACAGGTTCCATCATGCGAGTTTTTTCCTATCGAAGCAGTAAAGACAAACATCCTCGGAACCGACAATGTGCTCAACGCTGCAGAGAGAAGCAACGTAAAGCGGGTGGTGGTGCTCAGCACCGACAAAGCTGCTTACCCCATCAATGCCATGGGTATGTCGAAAGCGCTCATGGAAAAGGTCATGGTGGCACGCTCAAGAATCCTTGAGGGTACAAATACTGTTTACTGCGGTACCCGCTACGGCAATGTGATGGCCTCCCGTGGCTCGGTGATCCCATTGTTCGTGGAGCAAATTAAATCAGGAAAAGCACTGACGCTCACCGACCCCAATATGACCCGCTTCATGATGACCCTGGAAGATGCCGTCGATCTGGTGCTTTTTGCATTTGAGTATGGAAACAATGGCGACATCTTTGTCCAGAAAGCTCCCGCCGCCACCATCGAAACACTGGCCAAAGCCTTGCTGGATATGTACAAGGCCGACAACCCCATCCGCATCATCGGCACGCGACACGGCGAAAAACTGTACGAAACCCTCGTCAACCGTGAAGACATGGTCAAGGCGGAAGACATGGGAGGATATTTCCGGATACCCGCCGATAACCGCGACCTTAACTACGAGCGATACTTCAGCGAAGGCATCGAAGACGTAACCAGATATGATGAATACCATTCCCACAACACTGAACAACTCGATGTGGAAGGCATGAAACAGCTCTTACTCAAACTCCCCATGATCCGCCGCGATATCCTCGGCGACATGGAAGCCGCGCAATATCCTGATTAATAGAGTTATCCGTGATGCGCTATCAGTAATCGGAAATCAGAAGTCTCATCCATAACGAATCACAAATCACGAAAATGATCATCCAAGGCAACATTCACAACGACCACCGCGGCACCGTCCGCTTCGTCAACAACTTCACCTTCGATGGCATCAAACGCTTCTACACCATCACCCATCCGTACATTTCCACCATCCGTGCCTGGCAGGGCCACAAATTAGAAACAAAATATTTCTACGTCACCAAAGGCAGCTTCCTCATCAACTGGATATGGATAGACAGCTGGGAAAACCCTTCAACTGACCTCAAAATAAACGCACACACCCTAACCGAAATCCAAAGCGAAATCCTCATCATCCCCCCCGGCCATGTCAACGGCTTCAAAGCCTTAGAACCCGGTTCCACGCTGATGGTTTTTTCAGATATGCTTTTGCAAGACTCTATAAAGGATGATTTCAGATATCCAGCTGAATATTGGGAGCTCAAAATCTCTCGCTGATTACCGCAGATCAACACGCAAATCAGCGCAAATCAGCGCAAATCATTCAGCGTAAATCTGCGATTAATTAATCCGCGTGAATCTGCGAGAACTTAAAAATATGACGGAAAACGATATTTCATATGTCATCCGTGGTGCAATCTTTAGGGTCTATAACAATTTTGGCCCGGGTCTTCTGGAGTCAGCCTATGAAGCGGCCTTGGCACATGAATTGAAAAAGGAAGGTTTCACCGTTTCAACACAAGTTGGATTACCGTTTGTATATGAAACTATTAATATGGATATGGGATATCGCATTGATATCCTTGTAGAAAACAAAGTAATCATTGAAGTCAAATCAGTTGACCAACTAGCTGATGTCCATTTCAAACAACTTTTACTTATCTAACGCTTCCCGATAATAAATTGGGAATTCTGGTCAACTTCAACACCAACTAAAATTGACCAATCAATAAAGAGAGTAGTTAATAACCTTCCAGAATGACCAATTACTATCAGATTACCGCAGATCAACAAGCAAATCAGCGTAAATCTGCGAAAAATAATCCGCGTAGATCTGCGAGAAACGAATCAGCGTAAATCAGCGAGAACCAAAAAAGACTATGATAAAAATCGGTATTACAGGGCAAGCAGGTTTTGTTGGGACACACCTTTACTATTCTTTAGGTTTACAGCCTGAGAAGTTTGAACGAATACCATTTAAAGATGATTACTTTCAGAATGATAATGTGTTGAAGAGCTTCGTAAGTTCTTGTGATACAATCGTTCATTTAGCTGCCATGAACCGCCACAACGATCCCCAAGTCATTTACAACACCAACATAGGCCTCGTCAAACAACTCATCGCTGCCTGCGAAACCACTGATTCAAAACCCCACATCCTTTTCTCCTCCTCCACACAGGAAGAATGTGACAACCTCTACGGAAAATCTAAAAAAGAAGGCCGGGAGCTCTTCGAGCAATGGGCACTCAACAACAACGCCCGATTCACCGGACTGATCATCCCCAACGTCTTTGGCCCCTTCGGTCACCCCTATTACAACTCCGTTGTTGCCACCTTCTGCCACCAACTCACCCACAACGAAACACCAAAAATCGAAGTCGATGGGGAAATCAATCTCATTTATGTCGGAGAGCTGGTTGCTTTTATAGTGGATGAAATTGTTGGAACACAGATGACACAGATCGGACAGATAAGCACAAATGAAATCAGTGCAAATCAGTCAATTCAGTGTCATCAGCGTTCCATTCCACACACTGCAACCATCAAAGTCTCTGCCCTGCTCAACAAATTGCAACAATACAAAACCAACTACTTCGAAAAAGGTGAAATTCCTTCACTGGATACCCCCTTCGACCGCAACCTCTGGAACACCTTCCTCTGCTACCTCGACCACCAAAGCTTCTTCCCCTTTCACCTGAGACTCAACACCGACGACCGTGGAAGCTTCGTCGAAACCGTCAGGCTCAACAGCGGCGGACTGGTCAGCTTCAGCACCACCAAGCCCGGCATCACCCGTGGCAATCACTTCCACACCCGCAAAGCCGAACGCTTCGCCGTGATCAAAGGAAAAGCCAGAATTGAATTACGCCGAATCGGCACCGAAAAAGTCATGTCCTTCAACCTCGACGGCACAAAACCATCTATCGTCGACATGCCCATCTGGCACACCCACAACATCACGAATATTGGCGATGAGGACCTTTATACGATATTTTGGATCAACGAACATTACGATGCCAGCGATCCTGACACCTATTTCGAAAAGGTTTAAAGCCTCTCTCGCAGATAGCATTCGCAGATCTGCGCAAATCCGCGAGAAGACATCCGCGTAAAACTGCGTGAAACAAAATCAGCGACAATCTGCGAGAAAATCACCCGAGAGAACTCATCAGCGACAATCTGCGAGAAAACAATCCGCGTAAATCAGCGAGAAACACCATGAGAAAACTCAAAGTCCTCACCGTTGTCGGTACACGCCCCGAGATCATCCGTCTCTCCCGTGTCATGGCTAAATTAGATGAATCCGAAGCTATCGAACACATCACCGTCCATACCGGCCAAAACTACGACTACGAACTCAACGAAATCTTTTACGAAGACCTCGGCATCCGCAAACCCGACCATTTCCTCAACGCCGCCGGCAAAAACGCCTCCGAAACCATCGGCCTGATCATTGCTGCCATCGATCCCCTGCTGGAAGAACTCAAACCCGATGCCTTCCTTGTTTTGGGAGACACTAACTCCTGCCTCTGCGCTATCCCTGCCAAGAAGCGCCATATCCCCATCTTCCACATGGAAGCCGGCAACCGCTGTTTCGACCAAAGGGTACCCGAGGAAACCAACCGCAAAATCGTTGACCACATCGCCGACATCAACCTCACCTACAGCAGCATCGCCCGCGAGTACCTGCTGCGCGAAGGTCTGCCGGCCGACCGCATCATCAAAACCGGCAGCCCCATGTTTGAAGTGTTAAATCACTACATGCCCAAGATCCAGGCCTCCGACGTCCTCACCCGCCTCGGCCTCGAGAAGGAAAAGTACTTCGTCGTCTCCGCCCACCGCGAAGAAAACATCAACAGCGAGGAGAATTTCAAGGGTTTGATTGATTCACTCAACCTCATTGCCGAACAATACGGTTACCCCATCATCGTATCCACCCACCCACGCACCCGCAAAAAACTCGAACAACTCACCACTCACCACTCACCAATCACGATTCCCAAATCAACAAATCAAAAAATCAACCCCTTAATCCAATTCCTTAGGCCCCTCGGCTTCTCAGATTACAACGCACTCCAGATAAACGCTTTTGCCGTCCTCTCCGACTCCGGCACCATATCCGAAGAATCTTCCATCCTCAACTTCCGTGCCCTCAACATTCGCGAAGCCCACGAACGCCCCGAAGCCATGGAAGAAGCCAGCGTGATGATGGTCGGCCTCAATCCGGAAAGAATCCTCCAGGGACTTGTTCAACTGCAATACCAACACACCGGTGAAGTAAGAAACTTTAGACCGGTGGGAGATTATTCGATGCCAAACGTGAGTGAAAAAGTCGTACGTATCATTTTAGGGTATACAGACTATATTAAGAGAACGGTCTGGAGTAAATAAAAATCTCTCGCAGATCAATGCAGATATAATCCCCGCAAATCAGCGCAGACAATCTGCGAAAATCCGCGAGAAAAAAACACTGAGAAACTCCATGCCAAACTCCGCGAAACACTGTGCAACTAAAAAACTCCGCGAAAATCCGCTCAATCCGCGTCATCTGTGTTCCATTAAAGAAACATAACCCATGAAAGGCATCATCCTCGCCAGCGGAGCCGGTACAAGACTTCATCCGTTTACCAAAGTAGAAAGCAAGCAACTCATCCCTATCTACGACAAACAGATGATCTATTATCCTTTGTCGGTGCTGATGTTGGCAGGGATAAGAGAAATTTGTATCATATCTACACCCCACGACTTACCAAACTTTGAACAACTTTTTGGTGATGGCAGTTAATTGGGATTGAAGATTAGCTATAAGGAACAACCCTCACCCGATGGCCTTGCGCAGGCATTTATATTGGGCGAAGAGTTCGTTGGCAACGATGATGTTTGTCTGGTGCTTATTGACAACATCTTTTATGGTGCAGGCTTACAAAACCTCTTGACCAAATCTGTACAAAATGTCACTGAAGAAAGAAAAGCTGTTGTTTTTGGCTATAATGTAGAAGACCTTGAACGCTATGGCATTGCTGAAGTAGATAAAGAGGGTAATGTGTTGAGCATTGAAGAAAAGCCCCAACACCCCAAAAGCAATTATGCTGTTGTCGGATTGTATTTTTACCCAAATAGCGTTGTTGAAATTGCCAAAAATGTGAAGCCCTCTCACCGTGGCGAACTGGAATTAACTTCCATAAACCACGAATACCTTCAACGGAAACAACTAAAACTCCAAACCCTCAGCGGCGGCTTTGCATGGTTGGATACTGGCACACACGAAGCCATGAGTGAGGCAACCGAATTTGTGAAGGCAGTTGAAAAGCGTACAAGTTTGAAGATTGCATGTATAGAGGAGATTGATTATAAGATGGGTTATTTAGACGCTACTATTTTAAATGATAATATTCAGGCACAGGGCAAAAGCTCCTATGGTGAATACCTAAAAAACTGTAACATGCATAAAGTAGAAATTATCCAACTCCCAAAATTTGAAGACCCACGTGGTAATCTCTCTTTCATAGAAGAGTTGAAGCACATTTCTTTCAAAATAGCACGCACTTATTGGATATACGATGTGCCCGGTGGGCAGGCACGCGGCGGCCATGCTTTTAAGGAACAGCAGGAACTGATAGTTGCCCTCTCCGGCAGCTTTGATGTGGTGGTTGATGATGGAAAGGTTAAGCAAACCTTCTCCTTAAACCGCTCTTACTATGGACTATACGTTCCTGCCGGTTTTTGGCGACAGATGCAAAACTTTTCAACAAATTCCCTAGCTTTAGTGCTCAGTTCCACTCAATTTGACGAAAAAGATTATGAGTATGACTACCAATCCTTTCTGAAAAATAGGAGGGAAAATGAAAAAAAATAGCGTTTATGATTGTGTGGTGCTACCGCTCAACAAAATTCATAACCGGGCTGGAAACATTACCATCGTAGAGGGTAATATCAATGTGCCTTTTGATGTTAAACGAATTTACTATTTGTATGATATCCCTGGAGGAGAAGACCGTGGAGGACATGCTCATAAAGAGCTAATGCAATTGATTGTGGCTGCAAGCGGCTCCTTTGATGTACTACTGGATGATGGAATTAATAAAAAAGTAGTTACTTTGAATCGCCCCAATTATGGACTAATGGTGGTACCTGGTATTTGGCGTGAATTAATGGAGTTTTCTTCAGGGGCAATTTGTTTGGTTTTAGCTTCAGAAAAATATGATGAAAGTGATTATATCAGATCATATGATGCATTTAGATCATTCAGACAATTATGATTGAATCATACTTTTTTGTTCCGGGAAATCACCCAAGGCTGGAACATAAGCTGAACACTATTAAGGCTGATCATTTGATTGTGGATCTTGAGGATGCAGTTTTAAGTACTGATATCTTTGAAGCGGTAAAGTCATTAAACAGCATCTTTTCAAAGGAAAATATTTGGGTTCGCCTCATTCTTTTTGAAGGCTTTTCGTTGAAACTTGATCTTTTAAGGGATTTAATAAATAAAGGGTTCAAAAAATTTATTATCCCTAAAATTAGAAATGTCAAACAATTAATTCAGATTGAAAATTCATTAACCAATGAAATAATTAAGGAATTAAATTTTATATTACTCGTTGAGAATCCTGAATGTTTATTAAGTTTACCAATGCTTATAACAGAAACGAACTTGAACATAATTGGAACTGGTTTTGGTAGTCAGGATTATTGCACTGAATCAGGAATGAAGCACCATTTTGATTATCTTAAAGTTCCAAGATTTCAAATCATGAATACGGCAAAAGCTTTAGGTGTTAAAAGCATCGATACCGCCTCTATGGACTCAGTTGCTGGGGAAAGTTTTCAAAATGAATTGCAGGAAGCTTTTGATATGGGTTTTGATGGCAAATTTTTAATCCATCCAAAGCAGCTGAAAGTTTTAAATAATTTTCCTTTCATAAAAGAAGAAACAATTGAAGAAGCATTTCAGGTTTTGGATGAATATGAAAGACTAAACAAGCCTGCTGTATTTGTTTATAAAAATAGAGCAATTGAACCTCCTCACATTAAGAATTACCGCAAAATTATAGAATGGAGCAAAAAATATGGAAAAAAGTAAGCTGGGAAGTTATTATGAAGAATTAGAAGTTGGAGAGATTATTGAACATTCACTTTCAAAGACAATATTTGAAAGCGACAATAATCTGTTCAGTCTCATCACAATGAACCATCATCCCGTGCATACAAACTTGGATTATGCACAATTGAATGAGCATGGTAAAATATTGGTTGTTGGAACCTTGGTCTTTAGTCTGGTTGTTGGGATAACAGTTCCGGATATCAGCGGGAAAGCGATTGCCAATCTGGGTTATGAAGACGTCAGACACCTGGGGCCTGTTTTTATAAACGATACAATATATGCCAGAACCAAAGTTTTAGAAAAAACAGAATCTAAAACAAAGAATGACAGAGGTATTGTCTATGTCGAAACAATAGCATTCAATCAAAACAGACAGGAAATTTTGAGCTTTAAGAGAAAAGTATTGATTAAAAAACAAAATACCAATGAGTAATTACCTTTTAAGAAGTTTAATGTTTGTGCCGGCACACAACGAAAAGCTGATGCTAAGTGCAGCCAAATCAGACGCGGATGTATTATTGTTAGATATCGAAGATTCGGTTCAGCCTGAATCCAATAAGAAGCTAGCTAGAGAGCAGGTTATCAGGTTTGTAAATAAAGGGGCTTTCAAAAAGCATCTTGTTTTTCCACGTGTAAATGATCGTGAAAGTGGCCACTTGCTAAAAGACCTTCTTGAACTTACTATTGAAGGAGTTGATGGATTTATGTATCCAAAGTCATACACCGGTCAAGATGTCTATTTCATTGACAAACTCCTGGACACTATTGAGTATGAAAAGGGATTCCCGCAAGGTAAATTCAAATTGATCCCACTTATTGAAACCTCTTCGGCAGTTTTAAATGCACAGGAAATATGCCGCGCTTCCAAAAGGGTTATTGCGATTGCATTCGGAAGTGAAGATTTCATAACAGATCTTGAAGGGATACATGATAAAGAACATGAAAGTCTTTTTACCGCAAGGGCCATTATTGCAATGGCAGCTCGTGCTAATAAAATTGTACCTATTGATACCGTTCATATCAATGTACATGACCTCGAGGATTTAGAACTCAACCTTACAGTTGCTAAGAACCTTGGTTTTGAAGGAATGTTGGTACTAAACCCAAAAGAACTACCTCTGGTTCACCAATATTATTCCCCATCTGCAATTGAAGTGGATGCTGCAAAAGAAATGCTCAGGTTATCTGAAGAAGCCAAAATGGAAGGAAAAGGCGTTGCACTGATGAATGGAAAATTTATAGGTCCTCCTATGGTAATTGCAGCGACTAAAACATTGAAAAAACACGCGCTTATTGCTGAAAAAACATTGAAAAATGAATAAAAAGGTAATCATCATTGGTGGTGAAGGTAATGGAGGTGTAATTGCATCCTGTATTGAAGATAACAGAGAAAGATTTCACGATTTGGAATGGGAGCTTATTGGCTTTCTTAACGATTTTGAAAAAGGAAAGAAAATAAATGGTTACCCGGTTATTGGTGGCACAGATGAAATCGGAAAATTTCTGGTACAAGATTACTATTTCATTTATGCCATACACATGATTGGAAGAAATGTTAAAAGTGAAGAGGTATTCAATGCAATGAATATTCCTTTAGATCGCTTTGCTACCATAATACACAAAACTGCTTTTGTGGCAAAAAACGCTGTACTGGAACCGGGTGTTTTTATCATGTCAAACAGTTATATCGGCCCAGCTGCTAAAATAGGATATTGTACTTTGGTGATGGCAAATGCGCTAATAGGGCATAATACTTCCGTTGGTCCGTTATGCCATTTTTCGGTAGGTTCAATAACCAGCTCATATATTACCATAGGGAAAGCATCCGATGTAACGTTAGGAGCTCGTGTTTTAGAAAAACGAAATATTGGCAACTATGCAGTTGCAGGGGCAAATTCATTGATAACGCACGACATACCTGATTATGAAATTCATGTAGGCAGTCCGGCTAAGTTTTTGAAAAAAGTAAGATTAGATTAATATTGAAATAAAATGATAGACGAAACAAATTTGAGTTCAGAAAAGCAAAAGCTTTTTGAGATTTAGTCCGATCATCTCAAAAAAAAATTTGAGAAAAGACGAATTAACTTCCATTCATGCAATGACAAGAAGAATGTTTCTGAGGTTATCTCAAACCTTATAGAAGAATTTGAGACAAATAATCAAAAAAAGATTAATATTGCTTTTAGTGACAGCGCAACCTTACACCAATTGGCAGTTTATGAGACTGTGTTGAGATTGGCAAAAGAAATTCCGATTGAAATCAATAACCCAATTGAGCGCTTCCCTGATGGAAAGTTATCTGCTTATGGGAAACAGCCTGACGGAAAATTGGATATATCGCTAAATGAATATGTTGAACTTCAGAAAAAGTGGATAGACCAATTACGTTCTGCTCTAATTTCTGACTTCTTGATAATTGGCGCTAATGCCATTACGCTAAATGGTGATATTGTCTCAACAGATGGAGCAGGAAATAGAGTTGCCGGAATGATATTTGGACCAAGAAAAGTAATTATTGTAGTTGGTAGGAATAAATTGGTTAGCAACATTGAAAAGGCGATTGAAAGAAATCGAAATATAGCCGCACCACTTAATTACCTTAGACATAATTTAAAACATCATAACAGATATGATACCCCATGTCTAAAAGTTGGATATTGTGTAGATTGTGATCACCCAAGAAGGGCATGCCTTAACACCGTGATCATCTCAGGATCAGTTGAAGCAAATAAAGATAGAATTCATTTAATTTTTGTTAATGAAGATCTTGGGCTATAAGTGTTAGTTTAAGTTTCTTAAATGATTTGATAATGATCAAATTTCTTGATTTACGTGCCATAAACGCCCAATATGCCGAAGAACTAAAACAAGCGGCAAGCGAAGTTATTGATTCCGGATGGTATTTACTTGGCGAAAGAGTAAAATGTTTTGAAGCTAATTTGGCAAATTACATTGGCGTAAAACATGCTATTGGCGTGGCCAATGGATTGGATGCGCTACGTTTGATTCTCAAAGCTTACATCGAAATGGGTGTGATGCAAGAAGGTGATGAAATTATTGTTCCTGCCAACACTTACATTGCAACCATACTGGCAATCACTGACAATAGGCTAAAACCTGTTTTGGTTGAACCGGATATAAATACTTACAATCTTGATATTTCTCTAATTGAGCAACACATTACTGAACGCACCAAAGCCATTATGGTTGTACACCTTTACGGGCAGGTTTGCTGGAGCGAAGAACTTGAAGCCATAGCGAAAAAACATAATCTGAAAATCATCGAAGACAATGCACAAGCAATTGGCGCTGCATGGAATGGAATAAAAACAGGAGCTTTGGGCGATGCCGCTGGTTTTAGTTTCTACCCCGGGAAAAATCTCGGAGCTCTAGGTGACAGTGGAGCTGTTACCACAAACGATAATGAATTGGCTGAGGTTGTTCGGGCAATTGCCAATTACGGAAGCAAAGTAAAATATCAAAATGAATACCAGGGTCTTAATAGTCGGTTGGATGAGATTCAGGCAGCATTCCTCGACATTAAATTAAAATTTTTGGAAAGAGAAAACCAATTTCGTAGAGTAATTGCAAAATACTACTGCGAAAAAATAATTAATCCTTCTATAGTTTTACCTTCTGTGAGTAAGGATGTGGATATTGACAAAAATATGTTACATACTTGGCATCTTTTTGTAATAAGAACTTTAAATAGAAATGCTTTACAAAAATATTTAGAAGAACATGGAATACAAACTGTAATTCATTATCCAATACCACCTCATAAACAAAAAGCCTATCAAAATTTCGGAAAACAAACCCTTTTTACTACGGAAACCATACACAATCAGGTTTTGAGTTTACCAATGAATCAAATTTTAAGTTTTGATCAAGTAGAATTTATTGTTGAAGTTATAAATGAATACAAGCCTGACTGAACATTCGTATGAAAATACTGATAAAAAATCTGGTTATAGAAAAACTCTAGAATCTATAACTCTTTTTGGAGGCGTTCAAACATGGAAAATTTTAATTGAGATTATAAGACAAAAAATTGTTGCTACATTATTAGGTCCTTTTGGGATAGGGTTTATTGAGTTATTAACTTCTGCTACTTCTATAATCCAATCCCTGACTTCAATGGGGTTATCAACTAGTGCTATAAAAAGTATTGCCGAGGCTAATTCAAGTAAAGATATCAATAAAATAAGTAGAATAATAATTACATTCAGAAGATTAGTTATTTTAACAGGGTCATTGGGCATGTTTATTGTAATTGTGTTTGCCCCGTTTTTGAGTAAAACAACTTTTGACAATTACAATTACACATTGACTTTTATAATACTTTCTATAACAATATTATTTCAACAGCTATCTGTCGGACAGTCTGTTCTTCTTCAAGGCTTAAAAAAGTTCAGACATTTAGCTTTGGCAAGTGTTTTAGGATCTCTGTTCGGTTTGTTAACATCTGTTCCATTATACTACCTCTTAGGATTAGATGGAATAGTCCCATCACTTATTCTAAGCTCTATAACAGTGCTATTGTTGACATGGTTTTTTTCCCGAAGAATTCATATAAAAAAGCAAAATGTTAATTTAGGAGAAACTATTTACATTGGCAGGGAAATGATAAGAATCGGTTTGGCCATGTCTTTAACGAGTATTCTGACTATGTTATCAAACTACATATTAAAAATTTACATTGCAAAGCTTGGGGGCACTCATGAAGTCGGTCTCTTTTCAGCAGGCTTTGCAATAGTAAACGGATATGTAGGATTAGTTTTTACAGCAATGGCTACAGATTATTATCCGCGATTAGCTGAAGTTAATAGCAACAAGTTAAAATATACTGAGCTCATAAACCATCAGGCAGAAATCGCGCTTTTACTTTTATCTCCTATAGTAATTATATTTCTTATGATTTCACCCCAAATAGTAAAAATTTTATATACTAATGATTTCCTTCCCATTGTTCCTTTCATGAAATGGGCAATGATAGGAATGTTATTTCGACCGGCAGCATGGGCCTTATCATATCTTTTTCTTGCAAAAGGTGACATGGGTTCTTTTTTATGGACAGATCTATCTATAAAATTCATCAACTTGCCTTTATATATAATTTTCTATAAGTATTTTGGGCTAAATGGATTAGGTCTTAGTTTTATGATCAACAACATTATTTATATGCTATTAGTTATTTTTGTATCCTATCGAAAATATAGATTTAAATTCTCAAACGAAACGAATAAGGTTTTCTTTGTTAATCTAATCCTTATCATAATATTTATATTAATAAATTTAATATTCAATTCAAAGTTTATTTTCATACCATCACTGTTTATTTTGATAATTTCTATTTTGTTTTCACTTAAATTAATAAATAATCGTCTTAGTTTAAAGTTAAAAAAATTATTGGTATTTCATGGAAAGAAATAATGATCCCCTTGTATCTATTCGGGTTATAACATATAACTCATCAGAGTATATTATCGAGGCTCTTGAGAGTGTAAAAGCTCAATCATATAAAAATATTGAGTTAGTTATTTCAGATGATTGCTCAACTGATAACACAGTTAGCTTATGTCAGGATTGGATCCGAAATAATAAAAGACGGTTTATTAGGGTTGAGCTGATAACGCATAATGTTAACACTGGTATTGGATCAAATATGAATAGAGCAACCAAAGCTTGCCGTGGGGACTGGATTAAAGGTTTAGCTGGCGATGATAAATTAGTGCCTGAGGCTATTGAAAAAATTATAAACTTTTCAAATAATCATAATGATATCGAGGTAATTTTCGGTAACGCCTACGGAATAGATTCTCAGTCTAATATTTACAGAAATTATTTGCCCAAAATTCAAGGCTCACTTACATACGAAAATTTTATTAATGGTAAAATTATTTATAATGTTACGACAGTTGCATTCAAAAAAGAAATAATTGAAAAAGTCGGTTTTTATGAGGAGGGTGTGCTTACTGAAGATATATACTTTTCCCGAAAAATATGGAAACATTGTAAAGTTGGATATTGTGATGCGTACATTACTATGTACCGAATACATGATAAAAACACATCAAAAAATACATGGATTATGTATTTAGAGTCAAAGGAAGCGTTGAAGAAACTTATTAAAGACTCCTCATATAAGAATAAACAAGCCAGGGAATATTTGAATTTTTTCGTATTGCTATCGGATGAGTACAAAATGGAATCAATGAAATATCTATTGCCTAGTCTTAGATTTTTTTATGACCGATTATTTTACATTGGACTCTATCGACTTATATCTCTTAACAAAGTGTTTAAATTGATTAAATAAAGTTATTAAATGTTTCTTGTTCAATCATAGTGTGTTCATTAAACCTGTGATTTGAAGATGGAAGATATATTTAAGATTGCATTAGGTCTTCATCATCCTTGGCTGATCTATCGGGTCGAGGTAATAGATTGGGGAGGTAATAAGGACTACATTTTTACCTTTCGTATGAAAAAGACGTTCAATTTCAGGTAGCGGATAATTTTTGTACCGGATATGACCATCATCAATGTCATTGACCCCACTTGAAATTTTTTGAGCATAGATGATACTTGCATGCAAATGTTCTAAGGGAAGAGCTCAGGGCGGAAAGGTACTGCTGGCGGCTGAGCCGTGGGCTAAACCAGGAAGTTCGTTTACCTTTTTCTTTGAGGCTTTTTCAGCCCTGCTGATTAAAGGCGGCAAGTTGGTAAGCGGAGTAGGCAAATACGTTGGGATTCATGAAAAGTATAATACTCCCCAATTTTTAGACCACTGCTTAAGTGTTAAATTTGAAAACTT
>CAYWLJ010000002.1:0-351218 GCA_964459375.1 uncultured Lentimicrobiaceae bacterium | reverse complement strand
CAAAGCTTTTCATAGCTTTGAAAAATGGAAGTAGTGAAGTTGTGCAACAGGCACAGGTGCCATAGAAAGTGTGTTCCCTGAGGAAGCTAGGGCTGTGGATGGGCATCAAGCTGCCTGAAAAGCAACGCAATACCGAAGGACGTGATCATCCAGAGAACCCGGGTTCAATGCCTGAAGTTGGTCTTACAAAGAATTATCACCAAAGGGACAATGATCAGCAATCCCGAAATAGCGTAAGAAACATTGATTGAAAGGTGCTGGGGAAGCTCTCTGAAGAATAAAACGCCTAGCCCGAAAACAGGTACAAAAACCGAAAAAATCATCCACCATCGAGACAACACTTTAAGCCAGAAATAGATGGCTAAGGCAAGCGTGAGCAGCGCGGAAGGCACTACATCGAGCATCAGAAATACTGTGCTCATGCGGAAGGCGTGAAACATTGTACTGCCAAGGCCGCCCAAAAAAATCATCGCTATGGCAAACGACAGAAAGCCAAACTCCCTGAGTTGGTTTTTGAAACGGAAAAAGAAGATTATGGCCGGAAGCATCATAAACATAGAGCTGATGGCATTCCAAGGTTCAACAATAACCAGGTCGGGATGGTACTCGGCATAGCGGGGTCCTCCATCGGCTAGACGCTGATTGAACCAGCCTTCTGCAATACGGAACAGCGTAGTAAAGCTGTCTTCGTGATGATGATGCATAACAATCATGATGAATAAAACGGATAATCGGTATAGCCGCGTGCCCCTCCACCGTAAAAGGTGGTTTCGTCCCATGCATTAAATGATGCACCCTTGCGGTATCGCTCAACCAGATCAGGATTGGATATGAAACGCTTTCCAAAAGCAACAAGGTCGGCCAAACCATCTTTAAGAGCAGCTTCGGATAGGTCGAAATCATAACCTGCACTGGTGATGAGCGTAGTGTTAACCAACGGTCTGAAATGCGGAGTTACCCTCCGCAGGTATTTTGGCAAACCTTCGAGTCGGGCAGTATCGGGTTCAATCAGGTGCACATAAGCCAGACCAAAGTGGTTCAGCTCGTTAACCATATATTCAAAAGTTTCTATGGGTTGTCGGTTCCGCACCCCGAAATTCGTTCCGCTGGGCGAAAGCCTTATACCGGTGTGGCAGGTCCCGATAGCCAAAACAATGGCATCGGTAGCTTCCAGTGCAAACCTGCATTTGGCTGCAATGGAACCTCCGTAGGAGTCACTGCGTAAATTGCTACTGTCGTTCAGAAACTGATCTATAAGATAACCATTGGCTGCATGAATCTCGACACCATCGAAACCGGCTTCCATGGCCAGAACAGCTGCATTGCGATAATCAGCCACCGTTTCGGCTATTTCCGTCTCCGACATGGCATGGGGTACAACAGCCTGTATCTTTCCGGCCGGCGTAGTGATGGGTACATTTTCGGGAACAGCCGAAGGCGCAAAAGGTAATGAGCCGTCCTGCTGCAGCAGCGGATGCGAATGCCTGCCTACATGCCATAACTGGATAAAGATTCGCCCGCCTTTAGCATGCACCGCTTCGGTAACCATGCGCCAACCTGCTACCTGAGCATGGTTGTAAATACCGGGGGTGTTAGCATATCCCAATCCTTTGGGCGATATCTGGCTGGCTTCGGTAATGATCAGGCCGGCCGATGCACGTTGGGCATAATACTGTGCATTAAGGGCTGTAGGCGCCCAGCCAACGCTTGCACCTATCGTGTGAGCGGTGCCATCACAAAACGGTTGGGGAGCGTTAAACATCCGCTCGTGTAGGGCTCAAGAAGTAAACTGCTGATTGACAAATCGCTGAAATTTGGTGTTAGAATAACCTGAACAGGAACTAATTTCTGCTTATTTTTGTTTATTTGTTGTTTAAAACCATTCCAAATAAGATGCCACACTACCAGATCAGAGGAACAGTACCTCCCAAGCGCCACACCATCTTCCGTCAACCCGACGGAAGGCTTTATGCCGAAGAATTGGTTTCGACCGAAGGCTTTTCGGATGTGTATTCACTAATATATCATGTATACCCACCGACTATTGTCCGGAGTATAGGCGAGCCTGTGGATGTTGCTCCACGCGTAGCAGTGGCCAAAAACATGCAACACAGGGCTTTCCATGGTTTTAATATTGCCCCGGCCGATGATTTTCTTGAAAGCAGGATACCTGTGCTCGTGAACAACGATATATATATATTGCTGGCAGCCCCACGCAAATCGATGACCGACTACTACTACAAAAACAGCCAAGCCGATGAGATGATTTTTGTACACAAGGGCAGTGGCAGGCTTAAAACCATCTATGGTGTCATCGATTTTTCATATGGCGACCACCTGATCATACCCAGAGGCACCATTTATCAGATGGAATTCGACAATGAGGACAACAGGCTGTTTATACTGGAGTCGTTCCATCCATTGCGCTATCCCAAACTCTACGTCAACAAATACGGTCAACTGCTGGAACATGCGCCCTATCACGAGCGCGACATCAGGCCTCCACAGCGGCTCGAAACCCATGATAAAAAAGGCGACTTTCTTGTTAAAATCAAACGCAGCGACACCATTTTTCCCTACACCTATGCCACACACCCCTTTGATGCGGTGGGCTGGGATGGAAACCATTACCCCTTTGCCTTTTCCATCCATCAGTTCGAACCTATTACCGGCAGGGTGCATCAGCCCCCACCGGTGCATCAAACCTTCGAAACAGGAGCCTTTGTAACCTGTGCCTTCGTGCCAAGACTTTATGATTACCACCCTCAGGCCATTCCTGCCCCATACAACCACAGTAATGTAGACTCGGACGAAGTGTTGTACTATGTTGACGGCGACTTCATGAGCCGCAACCACATCGAGCATGGCATGATAACCCTGCATCCCATCGGTATTCCTCATGGCCCCCATCCCGGAGCTGTGGAACGAAGCATCGGTCAGACCAAAACCGAAGAGCTGGCTGTGATGGTTGACACCTTCAGGCCGCTAATGCTTACACTTGAAGCCCTTCAGATTGAAAGTCGTGATTACCACAAAAGCTGGCTGTAAGAACCAAAAATTATATCGCGTTATGCATCACAACGATTTTTTACCCATTAATGGCACGGATTACGTTGAGTTTTACGTAGGCAATGCAAAACAAGCCGCCCACTACTACCAAACCGCCTTTGGATTTCAGCCTGTAGCTTATGCAGGCCTCGAAACCGGCCTGAAGGACCGGGCCTCCTATGTGCTGCGTCAGGGCAAGATCACTTTTGTGCTCACAACTGCCCTCATACCCGATTCACCTATATCCGAACATCAACGTACCCACGGTGATGGCATTAAGGTAATTGCTCTTTGGGTGGACGATGCCCGTAAAGCCTGGAAAGAGACCACATCGCGCGGAGCAAAATCATACATGGAACCAACCACCCAGATCGACGAATGGGGCGAGGTGGTAACCAGCGGCATTCACACCTATGGAGAAACCGTACATATTTTTGTAGAGCGCAAGAACTATTTCGGCCCGTTTATACCAGGCTTCCGGAAGTGGGAACCAGAATACCAACCTTCGGGGGTAGGACTGCTCTATGTCGATCACATCGTGGGCAATGTGGGCTGGGGCGAGATGAACCGTTGGGTGAAGTTTTATCAGGATGTGCTTGGCTTCGAACAACTTGTGTCTTTCGACGACAAAGACATCTCTACGGAGTACACGGCATTGATGAGCAAGGTGATGGCCAACGACAATATGCGCATCAAATTTCCCATAAACGAGCCTGCCGAAGGAAAGAAGAAGTCGCAGATCGAAGAGTATATCGAGTTTTATCGTGGTGCAGGTGCACAGCATGTAGCCATGGCTACCAACAATATTGTCGAAACCATCACACTTCTTCGCAGCCGGGGCGTCGAATTCCTGCACGTGCCCGACACTTATTACGATACGGTACTTGAAAGGGTTAAAGTCATTGACGAAGACCTTGAAACCCTGAAAAAACTACGCATCCTGATCGACCGTGACGAGGAAGGCTACCTTCTGCAGCTTTTTACCAAACCCGTCGAAGACCGCCCGACTGTGTTTTTCGAGATCATTCAGCGAAAAGGCGCAAAATCGTTCGGCAAAGGCAATTTCAAAGCACTCTTTGAAGCCATCGAGCTGGAACAGTCACGCCGAGGAACCCTCTGATTTACAGCTTTATGAAAAAATCATGGATTGAAATCCCCGGCGAAAGCGATTTCACGCTGGAAAACATCCCTTTCGGCATCATCAGGCATGGTGCTCATGTGTCACCAGCTACACGCATCGGAGATACGGTGGCCGACCTTTCGGTGTTGGCTGATTTCGGCTATTTCGACGATCTTGACATTCAGGACCTGAGTGTATTTTATCAGCCGGTACTCAACGACTTCATTGCCTTGGGTAGAAAAAAAACCGGAGCGGTGAGAAAGCATCTGCAGGAGTTGTTTTGGGTCGAAAGCAAATTACTCAAAGAGCGGCAAGACGTTTGTCAGCTGGCACTGTATCCTGTCGAAACGATTGTAAGCCTGATGCCAGTCAACACAGGCGATTACACCGATTTTTATTCCAGCATCGATCATGCCACCAATGTCGGTAAGATGTTCCGCGATCCGGCCAATGCTTTGCTACCCAATTGGAAACATATACCAGTAGGCTATCATGGTCGTAGTTCATCAATTGTGGTTTCAGGCACTTCAATACGCAGGCCCAAGGGGCAAACCAGACCCGATGATACACTTCCACCGGTTTTCGGGCCAAGCAGGCAACTGGATTTTGAACTCGAAACAGCGTTTATCACATGCGGTGATACATCCCTTGGCGACTCGGTAGATGTGAACAATGCAGAAGATTATATTTTTGGCATCCTTCTGTTTAACGACCTGTCAGCACGCGACATACAGAAGTGGGAATATGTGCCGCTGGGGCCTTTCCTTTCGAAAAGTTTTGGTTCAGTCATCTCTCCCTGGATTGTTACCCTCGATGCGCTGGAGCCCTTCCGTATCGATTCTCCATTGCAGGAGCCTGAACCACTGCCCTATCTCAGGCATCAAGGCAAAAACCATTACGACATCAGGCTCGAAGTGTACCTTAAGGCTCCCGAACACTCGCCCCATCTGATTTGCCGATCCAACATGAAACACCTCTACTGGAGTATGGCACAACAACTTGCCCATCAAACAGTTAACGGTTGCAATATCCGTACCGGCGACCTATATGCTTCAGGTACCATCAGCGGGCCTGAGCCTGATTCGTTTGGCTCGATGCTCGAGCTTTGCTGGAAAGGTACCAAACCCATCAGCATGCCTGACGGGAACAGCCGTGTTTTTCTGGACGACTACGACACCATCATAATGAGAGCTTTTGGTGAAAAGGACGGCATTCGTATCGGGTTCGGCGAATGTGTGACCACCATCCTACCTGCAAAAAACTGATGCATTCATGAAAACGCTCGACACAGCCGCTATTGCCCAGAACTACCTGCACCGCATTATGCTGGCCACAATTGCACCCAGGCCAATAGCCTTTGCCAGCACCGTGGATGCCCAAGGCAACCCAAACTTAGCCCCTTTCAGTTTTTTCAATGCTTTCGGCGTGAACCCCGGCACACTCATTTTTTCGCCATCGAGGCGCGGGCGAGACAATACAACCAAACACACCTACGATAACCTTCTTGAAGTACCCGAAGTGGTCATCAACGTGGTTACCTACGACATGGTGCAGCAAATGAGCCTGGCCAGCTGCGAATACCCCAAAGGAACCAACGAATTTCTTAAGGCCGGATTCACTCCACTGGCTTCCGAACGCATCAGGCCGCCGAGAGTAAAAGAATCGCCTGTGCAATATGAGTGCTCAGTGAGGCAGATTATTCAGACCGGTGACGGTCCGGGCGCCGGAAACCTGGTAATTTGCGATATTCTGCTGGTTCACCTTGAAGAGAACATCCTTACGGCCGATGTTGAGATCGACCCTACAAAAATCGATCATGTTGGGCGACTTGGAGGCGATTACTATGTGAGAGTAAATGAACTATCCCGATTTATTGTTCCAAAGCCTAATGTTCACAACGGCATTGGGATTGATGCGCTGCCAGAAGAGATCAGATTCAGCCGGTTGCTCAACGGCAATGAACTTGGAATGATGGGCAACCTGAATAGCATGCCCACCAGCGAAGAAATTGCCATATTCAAAAATGATCAACCGTTGGAAGCCACTTACCCCGACGACCGCATGAGTGCATTTATCCATGCCAAAATGCTTCTTAGCAAGGGAAAACCAAAGGAAGCACTGGCATGCCTTTTGGCATATTGTTGCTAATAGCTCTCGTAATATTCGATATTACTGATGATTACACCTTTATTCAGATTCTTTCTAAAAAAAGTTCTTTCGGAACTAAATCGAATTATTCCCGCAATAAACCTTATATGTTAAAAATGCCTTGTCCATGTTCGGATATTTTTTACAATGGGAATAGATCATGACTTTCACGTGTTAAAAAAATTTAATTTTGGCGACTTAATCGTGTTAGATTAACCGAGCTAAAAAGCGTGTTTTTTAAACTACTCAAAATGAAAAGCTTATTTCTTTATCTTTCATCACGCAAAACAAGCGTGGTTTGGATCATGGTTGCAATTGCAGCCTTCACAATCCGGAGCGTTTACGCCCAGAATCTGGCCATAAATTTTGGCCGTTCTGAAAACAAGGCGGAGGTGCTTGAGGATAATACTTCAAAAACCCGCATTACCATTTCCTATGCGGGAGCTGCCAGCATTGATGTTCAAACCGAAAAAGGCAGCTTCACCGAGTTAATCATTCCGGGTGCTTACTGGACTGGCGCGTTGGGTATGCCCAAGCTGCCGGCTTCCAAATATCTGATCGAAGTCCCCTTTGGTGCAGAGGTTGACGTTAGGGTGCTCAACTACACAGTGAGTGAATACAAGCTCTCCGACTATGGCATCACCAATCTGCTGATGCCAAATCAGCCCTCATTGCGTAAAGATCAGACGGCAGACGAAGTGCCTTTTGAGTTTGATCAGGAAACCTATAAAAAAGACGCATTTGTTAGTCCAGAACTTGCAACCATCGAAGTGCTCGGTGTGCTGCGCAGCTACCGTATTGCCAGACTTACGGTATCCCCTGTAAGTTACAATCCTGTTCAGGGAACTATCAAAGTGATCAATGATATCGAGCTTGAAGTGATCTACACCGGAGACGACGCCTCACTCTCCGAGTATGTTAAAGAATCATCCTATTCACCATATTTTGAGCCTGTCAGGCAAAGCCTGCTCAATGGAAACACCCGTCAGAACTACCCCAACAATCCCGACCTCACCAAATACCCCATCAAATACCTCATCGTTTCGGACCGTATGTTCGAAAACGATTTGCAGCCCTTTATCGCCTGGAAAAAGAAAAAGGGGTTCAAAGTTATCGTTGCCTACACTGATGTGATAGGAACCACCTATGCTCAGATTCAGAGCTATGTACATGCGCAATACAATGCCGGCACACCCACTGATCCTGCTCCATCGTTCGTCCTTTTTGTAGGCGATACTCCCCAGATTCCAGCTACCATGGGCTCATCATCGCAGAAAATGACTGACCTGTATTACGCCAGTGTTGACGGCGACATGTTCCCCGAAATGTACTATGGTCGCTTCTCGGCCCGCAATTCTGCACAACTCATTCCTCAGATACAGAAGACCCTCTACTACGAACAATATCAGTTCAGTGATCCTTCCTACCTGAACAGAACCACCCTCATCGCTGGTGTTGATGGCACATGGAACCCACACGTAGGTCAGCCTACCATCCATTATGCCACCCAAAACTATTACAATGCAGCCCATGGTTTTACCGATGTTTACACCTACCTTTCAAGTTATGCCGGGTGCTACGATCCTTCACGCATTGCCGTAGGTTTTATCAACTACACCGCACATTGCTCCGAAACTTCGTGGAGCGACCCACAGCTTTCGCAAACCATGGTGAACAACTTCACGAACCAGGATAAATATCCGCTGGCCATAGGCAATTGCTGTCTTGCCGCCGACTTTGGCTACGCCGAATGTATTGGTGAAACCTGGATGCGTGCACCCAACAAAGGGTCAGTCGTTTATATCGGCTCTTCGCCCAGTTCCTATTGGTTCGAAGACTTTTACTGGGCAGTCGGGGCTTTCCCCATTGTAGGCACCAACAACGGCTATGTTCCTACATTTGCCGAAACCACCTGGGGAGCTTATGATGCACCTTTTGTAAGCGATTATGTTAGTGCCGGCGGAACAGTGCTGGTGGGCAATCTTGCGGTAACAACTGTACATGTTCAGGGCTATCCCAGCCACTCCAGCCCTCTTTATTATTGGCAGGCCTACAATGTGCTGGGCGATCCATCAGTGGTGATTTATCATTCCGAGGGCGATGATAACACGGTTGCTCACCTGCCAATCCTGCCCATTGGTCTTACAACCTATGAAGTTACTGCCCTACCTGGTTCCTATGTAGCTATCAGCAAGGATGGCGTTCTGCATGGATCGGCCCTTGTAGGAGCTGCGGGCGTTGTTGATGTTCCGATCGAGCCTGTGCTGGCTGGTGGCAATGTAGATATTGTTGTTACAAAGCCTCAATATCGTCCGTATATGGTTCAGGTTCCTTCCGCAGCCCTCGTTGGTCCTTATGTAGTGCTTGATTCCTACGCAATTAATGATGCAACAGGCAACAATGACGGACTTGCTGATTACGGTGAAAATATTTCTTTAAACATGACCGTGAAAAACGTAGGTGCTGACCCATCAGGACCTCTCACGGTTACGGTTGCCGGGTCCAATCAATACGTCACCCTTTCCAGTGCAGCCACACAGAATTTTCCTGCCACACCCAGTGACTCCACAAGTACGGTCAACAACGCTTTCGGCTTTAATATTGCCAATTTTGTTCCAGATCAGCATGTGGCTGCATTCCAGCTAAATATCACCGACAGTTCGGCCACGTGGACATCGAACCTGCGGATTACTCTTCAGGCACCTGTATTGGCCATTAATCAGGCCATTGAGGTGCTCGACACCGGCGGCAATGGCAACGGTATCCTTGATCCGGGTGAGTCGGGCATCCTGAAAGTCACCGTCAAGAACAATGGTAAAAGTACCATCCAAAATGTTAGCCTGACCATGGTTTCGGCCAATCCAAAACTAATCATCAATACGCCAACGGTTACACATGCGGCAATTGCCTCTCAATCGCAGGCAGTGCTTGAGTTTTCAGTAAGCGCCGACCCCACTTCACCGATTGGAAATCCAGCCAACCTCACCCTCACAGCCCAAGGCGGTCCGCAGAACCTTTACACTGCCACTCAAAACAGTGTAGTGGTTATCGGACTTATCCCTGAATTCAACATGTCCAACGGCTCGGCCACAACATGTGTGGGAAAACTTTACGATTCGGGCGGACCCAATGGCCAATATGGCAACAACGAAAGCTTCACATTCACCTTCCAGCCATTCACTCCCGGGTCGATGATCAGGGCCACTTTCAACAGCTTTGATATTGAGAACAACTATGATAAGCTGTTTATTTACAATGGGCCTGATGAAAGTGCACCTCAGCTGCCGGGTAGTCCTTTCACCGGAACTACTAGTCCCGGAATTGTAACCGCTCAGAATGCCAGCGGTTCGCTAACATTCAAATTCACTTCCGATGGCTCAGTCACCAAAGTTGGCTGGTACGCCGACATATCCTGTTATGTACCCAATACTCCCCCAAACTGTGCCATCAACCCAACGCCCGCTAACAATGCTAATAACGTAAGTGTGGCCAGTCCGCTCAGCTGGACAGCAGCTGATGCTACCTCGTTTGATGTATATTTCGGCATCACCCCTAATCCTCCATTTGTTGCCAATGTAACGGTTAACCAGTATCAGACCACCCTTCAAACCAATACCACCTACTTCTGGAAAGTGGTACCAAAGAACCAGATTGGTCCCGCCACCGGATGTCAGGAGTGGACATTTACTACCGGCGGGCCTGAGTACCTCATGGCGAACACAACGGTTACCGCTTCAAATGGTGTTTTCTATGATACTGGCGGAGCTACCGGTCAATATCAGAACAACGAAAACCTAACAATGACTTTCATGCCCATTCAGGCAGGATCGCCGCTTAAATTTACATTTACAGCTTTTGATACAGAAAACAACTACGACAAGATATGGATCTACAACGGACCCGATGTTAATTCTCCCCAATTCCCCGGAAGTCCGTTTATGGGAACAGTGAGTCCGGGTACGATTACTTCAACACATGCTTCGGGAGCCATCACATTCAAGTTTGTATCGGATAATTCCATCACCCGGGCAGGTTGGATAGCCAATTTTGTTACTATGGGACCTTTGGGTGTTAATCCCGGTGCAAGCCCGTCCGAAATTTGCCAGGGAGGCGCTTCGCTGCTGAACGCCAATGTTGCCGGTGGCAGTGGCAATTACACCTACAGCTGGCAGCCCACAACCGGCCTCAGCAACCCTGCAATAGCCAACCCTGTGGCTGCGCCCGACTCTACAACCACATACACTGTGACAGTTTCAGACGGTACAACTCAGGTTTCCGGTCAGGTAGTTCTTGTTGTGCATCACATTCAACCTGTCAACCTCGGACAAGACACAACACTATGCATCTGGGAATCCATCACATTCAACGCCACAATCCCCAATGCCGTATCTTATCTCTGGATGCCCGGTGGAATTACAACACCTACAATGACCTGTGTGGGAAGCACAATGGGAACAGGTACACATACGATCAGTGTTACAGTTACTGATGTCAACGGGTGTACGACGACCGATCAGGTAAATGTCACATTCGACGTCTGCTCGTTCATAGGCGAAAACGACAATGCGTTGAAGGTGATGATTCATCCTAACCCTGCCGTTAATGTCCTAAATATTCAAATTAGCGGACAAGCTGGAAATGTATCTTATTACCTGCTTAACTATCAGGGTCAGAAAGTGTATTCGAAAGAGCAAGTCACCATTAACGGACTGTATAGCAATCAGATCGACCTTCAGCATCTGGCCAAGGGAGTTTATTACATCCGACTGCAATCAGGCACCGCAACCACTGTTAAGAAAGTAGTAGTTCAGTAAATAATTAAACCAATTTAGCTGCCTCAGGAGTATATTGTTATTACTTTTGAGGCAGCTTCTTTTTAAATTATTCATTATGAGAAATTTTTACATTCTTTTGCTGGCTGTTCTGTTTTCTCTGCCGGCATTCGCTTCCGATTGGACTTCGATTCAGTCTGAGAGGCCTGCACCAATAAATTACAGGCTCATTCACTCCGATCAGGACCAAACTGTGGTTCAGTTCAGCATTGATGGTTTTTTCACTCAATATGTACAAACACCCAGAGGTAAGGCAGCCATCGTCAGTGTACCCAAGATGGTTTCACTTGCTGAGAAGGGTGCTCCAGATGTGCCAAAATATGCTGTCTCGGTCATCATCGGCGACGATGCCAACATGGATGTTCGCATCGTAGCCTCGCGCTATGTCGATTTTCCTAATATTGAAATTGCACCCTCGAAAGGCGATTTCTCCCGCAAGATCGACCCGGCAACTGTGCCCTATACTTATGGCGCTATGTATCAGCAGGATGCATTTTACCCGTCAACAAACAGCGAACTTCAAGAGCCTTATATTCTTCGCAATTTCAGGGGACAGGCCGTCACGATTATGCCCTTTGTTTATAATCCAGTAAGCAAAATACTCAGGGTATATTACGACATTACAATTCAGTTTTACCGCAATGGTTCGGGCGGGGCTAACCAGTTCACCCGAAATAGATCCATTACTGAAGATGCTGAGTTCGAGCATATTTACTCGAGTCACTTTATCAATTTCAAACAAGCTCGTCAACGTTATCCCGTGCTTCAGGAGCAAGGCAAACTTCTCATTATCAGTCATAGTCCTTTTATGGAGGCTATGCAGCCCTTTGTGGCCTGGAAAAAAACCATTGGCCGTCCCACCGAAATGGTCAACGTGAGCACGATTGGTACGACACCGGAGGCCATTAAGACCTTTGTACAAAATTATTACAACACCAACGGCCTCACCCATTTGCTGCTCGTGGGCGACCACCAGCATGTGCCTAGTTACAACAACACCACAGCCGGGGGCTACTCCGATTATTTTTATGGCTATCTCGCTGGCAACGACTCTTACAACGAACTTTTTGTCGGCCGTTTTTCGGCAGAAACACCAGCCCATGTTACCAGCATTGTAACCAAAGTGATTACCTACGAACGCGACCTTAATCAAAACGCCACCTGGCTGAATACCGGAATTGGTGTTGCCCGTAACGAAGGCGCCGGTAATGGCCACAATGGTGGCGAATCCGACTATGTACACATGGATTTTATTCGCGACACTCTTCTAAATTTTACATATCAAACCGTTTATCGGGAGTATGATGGTGGTGTACCGGGACTTCCAAATACCACAGCAGCGCAAATATCTAGCCGGATCAATGACGGTGCCAGTATCATCAACTACTGCAACCATGGCTCACAAACCGGTTGGAGTGTTGCAGGTTATTCTACCTCTCATGTTGACGCGCTCAACAATACCGACCGCTGGCCCATCGTATGGGCAGTAGCCTGCGATAATGGACGCTTTACAAACGGCACTTGTTTTGCCGAGACCTGGCTTCGCGCATCGAAAAACGGGCAGCCCACCGGAGCTATTGGTACCATGATGTCGTGGATCTCTCAGCCTTGGCAACCACCCATGACCGGACAGGACGAGATGGTAACTATTCTGGCGGAGGGTTATGCCAATAATATCAAACGCACTTTTGGCGGGACATCGATCAATGGTAGCATGAAAATGATCGACCTGCACGGTTCGTCGGGCCGTAGCACACACGACACCTGGTTGCTATTCGGCGATCCGACGCTCACCCTTCGTACAGCTATTCCACAGCCCATGAATGTTCAGCACATGCCTGCCATTTTCCTCGGAATGTCTGAATTTACAGTGATGGCCGATGCCGAAGGCGCCATGGTGGCCCTCACAATCAACGGCGAAATCATTGGCACCGGCATCGTAGCAGGTGGTCAGGCGACAGTCAGCTTCCCTGCCCTTAACAATGTCGGGACGCTCAAAGTGGCTGTATTTGGGTTCAATAAAGTAACCTATATCAGCGAGATAGATATAATACCTGCTTCGGGACCATTTGTTGCCTATATGTCGAATATGGTGAATGGTGTTGCCGGTGGACAGGTCCATTACGGACAGGATGTGCAGCTAGGTATTCACCTCAAGAACCTAGGCGTTGAACCAGCCAATAATATTGTAGCCAACCTAACTACCAACTCCACTCATGCAACCATTCTGGATGGCACTCAGGATTTTGGTACGCTTCAGCCCAACGAAGCTGTTACTATTGCCGATGCCTTCAGTTTCTCGGTAAGCAACAGCGTACCCAACAATACGCCAATACAATTTACCGTAACCATGACCAGTCCGGATGGTAACTGGTCAAGTCAATTTAATCTCAATGCCTTAGCACCTGCATTTACGGTTGACAACTTCTCAATTATTGAATTGCAGGGCAATGGCAACGGACGCCTCGACCCGGGTGAGACAGCCAAAATACGGATCAATTACACAAATAGCGGACAAAGTGCTGCTGCACAAACCACTGGTACAATCAGCTTCAACAGTCCTTTTGTTATTGTCAACTCTGGTTCGCACACAGTAGAAACTATCGCTGCCGGTGCATCAGCAATGTCGGAATTTACCATAACCGTTACCGGCGCTGCACCAGTGGGTCAGGCAGTTACCTTCAACTTTAACGTTGCTTCTGGTGCCTACACTGCCTCCAAGTCATTTACTACCAAGGTAGGCCTGATTCTGGAAGACTTCGAATCAGGCAATTTCAATGCTTATCCCTGGACATTTGCGGGCAACCTTCCTTGGGTTATCTCATTGGTGAATCTCTACGAAGGAAGTTTTTCGGCCAAATCAGGCGGCATTACCCACAGCCAGTCAAGCCAGATGGTACTGCAATATACCGTCAGTGCAAATGATTCCATTTCGTTTTTCAGAAAGGTTTCATCCGAGTCTGGTTACGACTTCCTCCGGTTTTATATCGACAACACTAAAGTTGGCGAATGGGCTGGTAATGTGCCATGGGGGAAGGTTAGCTTTCCTGTTCAGGCTGGCAACCGCACATTCAAGTGGGAATATATGAAGGACTATATCATTTCGAGTGGTGACGACTGTGCCTGGATCGATTATATTACATTCCCGCCCACACCAGTAACAAGCTCCTGGGCTGGGCTGGATGCCACCATCTGTGCCGGCGAAACCCACCAGCTCGAAGGCACTGCTACCCACTACACCAGCTTGCTCTGGACAACCACAGGCACTGGTACCTTTAGTAGTGATACAATCCTCAACCCTGTTTACACTCCAAGTGAGGCAGACATCACAGCCAGTAATGTTATTCTCAAACTTAAGGCCATTGGTCCAAACACCACCGTAGAAAGCACTAAAACGCTCAATATTAATCCATTGGCTGTTGCAAACGCCGGCCTGGAAGCCGCTATCTGCCATGGTACTGAGCTAACAATCACCGATGCCACCGCAGCCAATTACAGCAGCCTGCTCTGGACCAGCTCTGGAACAGGTGCCTTCAGTGACAGTACAGCACTGCTTCCCGTTTATACTCCCAGCCCCGAAGACTACGCTGACGGGCAAGTGACACTCACACTTAAAGCCAACGGTCTTGGAAGCTGCGCCACAGCATCGAGTCAGAAAACACTTGCATTTCACGCACTTCCTCTTGCTACCATTGCCGTAACTGATTCTGTATGTCATGGAACATCAGCCACCCTCACACTCGAACTGACAGGTGCTGCTCCGTGGATAGTTGAAATGGGTAATGGAATGGGTAACCAAACTGTACCAAGCTCACCCTGGACCATTAATGTCACACCTGATCAAACAACATCCTACCTGCTTATTGCGCTCACCGATGCCAATAGCTGCCACAAAGAGGTGAATGCCGAAGCTCAGGTAACAGTAAACTTTGTGCCTGCTGCCCCTGCAGCACCCATAGCTCCCGCCGAAGTTGATCATGCATTTGTTACCAGCAGCAACATCTCGGCCACAGGTGTTCCCACAGCCACTGGATACTCATGGAAACTGGAACCAGCCGCAGCCGGAACACTTAGTTCCGATGGACTGAGTGCCACTATAAGCTGGAATGCTCAGTATATCGGTACTGCAACCATTTACATCGCCGGCACTAACGACTGCGGGCAGGGGGCATGGTCAACTGCAGCCAGTGTTGTTGTAAAAAGCACCATTGGTGTTCAGGAGCAAATTCGACCAACAATGAGCATCTTCCCCAATCCAAGCAATGGCAACATTACGCTCGCCATGGAAGGCTTTGGTCAGGGCAGCACTCGTATCCGTGTAATCAATCTTGTTGGCGAAATTGTGCACACCGAGAAGTTGGTTATTAACTCCTCGAACAACCGCAGCAGCATGAAGCTCAGTCACCTGCCATCAGGCCTTTACTTTGTCCAGGCTGAGAATAACAAATACACCATCAGTCAACGCATCAACATACAGAAATAAGCAGCTGCAACATACTGCATTAAAAAAGCGCCCTATTAGGGGGATTTTTTAATGACAACAAATTTAGCCCCCGGCTAATGACATTCCTGTGCAACTCATTGCTCATCGAAAGTTCCATAAGGTACTTTATAATATCTCTGACCAATCCAGGCTGACTGCCCGTTCGATTACAATGTTCAGCTATTTCGAGTGGCAGCAGCCATTCTTCTGGCCAATTGGCCGACACTGATTTCCAGATGGGAACAAGAACCAAGGCATCCCCACCACTTTCCCTGATGTCGCGCATCTGCTTGTACAATCTGAATAGGTTTCTCTGATCCTCAGTGTGCTCAAAACGATGAGTCTTCTCCTTGGGAATAGGAAATTCAAGTCCAAAGGCATCAGGATCTGCAGGGCCGCTGAAGACCGAAACCACTTGTTCGCCCACTGCCATATCATACACCCCCCAATCAGGAGCAAAAAGAATTTGGCCCCCGTATTCAACTGCACAGTCATCGAAATGCATTAACACCAGTTTCCCTTCGCAGCGCGTTGCACCCAGGTATTTTCCGGTAACACTCAGGCCCGATTCAAATTTGAAACTTGCCATTTCTCCTTTCCGGATTCCAATATTGGCCAAATCAGCATCATCAAGATAGCGTGGGGGTTTATATGTGTCCTTTATTCTGCCTATGGGCGAACCGAATCCGTGAGCATGGACATCCTTCGTATGGTTTTTGAGCTGCTTGTTGTTGTAGCTCAGCATGGTCGGCCCGTGGGTCTTCACATATACCGGCTGGTTCTGGTGAAGAATATAATCAGTAAATGTGCCTGATACCTGCAATCCGGAGCTATAAACACAGGTTGACGTTGACCCAGATTCAATAGCCTTGAGGATGCCTTCGATTCCTCCCTTGCGCAAAGCCATCCGCTGCGCGAACTCATCGAGTACGCTGGTAAGATGAGCAAAATCGGGGGTTACAAAAAGTTGTGGTTGCGGCTTGGTGATGTCGAAGTTATAATACACAGCATCAACGTTATATGGTAAACGGATAACACGGTTGCTCAGGGCACCGGAGCTTTCGCCTATTGACGATAAAAGACCTGCACCATATATTCTTGGCTTTTCAAAATCGCCAATAAGACCATATTCCACTGTCCACCAATGCAGGTTGCGTATCAGCGCCATCTCGGAAGGAATGCCAAGACTCTTCTCTTTCAGAGCCAGTTCGTACTCGGCTCTGGCAATATCTTCAGCGGGAGTGAAAGGATCGGCCTTGAGAATGGAAAGGTAACGTATGGCTTCGTAAAGCTCATAGTCAGCCGATGAAGAAAATGCTTTTGAACCAACTTCACCGAAATATTTGAGATAGGCAGCATAATCGGGATCGGCAATAATGGGAGCATGTCCGGCTGCCTCGTGAATGATGTCGGGCGCTGGAGTATATTCCACCTGATCGATCGGGCGAATATCTGCAGCAATTACTAAAACATTATAGGCCTGAAACTCCATGAATGCCGCTGGCGGTATAAAACCATCCACTGTTACGGCGGCCCATCCAATGCGCGAAAGTATCCTGTTCATTTCATTGATGTCGGGTATACGCTCCAGTTCAATACCCGTTTGTGCCAGCCCATCAAGATAAGAAGCATGCGCTTTGTCCTTCAAGAAGGCGAGGTTTTGTTGCATAACATACCGCCAGATTGAATGATCCTGCCAGGAATATCGTTCGTAATGCTGGTCGATGACAAGCTTTAACAGGTGACGTGGAAGTCTTGATAATACGTCATTTTGAATCATAACACGGCAATTGATGGGGTAATTAAGTATCAACTTGCCGAAATTAGACTTTTTACGGTAAGGCTCGTTATAAAAATCCTAAAAATATCAAGAAGCTGTCTTCTAATCGCTTAGCAAAAAAATGCCAGACAAATCAATCATCCCCGATATCACCAAGCAGTGGTACAAAGCGAAACAAGCCATGCTGTTCGCGATCAAGGCTGCCATCTTGCTTTTTAGTCAGTCGCAGCATTACCTGGTCGTCGCCACCACCCAATGGCAGCACGGTGATGCCACCCGGCTTGAGCTGATTGATGAGCTGTTGAGGTATTTCTGGGGCGGCAGCAGTGATAAGAATCCGGTCAAATGGGGCAAAAGTGGGTAAACCAAGATTTCCATCACCAAGAAAAGTCTTCACTTTCCAACCTTGCTCCTCAAGAAACATTTTAGTCTTCAAATAGAGCCTGCGCTGACGCTCAACCGAAAATACCTTTGCTCCCATATGCGCCAAAATACATGCCTGATAGCCTGAACCTGTTCCAATCTCGAGCACTTTCATCCCCGACTTTATCTGAAGTAGCTGTGTTTGGAAAGCTACAGTGTAAGGCTGAGAGATTGTTTGACCTGAGCCTATTGGAAAAGGTTTGTCCTGATAAGCAAACTCAAGAAATGATGAGTCCATAAAAAAATGACGGGGAACCGACTCCAATGCCTGCAATACACGTTTATCCTCAATACCCTTATTGCGGATCGAATCCACGAGTTTCTTTCTCAATCCTTTATGCCTGAATGTGTCGATCATTGCACAGAGCAGAAATAATGCGGGTCAAAACAGTGTTTAAAATACTTCATGGCGTGCGAAGTTAGCAATAATCGGCCGTCCGAAATTGGTACCTTTGCGCAAACATCCCTAATATGCTCAGAATTGGCGTGCTGGGTGCCGGTCACCTTGGAAAAATACATCTCCGCTGCATAAGGCAGATCCCTCAATATCAGCTTGTCGGATTTTTCGACCCTGACGAAACTACTTCAGTGAAGGTGGCCCAGGATTTCGGAATAACTAGTTTCGCGAGCATCGAAAGTTTGGTGGATGCCTGTGATGTTGTGGATATTGTTACGCCCACTGTTGAGCATTTCAGCTGTGCCAGTCTGGCCCTGAACCGCAATCGGCATGTTTTTATTGAAAAACCCATAGTGGCCACTCCTGAAGAGGCTGCCGAGCTCATCCGATTGGCTGGTAAATCAGGTGTAAAGGTGCAGGTTGGTCATGTAGAGCGATTCAATCCGGCTTTTCTGGCTGTGAAAAAGGAGATCAGTAACCCAATGTTTATCGAAACACATCGTCTGGCTCAATTTAATCCCCGTGGTACAGATGTGCCGGTTGTACTCGACCTGATGGTGCACGATATTGATATCCTGCTCAGTGTGGTCAAATCGCCCATCAAGAGCATCAGTGCCAGCGGTGTTACGGTAGTTAGCAGCAGCCCCGACATCGCCAATGCTCGTATTGCTTTCGAAAATGGCTGTGTGGCAAACCTCACTGCAAGCCGTATTTCATTAAAAAATATGCGGAAATCCCGTTTCTTTCAGAAGGATGCTTATATAACTGTTGACTTTCTCGAAAAGAAGTCTGAAATCGTGCGGATGTCGAGTCTTGAAAAGGAACCCGACGATCCGATGGCAATGGTTATTGATCTGGGTAATGGAAAAGGCTACAGGCACATCACTTTCGAACGGCCCGACATTGCCCCACTCAATGCTATACAAGCCGAACTGGAAAGCTTCTATAATGCTGTCGTTCACAACAAAACACCAATGGTAACCATCGATGATGGCTATCAGGTACTGCTTGTAGCTTATCAAATGCTTGAAGCCGTGAACCATAGGCAGATTACCAAATAATTCTGCCCTTTGCAGCAATATGCAATCGTTTACAAACGTTTTTAATTCCTGAATACCTTAACCAACGCTAACTGCATGAGGGTAAGTATACGTGCTGCCTTCCTGATGATATTTTTCGCATTTGCTGGCATCCTGCAAACCGGTTGCAACAAATTCGAAGGAGATCAATTTGTACCGGCCTATCTTCGAATCGATACCATCAGGTTTTCAACGGAATATGCCACTCAGGGTAGCAATACACACAACATCACCGATGCCTGGGTGTACGTAAATGGACAGCTCATAGGTGCTTTCGAATTGCCGGCCACCTTTCCTGTTTTGGCCAGAGGCACACAAAGGCTCGAGATAAGGCCGGGCATTAAACTCAATGGCATTGCTGCCACCAGAGTACCATATCCATTTATGAAACCAATCATTGTGGATAACTTTGGATTCTTCGAAGACTCTGTTGTACGATTCAACCCCCAGACTAACTACTACGAAAACCTACGCTTTTTATGGAAGGAGGACTTTGAGAACATCAGCCTGACATTAGAAAAAACCAATCAGAGCGATACCTCCATCTATCGCACCGAGCCAGCAAACAATCCCGAAGCTTGGCTTTCGGGCAACTCCGCCCATTCAGGATTTGTTCATCTTCAGGGCAACAGAAAGTTTTTCAGAATCATCACTTTTCAGGGTTTCAACCTGCCCGGCAACGGTTCGCCGGTTTTTCTCGAACTGGATTACAAATGCGACAAAGCTTTCGGTCTCGGCCTTCTGGCAAGGATTGACAATACGATAGAAACCTTTCCATTGGTTGTAATAAATAAAAGCCTGAAGTGGAATAAGATCTATATCAATCTTACTCCGGTTGTTTCTTCCTACAATAACGCTGAATACTTCAAAATTTACTTTGAATCGGAGCTGGGAACCGATACAGAGGCACGCTTCTATTTCGACAACATTAAGCTGATTCATCGAATTCAAACCCAATGAACCGACGTTTACAGGTAGCCAAATATGTTATCCTCGACTGGCTTACGGCACTGCTGGCCTGGACGCTATTCTATTTTTACCGGAAGCAGACCGAAGACCCGACTTTTCACGAAAAGTTTGAAATGATCTTTGGTGATCCCAATTTCTGGTACGGTATTGCACTAATGCCTGTCGGGTGGATGCTTCTCTATGTGATGGTAGGTGCATACAGGCAAATCTACCGAAAGGCACGCCTTCGCGAGCTAGGACAAACCCTGGTGGTTACCCTGATTGGTGTGACAATCATCTTTTTTGTAGCTATTCTTGACGACATTATTTTCACCTACAAGACCTATTATCAGTCATTTCTCGTATTGTTCACGCTTCATTTCACCCTAACCTATTCAGCCCGGCTTGCACTCACTACAGCCACAGTAAAAAAAATACACAGTGGGGCCATCGGCTTCAACACAATCATTGTCGGATCGAATGGCAATGCCACCAAAATTTATCAGGATATCAAAAACCAGAAGGTTTCATCAGGCAACATATTTTTGGGTTTCGTGAGTGTTTACGATAAAGAGGACTTCAAGATCGGCCAGTATCTCACCCATTTGGGCCATTACTCAACGCTCAAGAATCTTGTTGACGAAAATAAGGTTGAGGAGGTGATCATTGCCATCGAGCGAAAAGAAACCAATACCATCGACAACATCATTGCCTTATTGGAAGAAACCAATGTGGTGATTAAGATTATCCCCATCATGCAGGACTTCCTTTTTGGCACAGTAAAGATGAGCGCCATCTGGCATGCACCCCTTATTCAGATTTCGCCAGACCTTATGCCTGCCTGGCAGCAATCGTTAAAGAGAATAATGGACGTGGTCATTTCGCTTGTCGCCATGATTGTGCTCATCCCCGTTTATTTGTTCACGGCTATTGGCGTCATGCTATCGTCAAAAGGTCCGGTGCTCTATTCTCAGGAACGCATTGGAAGGCTTGGCCGTTCATTTAAGATGCACAAGTTCAGAAGCATGTATGTTGATGCAGAATCTGACGGGCCACAGCTAAGCTCGGAGAATGATCCTCGTATTACGCCTTTTGGAAAGTTTATCCGAAAAGTCCGGCTCGACGAAATTCCTCAATTCTATACGGTACTTAAAGGCGATATGTCGCTTGTCGGACCACGCCCTGAACGTCAGTACTATATTGACCAGATTGTCAAACGCGCGCCCCACTATCGCCTGCTGCTCAAGGTAAAGCCTGGGATCACCAGCTGGGGACAGGTGAAGTTTGGCTACGCCTCCAACGTGGATGAAATGGTTGAACGGCTCAAATACGACATCCTGTATATCGAAAACATGAGTATCGCAATGGATATTAAGATACTGATCTATACGATGCTCATTGTGCTTCAGGGACGTGGCAAATAGGCTAAATCTGCCCACTCTCAATCATCTTTACAATCATTTCTATGGCGGCATCCTCTCCTGAAGGGTCGTATCTTGTTTTGAGATTATAGCCCCATAGGCGCGCAAATCCCTGATAAAAAAAAGCTACGAAATTACCCCTTAATTCCTGGAGCAGATTATAGGATGTTTCGCTCGTTTGCCGGTCAATAAGCTTGATAAGGATTTTGCCTTGCGAAAACGTCAGCTCGCTGAGCTCATCAGTGTACTGAGTCTTAATCTGTTCTTCCGCCTTGCGCATAATCTGTCGTCGCTCGCGTTCGTTCCGGGCAGTTGCAAGTTGCGTTTCGTACTCCTTCAGCTTAATTCCGGCCAATCGGGCATAAGGGTAAACCTTTTTAACATTATAGATTAACCGCTGAAACCTTCGAAGATCGCGCTCACTCTGAAAACCCCATATAATCACCTCGGGTAGCTGAACAAGTGGAACGGTGTCATGATTGAGAATGGTGGCAGCCACAAAAATCTGTTCCTGAAGTTGTTGGGCATATGACTGACTGTCGGGCTTAAACAGTAGAGCAACGTTCAGCAGTGCAAGCGCGAACCAGGCTATTTTTCTTCTGGCTTTGGATTTATATGTAATCCTGAGTTTGGCCATCAGGTACAAACGCTCAATAAGCATGCCAAATTGATGCAGTATCAGGCAACCTTCAACTTAGCCAGTCCGGATTTACGAAACTTAGACTCGGCATAATCACGATTGATTCGCAGCTCTTTGACACCTTTGCGTGATGGAAGTTCGAACATATCATCGGTCAGAATAGCCTCAAATATTGATCTGAGGCCTCTGGCACCCAACTTCAGATCAACGGATTTATCAACCACGAAATCGAATACTTCTTCTTCAAACTGCAGTTTGATGCCATCAATCTCGAACAATCTTACAAATTGCTTGACCAATGCATTTTTGGGCTCGACAATTATTCGCTTGAGCGTTTCGCGCGTCAAGGGATGCAGGTAAGTTACAATAGGCAAGCGGCCCACAATCTCAGGAATCATCCCAAATTTCTTCAAATCTGCAGGAGAGATATACTGCAAAAGATTATCCTTGTCGATAAACCCTTCTTTATCGCGACCGTATCCAACAATATTGGTGTGATATCGGGCCGCGATGATCCTTTCAATTCCATCAAAAGCACCACCAGCAATAAACAGAATGTTGCGCGTATCCACCTGGATCATCTTCTGCTCCGGGTGTTTGCGTCCGCCCTGGGGTGGAACGTTAACAATGCTGCCTTCGAGCAATTTGAGCAGTGCCTGCTGAACACCTTCGCCAGAAACATCGCGCGTAATGCTTGGATTATCACTTTTCCGGGCTATCTTATCAATTTCATCAATAAACACTATACCCCTTTCAGCGGCTTCAATATCATAGTCAGCGGCTTGAAGAAGACGGGTCAGGATACTTTCCACATCTTCACCCACATAGCCCGCTTCAGTCAGTACAGTGGCATCAGCAATTGCAAAAGGTACATGCAGCATCTTGGCAATAGTGCGTGCCAGCAAGGTTTTGCCTGTGCCGGTTTCTCCAACAAGTATGATGTTCGACTTCTCAATCTCAACATCATCTTTTGCAGGTGTCTGATCGATGCGCTTGTAATGATTGTAAACGGCAACTGACAGAATCCTTTTGGCTTCGTCCTGTCCGATCACATATTGATCAAGAAAATTCTTAATTTCTGCAGGCCGCAGCACCTTGAATCCCGACTTGGCTGAACGGGGCTTTCGTATTGAAAGCTCCTCGGCCAAAATCATGTTGGCCTGTTCCACGCAACGTTCGCAGATCTGTGCGTCGAAACCGCTAATCAATAGCTTGACCTCAGAACGCGGACTTCCGCAAAACGAACATTCGTCCTTTTTTCTGGCCATAACCATCAGGCATTGCGAACCAGCACCTCGTCAATCATGCCATACTCTTTAGCTTCCTGTGATGTCATCCAGTAATCGCGGTCCGAGTCCTTCCATATTCTTTTGTAGGGCTGCCCGCTGTGCATGGCAATGATGTCGTACAACTCTTTCTTGAGTTTCTGAATCTCCCGTGCAGTGATCTCTATATCGGAAGCCTGTCCCTGAGCACCACCCATTGGCTGATGAATGAGAATGCGCGAGTGCTTGAGTGCAGTGCGCTTACCTTTGGTACCGGCACAGAGCAGCACAGCACCCATCGAAGCTGCCATACCTGTGCAAATAGTGGCCACATCAGGGCGGATGTATTGCATGGTGTCGTAAATACCCAATCCTGCATAAACCGATCCTCCGGGAGTGTTGAGGTAAATCTGTATATCGCGTTTTGCATCAACCGACTCCAGGAACAGCAATTGGGCTTGTATGATATTGGCCACATAATCGTCGATGGGTACACCAAGAAAAATAATCCGATCCATCATCAGGCGCGAGAAAACATCCATAGTGGCGATATTGAGCTGACGCTCCTCAATGATGGTAGGTGAGATGTAGCCACTGGTGAGCTTACTGTATCTGTCAAGGGTCAGACTGCTGATACCCAGATGGCCTGTAGCATATTTCCTGAATTCGTTATTATTCATTGGTCAGTTCTTTTGTAACACTTTCAATTGTTCTGGCATATTCACCAAATTCTTCAACGCTCATAACTTTTTCATCGAGTGCAACCTTGTTTCTGAAAAGTTTGATCATTTTCTGCTCTTCAAGGAGGTTCAGGATGCGCTCGCCTTCTCCGCGTTTGTTAAGCATCTCATCCATGCCATCCATTAATTTTTTGATCAGCGCTTCGTCATTGGCAATAGCCGAAAGGTAGGGGCCATAGTACTGGTTAAATGCAAATGACCGTACCTCATCTTTGCTCACGATAAGTTCAGGAAATTCGCGTTGCAGGTGATCAGAGAACACCTGATAACGGAAACTGCGTTTATAAAGCTCGAAATCCTTTTCAATATTGATATTCCTGTCTTTATCGGTTGCATTCTCGACAATCCATCGACGCAGAAATTTTTCAGGAAGCGGTATGTTTTCGTCAGTGAGCAGCTTCTTAAGTAGTTGTACATAGACAAGATAATCAGCCTGACTATCGAAATGTCTTTGAATTTCTTCTGCTACTTTCTCCCTGAATTCTTCTTCGGTTGCGATTTCTTGTCCGGGAAACATCTTGTTAAAAAATTCCTCATCGAGTTCGGCAGGCACAGTGCGTCGGATCTCATCAATCACAACATTAAAGCTCTTGTTGGCAAGATGCTTGTTGTCTTCGCCAAGACGCAGCAATTCGACGGCCTTTTCAACTGAGACATATTGGCTCAGATTGAGCAGAAACTCGTCACCTTCAGGACGGCCTTCAAGTATCTGAACAAAAGCAGCAAGTTCTTCTGAAGACAGATCGAGGGTAAATGTACTTGAGTAACCATTTTCAACTTCTCTGCCATCTTCACTTGCTTCTGTGGCCTTAAGCATCACCTTGTCGGTAGGGGCAACCTGTTCGGCTTGAATAATTCGTGGATAATCAGTAAGCATTTTATCGACAGTTTTACTTACCTCAGCCTCATCCACATTCACTTTGGCATATTCCATATGCATTCCGGTGAGATCAATATCAAGCAAAGGTTTCAAACCCATCAGGAAATAGAAGTTGTATTCACTCTGGTTATCAAAATCAATCTGGCCAGCCCGTTCGTAGTCGGCAACAGGATAACCCAGAAATTGTATTTTATTCTCTTCCAGATAATTATTTAGCGCATCAGATACTTTTTTATTGATCTGTTCGGCAGTTATAGCACTTCCGTACATTTTTTTTACCATTCCAAAAGGTACTTTTCCTGCCCTGAACCCCGGCATGACAGCCTTGCGTTGGTAATCCTTCAGCGCTTTGTTCACATCAGTTTCCACTTCATCTTTCGAAAGGCGCAACTCGATTGTGGCTTCGAGCGCACCTTGTTGTTCAACCTGAACTTGCATCAACTAAAAATTAAATTTTGTAATGATTTATAGCCCAAGGGCTTATGTGCGGATGAAGGGACTCGAACCCCCACGCCTTTCGGCACCAGATCCTAAGTCTGGCGCGGCTACCAATTACGCCACATCCGCATGATTGGCCTTAAAATTGCGTTGCAAATATACTTCATTTGAGCATACATTGAGCGGGCAATGCGGGAGCAAGCGAACAACCACCAGCTAAAAAGCCGCCCCAGTGTTGGGGCGGCTTTTTAAAATATTAGCCCGAAATACTACCTTGTTGCAGTTGCAATAGTATAGTTGAGGGCAGTTGTATTGGCAGTAATGAGGTAAGCGCCGGCTGTTGCTGGAGTTGGAATTGAAGCTGGGTCAGGTGCGGTTTCGTCCGGGCGAAGCACGAGCGGACCGGCAGTGCTTGTTCCGGTCGCATCAGTACCATACTGTGGTGCCCACTGGCCACGCACACGGATGAACTTAATGTTCTTGCTGGCCTCAAGATTGGTCTTAAGGAAGTAAACACCGTTTGCAGCAGCAAACATCGGGATTGCTTCCTGGTTGTTCCAGCCAGCAGCTGAGCCATCACCAAGCAGATAAAGAGGAGCAGCAATGACATAAGTCATGGTATTGATATCCATGGTTACGGTATAGATGCCATCCTGAGCCGGGGTAGGAATTGCAGCCGGGTCGGGTGCATTTTCATCGGGACGATAAACGAGTGGTCCGCCGGTGCTGGTTCCGGAGGCATCCGTACCATATTGAGGCGCCCATTGTCCGGGTGTTTTGAGGAACTTGATGTTCTTTCCACCGGTGAGCGGGAGGGTGATGCTGTAAATGCCACCTGTTCCAACCATTGGAAGCGGGTTAGCATTGTTCCAGCCAACAGAGGTACCATCACCAAGGATAAACATTTCGGGAGCTGCACCGGCTGGGTTAACAGTGAAAGTATATACCTCGGTAACAGCATTAATCTTCAGCTGCATATCGAAATTGCCAGCAGCAACAGGAACAAAATTACCATCATTATTGGTAGTGAAGTTGGCTGCAGCAGCTCCGGCCATCGTTACCTGAGGATATCCGATAACCTTTCCACTCCAGGTCTGGCCTTCGCGAATCTTGAAGCCACCACCATCAGTAACAACAGCAACGTTGTTCCAGGTCCAGGTGTAATTGGTTTCGTTTGTAACAACCGGCTTGTGGAGCAGGATGGTCTGATCCCAGTTACCCGTAGCGGTCAGGCTGGCACCAACGAGTCCCAGCTCGGTATTGGTATAGTTGAAAAGATCGAGATCGCCGGTGCGGGTCATAGTGGCAGTATAGCCCTGTCCGAGCTTCCACACCATTTTGGCAGTGTATTTACCGCCTTGCTCATTGTTGATGTTGGCACCACCGGGAACTAAGTTAGCTACTGCGCCGCCAAAGTTGGTGTTGACACGTACGCCTTTCTGGCCACCGCCAAGGTCAACCTCATCATCGATAACAACCTTCCAGCCACCACTGTAGCGGAATTTGAAGTCGGCACGCGTCATTGGAATGTCGGTCTTCTCAAAAGACATTTCCTCAAGGTTGAAAGTGCCTGCAGGGATCTGAGTGTCATTACTCCATCCACCAGGTGTGGCTGCGCCGATGAGTCCCCAGTATTGAACAGGGATGATAGCAATCTTTTTCAGCGAAGTTTCAATTACTACATGGTAAAGTCCATCCTGAGGTACAGTGAAGTTGTTGGTGTTTTCAGCATAGGAACCACGCCAGAAATCCAGCTTGGGCTCATCACCTATGCGAGCCGATTCAGGAACAACAGCAAAGTCGGCACCAGGTCCATAGGTCTTGCGGGTAGCACCTGCAACTTCAATAATCTGAAAACCCTCAGTACCAGCTTTTACGGCAACAAACAGTTCCAGAAGGGTATTACGATCCTGCTGGTTGACCTCATTGCGGGTAATCTTGAACAGCCCTTTGATGTCGAAGTTGGTGAGCGCTGTTCCGGCACCTTTGATATAAATACCGTCTTCAACCTGTGGCTCCGGATCGGGTTTCGGATCCTTCTTACATGAAGTAAATACCACTCCTGCCATTAGCATGAAGCTTAACAGGAGAAGCATTTTCGAAAAATTGATTTTTTTCATAGCTTTAAATTTAGGATTAGTGATAAAAGGTTAATTATTGTTTTGTAAGATATTATCAGGGAACTAATGCAACAGGAGGTTCGGCAAGTTTTGGATTGGCATCGATGGCCCATTGCGGAATAGGGAAAGTGTTTCGGTCTGGCGATGACACACTTTTTTCCCACCAGGCTTGATTAAACTTTCCAAAACGGATCAGATCGCCACGGCGATGGGCTTCCCAGAAAAATTCCCGGCCGCGCTCGGCAAGAATGTCGTCGAGTGTGGCATTGGTAAGCGGAGAAAGACCAGCACGCTGACGAATGGGATTGATATAGGCATCCCCATTCTGGCCCTGCCTTACAAGCGCCTCGCCTTTCATCATCAATACATCAGCATAGCGGAACAACGGGAAGTCGTTGCTTAGGTTATCCTTTGCTCCCATCTTGATTTCAAACTTCTTTACCCTTGCTCCCGACATTCTGATCTGAACCGAAGTAAATGTGGCATCCATATTCAATGCCGGAATGAAAGGATCGAAGATCAGATTGGCTCCGCCTGCACCCTGGTCCTTAATAGGCTGACCATCTGCTGTGTATTGCTGTCCTACGAGAAAATAACCTTGCTTGCGTTTGTCGTTGTCTGCGTAGGTGTTATAATGGTCGTACATGACAGCAAAACCATTCCATGGCCCAGTCGTCATATTGAAGGTAAGATTGCTGTTGTAGTGCAAAGTACGCATGTGCAGGTTGAAACCTGTGTATTTGTCTTCATCATAAGGTATGATGAAAATAAGCTCAGGAGAGTTTGAATTATTGGTAACAAAGGGCTTGAGCGGATCTTCTTCGAGACTGTATTGGCCCAGATTAACAACACTGTCAGCATATTGCACAGCTTTGGCCCACTGGGGTGTACCAGTGTATACCTGAGCGTTAAGATAAAGTCGGGCAAGAAGGGAATAGGCAAAACCTTTGGTGACTCCGGTTTTGGTGTTGCTCTGTGGAATAATGGGTGCTTCAGTTGCAATATCGGCCGTGATACGGGCAAAAATATCCTGCCGGAAGTTGCGGCTTGGATTGAGCGGTGCATCAAGGTATTTGGTTACGTAAGGAACATCCTTATAGTTGTCGATGAGCAAATAATAATAATAGGCTCTGAGCACTTTTGCTTTGGCAATTGCGACCTTGATGGATTGTGCATCGCCCAGCGACTGCATTTCTTCGATAAATTTATTAGCTTCGATAACACCATTGTAGTATCGGCTCCACATGCTATTGATGGCCTCGGTGTTTTCATCCCAGGTATGTTGGTGCAGCATTCGCCACTTACCGCCGTCGTCCCAATCGCTGGCGCGGGTTGGCCCAACGGTACCATCGCCCGGAATCTCATTGGCAAACCACCATCCGCCCCAGTCGCAGAAATCGCGCATGGGTGCATAAATGGGGCTCATTTTCAGAACGGGGTCCGCAACATAATCAGTTGGAGGAACCCTATCGTAAAGCACATCATCCAGCTTGGTGCAGCCTAGCTGGACGGCTGCTAAAAACAATAAAACGAAAAATATTTTTTTCATGATTCGGACAGGTTTAAAGGTTAACATTGACTCCAAACGTGAAGGTGCGTGTTTTAGGATAGATGTTGTATTGATCAAGCCCGAATGATGTGCCGGAAAAGGTTATCTCGGGGTCAATACCAGTGTATTTAGTAATGGTGAGCAGGTTGTTTGAAGCAAAATAAACCCGGATGTTCTTGATTTGACCCACATTCTTCAGGTTGTAGCCCAGACTAAGGTTATCCAGACGCAGGAAAGAGCCTTCTTCGAGATAATAGTTGCTGAGTTTAGGGTTGTCGTTCAGACCACGGGCCTTTTCGTCAAGAGCCGACCTTAACACATTGATATCTGGCAGCCAGATAGGATTGCCAAAAATCAGCTTGGTTGTATTGAAGATTTGATAGCCGTAAACACCGCGAAACGAAAATCCCAAGTCAAAATTCTTGGCAAATGTGAAGTAGTTGGACCAGCCAATTTCAAAATCGGGTTGGGCATCGCCCACAACACGGCGTTCGGCTAGCGAAAGCTCGCGTGTCACACCACCTGCTGCAGTGTAAAACAAGAACTTACCATCCTGCGAGAGGCCTGCATACTCGGGCATATACCAGGTGCCGAGAGGTTTACCGGGTTCAACAATCTGTGTCCAGTTCAGGTCACCAACAAGTCCGCGGCCCGACAGCCATCCTTCACGAAGCTCAGACCAGTTGAATTCGTCGTTCGAAAGGGATTTGACCATCTGCTTGTATGTAGTAAATGCAAGGGTAGTTTTCCAATCGAAGTTCTTCTTGCGAACTGGGTAGTACTGAACAAAAACTTCGAAGCCGGTCACCTGAAAATTACCGACATTGGCCCAGATTCGGTCAACCGGGTACGGTGGAACCGGAACTGAGTAATTGCCAAGCAGGTCGTAGGTATTTTTGCGGAAAAAGTCGAATGTACCTGAAACCTTATCATTGAAGATTCCCCAATCGAGACCAATATTCAACTCGGCATTTTCTTCCCATTTCAGGTTTGGGTTTGCATTATGGGCAAAACGGAATAGGATAGCTTCTTCGCCGGTCTCAAAATTAATGGTATTGCCTGCTGAGATGTAATAAGCAATGGCATTGTAATTACCAAACTCCTGATTACCGGTAATACCATAGCCCACACGCAGGCGAAGGTTATTCACATAATCGAAGTTGCTCATAAATCCTTCAGAGGTGATATTCCACATGGCTGATGCCGAGGGGAACCAGCCCCATTTGTTGTTTGCACCAAATTTTGACGAGCCATCGCGGCGAAGGGTTGCAGTGAGGAAGTACTTTGAGTCGAAATTATAGATGCCGCGGCCAAAAAACGAAATCAACCTGTTGCTGCCTTTATAGGACCGGATGTCGCCCGGGTTAACCGTTTGAAGCATCGAAAGGTCATGTGCACGGGAATAGTTGATAAATGGTTTGTTGCCCTGTGCCGAGAAACCTGTAAACATATCCTGCTGGAAAGAGTGCCCACCAACAAGGTTGATATTATGTTTGCCAAAGTCCTTCTGATAGCGAAGGGTAGTTTCCAGAATTTTTGACTCAAAATTGCTATAAGCCCTTCTTCCATAACCAGTTGTTGTTCCCAAACGAAGGGTTGAAGGCTCAAAATAAAACGACTCATCATCATTACGCGTGTATCCCATATTGGCGCCCAACATTATTCCTTTGTAAACTTCCAGTTCTGCTTTCATAAAGCCAAAAAAGCGTTTGGCATCACGTTCGTTCTGGATGTTGTCAATTAGCGCCATTGGATTCCAGTAGTTAAAACTGCGTTGGGTATCATAATAATTTCCCTTGTTATCACGCACCGGATCGGTAGGATTGCGCTGAAATGCCTGATAAAAGACATCATTCGGTCCATTGCCGCTATAGCTGATATAGTCGTTACGTTCGAAAGTGCCCGACAAACCTGCCGAAATAGTCAGCTTGTCATTGAGTGCTTTCTGATCGAGATTGATACGGCCAATGGTGCGCTTTTTCTGTGTTCCTTTAACAACACCGGTAAAGTCCTGATGCGATAGCGAGGTGCGGAATGCACTGTTCTTGGTTCCACCGGCAAAACTCAGGTTATAATTTTGTGAAAGGCCTGTGCGATAGATCTGATCCTGCCAGTCCACATCTGCCCCTCCATCCTGAAAGTTCAGGTTGTTGTCCTTAACATATTGTCTGATTTCGTCGGCATTGAGCAATTCAAGCCTGCGGGCAACCATGTCGGCCGAGACGAAAGTGTTAAAGTCAATGACACTGGTTTCCGTTCCCTTAACTCCACGCTTTGTAGTGATGATGATAACACCATTTGCTCCTCTGGAGCCATAGATGGCTGCTGCAGAAGCATCCTTGAGCACGTTCCACGACTCAATATCTTCCGGTGCAATGGTGGTTGGATCGACTCCTGGAATACCGTCAACAACATAAAGAGGTGAAGTGCCGGTAGCCAGTGCCGAAGCGCCCCTGATTTTGACATCAAAGCCTGCATTGGGGTCGCCACCTCGTTTGGTTACCGTCACGCCGGCTATCTTGCCCTGAATACCCTGCACCGGATCCTGAAGTACACCGGCATTCATTTCGGAGGCGCTGATACTTGCAACAGCACCTGTGCGGTCGCTCTTTTTCTGAACGCCATATCCGATTACAACGAATTCCTCCAGACTCAGGGCGTCGGGAGTAAGTTCAAAATTAACCGTGAGGGTTTGGTTGGCGGATACCCTGACCTGTCGTGATCCGACGACATAACCAACAAAGCTTGCTTCGATGGTAATCTCGCCAACCGGGACACTGTTCAGGGTGTAAGCCCCGTCAAAATCCGTGGATGCGCCAATAAGGGTGCCTTTGACAATGACATTTGCGCCAGGCATGGTCTCGCCTGTTGATTTGTCCTTGACAATACCCTTGACGCTCCCTGATTGCCCGAATGCTGTCACCGAGATTAACAAACCCAGCAGCAAAGGCAGGAATCGTTTTGAGTTGCTCATAAATCTACTTTTTGTGTTAGTGAATTGAAGTTTGAAAACGATTTCTTGTTGACCTAAAGATTGTTTATATGTTAACAATTGAAAGGTTGAGAATCACATTCACAAAAATAACGATTCTTTAATATTTTACCTAAACTACACCCTACTCATCTTTGATAATTAATCGCAATCGTTTGAAATTTTATTGATTATGAATTACACCGCAAAAATCATCACAAAAATGTGCTAACTTTATACCCTGAAAATAAAAGGATAAATTCGTTATCTCTTTTTAAATTAAACAATTAGACCATGAAGCGCCAAATAACAATCAAAGATATCGCTCAAAAGCTCAGCCTTTCCACTTCAACGGTATCCAGGGCGCTCAAAGACCATCCTGACATCAGTCCAAAAACCCGTACAGCCGTGAAGGAACTCGCGGCCCTGCTGGGTTACAGGCCAAACCGTATTGCACTTAACCTGCGCAATAACTCGACACGCACCATCGGACTTATCATTCCTGAAATTGAGCACTATTTCTTCTCTGCCATCATTAATGGCATCGAAGAAATAGCCTACAAAAACGACTATAGCGTGATGGTCTTTCAATCAAATGAGTCCTACAAGCGTGAAGTGCTTAACAGTCAGGCTGTGCTCACCAACCGGGTGGATGGTGTGCTGGTTTCATACAGCAAGGAAACCAGCGACTTCTCTCATTTCCAAAAGCTTGTTGACAATGAGATTCCTGTAGTATTCTTCGACAGGGTAACCGACTTTGTACAGGCAGATCAGGTGCTGGCAGATGATTATCAGGGTGCATTTCTTGCAGTAAATCATCTAATTGAGAAAGGCTGTCGCCGCATAGCACATTTTGCCGCCCCTCAAAACCTTCAGATAGGCAAGCAACGACTCTCAGGATACCACGATGCTTTATTAAAACACAATATGCCATACGACCCCAACCTAGTACTATTGGCCGACACTTACGAAATGGCACGCCGAGCAGCCCATGATATCCTGAGGAAGCCCAATGCACCAGACGGCTTCTTCGCCGTCAACGATATGTCTGCCATCGCCATCATAAAAGCAGCCAAAGAACTAGGTAAAAAAGTGCCAGAGGATGTCAGAGTGGTCGGGTTCGAAAACAGTAAGTCGGCCATGTTCAGCGATCCTGAACTAACAACCGTTGACCAGTTTGGTTTTGATCTGGGCAGGGAAGCTTGCCTGATGCTCCTCCGAAGGTTGAAGGACGATCAGGGCGATGAGCCATTCAGGCCAGTGAAAAAAGTCATAAAGACCAAATTAGTTATCCGCAGCTCTACCTAAAGTTCGTTTACTTTTAATGCCTTTGAAGGATCCCAGAAAAGCTCGGCAAATCGAACTACCTTATCACCTTCCACCTCAACCCCCTCTTGTTCAAGCAGTTCCTGCATGAGACCGGGCCATCCAAAGTGATGCTTCCCGGTTAGTAAACCATTACGGTTTACGACGCGATGGGCAGGCACATTCATTTCACTTTGGTGGCTGTGGTTCATTGCCCAGCCTACCATTCGCGAGGCTGATTTTGCACCCAGGTAGGCCGCAATAGCGCCATATGTGGTTACTCTGCCATAAGGAACCTTGACCACTACAGCATAAACAGCTGCAAAAAAAGAATCATCAGCTTTCATGATTGAGCGAAAAAACCAGATACTTGATGCTTAGACCCTGCGAAAGCCACATTTGCTCGTAAAATGTCTTGATCATTTTCACATCCATTGTCTCACTTGTGGCATAAAGGTCATTTGAAGCATAATGTAATTTATGAGCACCTTCATTGATAACGTCGAGAGTGTAGTTGTAAAGTAGTTCACTGTCGGTTTTGAGGTGAATAAGTCCATCGGGTTTTAAAAGCAGAGCATACTGTTTTAGAAAGCGGGGCGAAGTAAGACGTTTCAGCTGTCGGGATTTTCGGGGCTGCGGATCGGGAAAAGTGATCCATATTTCGGATACTTCATCAATGCCGAAAAATTGATTAATCATCTCGATTCTTGTGCGGACGAAGGCCACATTGGTTAAACCCATCGCTGTGGCATTGTTCAGGCCACGCCAAAGCCTTGCACCCTTAATATCAATGCCGATAAAGTTTTTTTCGGAATAATGCTGTGCCAGTCCGATGGTGTATTCACCCTTACCGCAGCCAAGCTCAAGAACTATCGGATGCTGGTTCTTAAAGAAATCTTTGTGCCAGTGACCTTTCAGTGCAAAGAGTTCGCGCTGCAACTGCTCATACCCGACTTGAAAAAGGTTCTGAAAGGTTTCGTTTTCGGCGAAACGCTGAAGCTTATTCTTAGAGCTCACAATAAATATGTTGTTGATTATCAGATAACCAGCAGCCAGGCCTGGCTATCCACTGTTTGCTTTATCTCGCTGAGCCTGCTCAGGGCAGCTTGACGGCTGTCGAGTCTTTCGTAGGTTACCCTCCAAAGCCCGTTCTTTGTCCGCCCGGCAATTGATGCATCAAATTGGCGTTGCTTTAAATGATCTACGAGTTTTTCGGCATTAGCTTTCTCGCGAAAGGCTCCCGCGACGATATAAAAACCACGCTGAGCATCAGCAGCTGAGGTGGTTGATTCGAATTTTGCCAAAGCCTTATTTTCAGGGTTTACTACAGTTTCTATATCAGGTTCAACAACAGGCTTCTCGGGGCTCTCCATTCTGGTATCATTACCAACAACCATATCCTGAAGCGTTCCAAGGTATCCCATGTTAACTGTAACATCGCCTGATCCTTCGTTCGATTTGACTTCAGGTTTAGGTTGCATTTCTTTGTTAGTTTCAGGGCGGTAAGGGTTGACTGGCTGAAGGTCGTCTGCAGCCCTCTTAACCTTACTTTGATCCTGCTTATTGGATGGCAGCTCCTTGCTCATCAGGATCATATCTTTTGGGAGCTTGTCCATGTGCATAAGAAGATACTCACCTGGACTGGCATAAAAAAGTGGCAACACCGAAGCCTGACCAATATATTGATGGTAATATGCACTCACAATATTCCTGTTCATGAAGGCAGCACCGGCTAGCAAGGCAGCAGCAGCAGTTCCGATGATGATAAGTTGTCGGCGCAGGCTTGAAGGACGTCGCGAAGCCACCATCGGGCGTTTTTTTGAGGTCTTGGATATTGTTGCAGACACTGGCGGTGGCACTTCTGCAGCCTGTCGGGCAGGCCTGGCAAAAATGGGTTCCTTCGAAACAAATCCTTCATCCCGCTTTACGGGAGGCGAAACAAATCCTGTTAATCCAAACGCGTCAGGAAGATAGTTGTGTTGTTTGTCCGGCTCAAAAACCAGTTGCTGGTCCTTGTCCAGATAAATCGTGCCCACATTTCTGAAGTTAATCCGCCTTCCCTCGCCCAGGGCCGAAAGACATTTCAGGACGAACCTGTCGATACGCGATTTTGCTTCGTGATAAGGTAACTTTTCGTTCAGTGCAATGTGGTTGAGCAGGAGGCCATCGTTGGCCCTTAGCCAGGGATTGAAAACGATTTCGCGGTGAGGTGGACTGAAAAAATGCTTGACAGGGTGAACAGAGGCAGGATAATCGCGGCTGAGAAAACCTCCCAGACCAGGAATAACAACGCATTCATAATCATAAAGCAAGTCACCGATGTACAACGCAATCTTCATCTCCGATAGTCAATATTTGGGCGACTATTAGTTAACTATCACCTCCCGGTTTAGGGAAAGCGAATTTAAAACTTTTACGGGCTTTAGTCAATAAAGTTCTGCAATATATTAACATCTTCGGGGGTGTCAACACCCACAGGGGCCTTGTCTGCAACAGCAACTTCAATTCTGTAGCCGTTTTCAAGCCATCTGAGCTGCTCCAGCATCTCAGCCTTTTCCAGCGGAGAAACCGCAAGTTGGGCAATAGACCTGAGAGCATCTGCCGCGTAGGCATACATACCAATATGCCTGTAGAATGTATGCAGGCCTATCCATTGATCCGCAACATGATCCCTCAGGTAAGGCAGGGGCTGACGGCTAAAATAAAGGGCAAACCCATTTTGCCCAACAACCGCTTTAACAACATTAGGATTAAACAGATCACCTTTATCTTCAATGGGGCAGACTAGTGTTGCTATCTGACTGCCAGGCTTTGAAACAGCATCGGCCAGCAACTGAATATGATCCGGGTTAACGTAAGGCTCGTCGCCCTGTATATTGACCACCGCATCATACCTGCTGCCGCACTTATCAAGGGCTTCCAGACACCTGTCGGTACCACTTGGGTGATTGGGACTTGTCATCATAAACGATCCTCCAAAACTTTTCACCTCTTCAGCAATCCGATCATCATCTGTTGCTACCATGATAGCCGACAAACCTGAACATAACATAGCCTGCTCATAAACCCTTCTGATCATGGACTTTCCATTGATTATTACGAGCGATTTACCCGGAAAACGGGTAGATGCCCAACGTGCGGGTATGATGCCAGCTATCTTCATGATCATCAACTCTGAAACAACCCGTGCAGCGAAGCGTTGATACGCTCAATAACAACGGCAAGATCTTCGGGGTTCTCCAGATCAATATTATCAACATCCACAATAAGAAGCTTGCCTGCTGTGTATTTTGCAATCCATCCTTCATATCTTTCATTGAGGTGCTTAAGATAATCAAGCCTGATGGATGCTTCATATTCACGTCCACGCTTCTGTATCTGGCTTACCAGTGTGGAAACTGACGACCTCAGATAAATAAGCAGGTCGGGGGGCTGAATAAAATTGCTCATCAACTCGAATAAAGAGCTATAATTCTCATAATCCCTGGTCGACATGAGGTTCATAGAGTGCAGGTTAGGTGCGAAAATGTGTGCATCCTCATATATGGTTCTGTCCTGCACCACCGTTTTCCCGCTATTGCGGATTTCAATCACCTGACGAAAACGGCTGTTAAGAAAATAAACCTGAAGGTTGAAAGACCACCGCTGCATGTCTTCATAAAAACTGTGGAGATAAGGGTTATTCTCCACGTCTTCGTAATGAGGTGTCCAGCCAAAATGCTTGGCTAATAACCGGGTCAGGGTAGTCTTACCCGAACCAATGTTTCCTGCGATGGCTATATGCATAGGTGGCTTTTTTGGCAAATTTATGTGTTTGCCTGACTGTTTTGTCCGGCTAAAGCCAGTATTTCATCCACAATATTTCTATTGTTCGATAAACGAGGCACTTTATGCTGTCCGCCCAACTTACCTCTTTTTTTCATCCATGCGTAAAAAGTCCCTTTTTTAAGCGACTTAATTATAGGCGCATGTAATATCATATTCCTATAACGCTTGGCTTCATAATCCGAGTTCAGGCTCTTAAGCGCATTGTCGAGGGTTTCAGCAAAGAAGCTTAGGTTATCAGGCGGAATGTCGAATTCGATCAGCCACTCGTGAGCAACCGAGTTTCCGTCGTCGGCATAAAGCGGGGCAGCCGTATAATCTGTTATATGGGCATTGCATTTACTGCAGGTAATTGCCAGTGCGCGTTCGGCATTGTTGACCATTAGCTCTTCACCAAATGCATTAATAAAGCTTTTCGTGCGCCCGGTAATGCGGATTCTGAACGGATTGAGGCTGGTGAACTGAACAGTATCGCCTATCAGATAACGCCAAAGACCAGCATTGGTTGAAATGACCAAAGCGTAATTTTTTCCGGTCTCAACCTGACTGATATCGAGCGCTTTAGGATTATCGTTGTCCAGCTCTTCGATGGGAATAAACTCGTAATAGATGCCATAATCAAGCATAAGCAGCAGCTCGTTACTCTGGAGGTTGTCCTGGATACCGAAGAAGCCTTCGGAGGCATTGTAGGTTTCCATATAATGCATGCCAGCCGACGGAATTATCTGCGAAAAGTTTCGTCTGTATGGCTCAAAACTGACTCCCCCATGAAAAAACACCTCCAGATTGGGCCAAATCTCATTGATATTGTCTTTTCCGGTGATCTCCATAACCTTACGTAAGAGCACCATGGTCCACGATGGAACGCCCGAAATGCTGCGTACGTCGTGGGTAAGCGTTTCTTTGGCCATCAGCTCAATCTTCGATTCCCATTCGTCCATCAAGGCAATGGATATGTTGGGTGTTTTGAGCAACTGCACCCAGAATGGTAGATTTTGAATGAGAATAGCTGATAGGTCTCCAACATAATAGGACTCATTATTTACCTCGGTGATGCTATGGCTACCGCCCATGACAAGCCCTCTTCCTTTAAATATCTCTGTATCAGGGTGGTTATTTACGAAAAGTGCAAGCATGTCCTTTCCTCCTTTGAAGTGACACTCTTCGAGCGAGGATTGGCTAACAGGAATAAATTTGCTTTTGCTGGCAGTGGTTCCCGATGATTTGGCAAACCAGCGGATTTCTTCGGGCCAGAGCAGGTTTTGCTCGCCCTGCTGCATGCGTTCGATGTAGGGCTGAAGTTGCTCGTAAGAGCTCACAGGAACCCGTTCGATAAACTGCTCGCGGGAAGCAATGGTCCGGTAACCATATTTGCGGCCCCATTCAGTGTCTGATGCGGTTTCAATCAGGCGCCTGAACCACTCCTGCTGAACCTCCATCGGGTATTTCATGAAGAGTACAATCTGATGCATACGTTTTTTCATCAGCCAGGTAATCAGGGTGTTGATAAGTGCCATTAGTTTTTCGTCTTACAATTATTTAGGAGCGCGTATATAAAGCGCAATACCCAGTAATGAAAAGATAATATTAGGGATCCAGGCCGAAAGCCAAGGGGGAAGGTTGCCGTAGGTAGCGAATACTGTGGATATCTGCATGAGCATAATATGCGAAAAGGCGATGGCAATACCTGCACCTAGATGCATTCCTGTGCCTCCGCGTAGTTTTCGGCTCGAAAGCGATACACCAATAAAGGTAAGGATAAGTATGGCCAAAGGAGATGCCATCCGCTTCTGCATCTCAACCTCGTAGTATATAACAGCAGGGTTGCCTTTAAGTCGTTCGGCTTTGATATGATCGCGCAGCTCCCAGAAATTCATTTCCTCAAAGTCCTCTTTAATCTGAAATAGGTCGGTTGGTAAAAGGTTTATAACGGTATCCATTTTTTCGCCCGTGCGAAAACGCCCGCCTATGCTATCCAAACTGCGCTCTACATATCCATAAAGAACCCATTTCCTCTCTGTTGTATCATATTCAGCCCTATCTGCCATGAGCTTGTATTTCATGGATGTCCCATCAAACATCTCAAGCGAAAACCTGTAGCCAATACCGAGCCCGCTGTTGAAAGTTTCGACATAAACGAAAGTGCCTTTCTCGATTTGCAGATGAATATTGCGGTCGCGGTCTCTCAGCAGGTCCTCCATATATTTATTCTTGAATTCCCGTCTGCCGATATTAGTATGCGGTATCAGTATGTTACCCAGATACAGCGACATCAAACCAAGCATGACAGAGGCCAGCAAATAGGGCCGCATCATACGTCCAAAGCTGATTCCACTGCTCAATATGGCAATGATTTCGGTATTTCCGGCCATCTTGCTGGTAAAAAAAACTACCGAAATAAAGGTGAACAAATAAATGAAAAGGTTGAGGAAAAACGGGATAAAGTTGAGATAGTAATTGAAAATTATCTCATGGACCGGGGCATTCTTCCGCAGAAAGTTGTCGATGTTCTCGCTGATGTCGAAAACAATAACAATGATGATCAGCAAGCTGATGGCATAAAAAAACGTGCCTATGTATTTATTGAATATGTACCAGTCGATTCTTTTCATTGTCAGAGACGCTGCATGATTCTGGTTGTCATGGCATTTTTCCAGTTGGCGAAGTCCCCGGCTATAATGTGTTTTCTGGCTTCCCTGACCAGCCAGAGGTAAAAGGCGAGGTTGTGCATGCTGGCAGTCATGCTTCCGAGCATTTCGCCGGCAACAAACAAATGACGCAGATAAGCCTTTGAATATTGTATATCGGCAAAAATAGTTCCGTCAGGATCAATCGGGCTGAAATCATTTTTCCACTTTTCATTTTTAATATTGATGACACCGTTTGATGTAAAGAGCATACCATTACGACCATTGCGGGTGGGCATTACACAGTCGAACATATCTACACCCAGTGCGATGCTTTCAAGGATATTGGCCGGCGTGCCCACCCCCATGAGGTAGCGGGGCTTATCATAAGGCAGAATGGAGCAAACAAGTTCAGTCATCTCATACATCTGATCGTGAGGTTCGCCCACCGAAAGCCCTCCGATGGCGTTGCCGGCAGCACCGGCAGCAGCAACAGTTTCGGCCGATATCTTCCGAAGCTCGGCAAAGGTGCTTCCCTGTACAATTGGAAAAAGGGTTTGTTCAAACCCATATAACGGATCTGTAATGGCCAATTGGGTGAAGCACCGGCCAAGCCATTGGTGTGTAAGGTCCATTGACTGCCTTGCATAACGGTATTCGCAGGGCCATGGTGTACACTCGTCAAATGCCATAATGATGTCGGCTCCGATTGCCCTTTGAATGTCCATTACCCGCTCAGGCGTAAAGAGGTGCCGACTGCCATCGATATGCGACTGAAATGTAACGCCCTCAGGCTTCAGTTTTCGGCGGTGAGTTAGTGAATATACCTGATAGCCTCCGCTATCGGTAAGTATAGGCCCATCCCAGCCATTGAACCTGTGCAGACCTCCGGCAGCCTGCAATATGTCAGTGCCCGGACGTAAATAAAGATGGTACGTGTTGCCTAGTATAATTTGGGCACCAATGTCGTGCTTCAATTCCCTGAAATGCACGGCCTTTACTGTACCAGCTGTCCCAACAGGCATAAATATCGGCGTTTCAATATGGCCATGAGCCGTTGAAATAACCCCAGCCCTGGCCGAACTACCGGTATCTTTACCCTCGATGATAAATTTCATCAACCAAATTTTGACAAAGATAAAGGGTTCTGTAGTGCATTTGGGTAATTTTGCGCATCCAAAAAGTGTACCGTGATTGTCTTGCCCGATTTTAATATATTAACAATCAGTATATTAACGCTACTTGCCCTTACACTGCTCATTCAATTATATTATATGTGGGGGGCATTTGGAAGACTTTCTTTATCCAAACATAAAGCACAGTTTAACAATAACCCCGATCCTCCACCAGTATCAGTTGTCATTTGCGCCCACAACGAATACCTTAACCTCGAAAAAAACCTGCCTGAAATACTGGCACAAGATTACCGTGATTTCGAGGTGGTTGTTGTCAACGACTGCAGCGACGATGGCTCCGACGAACTGCTCATGGATATGGCCCGCAATGACAGCCGGCTTAAGGTCATCCACCTTACACAAAACCTCAACTTTTTTAAGGGCAAGAAATTTCCATTAAGTGTCGGCATCAAATCAGCACACTATGAACAACTGCTGCTTACCGATGCCGACTGCAGGCCATCGGGCAGGCATTGGATAAGGACAATGATGCGAAGATATACTCCCGGTGTGGAAATCGTTATTGGTTACTCCCCATATGAGCGACAGAAGAGTCTGCTAAACCTATTGATTCGCTTCGAAACCTTGCAAACAGGTATTCTTTACCTATCCAGGGCGCTCGCCGGAAAACCCTATATGGGTGTTGGCCGCAACCTTTCGTATCTGCGATCAGTATTTATGCGTAACAAAGGTTTTACATCGCACTATTCTGTTGCTTCAGGCGATGACGACCTGTTTATCAGTCAGGTGGCTCATAAACGAAATACGGTTGTTGAATTCAGTTCTGAGGCACAAATTATTTCGAGACCTAAAACCACTTTTGGCAACTGGGTCAGACAGAAGCAGCGACATCTGAGTGCTGGTCAACATTACAAATCAGGCGTCAAGCTATATCTTGCCACCTATGCTGCCAGTATACTGTTGTTCTATTTAGCCATAGCAGCAGCATACTGGGCGCTTCCCTTTTATTACGCAACAACTGCGCTTTTCCTTAGAATCCTCAGTCAATTAATCATCTTCGGGAAGGCAGGCCGAAGGCTGAACGATCCATATCCATTGGCTCTGATACCTCCGGTTGAATTGTTTTTTAGTATTTTTATACCCATACTACTGTTGATCAATTGGTTTGTAAAACCAGATAAATGGATGTAGCACAGAACCTTACTCCAAAGGGACAGCGCGATTACATTTACATACAACGGGCATTGAACAACAACGATCAGCAAGCTTACAAATGCCTGCTCAATCATTACCGCGATGCCGTTTACTTTCTCATGCTCCGTATGACCGGCAATCACGATGACGCCGAGGATCTTACCATTGAAGCATTTGGCAAGGCATTCAGCAAGTTAGATAAATATACGCCTGAATATGGTTTCAGTACATGGCTTTTTCGTATTGCAGCCAATAACGCAATCGACTTCAAACGCCGCACCCGTATTAAGCAGGTGAGTATGGAGGGTCCTCAAACAGGCCCCCTGGTCAATTTAAAATACATGGCCGACAATGAGCCTGATCCGGAACACAAGCTCATCCTTGAACAACAAATCAAAATGATGCGTCAGCTTGTTGCCCGCCTCAGGCCGCGCTATCGCAACCTTATCGAAATGCGCTATTTCGAGGAACTCAGCTACGAAGAAATAGCCCAACGTCTTTGTTTGCCCATAGGCACTGTTAAAGCTCAGCTTTTCAGGGCCAGGGAGTTTCTGTCGCAATGCATGGGCGATTCATTGGGTGGCTGAAACCGGGCTGTTCATTTCGAATACCGCTTTTCTGCTATTGTAAATGCGAAATTCAGGCTGACCAAATCCTTAACTTTGCGATTTAAATCCACACAGCATGCATGCCGTACTCAATGCCTTCCAGCAGGCCATCCTTCAGGGTATTCCCGAAGAGTTGCCACGACCAAAACCCCACGATCCAGGCATCAGCCACGCACCTAAAAGAAAAGATATTCTGAGCCGCGATGAAAAACGTCTGGCCTTGAGGAATGCCCTCAGATATTTCCCTAAAAAGCATCATGCCCATCTGGCTGCTGAATTCGCCGAAGAACTGCGCGCTTTCGGTCGAATCTATATGTACCGTTACAGGCCTGATTATAAGATATTTGCCCGATCAATTGAGGCTTTTCCGAATCGATCGAAGCAAGCTGCGGCGATTATGCTTATGCTCAGTAATAACCTGGATGATGCAGTTGCTCAACATCCTCATGAGCTGATAACCTACGGAGGTAATGGTGCTGTTTTTCAGAACTGGGCGCAATACCTGCTTTCCATGAAATATCTGGCCAACATGACCGACGAACAGACCCTTGTGCTGTACTCCGGCCATCCTTTGGGCCTGTTTCCTTCGCATAAGGATGCCCCGCGCGTGGTGGTTACCAATGGTATGGTTATTCCAAACTATTCCAGACCTGATGACTGGGAACGCTTCAACGCCCTGGGTGTATCGCAGTATGGGCAGATGACCGCCGGCTCTTTCATGTATATTGGTCCGCAAGGCATTGTACATGGCACAACCATCACAGTACTGAATGCAGCCCGTATGAAGTCTCATCCGGACAATCCGGGCGGAACGAAGCTATTTGTGACATCAGGTTTGGGTGGAATGAGCGGCGCCCAGCCCAAGGCAGCAAGTATTGCCGGTGTGGTTAGTATTACTGCTGAAGTGAATCCGAAAGCAGCATATAAACGGCACAATCAAGGATGGGTTGACGAAATAATTCAAGATCTGGACCAGACAATTGATGCAGCACTATACTGGCAAAAAGAAGGAAAAGCAAAAAGCATTGCTTATCTGGGCAACATTGTTGATTTATGGGAACAACTTGCCGAACGCAACATCTGCGTTGATCTCGGATCAGATCAAACCTCGCTGCACAATCCCTGGGCCGGAGGTTATTATCCAGCCGGTCTGAGCTTTGATGAAGCCAACGAGATGATGGCCAGCGAACCGGAAAAATTCCGACAGATGGTTCAGCAATCGCTGCGAAGGCAAGTGGATGCAATTAATAAGCTGACGTCCAAAGGCATGTATTTTTTCGATTACGGCAACGCCTTCCTATTGGAAAGTAGTCGTGCAGAGGCCGATATCGTAGCAACCGACGGCAGCTTTATCTATCCATCCTACGTCCAGGACATTATGGGGCCCATGTGCTTCGACTATGGTTTTGGGCCTTTCCGCTGGGTCTGTGCTTCTTCCGATCCCTCGGACCTTGAGTCCACTGACCAGATTGCCCTCGAAGTTCTTCTGCAGTTGGAAAAACAAGCACCATCAGAAATAAAGCAGCAGCTTGCCGACAACATCCTCTGGATCAGGGAGGCAGGGCCAAACCGCCTTGTTGTTGGATCACAAGCCCGCATCCTTTATGCTGATGCCGAAGGGCGTATCCGTATTGCAGAGGCCTTTAACCGGGCCATTCGCGAAGGAAAACTTAAAGGGCCTGTAATTTTGGGACGCGACCACCACGATGTAAGCGGAACCGACTCGCCATGGCGCGAGACATCAAATATTTACGATGGCTCCCGGTTTACTGCGGATATGGCTATTCATAATGTCATTGGCGATGCTTTCAGAGGGGCAACCTGGGTTTCCATTCATAATGGAGGGGGGGTTGGATGGGGCGAAGTAATCAATGGCGGATTTGGCATGCTTCTCGATGGAAGTCGCGAAGCAGACAGGAAACTCCGAAGCATGCTCCACTGGGATGTCAACAACGGGATTGCCCGACGAAGCTGGGCCCGAAACAAGGAAGCAATGTTTGCCATTGAAAGAGCCATGGAAAAAGAACCGCTGCTCAAAGTAACAATGCCCGAAATAACAGAAGATGAACTCATTGATCAGTTTTTTTAATTTCTTGTTACAATGATTCAATCACTTACTATAAAACAGATAAATTTTGCACGATTTTTGCAGCTATGTACTATACAAATTTTTGTTATGAAACGGCTTGTACTTCTTGCATTGCTTTTTGCAGCATTAATTCCTGCTGCCCAAAGTCAGAGCCTGGCAATCATCTACAATAAACAGCGAATCAACAATGGCACAGTCGTTCTGATCACTGGCGAAATTAACAACGACCCCTTCTACGAGATAGTCGCCCATGCCCGGATACTCAACCTGACCAACAGAGCAGTTGATGTTAGGGCAAAGCGGATCATCATCGATACCATCACAGGCACAGAGAATTACCTTTGCTGGGTACAGTGTTTTCCGCCAAACATTGATGTTTCTCAGCAGGTCCATTCAATCCCTGCCAATGATACTACAGCCTATGACATATTTGGCGGACACTATGTGCCAAAATCCCGTCCGGGGAAATCAATTATCAAATACGAGTTTTGGGTTGAAGGTTCTCCGGAAGACAAGGCTTTTTTTACGGTTGAGTTTTTCGTTCAGCCTTCCTCAATTGTCGAAAATGCGACTCGCCTTGGCAATGCAGCACCAAATCCCGCCCGCGAATTCGTCAGGATAGATTATCTGCTTCATCCATCCGCAGTTAATGCTAGTATAAGATTATCCAATCTGATGGGACAAACTGTATTGGAACGTCAGATTAGCGCGATCAATGGTACCGTACAGCTGCCACTCACCAACCTTCAGGAAGGCGTTTATTTTTACAGCCTCGTACTTAACAATCAGGTGAGCAACACCCGAAAACTAATCATTCGACGGTAGAATAGCCTTACAATGTATGACATTCACCCTGTGTGCTTTATGCATGCAGGTTTTTTTTTTGGATAAATTTATCAGTTGCTTTGCAAAACAATTAAGTTATTTTTGCAATTGGGGGATAGCCTGCAATACATGTGCTATGCACATAAACCATTGAAATATAATTTATTGTCATCGACAATTTTATTTTCAACCAGTATTAAACCGGTAAGAACATGAGCATCAAACAAAAGACCTCCGACCTCCAGCGACGAATGCGCGATGCATTGATGGGTGGAGGTCAGCAAGCCATTGATCGGCAAAAGGCGACAGGTAAACTTACAGCGCGTGAGCGCATCATTGCCTTGCTCGACCCTAAGTCATTTCATGAATACGACCTATTTGTTGAGCATGCTGCCAAGGATTTCGACATGGACAAGAAATACCTTCCCGGCGATGGTGTGATTACCGGAACAGGCACTTTAGCCGGACATCCTGTGTGTATTTACGCCCAGGACTTCACGGTTGCTGGCGGTTCGCTCGGGTGGATGCATGCCAAAAAAATCACCAAGATCATGGATCATGCCATGAAACTAAAGGTGCCGATTATTGGAATTAACGACTCTGGAGGCGCCCGAATTCAGGAAGGGGTTAACTCTCTGGCCGGATATGGCGAAATTTTTTATCGCAATACGCAGGCTTCCGGTGTTATCCCTCAAATTTCAGTAATCCTCGGGCCATGTGCAGGAGGCGCCGTTTACTCTCCGGCGCTCACTGATTTTGTATTTGTTGTGGAAAATATCTCAAAGATGTTCATCACAGGCCCCGAGGTGATTAAAACGGTTCTGGGCGAGGAAATTTCCATGGAGGAACTCGGTGGAGCCAGGGTTCATGCCGAAATCACCGGCAATGCCCACTTCTATTCTCAGAGCGAAGAAGAATGTTTTGAACAGATCAAGCAGCTTTGTTCGTTCATTCCATGGAACAACATGAAAAAAGCTGAACGCTTTCCGAAAAAGGCCCCAAAAACCAAGGAATATAAAATTGAAAACATTCTGCCAGCAGATCCAAGATTGCCCTATGATGTCCGACATGTAATCAAAGCCATCGCCGACAATTCGGAATTTCTTGAGGTTCAGGAACTTTTTGCTGCCAATATCGTAATCGGATTTGGCCGCATCAATGGCGACACCGTTGGTTTTGTAGCAAACCAGCCCCTCGTTCTAGCTGGTGTTCTCGACGTTGACTCCTCTGACAAAGCAGCCCGTTTCATTCGTTTCTGCGATTCGTTCAATGTGCCGTTGGTTACCCTTGTCGACTTACCGGGTTATCTGCCGGGGATTGATCAGGAACACGCTGGTGTTATCAGGCATGGAGCTAAAGTACTCTATGCTTATTCGGAGGCTACGGTGCCAAAGATTACGGTCATTATGCGCAAGGCCTATGGCGGAGGCTATATTGCCATGTGCTCGCACCACCTCAGAGCCGATTTCGTATTTGCATGGCCAACAGCCGAAATTGCGGTTATGGGGCCAGAAGGTGCGGCCAATATTATTTTCCGCAAGGAAATCATGACCGCTGAAAATCCTGACGAGATGCGAACGCAGAAAGTAGAGGAATACAAAACGAAATTTGCCAATCCATATGTGGCTGCAGCCTTTGGATACATTGATGCTGTAATTGAGCCCGGCGAAACACGACGTATGCTCATGCACTCGCTGGAGATTTCGAAAGATAAAATAGTGGAAGTGCCGATGAAGAAACATGGGATTCCTCCTTTCTGATTTTCTGCTTTTCCATCATGAATCTGATGAACTCTATTTTACCTTAATCAATTTTAACTGACACGGATGGCCAGTAAAAAGGAAAAAGCAAAAAAGGGCGATGATAAATTGAGACTGGACGAGCTGAGTATAGACAACTTTGCGTATCTAACCCTTCACACGCGTAAGTACACCTCCCGCAAGCCTTACGCTCCCCCGCCGCCAGGCCTGGTTAGCGCATTTATCCCGGGAACTATCATCGAGGTGTTTGTAACCGAGGGTCAGCCAGTTAAAAAAGGCGACAAGCTCGTCATCCTCGAAGCCATGAAGATGCTTAACGAAATCATGGCTCCATTTGATGGTGTAATTAAGTCAATTTCTGTTCAGAAAGGCGATAAAGTAACTAAGAATCAGTCACTTATTCTGATTGAATAATACCTGCCGCCTCGTTTTCTGAAGCAATAAAAGCCTCAAGCTCATCCATACCACGCCTCTTTTGGGCCGATGTGATGATCATGGGAGGCAACTCCTCCCATGTCTCAAGGAGTTTTTTGCGATAGTCGGCAATATTGCTTCTAAGTTGATTCTCACCCAGTTTGTCGACTTTGGTAAATAAAATCACAAACGGTATGGCATTAGCCCCCATCCAGTTGATCAATTCCATATCGCTCTGCTGCGCAGGTATGCGGCTGTCAACCAAAATAAAAACATATCGCAGGTTTTCGCGCTTTTCAAGATAATGGTTCATAAGTTTGCGCCACCTGAGCCGAACGGCTTGAGATCGCTTGGCAAAACCGTATCCTGGCAAATCGACAAGATACCAGCTGTCGTCGATAAGAAAATGATTGATAGTAATAGTCTTTCCCGGTTTCGAAGAAGTTTTTGCCAAACCTTTTGTTTTGGTCAGGGCGTTAATCAGTGAAGATTTGCCCACATTGGAACGGCCAACAAAAGCATATTCCGGTTGTCGGGTCTGTGGTAGCTTTTCCATGCTTGCCACACTTGAAATAAAAACCGCCTTTTTAATACTCATTGCAAGTGAGCTGGTACCTCGCCCTTGATGTATGAGTTGGTGTGTCTGTCCTTTTTCTCAGGAAAGATATCATTGATGGTTACAAGAATACCTGTTTCCTCTACTTCTCCAAACTCAGCATTGAGCGCTGTACCAAAAGTACGCATCGAAGGCGAAAGATTCATGTATGCATTTACCAATGGGGGGATGTTTTCGCCCTGCTGACGAACAAGTTGAACCAATGTTTTATAATCATCAGCGTAGTTGCCCCCCTTGATTAACTCTTTAAGAATTTGATCATCAGTTTTATAAATCAGAGGTTTGTGCGGATATACCAGTCGGTCCTGATCAGGGAAGTAAGTATGCATGAAGTGTAGAATAAGATCGCGGGCAAGTGCATCAAAGTGGTCGTACATAGTCACTTTTCCAAAGAAATAGCGGATATGCGGATAATCGATAATCAATGCGCCAAGCCCATCCCAAAGATTATCGAGCGAGTACATGCCTTTGCGAAGGTTCTTGGAGGGCTGGTAGGCTGGCTGAACAAACGATCGCCCGAGCTCTAATGTATATGGCAGATAATCAGTAATAAATGTCTGAGTAAATTTAAACAAATGGGCTGTTGGGGTATGGATTTCTCCATTTGCATCAGGTTTCAATAAACTGCAATCCAGAAATCGATATCCGCCAATGATTTCATGGTCTTCCGGACTCCATACAATGAGCTGCCGGAAACCATTTTCTTGCAAATCAAATTCGTCAATATCAATGGCCTGCCCTGTTCCTCCTCCTGAATCGCGGAAGGATAGCTCACGCAACCTGCCAATTTCCCGCATTACGCCTGGTGCTTCGGATGCGTGAATAATATATAACTCGTTATTGCCAAAGTTGGTCTTGCGCATAAACCGCTCCGTGGTGAGTTCGCTCAAAAGGACCTCTTTTGGAATAGGGTCGATAATTGGTTCGTATATCATATCAGAAAAATTAACCTAAATCATTGAAAAATAGTCCGAATCCGCATCGAACACCGCTTCAGGATGCTTTGCAAGATAATAAACAAAGCCACGTAATTTGTCAGCCCATTGGTTTTCGCTAAAACGACGATCGAAAAATTGCCAGGGAACAGGAGCACCAAATGTGATACAAATATCCTGATCCTGCTTCCTGAAGAACTCATCGACTAGATAAAGCATTTCGATATTAGCTTTAACCCCCAGCGCCTTGCGGAAGTTAGCAAGTCGGTAAAAGAAGTCGGAGTTACGTCCGCTGATATGGGTAGGAATGATATCACGCCTATATCTTCTTGCTTTGGAAAGGAAAGTTTTTTTCCATTCCAGATCGCGGATAATTCCGTTGCGTTTTCGCGATACCAGTCCAAATGGAAAATAACATACGATAGCGTTTCCTTCGAAGGTTTCATTTAGTATCCGAATGTTATCGGCATTGCTACCATGCTTATTGATGGGCACAAATAATGGTTGAAGATTACTGATATTTAATAGTATATCATTTACCGGAAACTGAATATCATGTCGAACCCTGCCAATGGCCTGCATGAGTACTATTCCGTCGAGGCCTCCCAAAGGATGGTTACTTGCCACAACAAAGCGGCCATCCTGACTGATGTTGTTGAGTCCTCGAAGTGTAATTCTGGGTCGAAACATATTCACTGCCTCATCCACAAACGCCAGACCTTCGAGGTGGCCATGACGCATTAGGAAAGCGTTGATCTCATCCTGATGAATGATTCTTTTCAGGTAGCGAAAAATGAAGCCGGGAATCATCTTTGCCAAGGATGGATTTTTGTCTGCAAGCACCTTATGCACATCAATCAGCATAACCTTTCGGTCAGAATCAATCTTTCCCTGATTTCCCATAACAATCTCCTTTTCCTTCACAAAATTAGCCAATTTTTAGGCCTTTGCATCATCAGGGGATTGCAACCCTCCACCCAAACCCCAACATATTGTGCTTGTGCTTATTGTAAATGTGCAAGATCAGCCAATAATCCATATGGCAACCATTGTTGATAACTTTTATTAATCATCATCCAACTGTTTTTCAGGGATTTAGATGTTCTATCGTAGAATTTTTAAATAAACACGCAACCATTTTACCCAAAAAGTGGTAAAAAGTGGGATTAAGTGGTAAAAAATGCAGTACTTTTACGCTTGTAATAACAACTACTCTGGAATCAAAAGTAATATTTCCTGTTGGTGATTACCAATGCAAGCTCGACGGCAAGGGTCGCCTTATGCTTCCTGCTGATTTTCAGCAGCAGCTTGGCACACTGTCGGAGGACGGGTTTGTGTTGCGTCCGGGATTGTATCGTAAGTGCATCGAAATGTACACTTTGAAAGACTGGCAGCTCAAGCAGGATAAGTTGCAACAGCTGAGTCCGTTCCTGAAGGTTAATATCGATTTGATGCGCAAATACAATGCCGGAGCCAGAATGGTAAAGCTCGACAGTACCGGAAGACTCCTTATTCCAAAACCCCTGATTGAACAAAGCCAACTGGATAAGGAAGTGGTAATCATTGCATTGCCGGGCTATATGGAGATTTGGGATAAGGACAGCTTCAAATCGACCAACGACGAAATGGATCAGGATACACTGGAGAAGTTGATGCAGCAAACTTTTGGTGAAAAATAAAAGGAGTTCTACTTCGCATGTACCACAAACCGGTAATGTTGCGCGAGAGTGTAGAGGCCCTCAATATCAAACCCGGGGGCATTTATGTGGATGCCACCTTTGGCGGAGGCGGACATAGCCGTGAGATCCTGCAAAGGCTGGGTAACGGAAAGCTTATCGGTTTTGATCAGGATGAGGATGCTGCAGCCAATATTATACAGGATGAACGCTTTATTTTTGTTCCGAACAATTTTCGCTACCTCAGGAATTTTCTTCGCTACTACGGATTTGATCAGGTAAATGGCATACTGGCTGACCTTGGCATTTCATCCTTTCAGATAGATGCGCCCCAAAGAGGATTTTCAACACGTTTTGATGGAGTGCTCGATATGCGGATGGATCGAAGCCATACGCTCGACGCAGCCACAGTGGTCAACACTTATAGTCTGGAAGATCTGACTATGATCTTTTCAAAATATGGCGAGCTGAACCAACCAAAGCGGTTTGCAGAGTCCATCATCCGCGCAAGACCCATCCAGACCACCGCCGGGCTTCGCCAAGCTGTTGAAAGTCTGCTCCCAAAAGGAAAGGAGCACAAGCCATTGGCTCAGTTGTTTCAGGCTTTGCGCATTGAAGTGAACCAGGAACTTGAGGTGCTGGAATCCTTTCTTCAGCAAAGCATAGATATGCTCAGTGCCGGAGGAAGACTTGTTGTGATTGCCTATCACTCGCTCGAGGACCGGCTGGTAAAGAACTATATGAAAGCTGGCAATGCAAAGGGTGAAGTTTCCAAAGACTTTTTCGGGAATACACAGAATAACCTGAAACTTATAACCCGCAAGGCGCTCACCCCAAGTGAGCAGGAACTGAGTGTCAACAACCGCGCCCGAAGTGCGAAACTGCGCGTGGCCGAGAAAATATTGAAGTCATGAAAGCCGCAGAAAACCAAAATCATACAAAGAGCAAGAAAAAGCGCAGGGTTATGTTCAACCCATTCAGGCGCTTTTTCTACGAAATCCTCGGAGGCGGTTTTCTGGCGCGCTATTTCAGCTGGGAACAGACCAAATTTCTGCTTTTTCTTGTAGGCATTGCCTTTTTTTATATTGGCAACAGCTACTATATCGAGAAACTTGCCCGTGAGATTGACAAAATGAATCGTGAAATGAAGGAGCTTCATTTCGAATACGTTTCAGTAAAATCTCAGGTCATGTTCGAGAGCCGCCAGTCGGAACTGGTGCGCAAACTGAAAAAGTCCGGCATCACCGAATCGGTAGAGCCGGTGAATAAGATTGTCGTTAAAAGCAATACAGCGCCATGAACGACCCGAGAAAGAACATACTGATCCGGGTTTATCTGGTATATGCATCAGTGTTGCTGTTTGCATTGATTATCATCTACAAAATCGGCAAGATTCAGTTCATATATGGTGAAGACTTGAAAGCAAAAGCCGAACAGCAGGAAATAAGGGTTTTCAGGATTGAAGCACTGCGAGGCAATATTCTTGCTAACGATGGCACCCTGCTTGCCACCACTGTTCCTGTTTTCGAGGTGCGCATGGACGTGGCAACACCACACTTCACCGATCAGCGCTTTTATTCTGCACTCGATTCATTGTCAGCAGGACTTGCTTCGATCCTGGGAAACAAAACAAAAAATCAGTTTTACAATGAACTCCGCGAAGCAAGGGCCAAAGGCAATAGGTATTTGTTGCTCAAGAATCGGGTCACTTATGCTGAAGTTAAAGCCTTGCGAAAGCTTCCCCTGCTGAACATGGGCAAATTCAGGGGAGGGTTGATCTTGTTGCCTGAAACACGGCGCGAACGGCCATACAAAGACCTTGCACTGAGAACCATAGGCTACGAAATCGAGAGAGAAAACGTTTTCGTGGGTATTGAAGGCGCATATCACGAGCAGCTGAAAGGATATGATGGCAAACAGGTCAAGCGACGCATCAACAATGGCGATTGGATGCCAATGTTCGACGAAAACATGGTTGAGCCTCAGAACGGCAAAGATGTAGTTAGCACCATCGATGTCAATATACAGGATGTGGCGCAGCAGGCACTCAGGCGAAATCTGGAAGAAAACCATGCCCATCAGGGATGCGCAATCCTGATGGAGGTGCAAACTGGGCATATCATTGCCATAGCTAACCTTACACGCAATGAAAAAACAGGCAAGTATTCCGAGAGCTACAACTATGCTATTGCCGAAAGTGTCGAACCAGGCTCTACATTCAAGCTGGCATCTATGCTAGTTTTATTGGACGACATGAAAGTTAAACCTTCTGATCCGGTTTATATCGGTAACGGCCAGATGCAATTTCACAACAGGGTGATGAAAGATTTTCATCCTATCCGTGATGGCCACACCACTGTCAGGGAGATATTCGAGAAGTCGTCGAATGTGGGCATTGCAAAACTGATCTGGAACAACTACAGCAGCAAGCCTGAGAAGTACATTGACCGCCTTTACAAACTAGGAATCCAGATGCCGCTGGGCATTGAAATTCCGGGTGAAAGAAAGCCATACATCAAGCACCCCTCTAATAAACAATATTGGTATGGAACATCGCTGGCGTGGATGTCGATTGGCTACGAAATCCAGATGACTCCCCTGCAGATGCTCACGCTCTACAATGCTGTAGCCAATAACGGAAAAATGGTTAAGCCTCTGTTTGTAAAAGAGGTCAGGTCGGGCAACACTATTATCAGCAAACACGAAACCGATGTCATCAACGAGCAAATTGCATCGCAAGCTACTATTGATACGCTTCACAGTTTACTCGAAGGGGTTGTGGAGCGGGGAACCGGCAAGGTTTTAAACAACGAAGCTTATAAAGTAGCCGGAAAAACCGGTACCGCTCAGATTGCTGCAGGTAAGAAAGGTTATGATAAACAAAACTACAATGCCACCTTTGCAGGCTATTTTCCGTCGGAGAATCCCAAATATTCCTGCATAGTGGTAATAAGCCGCCCCATGGCAGGAAAAATTTATGGCGGAGTAGTAGCTGCACCCGTATTCAGGGAGATTGCCGACAAGGTATATGCCACAAGGCCCAACCTGCACGATGGGAGTAGAGTAGCAGATGAAAAGGTTCAGCTAACATCGATAACCACCGGAGATCGAAGATACTTTCAACCAGAGGTATCCAGACTTTTAGAATTGCTGAAACTACCAGTGGTCAACCTGTCGGCAGGAAAACAATGGGTGAACGTTAAGCCGAACGGAACACTGCTCGAGCTGGCCACAGCACAAGACACCATTTCGCCTGATCTGATGCCCGATCTGTCGGGTTTGCAGCTTCGGGATGCACTTTTTGTGCTGGGCAGCAAAGGTTTGAAACCGCTGGTAAAGGGTAAGGGTGTTGTATACGGCCAATCGATCAGTGCTGGTGATACGATAAGGGAAGGTCAAACTGTCGAACTTAAACTTACTATACGATGATCAATTGCAAGCTTTCGACATTGTTGAAGAATTGCCCTGTGAAGCAGGTAGTTGGAGATTTTGACATATCCGTTGAGGCTTTGGCATTCGATTCGCGAAAGGTAAAACGAGGTAGTGCATTTTTTGCCCTTAGTGGTACGCAAGCTGATGGTCATCAGTTTATTAATCAGGCCATTGAGCAAGGTGCTGTAGCCGTTGTTTGCGAAAAACTACCGGATAATCCAGAAGGGAAAATCACATGGGTTCTTGCCGAAAGTAGCGCTTACTGTCTGGCATTTGCAGCTTCAGCCTTTTTCGGGCATCCTTCGGAGAAATTAAAACTGGTAGGGGTAACAGGCACCAATGGGAAGACTACCATAGCAACTTTACTCCATTCGCTTTTTTCAGCTGCCGGTTATCCCTCAGGACTCATTTCTACCATACGCTATCTGGCAGGCACACGCGAGCTACCAGCCACGCACACCACTCCAGATCCGCTCACTATCAATATGTTGTTGGCAGAAATGGTTGACAGGGGTTGCTCGCATGCCTTCATGGAAGTGAGCTCGCACGCGATGGCTCAGATGCGCACTTTCGGGTTGCAATTTGCCGGAGGCATTTTTACAAACTTGACCCATGACCACCTTGATTACCATGGCAGTTTTGCAGCCTATCGCGATGCTAAAAAGTTGTTTTTCGACCTGTTGCCGATGGACGCCTTTGCTCTGGTGAATTACGACGACCGCAATGGCAGTTTCATGGTACAGAACACACGGGCCAGGGTATATAGTTACGGACTTAGGTCGGATACTGATTTCAAGGCGCGTGTCCTCGAGAATCAGTTCGAAGGCCTGATGCTCAATATCATGGGTAAAGAAGTTATGAGTCGGCTCATTGGCACATTCAATGCCTACAATCTGCTCGCTATATATTCAACTTCCATCTTGCTGGGCTTGAATGAGGAGGAAGCATTGACTGGCCTAAGCATGCTTGAAAGCGCATACGGAAGATTCGAATATTTTCGCTCAGCAAGTGGGTTGACCGGAATTGTTGATTATGCACATACCCCTGATGCTTTGGAAAATGTGCTAAGCACAATCAACGAAATAAGGACGCATAACGAAAAACTGATCACCATTGCAGGGGCCGGCGGCAACCGCGACAAGACCAAACGGCCCGAAATGGCACGGATTGCCTGCGCATTAAGCGACATCGTGATACTCACCTCCGATAATCCGCGCTGGGAAGACCCAAACGAAATACTGAAGGATATGCGTGCTGGAGTGCCCGGTGAGCATTACAAAAAGACTATTGTTATCCCCGACCGGCGTGAAGCCATTCAGGCTGCCGTGAACATGGCCGTTAAGGGTGACATCATTCTTCTGGCCGGTAAAGGACACGAAACCTACCAGGAGATAATGGGTGAAAAATACCATTTCGATGACAAGGAAGAACTATTCGGAAGATTGCTAAACACTTGATGACATGCTGTATTACCTATTTGCCTATTTAGACAGTGCGTTTGATTTTCCGGGAGCGCGGGTGTTTCAGTACATCTCGTTCAGGGCAGCAGCAGCAGTGCTCACTTCATTGTTCATCAGTCTGGTTTTTGGTAAGCGCTGGATCAACTACCTCAACCGCAAACAAGTAGGCGAAACCATCAGAGATCTCGGTTTGGAGGGACAGATCGAAAAGCAGGGAACGCCAACAATGGGCGGGCTTATTATTCTTGCATCAATTCTGGTTCCTACCCTATTATTTACCGAGCTGACCAATACATACATATTGCTTATGCTTTTCACAACGGTTTGGCTGGGCGGGCTTGGATTTGCTGATGACTATATCAAGGTTTTCAGAAAAGACAAACGGGGATTGCCGGGAAGGACAAAGATTCTTGGGCAGGTACTGCTTGGTGTCGTAATTGCACTGACCATGTATTTTGATCCAACAGTGCAGGTACGCGAAAAATCAGCGCCTGCAAGCGCGCTGGTGCAAACCATTGATGCTACTGGTCCCATGAGCCGCTTCAGCACTTCCGAAACACGCAGCACCAAAACAACCATCCCTTTTGTAAAAAACAATGAATTCGACTATGCCCTGCTCTTGAAGTGGATAGGGCCGGGGTATCGCAACTGGGCATTTCTGATCTTCATTCCTGTAGTTATATTTATCATCACCGCTGTTTCGAATGGTGCAAACCTTACCGACGGCATGGATGGCCTTGCTGTAGGCACCTCGGCTATTATAGGTGCAACGCTTGGTATTCTGGCTTGGGTGTCGGGCAACATCATCTTCGCCGATTACCTTAACATCATGTATCTACCTGATACTGGCGAGCTTACGATCTTTATCAGCGCATTTGTTGGAGCCAACATCGGATTTCTCTGGTACAACTCCTACCCTGCCCAGGTATTTATGGGCGATACAGGAAGTCTGGCTCTTGGCGGAATCATTGCGGTTTTCGCAATTCTGATACGTAAGGAGTTGCTCATCCCTATCCTCTGCGGCATTTTTCTGGCCGAGAGCCTATCGGTGATGTTGCAGGTGAGCTGGTTCAAATACACTAAACGAAAGTATGGGGTCGGCCGCAGGATTTTCAGGATGTCGCCATTACACCACCATTATCAGAAACTTGGCTATCCCGAACCAAAAATCGTACTCAGATTTCAGATTGTTGGAATATTTCTGGCGGTTCTCTCCATTATAACACTAAAGTTGAGATAGTTATGATTCATGAAATCACAACATACAAGCAAGTTGTCGTACTCGGCGCGGGCGAAAGCGGCATCGGGGCGGCTTTGCTTGCGCGCCGGAAAGGCCTCGATGTTGTGGTTTCTGACGCCAATACCATCAAGCCCAATTTCAAACTTGAGCTGGAAAGGGCAAACATCCCGTTCGAAGAAATGGGACACAACCTCAGGACACTTTCCCGTGCTGATCTGACAGTCAAGAGCCCAGGTATTCCTGATGAAAACCTTGTGGTCAAGGAACTTTCGACAAGAATGCCCGTCGTTTCCGAAATTGAGTTTGCAAGCTGGTTCACCAAAGCACACATTATTGCCATAACGGGTAGCAATGGCAAAACCACCACCACCCTTCTCACAGGACATATTCTCCGTTCGGCTGGCCTCGACGTAGCCATATGCGGAAATGTCGGTAAAAGTTTTGCACGCATACTGGCCGAAGGAGATCATAAACATTACGTACTGGAAATCAGCAGCTTTCAACTTGATGGCATCCGAACCTTCCGGCCGGATATTGCTGTTCTGCTTAACATTACTCCCGATCATCTCGACCGCTATGGATATAGTTTCGAGAAATATGCACAATCCAAGATGCGTATAACTATGAATCAGAAGGAGTCCGAGCACCTTATCTACTACTACGACGATCTAGAAACACGCAGAAGAGTAGAGAACTCGACAAGCCCCGTAAATAAAATTGCTTTTGCAACCGATGGAAAGCAATTCGACAACGGTGGTTTTTTATTTGAAAATCAGTTTGTTATCAATATCAATCAAGATTTGTTTACCATGACCATCGAAGAACTTGCCCTACAGGGAAAACACAATGCAGCCAATTCGCTTGCCGCCGGAATTGCTGCAAGGCTTATTCAGATCAGAAAGGAAAGCCTGAAGCAGAGCCTTGCCAATTATCAGAATGTGCCGCATCGTCTGGAGTTTGTGGCTAATGTGCATGGTGTTGCTTTTATCAATGATTCGAAGGCTACCAATGTCAATTCCACCTGGTATGCTCTGGAAAGCTATCAGCGCCCAATCATCTGGATTGCCGGCGGGCAGGATAAAGGCAACGACTATGGCCAGCTTTCGTCGATGGTGAGGCAGCGTGTTAAGGCGATGATCTGCATTGGTGTTGACAATACAAAATTGGTCAATGCCTTTGGCGAAATGGTTCCGCGTATCATGACAGCCGAAACCATGGAGCAAGCGGTAAACATGGCCTCGTTGATAGCTGTCAAGGACGACGTGGTTTTGTTTTCGCCGGCATGTGCCAGTTTTGATCGGTTCGAAAACTATGAAGACCGGGGCAATCGATTCAAAGCGGCTGTTAAAGCGTTATAAGACAATATAATAGATGTTAACCAGAAGTATAAAGGGAGACAAGATTATCTGGGGCATCGTGGTGCTGCTCTCGGTGTTTTCGCTGCTCACCGTGTACAGTTCCACCGGCACGCTCGCCTATAAAAATCAGGGCGGCAATACTGAGTATTATATGATGAAACATCTAATCATACTCATTGTAGGTTTGGTGCTCATGTATCTGGCATATAAAATAAAATATGTTTACTACTCGCCGCTCTTTGCCGCTGCCTTGTGGGTGAGCATTCCGCTTCTGGTACTGACCTTGATCTTTGGCCTCGACCTCAATGATGCAAAGCGTGTTCTTCCACTGCCATTCAACCTGACCTTTCAGACAAGCGACCTGGCAAAGCTGACGCTCATCATTTATCTGGCTCGGCTATTGACAAAGAAACAGGATCAAATAAAAGATTTTCGAACTGCCTTCGTGCCGCTTATTCTACCTGTCCTCACGGTGGTGTTCCTGATCATGCCGGCCAACCTTTCAACCGCGCTCATGCTGTTTACCACCAGCCTCGTTTTGCTGTTTATCGGAGGTGTAGATCTTAAATACATTCTTGCTCTGGTGATTTCGGGCATCTTCGTTTTTGCCATTTTTGTCCTCATCATCATCCAGTTGCCCGAAGACCAGCAGGGAAGGATGGAGACCTGGAAAAACAGGATTGAGAACCACATCAAGGACGAAGGCGAACCCTATCAAGTGGAGCAGGCCAAGATAGCCGTTGCATCAGGCGGCTTGCTCGGAAAAGGTCCGGGCAATAGTACCCAGCGCAATTTCCTGCCCCATCCCTACTCCGATTTCATTTATTCGATCATCATTGAGGAATACGGATATGTTGGAGGTGTTTTTGTGCTCCTGCTCTATATCATTTTACTTCACAGGGCTGTAGTGATTGTGACGAAGATACCCCAGACATTCGGGGCATTTCTCACCATAGGGGTGGTATTCAGCCTTGTGCTGCAAGCCATGATCAATATGGCTGTTAATGTTGATGTGTTGCCTGTGACGGGGCAACCATTGCCTCTTGTGAGTATGGGTGGCACTTCCATATGGTTTACCAGTTTGTCTATTGGCATCGTACTGAGCGTCAGCAAAGAAGTAGAAAGCAAAGAGAAGGTAAAGTCAGAAAAAACCAAGTCGGAAACATCAGAGCATGACATTACGCCCTAAGCACATACTGATTAGCGGTGGAGGCACCGGTGGTCATATTTTTCCTGCCCTGGCGATTGCCGATGGCATAAAAAAACGTATGCCTGATGCGCATATTCTTTTTGTTGGTGCCACGGGCCGAATGGAAATGCAACGCGTTCCTGAGGCAGGATATCCTATCGAGGGCTTGTGGATCAGTGGTATTCACCGTTCGTTAAATGTAAAAAATCTATCATTTCCATTAAAACTTGCATCGAGCCTTTTCAAAGCTGCGGGTATTGTAAGACGTTTCAGGCCCGATCTGGCTGTGGGAGTTGGTGGTTATGCCAGCGGACCACTGCTATGGGCTGCAACAAAAGCAGGCGTCCCATCGCTAATTCAGGAACAAAACTCCTATCCCGGCATAACAAACAAGTTGCTTGCGAAAAAAGTACAACGAATCTGTGTTGCCTTCGAGGGCATGGAAAAGTGGTTTCCGGCAGAAAAAATTGTCCTGACTGGCAATCCACTGCGTTCGCAAGCAATTGACACAGAAGGAAAAAAAGCAGAAGCACTTAATTTCTTCGGACTTGTGGATAGCAAACCAGTTGTGCTGATCACAGGTGGAAGTCAAGGCGCCCGTTCTATAAACGAAGCAATTCTTAGCAGTCTGGATACACTTTTCGCTGCTGGCTTGCAACTGATCTGGCAATGCGGTGAACCTTTCTATCCCATTGCCAAAAAAGCATTGGCAAAAGAAAATTATCCCGGTTTTCACCTGACGTCATTTATAAAGCGTATGGATCTGGCTTTTGCAGCAGCTGAACTTGTAGTGGCCCGTGCAGGTGCCATGACAGTTGCTGAACTGGCCGCCACCGCCAAGCCTGCCATATTTGTACCTCTCCCCACGGCAGCAGAGGATCACCAGACAAGCAATGCCATGCAATTGGTTAAGGCCGGCGCCGCAATACTGCTGCCAGATTATTCCGCAAAACAAAATCTGGCCACCGAGATTATCGAGCTTGCAGGAAATGCTGAAAGACTCGTATCGCTGAGCCTGAACATCCGCAAGTTTGCCCGCATTCGTGCTACAGAAAACATTGTTGATGAAGCCTTGAAACTTATGAATTTATGATTGCAAACAAAGGCGACATACTGTTTTTCATCGGAATAGGCGGCATTGGCATGAGCGCGCTGGCCCGATATTTTCTAGCATTGGGTGCTCAGATCTATGGATATGACAAAACACCCACCCCACTTACTGATAGCCTTCAGCGCGAAGGAATGAAAATACATTTCGACGATCGTCCCGAGCTGATTCCTGCCGATACCAAATTTGTCGTATATACCCCAGCAGTACCTGCAACATTGAACGAATTCAGAACACTGAAAAATTCGGGCAAACCAATGATGAAACGTGCTGAAGTGCTTGGTGCCATCAGCAAAACAATGCCGACAATTGCAGTGTCCGGTACACATGGAAAAACGACCGTTTCGTCGATGATTGCCCATATCCTGCAACATTCCGGCATACCGCTCACGGCCTTTATTGGTGGTATTGCCAACAATTTCGGAAGCAATCTGGTGCTGAATTCCAACAGCCAATGGCTTGTTGTTGAAGCCGATGAATACGACCGCAGCTTCCTCCATCTGATGCCTCAGATTGCAGTGATTACTTCCATGGACCCGGATCACCTGGATATCTATGGCAGTCAGGAGCAGATGGAACTCACTTACCGAAACTTTGCTGCACGAGTACAAGCACAAGGAAGGCTCATTCATCGTCAGGGTCTTCCAGTCAATAACACTGAAGCAGCATGTATTACTTTTTCTGTCAATTCTGATGCTGACTTCACGGCGCACAACATTCGCGTTGAGGATGACCGATTTTTCTTCGACATGAAATTCAATGGAGGTTCACATCCGGCAAACATCAGAACTCCAGGGCATCACAATGTGCTTAATGCTTTGGCAGCCGCTGCCGTCTGCATGGTTGCAGGTGTCTCACCAGAAGCCATCTCCTCCGCTTTATCAGAATATACCGGTGTCTGGAGGCGTTTCGATATCATTGTAAACAAGCCTGACTTTCTTTATATCGACGATTACGCCCACCATCCGGAAGAGATTAAGGCGGCCATCATTACGGCACGTTCGCTCAGGCCCGGAAAGCATCTCACTGGCATCTTCCAACCACACCTATTCAGCCGGACACAGGATTTCATGGATGGATTTGCCCAAAGCCTTTCGATGCTCGACGAACTGATTCTTCTCGATATCTATCCGGCGCGTGAACTGCCGATCGAAGGTGTTAGCTCGCAAATCCTGCTCGAAAAAGTGTCTCTTTGGAATAAACGACTGCTGAGCATGGAAGAGACCCTGAACTACCTGAAAGAGCACCCAACCGAAGTTCTGATGACCCTTGGCGCAGGTGACATTGACCGAATGGTGGCACCACTGAAAAAATTATTCGAAGGATGAAAAAATTGATAATGAATATATTGACCTATCTGGTCTGGGCGATAACCGCTGTCGGTATTCCGGCATTTCTCGGTTTTGCCCGCACTGTTCATTATCAGCGTCCGGTGAAACAGATTGAAGTGAACCCGCTCAATAAGCATCAGGCAGATTTTATATCAGTCGAGGAAGTAAAACATCAGTTAAGCCGGCAGGCATCTTCTGATTTGCGTCTTGGCTCGTTCAACAACCGCGAAATACAGCGCAATTTGTCTGAAAACCCCTATATTAGTAATGTGCAGGCGTTTATCACACTCGATCGCCATCTAGTCATAAAATTTTCGGAGCGCGTGCCATACATGCGTGTCATCGACCTGAAGGGTCAATGGTATTATATAGATTCAACAGGCGTAATATTTCCCGATCATCCTGAGCGACTCTTCAGGCTGCTTCCTGCCATTGGTAACATTCCTGTTCCAGTAATGCAGGCTGAAAGTAACATTGCACTGGCCACCGATACCATTCGGAACAGAACCTACAATACTGTTCACCAACTTGGTAAACTAATTACCAGAGATGAATTTCTACAACTACTCATCGATCATATTTACATTAATGATAATCAATATATTGAATTAGTACCAGTGATCGGACATGCCGACATTTTTATGGGAGACGCCAATAATCTTGATAAAAAACTGGCAAACATCGCAGCATTTTACAAGGCAAAAAGCGTAAGTGAAGAATTCGGTCATTATTCGCGCATTGATGCGAGTTTCGAAAACCAGATAGTTTGTACATTAAAAAGGGACAGCATATGAAAGCTTCTGAAATCATTGTCGGCCTCGACATTGGGACAACCAAGATAGCCTGCATTGTGGGCCGTCGCAACGAATATGGCAAAATCGAAATTCTAGGCCATGGACGCACCGAATCGCTTGGTGTAAAACGCGGTATGGTATCGAATATCGAGGATACTGTCCGATCTATAAGCCATGCCGTGGAGGAAGCCTCTCAAAGGTCAAAAGTCACCATCCGTAATGTTATCGTTGGCATTGCCGGTCAGCACATTAAGAGTTTACAGCACAAGGGAAGCCTGATACGGGAAAAGCCCGAAGACGATATCAGCAGAGCCGAAGTGGACAAACTCATCAATGATATGTACCGATTGAATATGGCAGCGGGAGAGGAAATCATTGATGTGATTCCACAAGAATTTATCGTGGATGGCGAGCAAGGGATCAAGCAGCCCGTTGGCATGACCGGAAGTAAACTTGAGGCAAACTTTCATGTCATCATCGGGCAAACAGCAGCAGCCAAAAACATCTTAAAATGTGTTGAACGTGCAGGACTGCATATGGCCGACCTTGTGCTCGAACCCATCGCTTCGGCGCAGGCTGTTCTGAGTCAGGAAGAAAAAGAAGCCGGTGTTGTGTTGGTGGATATTGGAGGCGGAACCACAGACATCGCCATATTTCACGACAATATCATCCGACATACTGCTGTAATTCCATTTGGCGGCGACATTATTACCGAAGATATCCGTGAAGGCTGTTCGATTATTAAGCGTCATGCAGAAGAGGTAAAAGTTAAGTTTGGTTCTGCTATGGCCAGCTTCACACGAGATGATGAAGTGGTATCCATTCCGGGTATCAGGGGACGTCAGCCGAGGGAAATATCATTCAGAAACCTTGCTTCCATCATACAGGCCCGCATGGAGGAAATCTTTGAGCATGTGTACTACGAGATTAAAAATTCAGGCCTCGAACGCAAGCTGATAGCGGGAATTGTACTTACAGGCGGTGGTGCGCAGCTCAAACACATCGACCAGCTAGCATCGTTTATCACAGGCATGGAGGTGAAGATTGGTTATCCTAACGAACACCTGGCCTCTGCGACCATTGAAGAGCTCGCCAGTCCGATGTATTCGACCGGCGTTGGACTTGTAATCGAAGGTATCCAAAGGTATGACTATGAGGAAGAAATAAAAAACATTGTGAATACAAGAAAAAAGACACCCGAAATCAATGAGGCTTTGCCCGAAGAGCCGCCAAAACCACTGCCTCCCCGGCGCGATTCATATCTCGAAAAAATCATACGGCTATTTGAAAGAGAAGCGCAGGAATAAGCCCAGTTATTAACCATAAACTGTTAGCAAATCAATCATTGTAAAACCATTACCAAATCAACCAGGAAACTAATTTTAAAACTTGAAACCATGCCAGAAATGTTGAAGTTTGAGCATCCTAGAGAGCAGTCGAATATCATAAAAGTGATCGGTGTAGGAGGTGGTGGCAGTAATGCCGTTACACATATGTACCGTCAGGGAATCAAGGGCGTTGACTTTGTCCTGTGCAACACTGATGCACAGGCACTTGACGTGAGTCCTGTGCCGAACAAAATTCATTTAGGGAAGCGTCAGCTTGGAGCTGGAAACATACCATCCGTTGGCCGGGAGGCTGCAATGGAAACCATGACTGAAATTCGGGAGCTGCTTGAACCGCATACCAAAATGCTCTTTATTACAGCCGGAATGGGTGGAGGCACGGGAACCGGAGCTGCTCCCGTAGTTGCCTCCATTGCCAATGAGCTCGACATCCTTACGGTCGGTATCGTAACGCTGCCATTCAGCTTCGAAGGTCGCAAACGTCGGCAGCAGGCACTCGAAGGTATTGATGAGCTCCGGAAATATGTTGACACACTGCTCATCATAAGCAATGATAAGTTAAGAGAAGAGTACGGCGATATGAAGCTCACCGATGCATTCAAAAAAGCTGATGATGTGCTCACCATCGCTTCAAAAAGCATCGCAGAAATCATCACCGTAACCGGGTATATCAACGTTGATTTTGAAGACGTAAAAACGGTTATGAAGAACAGCGGCAAGGCCATTATGGGATCGGCCAGAGCCGAAGGCGAAAACCGCGCGATTAAAGCCATTGAAGAAGCGATGCGCTCTCCCCTTCTCAACGATTCGAACATTGCCGGCGCAAAGAATATTCTGTTATACATCACCTCGGGCAGCGCAGAAGTTACACTCGACGAAGTTCACGAGATTACCGATTATATCCAGAGCATATGTGGCGATGCTGCCGAAGTGATCTGGGGCAATGGCGACGACGAAAGTCTTGGAAACAGCATAGCCATCACCATCATTGCAACCGGTTTTGACAGCGGGGAGCCAATTCTGCAAGAGCAAAAAAGGTATACCAGAGTTGTGGACATCGATGGCAATGAAATCTCGAATCAGCAAAAACCGCAGAATACTTTTATTCCTCCAGTAGCACCAGAAGGCAGGACATCACTCAAGCATGCACTCGAAGCAGATATGCCGGTAAAAGAAACTGCCAGACAAGACTACCAGAAACAGCCTGATGTTTCGAAACACGGCAGCCCGGATATTATTATTCACAAATTGTTCGATGATAAACCAGAACCAATAGCGCAGGATTTTCCGACTCCAGACAAAGAAACCTTCAATGCCCTGGAAGCTGAAGCTACTGATGAGGAGCCTATTTCTTTTATGATAAAGGATGCCAGTGAGTTGCCTCTCGAGGTAACCAACGACGAAGGCACGGTAAAAATCCGCGATACCCAACCCGATGAAGTTGTTTCATTCAGGCTAAGTGATCCGGAATCTGAACGCTCCGAAATCGAACGCAAATCATTGGAAAGACAGGCCAAACTGAAAGCTCGTTCAGCATTGCTACGCACCAACGAAGGTATTGAGCAGCTTGAAAAACAACCAGCTTTCATGCGCAAGGGCATCAGCATCACCCCTGGTAGCGAAAGTGAGGAACTTTCGCGCTACACCATCAATAACGAAACAGGCAAATTCAGCCTGAGGCAGGATAATCCATTTTTGCACGACAACGTTGACTAAGCCATGCAGTGATGGAACTTGAAAAGAAAATCAACGACGACATCAAGCAGGCTATGCTCAGCAAGGATAGCCGGAAGTTGGCAGCTTTGAGGGCAATAAAGGCCGCGCTGCTTTTAGAAAAAACCGGAAAGGATGTTGCAGCTGGTATCATACCCGATGAAGTTGAGCTTAAAATGCTTCAAAAACTGGTCAAACAGAGGCGTGAAGCTGCTGCAATTTATTTTCAGCAGCAAAGACCTGACTTAGCAGAGGAAGAATCATATCAGGCCGAAATCATTGAAGCCTATTTGCCGGCCAAATTATCTGATGATGAGCTCAGGGAAATGATCGCCAAAGCCATTTCATCAACAGGAGTTACCGGAGTAAAGGAGATGGGCAAAGTGATGGGTCTGGTCAGCAAGCAGGTTGCCGGCAGAGCCGAAAACAGCCATATTGCAACCATCATAAAGGAAATGCTGTCATAATTCAACCAAACCACGTTTGGACATGAATATCCGGGGGCGGATATTCCTATAGCCGGAACATGAATATGTTCCGGCATTTTTTTAGACTAACTGAGGTACTTAGAACATTAGCAAAATTGTGAAAATGAAAAAGCCTGGCAGAATTGCCAGGCTTTATTTGTATTTCGGATGGCTCAGCATTATGCCCCAAGCATCACGCGCTTAAATGCAACAACGGTGAGTTCCTTATCAGTTTCAACAAGGTATTGGCGAACGGTTTTTTTGCTGTCGCGGATAAAATCCTGGTTCAACAGTGTGCTTTCGCGGTAGAACTTACCCAATTTGCCATGTGCGATTTTTTCAAGCATGGCTTCGGGCTTTCCTTCGTTGCGGGCTTGCTCCATGCCAATTTCGATCTCGCGTTGAATAACCTCCTTAGGCACATCAGCTTCCTCGATAGCCACAGGATCCATTGCAGCAATCTGCATAGCAATCTCACGACCAATCTGCTCTAGTCCATCAGCACTTTTGTTGAATCCTACAATCGTAGCCAGACGATTTCCTGGGTGAATGTAAGCGGCAGTAAAAGCAGCTTCAATCTTGAAAAAAGCTCCCAAATCTATCTTCTCGCCAATGATACCAGTCTGATCAGTCAGGGTATCTGCGATGCTCCGACCGTTCAGATTCAGTCCCTTAACAGCATCAATGTCCTGACTTTTGTTTGCGACGGCCAGATCGAGAATGCTATGGGCATATTTTATGAATTCCTGATTCTTAGCTACGAAATCGGTTTCACAGTTTACCATCACGAGCGCAGCATAGCTGTGGTCGTCGGAAGATCTGGAAACAATAACGCCTTCGTTGGCTTCCCTGTCGGCACGCTTGGCCGCAACTTTCTGACCCTTTTTCCGAAGGATATCGATGGCTTGTTCCATATCGCCATTGCTTTCCACCAGGGCGTTCTTGCAGTCCATCATACCGGCGCCGGTAATTTTGCGCAGTTCGTTTACTTGTGCAGCAGTAATGCTCATTGTACGTTGATATTAAATTTTACTTCTTTGCAACAGGCCGGCGTGGGCGCTTGGGCTTATCGGTCTTGGCCTCACCGCTTTCCTTAGTCTCCTCTTCCTCTGTTTCGCGGCGGCGTGCTGCCAAGTCTTCAGCTTCCTCATCATCAACATGGTCGTCAGCACCTTTATCCTTATTGAGCTTCCGTTCGTTGAGGCCTTCTTCAATTGCCTGAACCATAGTTTTCACGATGAGCGTTATCGACTTTGTGGCATCATCATTACCCGGAATAGGGAAGTCGATAAGGTTTGGATTGCAGTTGGTATCAACAATGGCGAAAGTAGGGATACCCAGGCGTCGTGCTTCGGCAACAGCAATGTGCTCCTTGAGGATATCAACAACGAACAGCGCCGAGGGAAGACGACTCATGTCGGCAATTGAGCCCAGGTTTTTTTCAAGCTTGGCACGTTCGCGCTCTAATTGGAGGCGCTCACGTTTCGAAAGATTCCGATATGAATCGCTCGCCATGAGTTTATCAATGTTGGCCATTTTGCGCACTGCCTTACGGATAGTGGCAAAATTGGTAAGCATGCCGCCGGGCCAGCGCTCGGTTACGAACGGCATGCCAATCTTGTTCACCTCGTCGGAAACAATGGCTTTTGCCTGCTTTTTTGTGGCTACAAAAAGCACTTTTTTGCCTGAACGTGCAAGCTGGCGCAGTGCGTTGGCAGCTTCTTCAATTTTTGCCTGCGTTTTGTACAGGTCGATGATGTGAATTCCATTGCGCTCCATGAAGATATAAGGAGCCATTGCAGGATTCCATTTGCGGCGCAGGTGGCCAAAGTGTACGCCTGCATCCAGTAATTCATCGAAAGATACTCTTGACATGATTTAATTATTGATGTTTACATTCACTAAAAACAATTGGTGAGTAGATCCCCGAAAGACATCTCACCAATTTGGATACTAAACACTTTTCAGAAGCTACAGGATTAGCGTTTGCTGAACTGGAACCTCTTACGAGCTTTCGGGCGGCCTGGCTTCTTGCGTTCAACCATGCGGGGGTCGCGACGAAGCAGTCCTTTAGCTTTCAGTACCGGGCGAAACTCAGGGTTGATGGCGCAGAGGGCACGGCTGAGACCAAGACTGAGGGCTTCGGCCTGACCATTGAATCCGCCTCCGTCGAGGTTCACTTTGATATCGTATTTACCAAGGTTATCGGTAAGGGCCAGTGGCTGCTCAACTTTGTAGTGCAGCATCTGGGTGGGGAAATACTCCTTGAAGTCTCTTTTGTTGACAGTAATCCTGCCGTTTCCGGGTTTAACATATACGCGTGCTACGGCTGTTTTTCTCCTGCCTAAAGCGTTCACTACTTCCATGTGGTGTATGCTGTGTTAAAAGGTGATGGTCTTGGGTTGCTGGGCCTCGTGCTTGTGGGTAGGACCTGTGTAAACATGCAGGTTGCGGAAAAGCTCGGCGCCCAGTTTGTTCTTTGGAAGCATGCCCTTTACGGCGTGCTCGACAACGGCAATGGGCTTGTGCTTAAGCTGTTCCCGAACGGTGCGGAAACGCTGACCACCAGGATAACCTGTGTGCCAGACGTAAACCTTGTCGTCGAGCTTGTTGCCGGTAAGCTTAATTTTTTCAGCATTCACGACAATGACATTATCACCACAGTCGCTGTGGGGAGTGTAGGATGGCTTGTGCTTGCCACGTAAAATCTTGGCTATTTCCGATGCGAGGCGACCCAGCACCATGCCATCGGCATCAACAACAACCCACTCTTTGTTGGCCTGCTCTTTATTCACGCTGACCGTTCTGTAACTCAGAGTATTCATTTAATTCTGTTTTTCAACCTTATGTATGCACGTATTTCTCCCAAAAGGGGGTGCAAAGATAGAAAGTATTTTTCATTCCGACAATTTAACTGACAACATTTTGTTGAAAAGTCAATGTCAATAAACTGAATCCTGAAAAATACCGATCGTATTAAACTTCACTGCATCTGAAAACGCACCGAATGCCATTACAAATCTGAGAATCAGTTTATCGTAGCCAGATCAATCCCTACCGGCAATCCCTGAGGATAGCGTGCAAACTTCCATAAATCAGGCATTCTGAGATCCTCTCTCGTGTAGAGCGTGGACTGGTAGCTACCCGAAACAACGGACCCAGTCACTATCAGGTTCAGCGGTATTGTAAACATGGAAAGTAAACCCGATGTTAGCGGCGCAACTAGCAAGCCAAAAACCGGCATGGACCATCCATAACGACCTGGGGCTGCATACCGCAGCCTGAAATCGGTAACATCGTCCATTGGAACCTTTACGCAGCGTTTCAGGTTGTGATAGGCTCTGTCGGTGAGCACATAAACTGCAGCAGTATCAGCAGAAATAAGCTCACCATACAAGGTAATGCCTGCCCTTTGACTCACCTTGATAAAAGCACCATTCGGGCTGCTGCCCAGATTATCAAGTCTTGGCAGGTAAACCGGAACGTGGGCACACGACATCAGGCCAGCAAAAATGGCTAACATTAATACATGCTTAATTCTCATAATAGTGCACTGTTTTGGTGTCGATACGCGAAGTCCAGAAAGCATCTTCCATGGCTGCCTCGTACGATTTGTAAGCGGCAGCTTCGTTGCACAGATAAGTTGCAGGTTGTGTAATCATCAGGCGAAGTTTTCGCACGTCTTTCATATTCACCCAGTTATCTCGCATCCATTGAATGTAATATCCCCTGCTGCTCAGATAAAGGGCATAGTCGGATGCATCGGGCATCTGATAAACAAGCCGGAACTCATCTCCGGGCATCGATAGCAGCTGTTCTTCAGGATTGGTTAATTGCCGGAGCGCCGAGGCATCTTTTGCGCCTTTGTAGAATACTTTGGAGGGTTTGATCTCAATAGCCTCAACCTCCTTCATGCCGACGGCAAGACTTAGTTGGTCGATGCGCCATAGCCCGCGGTTGAGGCGAAGTTTAACTTTGGTTTTACCGTCAGCCACAGATGAAAAAGGGACGATTTGCTTATTAATAGCAATGGGTCCTGTTTCATAAACGTTTCCCTGAAGTTCCCACTTGTCGTTTTTCTTGTTCCATAGCCAAACCTCAATTTCGCCCAGCTCGCCATGAATGCCCTTGTTCAGGCTGCTCCGAAGTTCGGGTTGTGACTCGATCATTGCAAAAACATCACTCACCTCATCCCCCATATATTGCAAGGCGCTATAGATAAGATAGGTGGTCATGAGCGTTTGCCTGAAATAAATGCTTAAACCCAGCTCAACACTGCTGGCAGGAACATCGAACTCAGCAATCAAATCCTGTTTACTGCTCATATTTCTTTCATCAGCCAGAGAAAACCATTCATCACCTTCGGCATGCAAAACCTTGTTTGTGATGTCGATCTGTCCGTCGCTGACTACCGACGGTTTAACCATTGCATCAGCCGTGAAGAATTTGTTGTTGCGTGCATGCATTATGGTTTGGCCTGGTAAACGGGGCACTGCGAGCAGGTTGGCCTGACGAACTACATGGGTCTCGAGGGCTTCGTTTTTCATGGTCAGCGCAAAGTGGCCCTTTACTGTTGGATTGTTAAGGGCATCAACATCAGTATATTCGAGCGATGGACTGATGGCGTTTGAAAATCCTTCGGCGTCGGCCTGATGAATGTTCGAGTGCCCATCCATGTAAAAAGTCGGACATGAGCCAAAACAGGCCTTGGGGTTGGTCCAGCAAAGAACGCCGATGGCAAGGTTTACTCCGGTGAGGATACCCAAAGCAGTAATCCGGCTGGATTCGGGATTGACAATCTTACGGTTTGTTTCGAAAATGAGGATGCTGTCGATGGGGAATTCGAGCGACCCGTTTATAAGTGCTTTACGGTTGAAATCGTACAAGGTTCCAGCACCGCTGACTGTTCCTTTTATAGTGTCGATTTGCCAGTCCTGACCAAGCACGTACACCTTGCCTGATGCATGGTGCGCTTTGAGGAAAGACTGCTCGTTGATTTTTTTCATGTCGTGCAGCAAGGCGTTGGCCGATCTGTAGGAAGACCGAAACTTATAGTTGGAGCAACCGCTTGTCAGAATGATCAGGGATACGGTTAAAAGGTTTAGAAAGCGCGTTGAGGTTCTCATAGCTGGTCACCGTATGTCACCAAAGATAGACTAAAGAGTCAACAATGCAACTCTGAATGCACTGAAGTTAATTTAACCTTAAAATACAGCTATTGAAATTCGCGGAACATCTCGTGAATACCTTTGTGGACCTCGTACCAGAAATTCAGTGCAGCTTCGTGGGCATTGCTGTTAAAATTATCTATCCACATATCAAGTTCTTCGTTCTGAACCCCATCCTCATATTTCTTTTTCTTAAGAAACTGAAATACAAAATCAATATTTCGTTTCGATTCCCAGAAGATGACAGCATTGTGGCTATTGATGCGCGAAGCTGTAAGCCTGAGGTTTTTTAAAAACTCCTCTTTAAGGCCAAAGAGCTTGTCAACAACTTCGGGCATGATCTCCTCTGCCCATCCCCGGTGAAACCTGCAAATGCCTAAGTTGTCCATCAACAGCTCGATGATCATTCTGCGGGCATTCTCATTTCCAAGTTCGCGTGGCGAGAAAAAGTCCTTACCATAATTCATATAGTATTTTCCCATGATGGCCATAGGCGAAAGCACACCAGGACTCCAATACTGATTTGGTACTATCCAGCCTTGCCGTGCAAAGCCTATATGGACGAACCTGTTCATTACCTCACCGCCGTATTTGCGTGCCAGATGACGGGCCATCTTGCGGGCACCTAGCGAAAGATCGATTCGGCCGCCCGGTTTCACCATCTCGTCGAGCAGCATGGAACCAATGCGTGCATTGTGCATGGAGTGATGCACAAGGTCAAAATTTTCGGGGCTGAAATAGGGTATCTCATTCACGCCAAGGGCTTCCGCTTCAATCAGGCCGTCGTGCATGCAATCCATAAGCCATGAAATGACGCCGCCCACCGAGATGGCATCAAAGCCATAGGTGTCGGCTTTCTGGTTGAGCAGCTCGGCGGCCCGCTGGTCGAACACCCCACTCAGAGGTCCCATGGTTTGATAGGGTTCATAATCCTTTTTAAAGTGGTTATGCATCTTTTTGCATACGGCCACGCATGGTTCGCCACAGTTTTTCTGCTGTTTAGTGGCTATGGTTTCTTCGTTGAGCTGTTTGAGATAGTGATCCAGAATAAATTTTCTGTGTATTGCCAGCCGCTCCTCTTTGGTCATGTGAATGGTGCGGTAGTTGAAGGCGATGATGCGTTCGTCGATGGTGGCAAAATTGACACCGAAAGTGCCTCCGGTGTTGAAGTTGGGATCGTAACGGTATTTGGTGGTGGCTTCTAGGTCTTTGGCTGCAAGCTTCTGATCGTATTTGGCCTGAAACCACTCGTCGGCAACTTTTCTATCGCGAAAATCGTCGTCCACAACCGTACCCCCATAGATCACTCCGATGATGCCGTGCTGCTGAAGCAATTTGGTTCCAAATCCGCCCCTGCCGGACCAGCAGTCAACAAAAGTGAGTTCGTTATCCTTTTTCACAGGGGCTGAAGCGATGGCGCCAAAGTCGGTATACTGTGAAGCCTGTCCGGTGGCCAATACCCTTGGTTCTGTTTCGTATCGATGACCAAACTGATCAAGGGCATACTGCATTACACCATATACCCCTCCCATGGCGTACGACCAAACCTGGCCCGGGTCAACCGGATGCAACTCCACCTCTACTTCCTCGCCGTGGATGCGGTTGAGGTACAGAATTGATGGCTTTTGAGCCTTCCCTATGATGCTGAGCATGTTGATGCCCAGGTTATCGAAGACAAGCGCTGCACCTCCCATACTCGAGATGAAAAATCCGTGCCAGCAAGGCGAAATACCTGTAAAAATGAGACGGTTGGAGCCCGGGAAAATACTTCCGGCCAGCAGCCCTGCGCCAATATTGAGGCTATTAAATCTGTGTGAAAGATGAATACCAAGGTCAACAGGTCCGAAAAAATCACCTAAACGGTAACGGTTGAGTCGGTAAAAACCATTGGAGGTATCGATCATTAAAACTTTTATCGAAGGTTTACTCATCAGGGGGGTATTTTAATTAGCGTAAATCGGAATGATGGAATGATTTAGAATGGAATTCGGTTTTGTCAAGCTGTCATTAAAGTTGACAACAAGGGATCAGCCTAAATAACGAATTATTAATATGTTTAGCTCATAGAAGCCTCATTATTATTCAGTTGTAAAAGCATTTTACATCCAAAATCCAACAAGATGCAGCCCGATTCAGGCTCGTTTCAAAATCGATCCTTGATTTGCAACATATATATATTCAAGCCTATTTCAATATCCTTAACACCTTCGACATCCGACTTGACGGCATTACAGCATCTTGCTCATATGCAGCAATATAGCATCGAAATACAATATTGAATCAAAGATAGGGTAATGCTGGTTGAAACGCAACCTATCCCATGGCTGAATTAACATTCCCTTTATACGAAGGCCCTTAGTTTTCCTAATTTTGGCGATAATAGAGTTTTAGATTAAAAGTTGAACTTTGGACTCTCTGAATATTAAATTGTGAGATCATCTGAGAGTTCGCCTCAAACTGCTCGATCGTTACCTGACCTTATGGATTTTTCTGGCTATGGGTGCCGGTGTGCTGATGGGAAAGCTATTTCCTGAAATTGCGCGCTTTACCGATTCACTGTCGATGGGTACCACCAATATTCCGCTGGCCATCGGTCTTATCCTCATGATGTATCCACCGCTGGCCAAGGTGGATTATTCATTGTTGCCACTGGCCTTCAGGGATATGCGGGTGATGTCGTTTTCGCTGGTACTCAATTGGATCATAGGTCCGATGTTGATGTTTGTGCTGGCCGTGATCTTTCTGCGCGATTACCCCGGCTATATGAGCGGACTGATATTAATAGGTTTGGCACGATGCATTGCAATGGTCATCGTATGGAACGATCTGGCCGCCGGCAACCGCGAATATGGTGCCATGCTTGTAGCACTCAACAGCATTTTTCAGGTGGTCACCTATAGTTTCTATGCATGGCTTTTCATCAATGTGATGCCCAAAGCACTTGGCATTGGCGAGTTTGATATCCATGTACCCATGGACGAGGTGGCCAGGAGTGTGGCAATATATTTGGGGATCCCCTTTGCTGCAGGCTTTCTGAGCCATCATTACCTTATAAAATGGAAGGGACGCGATTGGTTCAACCGGAAATTTGTTCCTGTTATTTCCCCCATCACCCTCTATGCTTTGTTGTTTACTATAGTGGTGATGTTCAGTCTGAAAGGAGATAAAATTGTGGATCTGCCGCTCGACGTGCTCAGGGTGGCTGTACCACTTGTATTTTATTTTGTGCTTATGTTTCTGCTTAGTTTTTTCATTGGCAAGGCAATGAAAGTGCCTTACGATAAAAATGCTTCAGTGGCATTCACTGCAACCGGCAATAATTTCGAGCTGGCAATAGCAGTTGCCATTGCTGTTTTTGCCATTCAGTCGCCTCAGGCTTTTGCGGGTGTGATTGGGCCACTTGTTGAAGTTCCTGTTTTGATCATGCTGGTGAAAGTCAGCCTATACCTGAAGAAAAAAATCTACCGACATGCTTGAAAAGCTTGATAGACTGATCAGCGGTCTCGATACCACCATCATAGACCCGGAGCGAGTTGCGCTGCTCGAACAGATGTCTGGTTATATTGCCGGATTATTGCCCAATGGCCGGGGAGCCCTCAATTTTATTTGTACACACAATTCACGCCGCAGCCATCTGTCGCAGATTTGGGCGCAGACCTTGGCAGCGTATTACAACCTGGAAGGCATCGATTGTTACAGTGGGGGAACCGAAGCAACGGCATTATTTTTTAAAGTGACTGAAACCCTTGATAAACAAGGCTTTCAGATGGTTCGTCTTACAGATGGCACAAACCCAGTTTGTGCTATTCGGTACAGCATGAATCATCTCCCTGTAACAGCATTTTCAAAGGCTTACGACCATCCTTTCAATCCTGTTTCAGGCTTCACGGCAGTGATGACCTGCGACTCAGCCAATGAGGCTTGTCCGGTGGTTTTTGGGTCTAATGCCCGTTTTGCTTTGCTCTATGTTGACCCAAAAATTTCGGACAACAGTCCGGAAATGGATGATGTGTATGCCCAATGCAGCCTGCAGATTGCCACCGAGATGAAGTATTTATTTAGTCAGATAGCTTTGCATAATAAATAGCATCGAGAATTGTTCAAATATCCAGCCATCTGCGAAAGTCAGCCGTACGAGCTGCACTCACCCACTGGTTTTCGCTCTTCGGGGGTTGCAGAGATATAGCCACCCGGCTCTTGGGCATGGCATGCAACTTGCCAATGCCCTGAAATGCGATGAGGTATTGTCTTTTTATCCGAAAGAAGGAGGTAGGGTCGAGCTGCTCTGCAAGGGTATCGAGCGACTGTTCGATGGGCAAATGGAGTCCGTCGGTAGTGCAAAGAAAACTTCCTTTTTCGAGCGAATAAAAATATGCCACCTGACTTATGGCAATGCTGCGGATTTTGTCGCCCACATTCACCAGAAAACGCTGCTTATATTGTTTTGGCTGCAATACCATACGGGCTTCCAGGCTCTCGAGCTCTGAGAATTGCTGACGCTCCCTATTTTCCGGAATTTTTGCAACGCAGCCTCAAGCCGTGCAAATTGAATTGGTTTGAGCAGATATTCCAGACTATTAAGCTCAAATGCTGTTAGGGCATATTCATCATAAGCCGTGGTGAAAATTACAAAACTTTCTACCTGTACCTGACCGAAAATATTGAAACTGACGCCGTCGCCAAGCTGAATATCAAGGAAAATCAAATCGGGTGCTGGGTTGTTTCTGAACCATTGCACAGCGCCGGCTACACTGTCGAGAGGTTCACCTATGTGTGCCTCTGGAATCAGTTAATGGAGCATAGACTCGAGCTTTGCAGCTGCAGCCGGCTCGTCTTCAATAATCAGCACCTTCATAGTTCGACTTCGAGTAGTGGCAAACTTACACAAAACCAGCCGTTATCCTGATGTACTTCAGGCTTTCGTGTAGTGAAATGCGCATACCTTCCTGCTATATTTTCCAGACCTTTGCCGCTTGTGGGAACCCCGGTCCTCAGCTGAAGATTATTTTTAACCACGATTGCCTTTTCTTAAACGGTAACCCGAAGTTCAAGGGGTTTATCGCGCGTGATGATGTTGTGCTTCATGGCATTTTCAGCCAACATCTGCAACGACAGCGGAGGCAAGGCCAATTGATAACTGCTTTCGGGCACCTCGAGATTCACCACGAGGTTGTCGCCAAAACGAAGCTTCTGAAGCGCCAGATAGCTACTCAACACTTTCACTTCGTCGCGCAGCAGACTCAACTCGCGCTCGTTGCTGCTCAGCATCGACCGCATGAGACCAGAAAGATGACCTACGTATTCCTGCGCCTTTGGGTTATCCTCTATCAGGGTGGACAAGCCATTTAGGCTGTTAAAAAGGAAATGTGGGTTGATCTGTGTGCGTAGTGCCTCGTAGCGGGCCGACATACTATCGCGTTGGAGCAGGGAGGACTTTCCGAAATGGAAAATTCACTGTCGATAAAAGAAGACCGATTCGTGAATGGCGGTAATCAAATAAGTGATAAGCAAGGTAGTGAAGATGGCCATGCCGAAGGTTTGGCGGTCAAATGGCTCTAAAAGATGCTTTGGGGTTATAAATATTATTCCACTTACGACTAAGGTGTGTGCTGTGATCAGAATCACTTCCAGCAGCAGATGACGTATAGGCTTTTCCTGCCAGGGGCACTTTCGCCAAAGGTATTTAACGATAGCAACGCAGCCGAGCCATATGGCCGCAGTATTCAACACACCAGTTGCTATGTTGCCGAACACTTTTGTGGAATCGCCAAAACCCATGTTCAAAAGATAAATGAAAGCGATAACGATTCCAACTGCAATCATCAACAGCAGGTATTTACCCGATAGCCAATTAAATGGCTGATATTCGAAATATTGATTTGCTCTTTTGAATCTTCATTCTGCCCGGATTCAAGCATTAAAGATACGATTTAAAACCCTTTCGGTCTGTTTGTTTCGGTATTGCTCGTCCTTGGTGCGAAGTGAACTGATCCTGAAGGTTTTGATTTTGCTAAAACCACAAATCCATAAGGAGGCTGTTTTGATGCTGTGTATATCGCTGTTCCTGTATTTCAGCGACAGCCAAAATGAGGGCGAATCGCTTGTGCTGATCAGCTCTGCCCTACGACCCTTGAGCATCTTGTCCCAAAACGGCCCCTTATCATGATATTTGAATGCAAAGCCTGGAAGGAGTGTTCGGTCGAAGAAACCCTTGAGCAGGGCGGGCATGCTTCCCCACCAAACCGGGTATATAATCACCCATTTATCACATCAAAGAATATTTTGTTGTGCTTCCACAAGGTCAGGCTCGAGGGCTTGCGTCTGGCTGTAGCCCATACGAAGAATCGGGTTAAATTGCATTTCGCCCAGATTGTGTACCCGGACTTCATGCCCTGCCATTCGAGGGTGCTCAGCTTAAGCACCTGCGATTCTTCCATTAAAGCTGTTGACGTTTGGATGACCTAAAAGGATGTAGATTTTCATTGTAATGTATTATTTGGCAATTATAATTTATCAGAATCTTAGCCTGTACAGAAACATGGGAACAAAGCCTTGCTGGTACAAATAATAAAGCTCATTTTTCCTTGGATCATAGGCTTCCATGAAAATACTGCGGTTACCTGTTGCGTTCTGGAAATCGATTGCCCATTCCTGCCAGATCTTGTTACCATTTCTTTTCAATCCGATACGCAAATCGGCCCTGACATAGTTATCATATTTTTCCTGATAAGCCTTGGACCAGTCGCGAACCTCCTCGCCTTTAAGTGCAGAAGCTTCAAAATCAACCGGAACGGTGCGTCGCCCACCGGCCAGCACAAACTTTCCTTCCATAGTTAGTGTAAGCATATCTGTCAACTGTATTTCGTAGCCACCAAGCATATTGAATATAAAATTTCCAATGAAGGCCGTGTTGCGCCATAGCCCGTCGTAGCCCGTGTATTTGGAATCGAAAACAGTTGCTGTCAGTAACATATACCAGCCTTTGCGAAGGAAACGTTCCAGCGTAAGCTCCAACCCATAGTTGCGTCCTTTGCCTTCGTTGACCAGGCTGTCGATTTTCGGAGTACCAAACTGATCTCCAAAGTTGAGCATCGAAAACTATGAAAAATCAGGTTTCACCGGCACTTTGAAAAGGTATTGATGGTAGGTCTCGGCCTTAATTCGAAACTCATCGCTCAACATTTTCTGAAATACCAGCACCTGATGGAAGCTTCGAGTTAGATCAAGATCTTCGTTAGTTCGCAGGTAATTACCTGTCAGCGGTTGATAAGCCTGTGAGAAGTAAATACCTCTGGGTTGCAACTGACTGTGCAGTCCTGCGCCTGCGTTAACAGAAGTGGTTTCCGAAAGAGAGTAATTCAATCCGATACATGGCTCCGCCGTAAACTGGTTGTTGATGGCGGCCATCTGCATATGCATCCCAACATTCGCCGACAAACGTTTGCCAAAATTGTGTTGTGCCTGAGCGTAAGCCCTGTAAAGCATCATCTGCCCCTGTACATCCGATCGAGTAATGAACTTTTGATATTTTTTCAAGAAAACACTGTCCACATAATCGAGACCAAAAAGATCGATGTTCAGGCCGGCCATATAGCTTGAACCACTGCCGAACTTGCCTCGTAGTTGTGTTGTGAACGAAATCTTGGACTCCTTTTCATATCCCCTATAGAAGGGTTTAAAAGCATCGCTAACCACAAAATCGAGAACCGCTATCGAATAGGTTCGCTGCCACGAAAGGGTGGAACGCAGCCTCGTTTTCGGACCTGGAAACCAGGTGTGGGTTAATCCTATTGCGGACAGCCCCGACCCAAAATCCGTGGCTGTTCCCCTGAAATTGTACTGGTTGGCAGAAGTATCGCTCAGGTCGCGCCCAAGGTTGATAAGGCTCTGACCCCAAAGACCAATCAGCTTGAAACGTCCGTATTTAGTGCCTGGCACATCCATCACAAAGGTGAAGTCTTTGTAGCGGGGCACAGCAGCCCCCGTTCCCACCGAAAAACCAATCTGATTCATCAATTCAATGGTGGAATAGCGGTAGTTGGCCAGATAAGAGGCCTTTTGACCCTGTCCGGTGCCAAAAAGAGGCCCTTCAGCACCCAGTTCATAGCCATTGAAGCCAACCTGCCTAAGAAATTCATTTTTGGCCGGATTGCCGCTGCGCAAGTTGAGGTCGAAAACACCTGCAAGGGCATTACCATATTCGGCAGGAAAAGCACCAGTCAGAAAGTCGCTGTTCATCAGCAGGTTATTGTTCACCATACTCACCAAGCCTCCTGTTGTACCCAGCGATGCGAAATGGTTGGGATTGGGAATCTCGATACCTTCCATCCGCCACATCACCCCTGAGGGCGAATTTCCGCGGATGATAATGTCGTTGCGCGAATCGTTCTGGGTCATCACTCCCGCATAGTTGGCCACAATTCTTGCCGGGTCACCCAGACTACCTGCAAACCGCTCGGTTTCTTCCACACTGAAAGTGCGGGCGCTCACCACGTCCATTTCGTTGATGGTTTGCTCCTTTGTTCTGGCCGAACGTACAGTAATTTCACCAAGACTTACTGGCATTTCGTTGAGTAATATTTAAACATACACCACCTTACCTATGGTAACCATCAGGTTGGAAACACGTCTTGAAGCATAGCCCACATAGCTTGCTTCATTGATTTGTCGACCTGCCGGCACAGCAGCCAATAAAAACTGTCCATTGAGATCAGTGGTGGTTGCTTGATCATATTCGCCCAACAGACGTACATGGGCTCCCAGCAATGGCTGGGAAGTAATGGCATCAAGCACCTTACCCCTGATGTTCTGGGTTCGTTCGGGCGTTTCTTCGGCTAATATTCCATTGCTTATCAGTAAAACTGTAATTAAAAAAATAATGTAATTTTTCATGTTTCGTAGGTTTTGATTTGCCAAAAATAATGGCCCCCAACAGACAGGCCAAACCAAAGCGGATGAGCATGGAAAATGAAGGATAAGCATGAAACAGGAGCGATGAACGCACTGGAAATAATAAAAAAAAGCCGGATCGCATTGTGCTTTCCGGCTCAATTTCATGTTATAAAACGGCTTATTTAGCTTGTGGCGCCTGATAAATCAAAGAGCTGTTGCGGTATCCCGGCAGGTTCTTATACCAGTCGGGGAACTGTACTCCACCGCTCATGGCCCAGGCTGCAAATTTGAGGTGAACACCCAGAATATCCTGCTTTTCAATGGGATAGTCAAACGACTCATAAATGTTGATTGCCCATGGTAGGTTATTGGCTGTTACGTACCAACGGTTGGTATTGGCATTGCTGCTGTCGTCATCCAGTCCGAACAGTCCGGGATTCACCAGATCGGTTGGAGGATAGTATGGCAGATGCACTTCGTGGCCTCTCACCTTGTTTACAATGATGAAGGGGTTGAAGTTACCAATGTTGAGGTCGTTGATGCTCACAGCATCAGATTGGAAGTTGATCGTCATCACCATGGTCACAGGAGCTACGTAAGGAGCGCCCGGAGTAGTATTCACGCCAATGCCAACACCAGGATGCGGCATGTGAGCAAACGCATTGTCGAACAAGATGAATGTAGGTTTGGATTGTCCGGCCTCTGTGCCGTTGGGCAGGAGTGTAATGATGTTATCAGTTAGCTGATGGCCTGTGACAGAAGTAATCAGCGAAGGATTGATGGTGCTCTGCAACTGGAATCCAAAGCCATTTTCGTACGAGGCGCCAAAAGCCTTTATAGTAAAGGTTCCTATCAGTTGTTCCACTTTGTTCGAGGTATTAGAAACGATTTCGAACTGATAGTCAATCACCATATCATTAAAGTCGTAGTCGCCTTTCGCTGGCCAGAGATCCTCATAGGCCAGGGTACCAGGACCCAGTGCCGGGAACAGATTCGATGTCCCCTCGATAACTGTTACGGTTATAATGGCTGTTGCACACAGGTTATTCTGATCACAAACCTGATACGTAACCGTTACTACCCCGGAGAAGGTCGGAACTGGAGTGAATGTTACTTCCCCGGTTGTCGAATTCACTGTAAACGTACCCTGAGTTGTGGAATTGGGCAGTGTGCCCGGAACAAGAGTAACTGTTGATGGAACGAGCGGTGTGCTTCCTGGTGTATCATTGGCAAGAACGTTGATAGTTACAGGATTACCTTGTAGTGAAGTACCTGTATCGTTGTTTGCCGTCGGTCCTGTTGGAGCCCCAACCACAACGGTAACGAGTGCCTGATCGCAGAGGTTGTTCTGATCGCAAACCTGATACTCAACCGTGCTGGTACCACTAAATCCGGTTGCAGGAGTAAATGTAATTTGTCCCGATAAACTATTTACTGTAAACACACCCTGGGATGCAGGAGGTGTGGTGCCGGTAACAAGTGTAACAGATGTAGGTACGTTGGGCGTGCTACCGGCAACATCGTTGGAAAGCACAGTAATCGTAACCGGAGTGTTGTAGGGTGTTGTGGCATTGTCATCAACTGCCGTTGGACCAGTAGCCGATCCTACAGTTATAGTGATAAGCGCGGTACTGCACAGATTGTTCTGATCGCAAACCTGATACTGAACCGTTGCAGGTCCACTGAAACCCGGGGCAGGAGTAAAGGTAATCTCACCCGTAACAGGGTTAACGGTGAATGTGCCTTGTGAAGTTGGTGGTGTTGTTCCCGGAACAAATGTTACAGATGAAGGCACCAATGGTGTACTTCCGGGTGAGTCGTTGGTCAACGGATTAATTGTAACCGGGGTATTGAAGGGCGTCGAAGCGTTGTCAGGGTTAGCTGTTGGTCCGTCAGGGGCACCCACAGTTACTGTTACGAGTGCGATATCGCAAAGATTCAATTCGTCACAAACCTGATACTGCACAGTGGTTGCACCGCTGAATCCAGGAGCCGGAGTGAATGTGAGCTGACCAGTAATGCTGTTTACTGTAAAAACACCATGTGAAGCTGGTGGTGTTGTGCCAGCAACAAGGGTTACAAATGAAGGAACAAGTGGTGTGCTTCCGGGCGTGTCGTTAGCTAGGATATTTATTGTGACAGGAGTATTATAAGGAGTTGTTGCAGCGTCATCAAGAGCATTTGGTCCGACTGGTGGACCAACTACAACGGTTACCAGAGCAATGTCGCAGAGGTTAATCTGGTCGCAGACCTGATATTGAACTGTTGAAGTGCCACTGAAGCCCGAAGCTGGAACGAAGGTGATTACACCGGTTGTATTATTCACAATAAAAACGCCTTGTGAAGCTGGTGGAGTTGTTCCTGCAACCAGCGTAACCGATGAAGGAACCAATGGAGAGTTGCCGGCAATGTCGTTGGCAAGCACAGTGATTTGAACCGGCGTGTTGTAAGGTGTCGTTGCATTGTCGTCAACAGCTGTCGGGCCATTGGGCGATCCAACTGTGACAGTTAAAAGGGCAATATCACACAGATTAAGCTGATCGCACACCTGATATTCCACAGTTGCCTGTCCGCTGAATCCAACAGCCGGCGTGAAAGCAATCTGTCCTGTGATGTTATTTACAGTGAAGACACCTGTCGATGCTGGAGGAGTGGTGCCCGCAACAAGCGTTACAGATGAGGGCACAAGCGGAGTGGCACCGGCAACATCATTTGCCAGAACATTAATTGTAACCGGAGTATTGTAAAGCGTTGAGGCATTATCCGGATTGGCGGTCGGTCCTGCAGGTGGGCCGACAACTACCGTTACCAGAGCATTATCACAAAAACCAAGCTGGTCACATACAGTGTATTCTACAGTGGCAGTGCCGCTAAAACCATTAGCCGGAGTAAAGGTTATCTGGCCTGTTATGTTATTTACGGTAAAAACACCTTCAGCTGCCGGAGGGGTAGTGCCTGCAACCAATGCGACTGATGAGGGAACAAGCGGACTGTCACCAGGAGTATCGTTGGCAAGCACATTTAGTGTTACCGGAGTAAGGTAAGGGGTGGATGCATTATCATCTACAGCAGTGGGTCCTAATGGATTTTCAACAAGAACGGTTACTGTAGCTTGGGCACAGAGGTTAATCTGATCACACACCTGATACTGAACTGTCACGGCTCCATAGAAACCTGCGGCTGGTGTAAAAGTGATTTCTCCTGTAGTTCCATTTACTGAGAATACACCTTGCGAGGCGGGAGGCGTCGTACCTGCAACCAAAGTAACTGTTGATGGAATAAGCGGATGACTACCAGACACATCGTTGCTCAACACATTAAGCGTCACAGGAGTGTTATAGGGTGTTGTGGCATTGTCATTATTGGTAGTAGGGCCAGTAGGCGGTCCAACGTTCACTGTCACGAGTGCTGAAGAGCACAAACTGACCTGATCGCAAACCTGATATTGTACCGTGGAGGTTCCGCTGAATCCGACAGCAGGTGTAAACGTAATCTGACCGGTTGAACTATTGACATTAAAAACGCCTTCTGAGGCAGGAGGGGTGGTGCCCGCAACCAGTGTAACCGTTGATGGCACCAATGGGGTGCTTCCGGCAATGTCGTTGGATAATACGTTGAGGGTTACCGGAGTGTTGTAGGGTGTGCTGGCATTATCAGCTACTGCTGAGGGACCTACCGGGGGAGCAACAACAACAGTGACCAGTGCGTTTGAACATAGATTTAGCTGGTCGCAGATTTTATATTGTACCGTGGTTGTACCACTAAACGTAGAGGATGGGGTAAAAGTAATATGACCTGTAATATTATTAACCGAAAAAACACCATGTGATTCAGGTGGTAAAGTTCCGCCCACGAGACCAACTGTGGATAGAATCAGAGGGTTAGTTCCTGCCACATCGTTGGCGGGGACATCGATGGTAACCGGTGTACGAAATGGGGTTGTTGCATTGTCAGGATTGGCAGTGGGAGGCACGGCGCTCACGGTGACGTTAACTGTAGCGCTATTATTCGAAGAAACAGGGTCAAAAGTGGTCGAGCTTACCGTTGCCGTATTGGGCAGGTTGCCATAAAACGAACTGCTCACAGTACCAGTAACGGTTAAGCTGGCACTGGCACCGCTATTCAATGTACCAACATTCCAATTGGGCGCCGACCAGCTTCCAATTGATGGATTAATATTTTGAACATTTAGTGAGCTGTGTAAAATATCCGTCACGACTACACTGCTTGCCTCGGTCGTACCGTTGTTGGTTACGGTAATCGTAAAAGTTACCTGTTGACCAGAACTGATCGGGTTAGGGTTGGCTGTTTTGGTTACAGCCAAATCAGCGGAAAGCACTTTAACCGTTACGGTAGCGATATCGCAACTGCTCGGCGCACTTTTCATACATATCTGATATACAAATGTATAAGTGCCGCCAGGTGTGCCGGGGGCAACATTCACCTGACCTGTACTCGTGTTCAGTGTAATGCCCGGATGAGCCGGTGCTGAGGCCAGTGTCAGGTTAACCTGTGAGATATTGATCGGATTGCCATTGAAGATGTCGTTCGAAAGCACGTTCTGCACCGCCACACCACCAGTATTGCTTGGTACCGGGGTTCCCACGTCGTCAACAGCCAGTGGAAGCGGGTTGGGGTTGATTACCGGATTGGTGAATACCCCACCTTCAACACCAAACTGTACCGAATAGAATCGCTCATTGTTCTGGCCGGTCTGACCCAAAGCAAATGAGATCTTGTTGTTTGGATTCACATATTTTGCAATGAATGCAGCACTGTTGTCGAATGTCACACCAGGCAAGCTGGTGGTGATTCCCAGAAATCGTGTCCTGCCGTTAGTATTGTTGGTCAAGATGGTCAGACCCGTCGGGTTATTCACCATATAACTCGTATAGCCGCCTACTTCAACATACTCCCTGTTAGCACTGCCATTTCCATCAATATCGATGCCGGTGATGTTGTAGTTGTAGAGAAAAACCGGGGCATCATTGGCGGTGTTAAAGAACTGGAATTCATAAACCACGTAACCTCCACCTGCGCCTGCGCCAATACGGGGCTGAAACCTTGTTTCCTCGCCCGTAATTGCATCATCATCAAAAAGGGTGATGGTTGCATTGTTTCGTTCCAAAATGGTCATAATGGCATAAACCACGATCCCATCTTTGGTGATCACGTTCGAATATTTGTGTTTGCTGCCAGCGTTGGTTCCACTGTTACCAGTGTTTAATATCACAGTACGTTGAGCATTGGTGTAACTCATCGTATGTCCCTGAATGTTCAGGATAAACGACTGTTGTGCGCTTGTTGGCAGAACAACCAACATCAACATCATCAGCATAACGGAAATGCAAAACTTTTTCATTGTTTTATGGTTATATAATTTGTGGCAGAAAAGTTTAATTAAACAGATATGTGTGGTTGGGGCTGCTTAGGGTCAGGTCAGCAGTTCTGCCCTGAAACTTTACTTTGACCAGTTTTTCATAGGAAGGTAAGGTAAGCTTCATGGTGTAGGGTGTTCAGGAAACCAGAAACGCACGCTGATATGCAATGCCATTGCTGTTGGTCACCTCAACCATGCCATTTTCACTGGCGGTTATCGTTATGGCGTAATCCTTTATGGTCTTCCAGTCAAAGTTGGCCGGAACGGTGAGCTCATCCATACTTTTTGGCTGGTTAGGCTCAAAACGGTTTTTGCGACAGGAATATAGTGAGGCCAGCATCGTTATCATCAGAAGGGATACTATTTTTTTTATATTTAAAAATGTTTTATCGATTTATGAAAACCAATTTTCGTGCCAAGTTATTATTTATCTGTTTATCAATTATATATTAAAACTGTCGTTTTCGAATATTCTCCTATTTGGAATTTTTCTTAATAAATTAGCACTATTTCCCTCGTTGGTAAATGTGTTGTGAGTTACGATAGCCCGGCAGATTACAATACCAGTCGGGGAAAAGGTTCCCGCCACTTACTGCCCAAGGCACAAATTTATGGTATGCATGGGTAATGTCTCGTTTTTCCTTTGGATAATCGAACCTTTCGTAGAGGTTGATGGCCCAGGGCAGATTGTTTCTGGTTACGTAATATTTGCCTTGCTGGGGTTTGCTTGCGTCTTCCCACATGCCGAACAGCGCCGGGTCGGCTTTTAAAGTAGGGGTATAATTGGGCAAATGAATTTCGTGACCGCGCACCTTATTTACAATGAGAAACGGGTTGAAAGCGCCAATATTCAGATTAGAAAGAGTGGTGCTACCGGGTTCGAATTGCATGGTGATGACAATCGTAACCGGATCCACGTAAGGTGCATCAGGATCAGTGTTTACCCCGGTGCCAATACCGGGATGCTGCATCTGGGTGAATGTGTTGTCGAAAACAATAATGGTCGGACGATCTTGCTCTTCCTCCAATCCCCTGCTGTTGAGCGTGATAAAACCCTCAGTCAGCCTTGAACCAGTGGCTGAAATGTTGTTCTGGTTTACAGTGGCAGGCAGCTGAAAGCCAAAACCGTTTTCAAGTGCTGCACCAAAGGCGTTAACGGTAAAGGTTCCGGTCATGCTCACCACGTGGTTTGTCAGGTCGGATTGGATTTCGAACTGGTAGTCAATCACCAGATCGTTGAAGTCATAGTCACCCTTGCCGGGCCAGAGGTCTTCGAAAGCAAGCGTCCCCGGGCCGTTTGCCGGAAAAAGGTTGGTGAGCGGTTCGATGATATTGATAGTGAGCTTGGCCTGTGCAGCAAGGTTATTTGCGTCGCGCACAGCATATTGTGTAATTATTGTCCCAATGAAGTTTGCAACCGGCGTAAAACTCAGCATACCCGAAACGGGATCGATGGTAATGCTGCCTTGTGTGACAGGGTTTGGTGCAGTTCCGGCCACAATGCTCACGCTGGTGGGATTGATGGGTGCATCGCCAGCCAAATCGTTGGCCAGCACATTTAGGCTGAGTGACTGGTTTTTTATTCCCGTGGCGATATCATCAACGGCAGTTGGCCCATTCAAAGGCACTACATGCACTTCGACATTAGCTGCATTGTTCATCGGGAATGGATCTGGTTCGGCCGCAATGGCAGTAGCAGTATTGTTGTAATGACCGCCTGGAAGCACCTTTGCAATGAGGGTCAGAGGATACATCATGCCCGGAGGAATTAACGGAATGTTCCAATTTGGTGCCACCCAGGTGCCAAAACTTGTGGTTGCAGAAACAAGCTGGTAACCATCGGGCAACTGGTCCTGAACCACTACATTGGTAGCCGGTATATTTCCATAGTTAAACACCCTGATCGTAAATATTACATTGGTACCAATATCGGGATTGGCGTTGTTCACTGTCTTGGTTACCGCAAGGTCAATGGCATTGATTGGGGTAATCTGAACCTGTGCATAATTATTTGTGACAATATGATCTCCGTTTGAATTGTTCGTATTGACGTTGAACTGCAGAGTTCCACCCGAAATCACTTTATACACCAATGTAAGCACATGATGCTCACCCGACTGTAAGGTACCGATCTCCCACACGTTTGAGCTAAAGGTTCCGACAGCAGGGTTTGATGAAACGTACTGCAATCCGGGCTGAACACTTAAAAAGAACCTTGTGACCTGACTGGGGTTGGGGCCATTGTTGGTTGCGTGAATGATATAAGTAATTTCGGACCCGACAATCGGCGTGGAGTTAGACACCTCGATCTGGACGGTCAGATCGCTGGTAAGTTGAGGCGTAATGCTGGCAGAGGCGCTGTTGTTGGTTGGGTCGGGATCGGGCTGATCAGCGGTAATGCTTGCAGTATTGGTGTAATCGCCTGCAGTGTTTATTGTGGCATAAATCTGAATGTTGGCCATCGAGCCACCGGGCATATTGCCAACGTTCCAGTGCGGTGCAGTCCAGGCACCAGTAGTGGGTTGGGCACTGACGAGTGTATAGCCTGCAGGTAGCGCATCGGTTACATTGACGCCTGTCGCGTTGGACATGCTGAGGTTCCAGATGACGATATTAAATTGAACAATACTACCATAAATAGGATTAGGTGGACTAACAACTGATTTAGAAATTTTAAGGTCGCAGTTTTGTGTGGGCTGAAAGGTGATGTTGGCAGTATTATTACTCGTATTAGGGTCGTGAAGGGGCGCATTGACTGTGGTATTAAATAAGTAACTTCCTGTAGGAAGTGCTTTAACCACATATGCCATGCTTGTTGTTTCGCCCTGATTCAATGTGCCGACATTCCAGCTTGTGGGGCCTGCTGTTCCCTGCAGTGGTGTTGCCGACACGTATTGCAGGCCCGAAAGAAGAGACCAAGCCACCTGAACCTGCGTAGCATTGGAAGGACCATTGTTTTTCACCTGTATGGTGAGGGTTGCATTGCTGCCCACAAGGGGCTGGAGGTTATCAGCGGTTACGCTAAGCTCAAGATCAGCAATTTGCGGGAAAATTGTCACACTGGCTGTGTTGTTGGCAATGTTGGGGTCGGGCAAATCGCTGCTTACTGTGGCTGAGTTGGTGTAATTTCCGGTGGGGAGAACCCTTGCAACCATGCTGAGGGTAGCCGTTTGCCCCGGATTCAGCTGAAAGCCTGAAATGTTCCATTGACTAGGCGAAAAACTACCGTGTGTAGCTGTATGACTTAGATATTGAACACCTGAGGGCAAAAATTCCATTACGTTGATATTGGAAGGAATACCTGGGCCGTTGTTCTTCACCAGTATCGTATAGGTAATATTCTGATTGATAAGGGGATATTGGATGTCAACAAGTTTGGTAATCTGAAGGTCGGTAAAAGCCTGCACATTGGGTGTTGCCGTAGATTGGTTATTGGCTGTTACAAGATCGGTATAATAACTACCTGTTGGCGAAAGGCTTGCTGTGTTGGTATAGCTTCCATTACTCTTAACTCGCACATATGCGATAGCCTGCACTTCCTGAAAACTGCCCAGATCGCCAATATTCCAATAGGGATTGTTCCAGCTGCCCATTTGAGGATTAAACGCCTGTAGTTCATATCCCGATGGAACCAAATCGTAAACGCGAATACTTCTCGCTGTAAAGGAGCTGTTGTTGACAACTTTGATATTAAAGGAAATTTGATGCCCTACCCCTGGGCTTTGATGACTGGCCAGCTTGGTTACCGAAACATCGCATGGTGGCTGTTGTGGACCGAAAGACTGCGCCTAAGCAATGCCGCAGCTATTAATTCTTGGACCTGAAAATGAAGAAAGATTGGGTGATGCATTTGCACACCAATACCCCAACTCAGGTGTGCCGGTAAGACCAATGGTATTGATCTGCCCAGCTGGCGCATAAATGGAATAAATAGTACCAGACATTGCAGAACTCACTAAATTCACATTACCAGGATATCAGGTAAAAAATTTGGCTGCATTAAGGTTGATATAGGAATTGCTAATGATAAGCTGATCAGAATTTTGGGTATGTGCGCCGGCAAATAAACCCACATTGTTCATAGTGGAGTAATTAGAGGGCAAGCCTACACCGAGCCATTGAATCCACGATCCTGAGGAAACACATGTATTGTTGAGCGTTGCCCTGATGTTGGATACATACATTAATCCGCCACTGCGGACGATGGCATCAGACCAATCAACGACTCCTTGATCAATCCTGATAAAAATATTGGTATAATTGCTTCCACTGGCCTCAAAACTGCCATTATCGATCTTGAAAAGCGTGTTTGCTCCGCTTTGATAAAACATATAGTTGCTCACCCTTAGTCGGCCACCATTGGCAATCTCTTGCCGGGTGTTGTTGAAGAGCTGTAATGTGCTGTACAACGTGATGGAATGTCCAGAAACTATCACCCTCATATTGGAAGTAAGGGTTGGCGGGGGGGCACCCGTGGCACCGCCACTGGTTGTCCAGACTGATGGATTTTGCCATTCTCCGCTGGCAATGCTGGTCCAAGTTGGCTGAGCCGAAACACTGATGACAGCAGCAGCAATAAATAGGATGAGCACAATCCGTTTCATAGCACAATCGGGCTTAAAGTCCTCCGCCAAAAATCCTGAGTCAATTAGTACACGCCTCAATATCAGGTAATAGCAGAAGGATGGTTTTAAACATCAAATCAAAGATACGCCGCAATAAGCGGCATTAACAATTATTTAACAAAAATCGCGCTGTCCAACTAACTGACTGTTATAGTGCAATTTACAGCAATAGATTGAGGCCGGGATAATCCAGAGTAGCAACACAATTTCCAATAATGGGAATATTTGGCTTTTGTCAATCCCGCTAGATTAATTGCAGAGTGGCTGAAAAAGAGTGAAAAAGATTTCAGGGTTTCCAGAAACTTGGGCGAAGTAGGGCCAGCAAGGTATAAAATTCCAACCTGCCGAGAAGCATCAGGATCATAAGCACCAGTTTTGTGGGTTCGGAAAGGTGTGCAAAATTTGAAACAGGGCCTGTGGAACCCAGACCAGGACCAATACCTGCCATGCATGTGGCAACCGAGCCAGCTGAAGTAAGACCGTCATTGCCAAGAAATACGAGCAGGACAGTGCCGGCAGCAAAAATGAAAATGTATGTGATAATGAAGTTGATAATAGCTACCTGGGTGTCTGTTCTGAGGGCATTGTTGTTGAGCCTGACAACCACATAACCCTGTGGATGCAGGATTTGCCGGAAATAAACCCTGAGTGATCGCCAAAAGATCAAATGACGGACCATCTTGATGCCTCCGGCTGTAGAGCCGCTGCTACCCCCGAGAAACATGGCCAGAAAAATCAAAAACCATCCATAAACCGGCCATGCAAGATAGTCATCGGTCGCAAAGCCAGTGCAGGTGATGATAGAAATCGTCTGAAAAAAAGCATCTCGGAACGATCGTTCCAATCCCCTCTCCGAATTCAGGAAAAGCACGGTGGTCAGAATCAGGCCAAGCGCAAGGGTTACTATCAGATAAAACCAGAACTCACTATTGCTGAGAATTTTTTTGGGCATCCCTGCAGCCAGGTAGTAGTGAACAATATAATTGGTGCCGCTAAGGAACATAAAAATCATTATAACATATTGAATGTATGACGAATATCCCGCAATACTACTGTTCTTCGGCGAAAACCCGCCGGTTGCCACAGTACCGAAGGCATGGCAGACGCTATCAAATAAATTCATCCCTCCGGCAAGCAGCAATAAAACCTCCAGAAAAGTGAGTGAAACATATATCACAATAAGAATAAGACCAATCCGGCTGATTCGAGGTTGAATGCGCTCGTGAAATGACGATTCGGACGAAAAAAGGTGGTAGCTCCCAATTTTTAGTGATGGCAGTAAAACAACTACCAGCAGCACAATACCGATACCACCAATCCAGTGGGTGAGACTACGCCAGAACAGTAGGGCTTTTGGCAAGGATTCTATATCAGCAAGAATGGAAGAACCCGTTGTGGTGAAGCCTGACAATGATTCAAAAATTGCGTCAACCGGATTGGAAATATGGCCAGAAAACAAATACGGCAACGATCCGGCAAGGCCCATAAAAATCCAGGACAACGAAACAGCCAGATATGCATCTCTTTTCGAGAAAACCACAACCTGATTAGTCTTATTAGAAAAAAGCAGACTTACAATGGACAGGATTGCTGTGATGGAGGCGCTTAATAATAGATAAAGCCAGCCCTCGCCATACAGCCATGCCACAGGTATACATATTATCATAAAAGCAGACACAACCAGAAGGTTGATGTGCAAAACCTTGGCTATAATTTCTTTGCTGAACATTACTGATGAGCATTCAGTCAAACGGCGGCAAATGTACTACTAAATGCAGGAAGCTGTTGTGCAGGGAGCACAATTAACATTTGAGGCGAGTTATATCAACTTGAAAGCATAGAAAAGAGGCTGAACAGCAAGCAGTCAGCCCCTCGATATGATTTCTTTATTGATTCTTACTGACCTCCGCTCAGACTGTACCCTCTCTGACCATCAATAAAATATAGGTTTTCGAGTTTGATCCATTTCAGACCAGCGTCCTCTATTCGGCCAAGTAGCTCTCGTATTTGCGCATGTGTGGCGGCCGCTGACGAATCCCTGCGCTCAAAACGGCAACGCCAGTGGTCGGTGCAGAAGGTTTCGGGATGATAACCGGGAAAGACCAATTGGCCACGGTTGCTGATCATCACCAGCTTGAGCTGCTCACCAGCCAGCGACTCGAGTGTTTTGCCCAGATCTTGTGCATCAATCTTTCCATTGTGGATGAAAACATCCGTTCCCACCAGTTCGGTTTGCTGATCGCGCACATTTTTGTAGGTAGGTTTTTTGAACTCAACAGCTGTGGCTTTGGCGTAAGCAACAGGCTTCAAATTTTCAGGTTTTTGTCCCAAACGGTCAATGACAGCTTGAGCAAACTCGCGAGTACCCACCTCGGTGTAGTTGGTTTCGCCGCTTTCTTTGATTTTTCGGGCAAGGTCGTAAGTTACAACGCGGTCTTCTATAGTTTTCAGCCAGGCATTGTGGATTTTTTCGGCCACATCGTTTTGTCCCAGATGGAGCAACATCAGGATAGCGCCATGAAGCAATCCGGAGGGATTTGCAAGGTTTTGTCCGGCCCTGCGCGGAGCAGAACCATGTATGGCTTCAAACATGGCATATTCATCTCCAATATTGGCGCTTCCGGCCAGTCCTACCGAACCTGCCACTTGCGCAGCCACATCCGAAGCGATGTCGCCGTAGAGATTGGGCATGACAATCACGTCAAAATCAGCCGGACTATCGGCAATCTTAGCCATGCCAATATCGATGATCCAATGTTCTTGTTCGATGTCGGGATATTCCTTGCCCACTTCGTCGAAAACCTTATGAAACATCCCGTCAGTGAGTTTCATGATATTGTCTTTGGTCATGCAGGTGAGCTTTTTACGACCCTGGCTTCGGGTGAATTCGAATGCATACCGGATAATTTTTTCTGTGCCCGGCCGGGTGAGAATCTTCAGACATTGCACCACTTCGGGGGTCTGCTGATGCTCGATGCCAGCATAAAGGTCTTCTTCGTTTTCGCGCACGATCACTAAGTTCATCTTGGGGTGGGCCGAGGGCACAAACGGGTGATAACTCACAGCGGGCCGCACATTAGAGTACAGACCAAACGTTTTCCGTACGTTCACATTCAGGCTCTTGTATCCTCCACCTTGTGGGGTTGTGATTGGGGCTTTGAGAAAAACTTTGTTTCGCCTGAGGATTTCCATCGACTCGGGGCTTATACCCGAGCTGTTTCCGGCCAGATAAACCTTCTCGCCAATATCGATGTAATCAGCTTCGATGCGCGCTCCTGCCGCCATCAAAATTTCCACTGTGGCATCCATGATTTCGGGGCCGATGCCATCGCCACGTGCAATGGTAATGCGTTGTTTTGCTTCCATCTGGGTATTTATTGCTTCTTGATTTGAATGGTCTCGAGAAATAACATCTTCATTTTGAACACTATTCCACACCCATCAGTATTGATTTAATCCCTGAAAACAGGCATTGCTCAACATGCAAATTTAACACTTTATGACCATTGCTCAAAATGACAGGAACCCTAAGCTGTCAATCGCTATCTTTGCCCGTATGAATTAAGAAAGCGACATGTCGGTTTCAGTTGAAAACTTAAGTAAGATTTATGGCGAACAGCGCGCACTGGATGCTGTGAGTCTGAGCATCAATCAGAAAGAAATTGTCGGTTTGCTTGGACCCAATGGTGCAGGAAAATCGACCTTGATGAAAATTCTGACATGCTTTATTCCTCCAACTTCGGGTAAGGCTTCTGTGATGGGTTATGATGTTCAGGATCATCCACTTGAGGTTCAACGCCTCGTTGGCTATCTTCCCGAAACCAACCCACTTTATACCGACATGTATATTCGCGAATATCTATTTTTTGTTGCAGGCTTGCATGGCATAAAGGGTGTGCCGGCCAAAGCACGCATTGACGAGCTGATAGGCCTGACAGGTTTGGAGGTGGAGATTCATAAGAAAATCGGCATGTTGTCGAAGGGATATCGTCAACGTGTTGGTTTGGCGCAGGCCATGATGCACAATCCACAAGTGCTGATCCTTGACGAACCTACTGCCGGTCTCGACCCTAATCAATTGCTCGAAATCAGGCAGCTCATCCAGGACTTGGGCAGACAGAAAACTGTAATCCTTTCCACACACATCATGCAGGAGGTGGAAGCAGTCTGCAACAGAGTGATTATCATCAACAAAGGTAGGGTTGTGGCTGACGATACGACCGAAAACATTACTCGCGGTGCCGGCAATGAACTAGTGGAGGTTGAATTTGCTCAAAAGATTGATAAACATTCTTTTGCCGAAATCGAAGGCCTTAAGCATGCCCGACTGCTAAAAGACAATACCTGGCAGCTTGAGCCTAGGCTTGGTGCAGATGTAAGGCCCGGCCTCATGCGCTGGGCTACCAGCAAGGGAATTACAATCCTTAGCATGAAAACCATAACCCGGAGCATGGAGGAGTCGTTTCATCAGCTTACCCTGCAAAATAAGCGCTGAAGTTTTTTCGGCGTGGATATTTCCCTTAATTTTGCAGCGGATTGCATGGAACAGCTAAGTGTTGCCGGCAATGTGGAAAGATTTGATTGATTGCAACCACGTAAAAAAATGCTAAAACAGTAGTTTGGCCTTTCAATCACACCTTCCCGCAAAAATTTGATTGTTAAATTGTTAAAAATTTTGACATGGGATTTTTTTTCACTTCTGAATCGGTATCCGAGGGCCATCCCGACAAAGTAGCTGATCAGATTTCGGATGCGGTGCTCGACGAAATGCTCCGTTTCGATCCCGAATCGAAAGTAGCAGTAGAAACTTTGGTTACGACCGGGCTGGCTGTTGTGGCCGGCGAGGTTAAAACCAGGGGCAATGTCGATTTACAGCGGATTGTTCGCGACACCATCAACAAAATTGGCTACACCAAAGCCAGCTATCGCTTCGATGGCAATTCGTGCGGCGTGCTCTCGGCCATTCACGAACAATCGCCGGATATCAATCAGGGCGTTGAACGCCTAAAACCTGAAGATCAAGGGGCAGGAGATCAGGGGATGATGTTTGGATATGCTTGTAACGAGATGGACAACTTCATGCCGCTCAGCAGCGAGCTCGCCCATATTCTATTGCAGGAGCTGGCCAGTATAAGGCGCGAAGGAACGCAAATGACCTATTTGGGACCCGATGCCAAATCGCAGGTTACCATTGAGTACGAAAACGGATGGAAGCCCATTCGGATCGACACCATAGTTGTTTCGACCCAGCATGATGAATTTGACAGCGATGATGCAAAGATGCTGGACATAATCTACAATGATGTAAAGCACATTCTTTTACCCAGAGCAAAAGAAAAACTTCCTGAAAAGTATCGCCCAATGCTCGAAAACGAAAGGCTCAAGCTTTTTGTAAATCCCACCGGCAAGTTTGTGGTTGGCGGACCGCATGGCGACTCGGGCCTCACCGGTCGTAAGATTATCGTGGATACATATGGTGGTCGCGGTGCACATGGTGGGGGCGCGTTCTCGGGTAAAGATCCTTCAAAGGTTGACCGTTCGGCTGCGTATGCGGCAAGACATATTGCAAAAAACATCGTTGCAGCTGGTGTGGCCAACGAAGTGCTGGTTCAGGTGGCTTATGCCATTGGTGTGGCTGATCCGGTTGGTTTTTATGTGAATACTTTCGGAACCGCAAAAGTGAAGGGCGCACATGGTCAAATCCTCAGCGATACCGAAATAGCTGCCAAAATCCAGCAGATAGAAAAATTTAACCTCCGCCCTTACTTTATCGTAAACCGATTTGGGCTAAAAAATCCAATCTTCAATGCAACCGCTGCTTACGGACATTTCGGCCGCGAACCCTTCGAAAAGGAAGTAGAAGTTTATTATTCCGAATCGGCTGGCCGCTCCGAAATTGACAATTATGGTAATACGCGCTATTTCAAAACAGTGACATTCTTTGGCTGGGAAAAAACTGACGCTGTGGACGAAATTAAAATTGCATTTGGATTATAGCCTCTTTGTCAGCTCAGGATTAACTACCCCATTGACCATTTATCTAATGACAGAACTTTTTTGAAATGTCATAGAACCATGCATCAGGACGAAATCAGAATGTATTGTCTAGATAAGATGCATTGCACCGAAAGTCTTCCATTCGATCAATATACACTCGTATTTGAAGTGGGTGGAAAAATATTCGCTGTCTTAGCCCTCGACGAGCTCAATCTGGCGCTGAAAGCTACGCCCGATGAAGTGGCATACCGTCTGGAGCATTATGCTATAGTGCAACCTCCCCGCTATTTCGACAAGCGATACAGGCATTTTGTCCGGCTGAATCAGGTGTCATACGAAAAACTGCTCAAGGAATGGATCGACAGGTCGTATGAATTGATTGTTGAAAGTTTGCCCAAAAAAACTAGGATCGCTTTAAACCTATAATCATTGGGCGAGGTGTTTTTGAATCAGCTTCTCAAAGGCAGATTTTGGACGTAAACCAACAATCTGTTCAACAATCTTTCCATCCCTGAACAGGATGAGGGTGGGTATGCTTCTTATACTGTACTTTGAAGCAGTTCCTCTATTATCATCCACATTCAGTTTTCCGACCTTTAGTTTGCCCTCGAATTGTATTGAAAGGTCTGAAACAATAGGACCAATTATCCGGCAAGGGGCACACCATGGAGCCCAGAAATCGACAAGTGTAAGTCCTCTGGCGACTGTTTCATGAAAATTTTCATCGGTGAGTGTGATTAAGCAGGAAGACTCACCAGTTGGGGTGTTATTCATAATTTCTCTCGCCTGCTTCACCCGTCTGTAGAGGATAACCGCTAACAGCACAAGCACAAGACCCCAAAGCAAATAGGTATATGTCATTTCAACTGTATTTTCAGGGGCAAAGCTAAAGAAAATGCCAAAGCTTAGTTTGCCTGTCTACCATAGCTTAGAAGATAAAAAATTTAAGATTTCGGTTTGTAAGACTTAAAGAAAAAAATATGTGTTGAATTGCAAAAAAAATTGGTGGTTTCGTGCTTAATACGTACTAACTTACCGCCCGAAAAACAACGTCATCACTATGAAAATCCTGGTGTTGGGCAATTACCCTCCACGCCAATGTGGCATTGCAACATTTACCTTTAACCTGGTTGAATCGCTTAAAAGTGCTGCTGTACAAAACGAACGAGGGCTTGAAATCAGCGTTATCGCGATGAACGATGGTGAGGCTACATATGCTTATCCTGATATCGTAGTTCATACCATTCGTGATGATGAGGCGGCAGCCTACACAACTGCAGCTCAATACATCAATAATAGCGGCGCCGACCTATTATTGTTACAGCACGAATACGGGATTTTTGGTGGAGAAAGTGGCCTGTTGTTGCTGAGTTTGCTCAGGCAGGTCAAAACTCCGGTGGTGAGCACCTTTCATACAGTGCTCGAAAAGCCCAGCTTTCACCAGCGCGAAGTGCTCAGGCGAATTGCGGGATATTCAGCGTTTGTAGTTATAATGAACAGGCTGGCTGTAAAGTTTTTAGGAGAGGTGTTTGATGTGCCTGCCAGCAAGATCGTTCACATTCCTCATGGGGTTCCCGATTTCGCAGCATCTTTAGGTAAAATGCCCCTACGACCTGCAACTTGGCAAAACCGCAAGGTAATGCTGACATTCGGGCTGATCGGTCGCAGCAAAGGCATTGAAACGGTCATTAGAGCCATGCCGGCCATTGTGCATAAACATCCTGAGATTTTATATGTGGTATTAGGCAAGACCCATCCACATGTGATCAGGCTAGCAGGTGAGGAATACCGCAAAGTGCTTCAGGAAATGGTGTTGAAATTTAACCTGAGCGATCATGTAGTGTTTTATAACAGGTATGTGGAGGAGCTTGAGCTGATGTCGTTGCTTTTTTACTCAGATCTTTATGTCACTCCCTACCTCAACAAGGCACAGATTACAAGCGGAACCTTAAGTTATGCTGTGGGTGGTGGCTGTGCAGTATTTAGCACACCTTACTGGCATGCCGAGGAGCTTCAACAGCAAGGATTGGTTACTCTATTCGATTTTCAGCGGAGCGATATCCTGGCCATGAAGATCAATGAACTGCTGGAATCGAATGACAAACTTGAAATACTGCAAAAAAAAGCCTTTGAATATGGCAGCGAAATTACCTGGCCAAAGGCGGGTTTAAAATACCTCAACACTCTTCAGGAAGCAATTCAACATGCTGTGGCAGAATTTTCCCGGCCAGTTGAAGCAACCTTTTCAATCGAGCACCTTCGTCGTCTTACAACCACTACAGGTCTGCTCCAACATGCCAGAGGAATACTACCCAGCTTTGAGCATGGCTATTGCCTCGACGATAATGCAAGGGCCGCGCTATGCCTGCTCATGGCCAGTGAGGCTGAAATCAATGAGCTCGACACCAATCTGTTATCCACCTATCTGGCATTTGTTGCTCACATGCAGGAACCCAACGGGGCGTTCAGCAATTATCTTTCATTCGATGGCAGAAAATTTGACAAGGATTTTTCCGACGATGCCTTTGGCCGGGCTATGTGGCTTTTGGGCTACCTGATCAATCATTCGCCATCCGACGCTTTTTTCCACACCTCCCATGAAATGTTTCACCGATCGCTGGTGCATATCGACAAGCTTAGGTATGCCCGGGGTTTCGCCACCGTGACTTTCGGACTGCTGGAGTATCATGAGCGGTTTCCCGATCAGGAACGCATCATTCATGCTATAAATCATTTAGCTGATGCGCTGGTGCTACGGTATCAACAGCACAAACGCGATCGGTGGCACTGGTTCGAAGATGTCCTTACCTACGACAACGGGCTTATTCCTGCTGCGCTTTATGCCGCCTACCGATTGCTGCGCGACGAAATTTATCTGGAAGTTGCCGAATCGACAAGTGGATTTCTCGAAAGCAAATGCTTTATCCATCCATGGCTAAGTCTCATTGGCAATCATCGCTGGCTCAGGTTCGACAGCCACTATGAGCTTTTTGCACAGCAACCCATCGACGCACTAGCCATGGTGATCATGTACGAGCAGGCCTTGTTAGCCACTGGCGACGAAAAGTTCAAAAAACTGATGTATCTGTCCTATGCCTGGTTTCATGGCTTTAATGATCTTAATATCAAAGTTTTTGATAATGAGACCATGGGGTGCAACGACGGTATTGAACCCCGCAACATCAATCGCAATCAGGGTGCTGAAAGCACTGTGGCTTACCTGATGTCAACGGTAATTGTAAGACGCAACGGGCTTTTCAAACCGAGCTGAGCAGGCGCTGGAGTCTGAGCAGGAGCAGATTTCTGTCGATGGGCTTACGGATGTAGTCGGCGGCACCCAGACTGAGGCCTTTTGCTTCGTCTTCCGGGCTTGTGTGACCTGAAAGAAAAACTACTGGTATCCCGATCTTATTGCTTTTGAGAAACTCCAGCATCTGGTAGCCATCGAAGTTTGGCATGGCAATGTCGGAGAGTATCACATCGAACCTGCCCTTGCTAATCTGCATCAGGGCCACAATGCCATCGGGTGCAATCTCCACCTCGTAACCATCGGCTTTCAGGATGCCTGCAATCACTTTCTGGTTAATGACTTCGTCCTCCACAACCAATACCCTTGCTTTGGCTTTGCCTTCTTTGCGGCGCCCCAGCTTCAGTTCGGAAGGCACAAGCGCCGTGAGCAATTCCTTTAGCGGAACCGTGCAGAAAGTGGAAGCCGTGTCGCTCATGGCATAGGGTATCACCAATTCATCGTTGTTCACGATCGAGCCACATGAATATACAACATTGGGCACATAGCCTTCTCTTTCCTCCTCGTTTGGCGAAATGAGCGGCTCTGAAAGCTGTCCGATCACTTTTGTAGGGTCGTCGAGGTCGAGTAGCATGGCGCTGATTACATATTTGCGCATTGTTCCCACCCCATGAGTGATTACCAGCCAGCCGTATTCGGTTTCAATGGGCGATCCGCAGTTGCCTACCTGTATGAATTCCCATGGATAGGTTGGGCATTGCAGCATGATGGCATCGCCCCAGCAGTTGATGTCGTCAGAAAACATGATGTAATTGTTCACCCCATCGATGCGGGCTAACATGGCATACTTTCCGTTGACCTTGCGCGGAAATAGCGCCATGCCTTTGTTCTGTGCGTTTTCGCCGTGAATGGGCATCACCTTGAACTGATAAAAATCACGCGTCTCAATCAGCTTTGGCATGATGCTGAATCCGTTGTAGGCCGTATAGGTGGCATAATACCGCACACGTCCGTCGTCGTCTGTAAATTTTACAAAACGCGCATCCTCAATACCATTGCTTTCGGCTGCAGCAATAGGAAATATTACACGGTCAGATATACCAGTGTCCAGCGAAAAAGATATTTCGTAATGCGAATCGCCCAGCCAGGTAATTGTTTGCAGAAATTTTTGTTCTGCTTCATTCGGACGCAACTCACGTTTCGTTTCGTCAATGGCCCGGTAAAGCTCGTTGTAATCAAACTCCTCCCTGAGCTTATCCATTACATGCTTAACCAAGGGGTGATCGGCATGCATTTCGCTGAGCTTCTGAACGAATTCGCTCTTATGAAAAATAAAATTGCGAACGGTTTCAGCCTCATCAATAAGTCTCCCCGTAGGTATGAGCTCCAGGTTGTTATCCTTGTCGAGCACCCCTCCGCGAAAAACCACTGAGCTGATGTGTCCTTCGCCTGTAGCTCTGAAGCTTATGATCACCCTTTTCTGCCCCTCCATCAAACCAGTCTGGTCAGGGTCTTCTACCATAGAAGGATTGAAAAATGCAGCGGACTCAATGCTGTATTCCGAAGTAAAATAAGCGCCAATCAACAGCTGTTTTGCCTGACTGAGTGCCTCAAGATCGCCGGCTCTTCCATTCATTATTTCCTTAACGCGCTCATAGTGCCTTCGGTAAATACGGGAAATATTGCGGTGTCGCGACGAGAAATCGCGTAACGACTGATTAAGGGTGAGTCGTGCTGCCTCTTCGGGCATTTCCGCAACCTTGCCGATGATGTTACTTACTCTTGTCTCCGGGCCAGGAAAGAAGAAACGCACAATGACCCGGCGGGGATCACTTAAAAACCGTATAGCTTTGCGATTGACCGTTGTGCTCATACTCTGTATTGTTATTGACCGTAAAGATAAGATTGCTTACAATGAAAACCAAGATTTCAAAAAAAAAGCGGCCTGAGTATTTCTGACCGCTTCTTTTCACGAGGTTAAAATTTCAAAGACCAGGCTTTTCAAATCCATTGCGCGTAAGTATAAAACTCCGTCCGGCAAATTCCCTCGACTGCCAGAAGCTTCTGGGGTTGTTCCGGAAAAAGTTGTCCAACGCACTGTCAAATTGAACTGATGTGCTGTCAGGCACTGAAACCCTGAGGCTAATGCGCTGCGAGCGTAAACCCTCTGATGCATCGATCCTGAACCAGACCGGTACGAAAAGGGTGTCGTTGCGGTATTCAACGGGAAATTCAATATTTCGGGATCTTTCTCTGGCCAGATCCTCATCCTCTCCCTTGGCTGATGCCTCCACCTTCAATTCCGGAGACTGGCCAGCTTCAACGGCTTCAATGTATAAATACGGCATTATCAGCAAGTTTTCTTTTTCTCCGGTGCTCTCAAGTATATAGCGCTGGTTGTCGATAATCAAAATAGGCTCATTTTTTTTGGTCCTCACTTCTTTTGCAATGAGTACAAGCCTTTTGTTGTTATCAATTTGTTTGTTGACAAGCTCGGTTTTTGCCGTTTCCCTGAAATCAGACCCGACATGATAGGCAGAATAACCAAGACCAATGATCGAAAGTGCCCATAAAACTCCTGCAATATTGCCGAGCCCGGGCAGATGAAATGAGCTGCCGATAATAAGTCTAAGTGATACGTAAACCAACATCACAACCGGTATGAGTACAAAAGCGCCCAGCGAAATTCCCGCCAGTTGGGATAGACCGGGATCGGTGATGAATAAGCTAACAACATTGGAGATTGCGAAAGGTATCTCGACATCTTCAATAAACGTAAAGCCCTCCCATCCTGAAATGAATGCCATCAGGACAAAAAAAAGAGAAGTACCAATGAGGAAAAAGACTATCCCTACCAAAATGGATACAATGTGGGCAAATGTTTTAAGCAAACTGCCCATAACCGGACCTGCCTGACGACCAGCCCTGCGAAGCCCCTGCCCGGCCTCAACACCCATCTGACTCATTTTTCGACCCAATCGTTCGGCTTCTTCTTTAATGTTTCTTTCTATGTTTTCTATATTCACCGGCTGGCCTTTCATCCTAAGCTTTTCTGCTGTGGTCTGAGCTTCAGGCGTGAGAATCCAAAGGGTTAGATAAGCTATGATCCCTATGCCCGAAATAAAAGTGAATACAACAAATAACAGTCTGAATACCAGTGGATCAAGGTTAAAATAGTGTCCCAGACCAGCAGCAACTCCCGCAAGTTTTTTATGCTCCGTATCACGAAACAACTGCTTGTAAGATGAGCGGTTCAGGCCTTCTTTGAATTGGCCTGTACTGCCTGTATTAAGATCTGAAGGCATCGCAGGCACCAGCATCCACATTATTAAATAAATCAACACCCCTATCCCACTCGCTAACAACAAGATGACAAAAAGTATTCGCGGAACAACTGGGTCGATGCGAAAATAATTCGCCAGACCCGCTGCCACTCCTTCGATTTTTGCATTCTTAAGATCGCGATAAAGCCTGCGGGGTTCCTGCTGGTTGAATTTTTCCTCCGTTCCAGGCATTGCGTCCTCGCCTTTCTCCTCATCCATCTGCCATGGCTGGCCCAGCACTCCAACTACCCAATCCACATCCTGCAGGTTAATTACTTGCTTGTTATCGCTGAGTCGCGACTGCAACAATTCAGCAATCCGACTCTCGATATCGGCAATTATCTCATCCTCTCCCTCACGGCCCGAAAAGTACGAGCGCAGGTCATGAAGATATTGACTAAGGCGACTGAAAGCTTCCTCCTCCAGGACAAACATCAGCCCGCTGATGCTGGCGCTTACTGTTTTATTCATTGCTGTTGTGTATTGATTCGTTAGTATTATTGTTTAAAACCGACTCCACCGAACTGGTGAGCTGCAGCCAGCCAGCCCGCATTTCCCCAAGCAAGCCGAGTCCCGATACTGTAATCTGATAATATTTTCTGGGCGGCCCGGAGCGGCTTTCCTCCCACCGGTAGGTGAGCAGGTCTTCGTTCTTGAGCCTTGTCAGCAGCGGATACAACGTACCTTCCACCACCAGAAGTTTTGCCTGCTTCAACTCGTCGATGATGTCCGTAGCGTATGCTTCTCCCTTTCGTCGGATTATTGCCAGAATACACATCTCGAGCACTCCCCGACGCATTTGCGATAAATTATTTTCTATATTCATGCGGCAAAATTATATCTTTTTTAGTACCTTGCACTACATAGTATTAACTTTTTCATATTATTTTTTATTATACAGTACATTGACATTATTTCAACCCGGCGGTTGCAAACTGGTGCTATTTTTGGCTAAATTTTTTTGAGATGAAGAAAATCTCCTTTGTTTTCGTTTTCCTGATGCTAATGTCTCATGTCATCGGACAGAACAATAAAGTATTGATACTTATTGATATTCAGGAGTTTTACTTCGCTGGCGGAGCATTGCCCCTGCATGAGCCTGATAAGGCAGCCAAACAGGCTTCGGAGGCTCTGAAGTTGTTCAGGGAAAATGGCTGGCCGGTGGTGCATGTGCAACACGCTTTTGGGCCAGGTGGTGAGATACACGCTTTGGTCGCTCCAATGAAGGATGAAGTGGTAATCACAAAGAAAGAAGTGAATGCTTTCCTCGGCACCAATTTGGTTGAGGTGTTGCGAACGCTCAATGCCGGCGAACTTGTTTTTGCCGGCATGCAGACGCATATGTGTCTTGAGGCAGCGGTGAGGGCAGCAAAAGATTACGGGTTTAGCTGTGTTGTACTTTCTGATGCGTGCGCCACCCGAGACCTCAGGTTCGAACAAGTGGAAGTGCCTGCTGCACATGTGCATGCATCAACGCTTTCTACCCTGAACCGAACCTATGCAAGGGTAATCAGCACTGATGCCTGGATGACAGAGATTGAAAAAAAATAAGCGCCCTATAGCGCTTACTTTTTTAACGGTCTTTCGAATAATATTTCATGGCTTCGGGCAACCATTTTCTGATCTGTGCAATACGGGTTTCATCGGATGGATGCGTGCTGAGGAATTCAGGTGGTGCCTGCCCTCCCTTCATTGTTGCCATGCGCTGCCAGAAAGCGACAGCCTCATTAGGATCGTATCCAGCCATTGCCATAAAAATTAATCCAAGCTTATCGGCCTCGCTTTCGTGAAGGCGACTGTATGGAAGCAAAACGCCCAATTGCGAACCCAGACCAAAAGCCGTCAGCCACAGGGCCTGGGTTTGTTCTGGTTTATCCTGCATAGCAACGGCAAGGGCCATACCCCCCATCTGAGTCATCAATTGCTGACTCATGCGCTCGTTGCCATGCTCGGCAATGGCATGAGCCACCTCGTGACCCATAACGACAGCCAACCCGGTTTCATTGGCTGTTATGGGTAAAATGCCCGAGTAAAACACTACCTTACCGCCCGGCATGCACCATGCGTTGGCTTCGGGACTTTCCACAAGGTTGAACTCCCAGGCGTACCCTTGAAGCTGTTTCGATAAACCTTTTTCAGCAAAATACCTTTCTACAGCATTTTGAATCTTTAATCCAACTTTCTTGACCATAGCGGTAGCAGCGGCATCAGTAGACAGCTTATTCTCGCTCAGAAACTGATTATACTGCTGAAAGCTCATGGTCATCATCTGCGATCCGGGAATAAGGCTCAGCTGCTTTCGTCCGGTAATGGGAACACTGGTGCAGGAAAAAACAAGCATCGCAATTACAACTGCGCTTGCTAAGTAGAACTTGATCGGGTTGGTATTCATGGAAGTGTCAAAAGATTAAGGTTTTTCGATGGCATTTTGTCAGTCGATGCAAAAATAACGACTCATTCATACACAAACACCATTTCGGGCATATGTGTTCATTATATTTGTGGTACTCAAGGTAACCTGGCCAGACATGAAGATGCTTAATAAATTAATGACGAATGCGGCGAGCCTAAATCCGGCAATACACATTGCCCCCTTTTTGTTCTTCGTTTCGTTAGCTCTCTTATCGTTTAGCGGATGCGACAATATGAAGCGCAATCGTCAGCTTGACAGTGCTGAACTTGAGTCATATGAAGCCTTTCTAAATATCGGGGATTCATTGGCCCACACGGATCCGCAGTTGGTTATTGCAACGGCCAGGCAAATGATCGATATGGGTGAACGGATTGGTAACTGGAACAAAATTGCCAATGCTAAACAGCTTGCAGCGGCCGCCTATTTTAATCTCGAAAAGAACGATTCGGCATTATTCTTTCTTTACCAGTCAAAGGATATTAGAGATCGTATCAGTGATGATTTCATTTGGTACAAGAACCTTAATGAGTTTGGGAAAAATTATCGCAATATGGGTCAGCTCGACAGTGCGCTTCATTATTTTGAGCTGGCCAACGCCATTGCAGAACAGACCAACAATAACAGAGTCAAGATGTCGTCGGCCAACAACCTTGCAATGATATTAAGCGATAAAGGCAAGGTGGCCGAGGCTTACAACAAGTACCTTGTGGCACTGCACTATGCCGAGGAACTGAAAGATATCCGAAATACCCCTGTTGTTTTAAACAATCTGGCACTTATCGATCTGAGCACAAAGAACTATGATTTATCAAAAAGTCGTTACTTCAGGGCCATCGAGCTTAACAAGGAAACCAACAAGCTTTTTGACCTTTCGATGAACTATGGAAATCTGGCTATTGTTTATCAAGAAATGCAGCTTTATGACAGCGCATTATAATTTGGCAATTTAGCGCTTGGCCTTGCAAGGGAGAAAGGATTTATTCGCGATGTGGCACGTTCACTCACCCTTTTTGCAAAGGTTTATACCTTCTGGAAATAGCTTGATCAGGCAAAGCTGTATCTGATTGAGGCCCGGCAGGTATGCCTGGACAACAATATATTAATTGGCATTTATCACACTGGCAAGGGGCTTGTTGACATAGAAATGAAGCAAGGAAATTATGCAGCCTCACTAAGACACCTTGAAAATTTGCAGCCTGTTGTGAAGCAACTTGACGATCTGGAATTGCAAGTTGCCAAACTTAGTAAGCTGGCTGAGATAAACAGTAAACTTCAAAATCACAAAGCAGCTTTCGAACAGCTGGTGGAATACCAGAAATTATCGGATAGCCTGGTTCAATTGGCAAACAATAATCTTGTCCGCGAAATGCAGACCAAGTATAAAAGCGAAAAGAAAGAACTCGAAAATAGTCAGCTTCGTATTAAGAATTAGGCACAGAAGCAGCGCGTAAGGATGCTTTTTGCGATTAGTATTATCGTCGGCGTTGCCCTGGTGAGGACCCTGATGCTTATTATTCTAATGGTCATAAACAGTAGGCGGCTTAAGAAATTGTATTATCAGCTTAGCTTGCTAAACAAGGAAGTTCACCTGAAGAACACTGAACTCGTTGCTGCAAATCAGACAAAAGACAAATTATTCTCGGTAATTGCCTACGACCTAAAATCGCCTTTCAACGCTTTGATGGGTATTCTTGAGATACTTGTAAGCAGTGGCAAAGACCTGAGTGAAAACGATAAAATGAATCTCCTTGAAAACTTATACAAGCAAACAATAACCACCTACGGAACCCTGGAAAACCTGCTGCAGTGGGCCATGAGCAAACGTAAGCTGATAACGCCTTCCGAATAAACGTTTAATCTGTATTCTGCTGTAAATGAAGAACTGGCATTTTTATCAGGACGCTCTCAGGAAAAGAATATTATAGTCTAAAATAAAATACCCCCGACCTCGCAAATCTTCAGCGATCCTCAGCTTGTCAGAAGCATCGTGCGAAACCTTGTGAATAACTCTATCAAATTCAGCAGCGAAGGCAAAAAATTACTATAGAAGAAACCTTAATCCAAGGCAAAAAAGCAATTCTTGTCACTGATGAGGGAGTGGGTATGAGCAAGGAAAAAATCGATACCATTGTTTCTGAAGAATTTATTGATTCGGAGCGTGGCACCAATAACGAAAGAGGCACTGGTCTGGGGTTGCAAATGGTGAAAGAGTTTGCCAGTATCATCAATGCCAAACTTCGGATAGAGAGCAAGGAAAATGAGGGCACAAGAGTCTGGATCATATTTCCTGATAACGCATAATACCCACACGGATCAATACTTAATTAGTGAATCCGTGAACTTTTTTCAACGCTCGTCAGGGAAGAAAAAGACAGCTGTCGCCATAACTCAGAAACCTAAAATTTTGCTTCAGGGCAAAGTCATAGGCCTTGCGCCAGCGCTCACCAACCAAAGCTGAAACAAGTAGTAGCAGTGTGCTTTTAGGCTGATGAAAATTGGTAATCAGTCCTTTAACAACCCTGAATTCATATCCCGGAGCAATCATCAAGGCAGTTTGGGCCGATAAGGAATCGAGCCCGTTTATGTCCATATAATTCAAGATTGCTTCAAAGCTTTGGCATAATGATAAACTTGATTCTGGGTTTTCATATGGCTCCCATTGGCCGACAAAAAGTTCGCGCGGTTTGTTATTTTCTTTCAATTGTACACCAAGCCAGAAAAGGCTCTCCAGCGTTCGCAGACTGGTGGTGCCTACTGCAACCACATGACCTTGTTGCTCAGTCAACCTTTTTATCAGTTCACGACCTACAATAATACGCTCGGCGTGCATCAGGTGATCGCCGATGGTATTTGATGAGACCGGTTTAAATGTGCCTGCACCAACATGCAATGTTACCTCACCAAAGTGATGACTGTGCTTCAGGCTTTGCAGAAGCTCCGGAGTAAAATGCAGGCCCGCCGTTGGTGCAGCAACAGAGCCCTCGGCTACCGCAAATACGGTCTGATATCGCTCATAGTCAATACCTTCTGCCTTTCTGTTAAGATATGGAGGCAGGGGCAGCTCGCCAGCCAGTTCAAGTATCTTGCCAAACGTAATCGTGGGATCATCCCAGGTGAACCGAACAAGCGAATACTCATCATGTCGTTCCAGACGTTCTGCATGAAGCGCAATCGGGTTGCCCGCAGTGTTGAGGTTAAGAAGCAGTCTGCCCGATTTCCACCTTTTTAAATTGCCTACCAGACACTTCCATACCACAGGAGAAGCAGATGTAAAAACTTTTTCAAAATTGCCGGCATGTTCTGCAGATTCGAGACAGAATACCTCTATCAGTGCACCGGAGGTTTTGACAAAATGCAGCCTGGCGTTGACAACACGGGTTTTATTGGTAACTAGAAAGGATTGATCAGGAAGATAGCTTCCGATGTTTCGGAAAATGCTTTGCTGAAGTGTGTCGCCATGCATAACCAGCAGCTTCGAAGCATCGCGCTGTTCCAGAGGATAATGAGCAATGCGGTGTTCAGGCAAATCATAATCAAAATTTGCAATTGCGATTGATTTGAGGTGCATAACAGCAAGAAATTACTTTTCCGAGTTAAACAACACTGGTTTGTATGTGAGCATGAGCCAACCATAATAGGGTCTGGCCAGCTGGTCAGGGGCCACACTTTTTACAAAAGCAAAATTATCATTGGGGTTATAGATAGCCAAACCTGCATTGAGGTTCATATCAGGCTTGATGTTGTAGGACCAGATAAGGTTGATCTCGTTGCCCAACCCACCTTTAAGTATCTGATTGCTGTTGAGCGGATTGACGATAGGGCGGTGCAGTCTGAAAAAAAACCATTCTGCGGTAAAGGTTCCTATATCGCGGGTCTGGTATGACAGTGCTGGATAAGCATCAACCCATCCTCCTCCCGAAGTACTCGACGGTAGCACGTACTGATTGAGCCGTCCGTAGCGAAGGTAACGAACACCGTAAAAAAGGTCAAACGAATGCTCACGTTTGGTATAGTCGGTACTATTGCTGGTGGCATCATTACCGCTAACAACATCAAACCCAAAGCACGGGCGAAGCCTCCCGAGTTTCCACCCTGCCTCGGCCGAAACGAAAAAACTTTTCATATCTTTCCCTTTCTGGCTCTTTCCGCGCTGGATATAGTAGTTGGCTTTAAAATCGGAGAATCGTTTCTGCATATTGAAATGACCACCCATTGTGGCCATCATGTAGATGATATTCGACTGCTTTTCTTTCTGATAACCACTCAGGATAGCCATCCCGCTCAGATAAGCATTCTTTCCGAGTTTACGTTTAAGGTACAATAAGTTAAGTGTCCGAATCCGGTTTTCGATCGGATCAACGAGATAGTGGTTGTTGCCAAAACCTGAACTCATCCTGGTAGCATCGTTGTTGTACGAAACTGCAAGGTCGAGCTGCCATTTGTTATAGGTGCGGTTCCAAAGGACAGCATCGTAAGTTTGTCCGTACTGAGGCCAATTTCGTGCTGACAACAATCGTTGGTCATCGTAGGACAATTCCTGCCGTCCGATGCGCAGGTAATCCGATGTGCCCAGTTTCAATCCCACCCAGGCCTGATGAATCCCCATTCCAGAAGTGTTCAGTTGCGAAGCGGTGCGCGAAGCCAGGTTATCATCGCCCCAGACACGAACATCCTGAGGGCTGAAATAAAAATCGGCCTTTGAGGTCTGATGCTTTATGATAAAGCGTGTGCGTTGCGACACATAGGTTGTTGGCACCTGGCCAACACGGGGCACTTGCCCATGACCGAAATTCAGCTCGAAACGAGGCCTGATTTCAGCGCTCAATTCCAGCTGAGCTTTGAGCATATTGTTGTTCGTCAACAACATGACTACTGATATAAAGAAAAAGCTCATTCTCATGGCACAAATTTCGCAAAAATCCGAACGCAGTGTAATTGTTTGCGCCGGAGCGCGCAGCCGACTATCTTTGCACTACAAGATCTAACGTTATGGCAATCACCCGGCACATCCCTAACCTGCTTACCCTGTTAAATCTTATCTGTGGCACGCTTTCCATCCTCAGCTTTGCTCAGGGCAACATTGAGACCGCAGGGCTTTTTGTGTTTGCGGCGGCCGTTTTCGATTTCCTTGACGGCTTTGCAGCACGGATGCTCAAGGCATATTCTGCCACAGGAGCCGACCTCGACTCGCTGGCTGATGTGGTTTCCTTCGGGGTTGCGCCGGGAATGATTCTTTATCATCTGATCAGCATCAGTCACGGACGTCCTATTGCACATCTCGGCAGCTTTGATCTGGCGCCATTAATTGCCTTTTTTGTGCCTGCTTTTACAGCCCTGCGGCTGGCCAGATTCAATAACGACCCGCTCCAGACCGAACACTTCCGTGGATTGCCCAGTCCGGCTTCCGGATTGTTTATCGCTTCGCTACCACTTGTAAGACAACAGCTTTACGAAAGCCAGAGTTTAACCTATATGGTATTCACGAATGCCTACTTTCTAATGGGAATTGCCGCAATACTCAGTGTGCTTATGGTGAGCAATCTGCCACTTTTCGGGCTCAAGTTCAGGAACTTCGGACTGAGAGGCAACGAGATCCGCTACTTTTTTCTGATTGTCTCGGCGGTTTTAATCGTGTTCTTCCAATTTCTGGCCATTCCTTTCATCATCGGCATTTATCTTATCCTCTCGCTCTTCGTATATCTGGCCGAAATCCAAAGCTGAGCCCGAAATGCCGCTTTCGCGTCTTCTTAGTTCAAAATTCTGGCCTAAATATACTTTGCGAACCTGCTCGTCGGCAGCAAGCTCTTCTGATGTGCCCGATTTGAGAATAGCGCCTTCGAACAACAGATAAGATCTGTCGGTAATTGATAGGGTTTCGTGCACATTGTGGTCGGTAATTAAAATACCGATATTTTTCTTTTTTAGTTTCCAGACGATGTTCTGAATATCTTCGACTGCAATGGGGTCAACACCCGCAAAGGGCTCGTCGAGCAGGATGAAGCTTGGATTCACTGCAAGTGCACGTGCTATTTCAGTTCGCCGACGCTCACCACCTGAAAGTTGAACACCTTTGCTTTTTCTGATCCCCCTCAGGCCAAACTCGTCTAGCAATTGCTCAAGCCGTTCGTAACGCAGATCGCGATTCATGCCAGGCTTGAACTCCATGACAGACAAGATGTTATCCTCCACGCTCATGTTTCGGAACACACTGGCTTCCTGAGCCAGATAGCCTATGCCGAGCTGGGCCCGACGAAACATGGGCTGGGTGGTTATTTCGGTACTATTGAGGTAAACCTTGCCAGCAAGTGGTTTGATAAGACCCACAATCATGTAAAATGTGGTCGTTTTTCCTGCTCCGTTAGGCCCGAGTAAACCTACTATCTCGCCCTGTTTCACCTCTACAGAAACATCCTTGACTACTGTACGTTGCCTGTATTTCTTAAATAGGTGTTCAGCGCGAAGTGTCATCATGGCCCTTGTGTTCATTTTTTATTTGATGTGCGATATTCTCAGCGGCTCTCAATAAGCATTTCCCAAAACTCGAGCGCTCTGCGTGTATGGGGTATCACAATCGTTCCACCCACAAGATTGGCAACCCCAAAAATCTCCATGATTTCTTCGCTGGACAAACCTAATTCGAAACATTTCTGCAAATGATAGGCAATGCAATCGTCGCAGCGCAATACCATAGAGGCCACCAAACCAAGCATTTCCTTGGTTTTTGTATCAAGCGCACCGTTTTCGTAGGTAAGCGTATCGAGGCTGTAGATTCGCTTCATGATCTTGTTGTTAGGGGCAGCCATCAAACGCTCATTCATTATTGACCTGTATGCATTAAACTGCTCTACCTTATTCATAATCAATATGTTTGTTTCAAATTAATTAAACAACGCCTTCGTTTAAAATATCGTGCAGATGAATCATTCCCTTATATGTATCATGCTCAACAACGGGTAATTGAGTTATCTGGTGCTGACGCATTATGGCCAGCACATTGGCCAGGTATTCTGCTGGGCTGGTGCTCTTTGGGTTTTTGGTCATGATATCTCCGGCATGCAGGTGGTCGAACGAAACATTGTTCATAAGCATTCGCCTAAGGTCGCCATCGGTGATTATGCCGGCAAGTTTTTCGTTTTGCATCACCGCGGTGGCTCCGAGCCTTTTGGCAGATATTTCTACAATTACAGTCCTGAGGTTGTCGTTGATGTTTACCCTTGGCACTTCGTTTCGCAGATAAACATCCTCAACCCTCAAATAGAGTTTCTTGCCCAGTGCACCCCCGGGATGTATACGTGCGAAGTCTTCCGGACTAAAACCTCTGCAATGCAACAGGGCAATGGCGAGGGCATCACCCATAACCATCTGCGCAGTTGTGCTGGATGTGGGCGCCAGATTGTTGGGGCAGGCTTCATGATCAACCGAGGTCATCAACATATAATCAGCCTGAAGTGAAAGGTATGAATTGGGAGTTCCAACCATGGCCACCAACAAATTCGGCCGGGCTTTGAGCAATGGGATGAGCACCTTTATTTCAGGTGTTTCGCCACTTTTTGAAATGAGCAACACCACATCCTCATCGCGCACTAATCCAAGATCACCATGAATAGCATCGGCAGCATGTAAAAATACGGCGTTGGTGCCTGTGCTGTTCAAAGTGGCAACGATCTTCTGCGCCACAATGGCGCTCTTGCCAATGCCACTCACGATCACCTTGCCGGTCGATTTGAAAATACGACGCACCACTTCAGCAAAATGTGGCGAAAGCTGAGGAATCAGGCCATCCAATGCATCTCGTTCCTGTAGTATGACATGACGTGCCAGCGCTAATAGTGCATCAGCGTCGGGATTGCCGGCTTTGTCTGAATCGAAATTCATAATTAATATATTGGAGCAAAATTAGCAATTTCGCCCCTAAGCGCACAGATAAAGGCACGAGTGAACAATACCAAAAAAACTGATTGTGCGTTTTTTACAACAAAAGGCAGTAATTTTGCCGTCCCTTAATGGTGAAGCAGATGCACCAAAAGAGGGCTGAGGGGATTTAAGGTGCGTTTATACAGTATTGCATTCCGGTTGCCGGTTAATAAACCGACAACAAATGCAGGAATTTTTTTGATTTTATTTTGGATTGTAAAAAAGTCATTAGTACGTATATTTGTATAAAGGGCTGGAGATGATAGCCGAACCCGACCGTCCCGCTGGCCAAATGAATTTTTTTAGAACACAAGAGAATTATCCATGGTGAGGAAGGATGAATACGGACTTCACGAGCTTCTGAAGAAGATATTCGGTTTTGACCATTTTAAAGGCAATCAGGAGGCCATCATTAAAAGTGTGCTCGAAGGCAATCACACGTTTGTGGTTATGCCGACAGGCGGTGGCAAGTCGTTATGCTATCAGTTGCCTGCACTGATGAGCGAAGGAACGGCCATAGTGGTATCACCACTTATTGCGTTGATGAAAAATCAGGTCGACACCATTCGCAATTTCGGCACTGAGTATGGAATTGCACATGTAATGAATTCTTCTTTATCGCGCAGCGAACTCATCCAGGTGCGTGAAGACCTTATCGCGCGCAAAACCAAACTGCTATACGTAGCTCCCGAATCGCTCAACAAAGACGAAACCACAGAATTTCTGAGGTCCCTCAAAATATCTTTCATTGCTATTGACGAGGCACATTGCATCTCGGAATGGGGGCATGATTTCCGCCCCGAATACCGCAAGCTCAGGCCAATCATCAATGCCATTAACCCCAAGCTTCCTGTAATTGCGCTTACTGCTACAGCTACGGTAAAAGTTCAGCAGGATATTCTCAAGAATCTTGAAATCACCAATGCCAAAATCTTTAAATCCTCGTTCGACAGGCCAAACCTATACTACGAAGTAAAGCCCAAGACGGACGAGGTGATGAAAGATATCATCAGGTACATCAAGAATAATCCCGGGAAATCGGGAATTGTGTATTGCCTGAGCAGGAAAAAAGTGGAGGAAATTGCTGAAACCCTGACGGTGAACGGCATCAGGGCTTTGCCATACCACGCCGGCCTCGACAGCAGTACACGGACCGCTAATCAGGACAAGTTTCTGATGGAAGAAGCGGAAGTAATTGTCGCAACTATCGCCTTTGGAATGGGTATTGATAAGCCTGACATCCGCTTTGTGATTCACCACGACATGCCCAAAAGCCTCGAAGGATATTATCAGGAAACAGGCAGGTCAGGTCGCGACGACGGCGAGGGAAACTGTTTGGCCTTTTTTAGTGAAAATGACATCACAAAGCTCGATAAGTTCAACAAGGACAAATCGGTGGCTGAGCAGGAAATTGCCCGCGAATTGCTCAACGAAGTGGTTAACTACGCTGAGTCCACGGTTTGCCGTCATAAACTGCTGCTGCATTATTTTGGCGAGACTTACGAAAACGACAACTGCGGGGCTTGCGACAACTGCCTCAATCCCAAGGAGAAAGTTGACGGAATGGAAGATGTCAAGCTTGTCATTGAGGCAATTCTCAGCCTGAAACAACAATTTAAAGCCAAACAAATTGTTGAGCTCCTCATCGGCAAAAAGGCAGGCGATATTAAAAGCCTGAAACTGGACAGCAATGAGTTTTTCGGCGCAGGTGAAGAAGATGAGCGATATTGGAATGCAGTTATTCGTCAGGGACTCATCCACAAGCTATTAAGTAAAGAAATAGAAAACTACGGCATCCTAAAGGTGACCAAGGAAGGCAAAGACTACCTCAAAAAGCCTTTCACCATCATGTTGGCCAAGGATCATAAATACGACAGCCAGGAGGATGACGATCTGGATGCAGCCAAAGCGGGCGGACCAAAAGGCAGCGGTACAGATACAACGCTGTTTTCCATGCTGAAAGACCTCAGAAAGGCCATCTCGAAGAAGGAAAACCTTCCGCCTTTTGTTATCTTTCAGGATCCTTCGCTCGAGGATATGGCCATTCAGTATCCCATTACTGTGGAGGAACTTACCCAGATCGTCGGGGTAGGCACTGGAAAAGCAGCCAAATATGGGGAGCCGTTTATCCGTCTCATCCGACAGTACGTTGAAGAAAACGAGATTATCCGACCCAACGATATGGTTGTGAAATCGGTGGTCAACAAATCGGGTCTTAAAGTAGAAATCATCAGAAACATCGACCGAAAGATCTTACTAGAGGACATTGCCTATGCCAAAAATATCACCTTCGATGAGTTGTTGAGCGAGATTGAGAGCATTGTTGCTAGCGGAACACGCATCGACATTGGCTATTATATCGATGAATTTGTTGATGAGTATCATCAGGAAGAGATCATCGATTATTTCCGCGAAGCTGAGAGCGACTCGGTGGAACTTGCCCTTAGAACCCTTGGCGATTCGGAGTACACTGAGGAAGAAATACGATTGATGCGTATCAGGTTTTTATCGGAAGTGGGCAACTAACCAACACCGCAATCTGATATGAGCCTGCGTATTTTTGGACGAACACCACTGTTCATTTTGCTCGTGGTGTTTATAGGTATATCTGCTGCATGTGTTCGATCCGAAATGAGAAACAACAGGCCTAAAGTACTTATTAGCCAGGCGACCCTTACCAAAGTACTCACAGAAGTTCATCTTATCGAAGCTGCCATGAATATGCGCCGCAACAACGGTCAGGAGTTTGAACAGCAGAAGAATGCACTCTATGATTCGCTATTTGTAAATCACTTCCTTACTCCTCAGCTTCTTGAGGACAATTTAGTCTTCTATAATAAGCGCCCGGAAATTATGGAAAAAGTATATCAGAATGTGATTGATAGCCTGATGAATATGCAAAAGAACCTCAGAATAGAGGATATTTCAACGCGTTGAACTCCGGGTTGGAAAAAATTTTATTGTAAACAAGCTCCCGAAGCTCAGATTTTAACGTGTGAATAAGGCAAACCGGTTTTCGGAACTGCCACTCACCACAAGGCTGTAATTAAACTCCATCCGTGAGGAGTTCTTGTAAATACCTGTGCCTGATACCTGCCATCCGTTCCCAATTACCGGGCTTGTGAGCGTCAGTGTGCTGCCCACAACAAGTGCAGTTGCTGCGCTTCCGGAGGCAGCAAAGTTCTGAATGCGGACCTCAGAAGAATTGGATGGATTGCGTTGAATGCTTACAGTATAATTGACTTTCAGCTCGTTGTCGCGCACACTCCAACTACCCAGAAACTTTTCAATAGGGTCGACATCAGGGCCAATATCTTCATCCAGATTGCAGGATGGAAGAATGAAGCACAAAAAAAGCGCAGTAATCAAGAAAAGTACTGCGCCAGATTTCTTCAGATTTTTCATAATCAATTATTTACCACTATTATCTTTTTAAGGATCTTCGTTTTTTCAGTGGTAAAAGCTACAAAAAAGATGCCGTTGGACAAGTCTTCAGAAGAAAAATCAATTTTATGCTGACCGGTGTCAAATACTTCATTGTACATGAGGCGTTTTATCAGCCTGCCACTGGTATCCAAAAGGTCAATGGTCACCATTTCGTTCTGATTCAGTGATAGCTGGATAGTTGCACGTTGAGCAACAGGATTGGGGGACACAAGGAAGTCAGCCTCCCTATGGATATCGTCGAGGCCAACAAGCGTACCACCTGCAAGCGTTACTGCGTTGATGATGTTTTCGGTTGTAGGCGGCCAAATGTAAGGGTTGGTGATAACTTTGTCGGGCCTGATCACCAAAACTGTAGGATAGGCAGTAAGCTGAAAAAGGTGAAAAGCAGCATTGCCTCCCCCATCCAGTCCGCTGGCCGAAGGAAAAGTCAGACCAAAAAGGGAATCGAAGAAAATCACGTCGGGATTGGTTCCATTGTAGTTAATCCCCAAAAAAAATACATCTCCGAGATTACGGCCGAAAGCCTCAAAAGCACCCTGAAAATGAGGTGCATAGAGTTGACAAGGCCCGCAGGAGACAGAGAAAAAATTAAGAACCACCACTTTACCGGCATCTAGCAATGGATAAAGTTCGATGACCGCTCCGTCAACTGTTTTTACACTAAAATTTGGTGCTGTAGTAAGTGGAGTCTGGGCAATAGAAAAGTTACCCATCATTGTGATAAGCAGCACTAAAGATAACAGTTGTTTCATGCCTTGGTTGATAACATTATATCTACAAATATAGATGTATTTGTTGTTCAAGGCACTAATTATTATCGAAAGCTGTTTCGGCTTGATAATATCATAAACTTAAAGGATGAGTTCGAACACACGTGCAGCAAGCCGGCTGGCGCCAATGCGGAAAAGCCGGGGGTTGAGCCATGCTTCGCCGAGAATTCCTTTAACAAGCTTGTAATACAAGAGTGCCGCTTCAGGCTCGGCTATGCCGCCGGCCGGTTTGAAACCAACCATCCGGCCTGTTTTGTCAAAGTATTCCTTTATCGTTTCGAGCATCACCACCGCGGCTTCCGGAGTTGCTGCCGGCTGCACCTTGCCCGTTGAAGTTTTGAGAAAATCGGCTCCGGCTAGAAGGGCAAGCTCAGACGCTTTTCGAATAATGCCGGGTTCAGCAAGCTCTCCGGACTCGAGGATAACTTTTAAATGCGCTCTGCCACACGCTTCCTTTATCGTCCTCACTTCCTCCAAAATGGCATCGTGATTGCCTGCAAGCATAAGGCCTCTGGAGATAACCATATCAATCTCGTCAGCTCCCTGAGCAACAGCCCATGTAGTTTCAGCAATTTTCAAGTGTAACGGAAGCTGGCCTGATGGAAACGAGCACGAAACTGTTGCAACTTGAATACCGCTGTCTTTCAGTAATTTGCGACAAATAGACACAAATGGCATATAAACACAGATTGCAGCCACACCAAGCTGCTTGCCGGCATGAGAAAATCCTAATGCCTGATTACAGAGGTTTTGTATCCGCTCCTCATTGTCTGTTGCCTCAAGGGTGGTAAGGTCGATGCATGAGAAAATGGTTCGCCAGGCCTTATGCAGCTCAGCCGTACTTAACTCAATTTCTGTTAATTGTGCAATTCTATCGTTAAGACTTTTAGCAGTCTGGTTGTAAGCTTGAAATTCCATGATGCTTCGTTTGATGCAAAAATACGTTTTTCAGACAGCTAAATACCCTTTCTTTGGTATCCGTTTTCGGAGAATTCTATTAAATCCGGATATCCGTTTTCGGAACAACCCTCACTAATTACAACTATTCTAAGTAAGTTTATAAATTTTATTTTATTCATAATCTGACACTTATGTAATAATTATTCATGTTTTAAAGCAAAAGGCACACCATTTGCATAAGAAGAAGCGAAATATTCGCAACAATGTTTGGCCTAAGTATTACTAAAAAGCAGACACGTAACCATAAATACTATAAATGTAACCGGTGTGGATACATTTCAATTGTAAGAAACACTGAATGCCCGATTTGCATAAAGGATGGTTTTACTGTAAAAATGAAAGAGGCATGAAAGTGAACGAGATTTACACACTGAAAGAAATTCAGGCCTATGGCTTGAAGGAGCATGCAGCCCGTGAGATTAATGCCAAAGTGTATCTCCATGGCGAAAAGGTTTATTTTTTCGAACTTATTGACAACCAGCAATCATATCGTTTGTACTCCATAATCAACAAACGGTCTTTTTTTCTTTAATCCTTTTCCTCGAAGCTCCCTTCAGCCCTGGGAGCAATTTTTTGTGCAAGCAGCCCGCTAACCAGAAAAAACCCCAAGGCTCCCGCCAAGGGGTTTTTCTATTTCATGATTAACCTTTAGCAGCTTAAGCCATTAATAATCCGAATCGCGGCCAGCCCGATGCAAAAGATCGCGTATTGTATGGTTAAATTCGGCTGAACCTGTAAGTTCCTCGAGTGATATAATCATTCGGTACTGCCACTTATTTTCAGGGTCGCTGGGCACATTAATGCGCTCCTTGTCAGTTTGGTCCCATCGCAAACTACCATCAAGCGCAATAAGATCCTGTAGTGGGAAAATGGTCCACATGGCTGGAGAATGCAAATGTTGCCGGATTATTTCCATACACACCCATGGCTCTGCAAAATAAGGCGCTATATCATTGTGGCCCAATATGTTCTTATAAAAACGCTCGGTGCGGGCGCGATCTTCTTCCCACCAACCCCTCACCGTCGACATATCGTGGGTGGATGTTGTACAAACACTGAGGTAGGGGGCATCGGCCGGATGCCCAAATTCGATTCTTGGATTTTTGGGCATACGTTGAATTTCGAGGCTCAAAATGTTGAGCGCGCGCATAACCTCAGGCACATTGTCGGGCACCATACCCAAATCCTCACCACACACCATCATATTACTGGCTGAAACTATGGCAGGCAGCTTGGCGAGTGCATGTTGTTTCCAGAATTCATCGTGCCGCCTGTAGAAATATTGAATATAGAGTTCGTTGAGTATCGCGCGCTTGTAATCTTCCAGATCGCGGTAACTATAGGTGAAATGAAGTACGATGCGTGGATGGTAGGCAGGATGTTCGCTGTATGGGTCCTGCACAAACAAGACTTCGTTAAGCAGACTCATCAACCCGTCGCGAATGATGATGGACTTTGCACTTACCCCCGATGTTATGCCCTCGGGGGTGAAATGATCGTATATTTTTCGTTGGGTATCGAAATCCGGTTTGAGCGAGAAATAATCTACCTCATTTTCTATCAAATATTTACGACGAACTTCATCGGCATATTCACCAAAAAAGTCGTGCAGCAGATATCCTCTGATATAGGGCTTGGTGAATCTGTCAATATCGAACCACAAACCCCAGTCTTCGATTTCGGAGGTGGTCATGGGCAGGCCAGGTTTGAAATAACCCAGCAAGCCGTGCAGCGACTCGCGAGGAATCTCCCATATCCGAAAGAAGCCCAGGATATGATCTATGCGGTAGGCATCGAAATATTTTTCCATCATGCCAAGACGCTTTTTCCACCATGCAAAGCCATCGGCTGCCATCACATCCCAGTTATAGGTTGGAAAACCCCAGTTCTGCCCCATGACGGCAAAATCGTCGGGTGGGGCACCTGCCTGTCCGGAAAGATTAAAAAGGTGGGGTTCGGTCCAGGCCTCTATGCTGTTAGGGCTGATACCAATTGGGATATCTCCTTTCATGGCCACACCCCGGGAATGTGCATAGGCCACAACATCGCGCAACTGCAAATCAAGATGATGCTGCTGGAAATAGTGTACTGCGATGTGTTCGTGGAATTCCTGAGCAGGATTTGTCAATTCGTCGATAAGCTCGGGATCGTAAACTGAAAATTCTTCCCACTGCCGGAAGTCGCTGGTCTTATACCGATCCCGGAGATAGCAAAATGCAGCGTAAGGCTTCAACCAATCTTTGTTGGCCTCGAAAAACTGCTGATAGTTTTCAAGCTTTACAACCTCGGGCCAGTTTTGGTCGAAGATGAGCTTGAAATATCTTGCCTTGGCACGTGTAACTGCCACATAGTCAACATAGGTTTTAGCATTGAGTTCAAGTCGCATCTGTTCAAATTCATCCATTAATGCACTATCGTTGAGCAGTCCGAGACCCGGCAGGTGCAGGTACATGGGATGAAGTGCCATTACAGTTATCGACTTGTAAGGGTAGCTGTCGAGCCATGAATGCGTTGCAACGGTTTCGTTGATGGGCAGCACCTGAATCATTTTCAATCCGGTGAGTACACACCAGTCGACAAGCTTACGGATGTCGTTGAATTCTCCTACACCAAAGCTTTCGTTGGTTCGCAGCGAAAACACGGGTACAGCCACTCCGGCACCTTTGAAGTTTCCTACCGGGTACCTGAATTTTTCATCATTAATTACAATCAGACAATTTTCAGTATTCGCACTTATCGAGGGCAGCATCCTGTTTTCGCCTTCTTCCCAGGTTGCAATATTGTAGTCATCGAGTTTTACGATCACGTATTTGTAGTTAACCTGTTCTGTGAACTGGGCAGCATCAAGGTCGATTTCCCAAACCGGATAATTCTGATTTGTCATCAGTTGAGGCTTTGTCCAGTTGCCAAGTGGAGGTATATTCCCAATAACTGCCATACAATAGCCGGGACCAACACGGGGTGCTGAAAGGGTAAGCCTGACAACATGACCTGATTCCGGCAAAGCATCCTGCCTGATGAATCTGGCAGGTTTCATGATTACTTCGGTAAACACCTTGGTAAACAATACCCTGTCGGGATCGACCACGGGGCGCCAATGGTCACGGATGTCGATGAAGCAATGCTGTGATGTAAGTAAAGTGCGGTTCGAACCACCTTCCCATTGCATAATACCAGAAGCCTCACGAAGCAAGTATTTGTATTCCAAATACTTTCCTTCAGGCAATTCCACACTGCCACTCCAAACATCATTTCCAAGATATACCAGTTCGATCGATTTGGAGGTGTCCCATGATCCCAATTCGGGTTCGGAGCCGCAGACACAAATGGTTTGACCCCATTGACTCATGAAATGCAGGGTGAATTGTACTTTCATCGGTTTGGGTTTTGGATGCGCTGATTGAACGATTGCATAAAGTTCGGAAAAAAGTTACAGAAAGCCACATGCGTTCAGTCAAACTTTGGCCTGCTTTATTTGCAACGAATGTGGTGTTGGCCGCAATAAATGCTATTCCTGAAAATAGACCCTTTTCACTCTGCGCGAGATTCGCGTCAGGATCTCGTATGGTATGGTGCCGGCATCGGCAGCCAGCCCTGAAACGGTATTTGTGGAATCGAACACAATCACTTCGTCGCCTTCTTTGGCATCGATTCCGGTTAAATCGATCATACACAGATCCATACAAACATCGCCAATGATGGGCGCCGGGCTGCCATTCACGAAAAGCCGTCCCCTGCCGTTGGAAAGTGAACGCGGTAGTCCATCGGCATAGCCCACGGGAACAACCCCGATTACGCTGTCTCTTTGTGTAAAAGTGCTGCGGTTGTATCCGATGCTTTCTCCTGCTTTAACGAATCTGGTCTGAGAAATGAGTGAGCGAAGCGTGATCACATTTTTGAGCGGTTCAGGACTGGACTTGCTCACCGGAATCCCATAAACTCCGATTCCCAGACGCACCATTTCGTAGTGTGCCTTAGGGAAACGGCTTATGCCAGCTGAATTCAGGATATGGCGATCGTAGGAGTATGGTAGCAAAGTCGAGAGTAGTTTATGAATTGCATCGAAAGTTTCGATCTGACTAAGGGAAAAAGCATCGTGAACAGGGTCGTCGCTTGCAGCGAGGTGCGAAAAGATTGATCCGACCTTGATATTGGGATGTCCGGCAAGATACTTACCTAATTTAAGAACATCGTCGGGGCCGAAACCAAGCCGGTGCATACCCGTATCGAATTTTATATGGATCCTTACAACCCTCCCCGATTCCTCGAGCCTTGCGATAGCTTCTTCGAGTAATGAAAGCACCCTGAAACTGTATATTTCTGGTTCAAGGTCATATAAAAGCAGGGCGTCGAAGCTAAGCTCTTCGGGGCTCATGACCATGATGGGCATGGTGATACCTGCCTTCCGAAGTTCGATGCCTTCGTCCACATAAGCCACGGCAAGATAGTCGGCATGATGAAACTGCAGAGCACCAGCTATTTCATAACCACCGCTGCCATAGCCAAAGGCCTTCACCATGATCATGATTCTGGTTCCGGGCGTTAACAGCGACCTATAATAATTCAGGTTATAAATCAGATGGTTTAGATTAATCTCCAGAACAGTTTCGTGCAGCTTTTGCTGCAACATGGCACTGATTTTTTCAAACCCAAAATATCGGGCACCTTTGAGCAGAATGGTGGCGTTCAGAAAGCCGTTTATCGGATATGAAGTTAAAAACTCATTGGTTGAAAGATAAAAATCCTTCTGCATGTTGAATTGGTGACTCTGCCTGCTTATGGCTGGTCCGATGCCTATAAGTTGATGAATGCCCTTGGCGTGAAGCAATCGGGCAACAGAACCGTACAGCTCAGGCTCGCTCACACCACTTTGCAAAATATCTGAAAGAATTATGGTTTTTCGGTGATCCTTGTTTTGCTGATTCAGAAAATCGAGCGCAATAGCCAGCGATTGTATATCATTGTTATAGCTGTCGTTGATAATTGTGCAATGGTTGATGCCCTCTTTCAGTTCCAGACGCATGGCCACGGGGCTGAGGAGCATCAGGCGACGGGCTATATCCTCTTCATGATAACCAAGACATAGCATCAGGCTCAAGCAATGCATGCTGTTTTCAATGGAGGCCTCATCGGTAAAGGGGATGACAACTTCCATTATTGCATTTTTATATATGGCGGTTATTCTGGTCTGTTGCCTATTTAGCTGAATATCTGTGATACGTAGGTCAGCCTGATGATGCCGGCTCCAGGTAAATGTCTTAATATTTTGCTGCAGCTTTGAGCGAAAAATGGCCGTTTGCACCTCAGGATGATCGGCACAATAAATCAATGTGTTGACCCTGGTAAAGAGCTTGAGCTTTTCGCCGGCTTTTTGTTCATCGTTGATGAAATTTTCGCTATGTGCCGATCCAATGTTGGTAAAAATGCCGATTGTGGGCTGGATAATATCCTGCAATCGCTCCATCTCGCCCGGCTCAGAAATTCCAGCCTCGAAGATCGCCATCTGATGCTGGTGGTTCATTTGCCACACCGAAAGAGGGACGCCAATCTGCGAATTGTAGCTCTTTGGGCTGCGCACCACTTCATAATCATCTGCTAAGAGCTGGTATAGCCACTCTTTGATGACTGTTTTGCCGTTGCTGCCAGTTATGCCAACAACTGGGATGTGGTATTGCCTTCGGTGCGCCGAAGCCAGCATCTGAAGTGCTCTGAGCGTGTTGTTTACCAAGATGAAGGAGGCATTTTCCGGAAACCTGCTCACATCTTCGGGTGGGAGCTTGCTCACAACAAATGCTCTTACGCCTTTCGCAATGAGATCAGGAATGTATTTATGACCATCGTTGCGCTTCGATTCAAGGGCAAAGAAAAGTGTTCCTTCGGGCTGTATAAGTTGTCGGCTATCAATAAGTAGCTGATTGATAACCAAATCATTGAAGTTTTGCTCTACCAGCTTTCCATTGATCAGGACAGCTATCTGGCTGAGGGAATATTGCATTCGGTCGGCAACCACACTCAGGCACTGTATTTCAAGTTGTCGAGTTGGTTTTGCTCCAGCTCAAGCTGCTGCTTTCTGTTGCGAAAGATATCGACAGCCAAATAAAGTGCTCGTCTTAAGGAATCCTCATTTGAAAGGCCTTTTCCGACAATATCGTATGCTGTACCATGTGCCGGGGATGTGCGCACCATGTTTAGTCCTGCTGTAAAATTTACACCTTCGCCTGCGGCCAAAGTTTTAAAAGGAATCAGCCCCTGATCGTGGTACATTGCCAGCACGCCATCGTATTTCTTCCAATCACCAGAGCCAAAAAAGCCGTCGGCGCCAAATGGTCCGTAAACGAGCAATTCGTCTTCTTCCCTTACATGATTTATGGCCGGCAGAATGAGGGCTCCTTCTTCTTTGCCTAGCAATCCGCCATCGCCGGCATGGGGGTTGAGGCCCAACACAGCTAAGCGTGGTTTTCGGATGCCGAAATCATTGATAAGGCTGTTGTTGAGTATTCTGATCTTCTGGATGATGTTCTCACTAGTCAAAGAGCTGCTGACCTCAGCCAGAGGGATATGGCCGGTGACCACTCCAATACGCAGGTCACTCCATACCATAAGCATCAGCGGCTCGCCTTTGAAGTGCGAAGCCAGATACTCGGTGTGTCCGGGGAAGCGGAAACTGTCCGATTGTATTCTTTCCTTATTGATTGGGGCAGTGACTATGACATCAATATTTCCTTTTTTCAGGTCTTCAACCGCCATATTGAGTGCCATAAATGCCACATGACCAGCCTCGTCCGACTGCACCCCCATCTCGACCCGTAGCTCAGATTCGCTACAGTTAATAAGGTTTACACGCTTGGGACTCAACTGAGTTATGTCTCGTATGGGATAAAAGTTCAGGTCGTTGAGTGCTAAATTTTTACGATAAAAAGCGGCCACCCTTGAGTGACCGTAAATAACCGGTGTAAATAGTTCGGTGATGCGCGAATCTGCTAACGACTTCAGAATCACTTCGTATCCCACTCCATTGTAGTCGCCATGCGTTATTCCAACCCTTATCAACTCACCAGCATCACGCTGCACTTGATTATCCATTGCTTGAAATATTTGAACGACAAAGTTAGCGCAATTCTGAAAGCTTGCAGCATGGCTAATATCAAGGCATACGCGTTGCCTCGAGGCTGTTGGCACGCAGCCTTAATAGTTTTTGCAAGAACTTTTCGTTCGCTTTTACATTTGATGACCAGAGGAGGCTAAGATGGTGCTTGCCGGCGTGCAGGGTAAGAGCATCTTGTTGTCCATAAATCGTAAGCATATAATAAGGCACAACCCATCCATAGGTTTCAAGACCCCGATGAAATCCGACGATAATTCCTTCAGGACGGAGCTCAATATTGCATTTGCGTATGGTGCCATCATCGGGAAGGCAGGCCATCAGATGCTCATCGCCGCCTGTTACTATCCGACCCCCTGATCCATTGCCTCCCATTAGCCATCGTTCGCGCAGATTGAAGGGCTGTCCGACCAGCCGTTCTATTTCGGACTTGACTTTTTTATCGTTATGTGAAAATAAGAATATCATTATCTCTAAACAAACCACGATTGACTATGTTTGCCTGCAGGCATTATTCTTTAAAACAAAAAGCCGGCTTATATAGGCCGGCCTTAGGGTTGAATAATATTTCAGTCGTTTGGTGCAATTACCCGAGCTGCAAGGTACTCCCTGTTCATGCGTGCGATGTTTGCGACCGAAATTTCTTTTGGGCAGGCTGCCTCGCATGCATAGGTGTTGGTGCAGTTGCCAAAACCCAGTTCGTCCATCTTTGCCACCATGTTTTGTACCCTTTTGCGGGCTTCCACCCTGCCTTGAGGCAGAAGTGCAAACTGCGACACTTTGGCCGAAACAAAGAGCATGGCCGAGGCATTTTTACATGCAGCAACACAAGCACCACAACCAATACATGCTGCGGCATCCATAGCAAGATCGGCGTTTCGCTTGGGGATCGGAATTGCATTGGCATCGGGTACTCCGCCAGTTGAAACCGACACAAAGCCTCCGGCCTGAATGATATCATCGAATGATGAACGGTCAACAACAAGGTCTTTAATCACTGGAAAAGGCTTAGCGCGCCAGGGCTCCACGGTGATGGTGTCGCCATCTTTGAATCGGCGCATGTGAAGCTGGCAGGTTGTAGTACCTTTATCGGGTCCGTGCGGCCTCCCGTTGATATACATCGAACAGGCTCCGCAAATGCCTTCGCGGCAGTCGTGATCGAACGCAACCGGATCCAATCCTTCGGTAACCAGCTGTTCGTTGAGGATATCCATCATTTCGAGGAAGGAGGCATCGCTTGAAATGCCAGTAACTTTATATTCTACAAACCTGCCCTTGTCCTGGGCATTGGCTTGTCTCCAGACTTTTAATGTAAGGTTCATAGGTAGTGTTTTTTCCGGGTTTGTTGTGAGTGAGGCCGAGGATCGTTATTTATAGTTGCGCTGTTTTACTTCGGCATATTCATACACAAGGGGTTCCTTGTGCAACACAGGATCTGCATTGTTGCCAGCGAATTGCCAAGCGCTTACAAAAAAGAAGTCATTATCGTTGCGCAGCGCTTCTCCGTCGGGTGTTTGGTATTCTTCGCGGAAATGCCCGCCGCACGATTCCTCGCGCATGAGGGCATCCCGTGCCATCAGTTCGCCAAGCTCGAGGTAGTCGGCAACACGCATGGCTTTTTCGAGTTCAGGGTTGAGCATTTCGTTGGTTCCGGGCACTTTGACATTTTTCCAGAAATCGGCACGAAGTTCCTGAATCATTTTGATGGCTTTAAGCAATCCTTCGCGGTTACGAGCCATCCCTACAAAATCCCACATGATGAGGCCAAGCTTTTTGTGGTAGCTGTCGACGGTATTTTTGCCCTGAACTGCCAGGAGTTTGTCAATTTGTTTTCTGGCCTCCTTTTCTGTAGCTTCAAAATCAGGAAGTTGTGTGCTGATCCGCGGCACCCTGATCTGATCTGCCAGATAATTTTGCAGTGTATATGGCAGCACAAAGTAACCATCGGCCAGTCCCTGCATGAGTGCCGAGGCACCAAGACGGTTGGCCCCATGATCGGAGAAATTGGCTTCTCCGGCTGCAAAAAGGCCTGGAATGGTGGTTTGCAGTTCGTAGTCCACCCAAAGACCGCCCATGGTGTAGTGCACGGCTGGATAGATCATCATGGGTGTTTCGTAGGGGTTTTCGTCCACGATTTTTTCGTACATCTGAAACAGATTGCCATACCTTGATTCGATTACTTTCTTGCCAAGCCGTCTGATGGCATCGGCAAAGTCAAGGTAAACAGCAAGGCCAGTATTGCCAACGCCGAAGCCGGCATCGCAGCGCTCTTTGGCGGCACGCGATGCCACGTCGCGTGGTACCAGGTTGCCAAATGCCGGGTAGCGACGCTCGAGGAAATAATCGCGCTTTTCTTCGGGAAGGTCGGTTGGTTTGAGTTGGCCTTTGCGGATCTTTTCAGCATCATCTTTCTCTTTGGGCACCCAGATGCGACCGTCGTTGCGGAGGCTTTCGCTCATGAGGGTTAGTTTCGACTGATATTCTCCATGCACCGGAATACAGGTTGGGTGAATCTGTGTGAAGCATGGATTGGCAAAGAACGCTCCCCGGCGGTAAGCCTTCCAGGCTGCGCTGCCGTTCGAGTTCATGGCATTGGTGCTTAAAAAGAACACGTTCCCATAGCCTCCTGTGGCCAGCACCACAGCATGTGCGGCATAGCGCTCGAGCGCCCCGCTGATCAGGTTGCGCATTATCACCCCACGAGCACGGCCTTCAATCACAACAATATCAACAAGTTCGTGCCGGGTAAACATTTTAACGGTGCCTTTCCCCACTTCTTTGCTAAGTGCACTATAAGCACCCAGCAGCAACTGCTGTCCGGTTTGACCGCGTGCGTAGAAAGTTCGCGAAACCTGAGCTCCTCCGAATGAACGGTTATCGAGCAATCCGCCGTACTCGCGGGCGAATGGAACGCCCTGCGCAACACATTGATCGATAATGCTGTTGCTCACCTCGGCAAGGCGATAAACATTGGCCTCGCGCGAACGGTAATCGCCCCCTTTGATGGTGTCGTAAAACAGGCGATATACGCTGTCGCCATCGTTCGGGTAGTTTTTGGCAGCATTGATGCCTCCCTGTGCTGCTATACTGTGTGCACGGCGCGGACTGTCGTGAATGCCGAAACACATCACATTAAAGCCCAGCTCGCCCAGGCTGGCTGCCGCTGCTGCACCAGCAAGGCCAGTACCAACAACAATAATGTCTATTCTGCGCTTATTGGCAGGGTTCACCAGATTTTGGTGGGTTTTATAATGAGTCCACTTTTCCGACAGGGGACCTTTTGGAATTTTAGCGTCTAATTTGGTCATAGTAGGTTAGCTTTTGCTTAACGGAAGAAATAAATCACAACAGGTATGGCAATAAATCCGAGCGTGATGACAATTGAGAACAAGGTTCCTATTGCACTGATCCAGCGGGTATAAACAGGATGGTTGATCCCCAGCGACTGAAAAGCCGACTGGAAACCATGTTCGAGGTGGAATCCCAACAAGAACAGGGACACTATATAAAACGCCACATAATATCCGTCCTTGAAAAGGTTGATGATTAGAATTCCAAGGTCATCCACCGTTTTGCCATCATAAGTGATGGGTTCGACCATACCGAACTTGGCCTTGACAAAAAAGTTGGCAAAGTGGATGATTAAAAAAATGAATACAACCATTCCGGTATGAATCATGTATTTTGAGAAAAAGGACTGCTCAGAATACCCTTTTACTTTATAGCCCACCGGGCGGGCCATCCAATTCTGAATTTGGAGCACAATACCTAAAATAATATGCACCACAAATGCCAGAAACAATACCCATTGAAAAGTCTGAATGACCGGATTGGTTGCCATGAAATGGGCCGCCTGGTTGAAAAGAAAACGATCGTCGTCGAATAGCACAAGCAGGTTAATGGATAAGTGCACTACCAGAAAACTGGAAAGAAACAAACCCATCACACCCATGATGATTTTTTTGGTAATGGAGGCATACTTTAGCCTGAGGTTGCTCATAAGTGTCAGTTTTTGCTGTTAAACAAACAAAGGGGCATTTTGGTAAATATGTTCGTCGTATTTTTGTAATGAATGGGTTAACAAATGTAAAAATTTAGTTACGATCTCCCGTCAAGGGAATTCCCACTTATCATGAAACTTTTTCCGTCCATTCCCAACGAGCTTTTTAAAGAGAACCGCCGCAGGTTAGCCTCCCTGATGCCGGATAATGCCATGGCGTTGTTGCGTTCGGCTCTGCCCGTGCAGAGGAATGGTGACCAATATTATCCTTTTAGGCAAGAGTCGAACTTCTTTTGGCTTACTGGTCTGGCGCACGACACAGGATACCTTATTCTGTTTCCCGATTGCCCAAATCCAGCCCTGCGCGAATTGCTCTTTATTCCGGCCTACGACCCCGTAAAATCCATCTGGGAGGGCCGTATGCTTTCGTTGAATGAAGCCCGATCAATCACAGGAATTGAGCGAATCCATCACTCAGACGAATTCGATGCCCTGCTGCACGAGTGTATGGCTTATGCAGGATGTGTTTTTTTGCTCAACAACGAATATACCAGATTCAGGCCCGAGGATGAACCTCAAGATTTACGATTTGTCAACCAGATAATTAAATCCTATCCCCTTGAGCGCTACGATCGTCTTTACCCCCTGATGCTTCAACTGCGCAATATCAAGCAGCCCGAAGAACTAAAGCTGATCCGACACGCCTGCAACATAACAGGTGAGGCCTTCCGAAAAGTACTTCAGACTACCCGTGCGGGATTAATCGAGGCGCAGATTGAAATGACCATACGTCAGAGCTTGGTGAATCAGCACTGCGACGGAACAGGCTATGCCCCTATTGTAGCCACCGGAACTAATGCGTGTACGTTGCATTACACAAGCAATAACTGTGTGTTGGAAGAAGGCGACCTGCTCTTGCTCGACTTCGGAGCCGAATATGGCAATTATTCGGCCGACCTGAGCAGAACCATCCCTGTTAGCGGACGATTCAGTCCAAGGCAAAGGCAATGTTACGATGCGGTGCTTCGCGTTTTCAGGCAGGGCTTGGAGCTGTTTGTGCCGGGGCAGACCATCGACGAAGTCAACCGGCAAGTGTGGTCGATGATGGAAAGCGAGATGATTGCCCTGGGGCTTTTCAAACGTGAAGACGTGCTTGCACAAGCTGCCGAAGCCCCACTCTACCGCAAATACTTTATGCATGGCGTAACACACCATCTAGGCCTTGATGTACACGATCCCGGCCTGCGCCACCGGCCCCTCGAAGCAGGTATGGTTCTCACTTTTGAGCCCGGACTGTATATCCGGGAAGAAAAAATTGGTATCCGTATCGAAACCGACTTGCTGATAACGCATGACCAACCCATTGATCTTATGCCGGATATTCCTGTGGAAGCAGATGAAATAGAAGCCCTTATGCAACAACATCAATAAACATATTATGAAAGCATTACCTTTTGACAAAAGTGTTTACGCCTTGCGCCGCGACCGGCTTAAAGGCCTTGGCCTCAGTGGAATAGCCCTTTTCGTTGCCAATCCCGAAGCCTCATTCAACTATCCGGCCAACACCTACCATTACAGACAGGACAGTCATTTCAGCTATTTTTTCGGGCTTAATATGCCCGGTCTGGCAGGCTGGATCGACTTCGACTCGGGCGAAGAAATCCTCTTCGGTAACAATGTCGACATCGATGATATCATCTGGATGGGTCCTCAGCCTTCGATGACCGAGCTGGCTGCCAGTGTAGCAGTGAGCCAGACCCAGGCTTACGATAAGCTTGAAGCATTTATTAACAAAGCTCACAGTCAGGGACGAAAAATCCATTTTTTGCCTCCTTATCGGGCCAAAGTGATGATGCATCTGGGCGAACTACTCAACATCAATCCCCGCGATGTGCGTGCGGCTTCCAGCATGGAGCTGATCAAAGCCGTGGTTAGCCTGAAAGAGATTAAAGACGATTTGGAAATCAGCGAGATAGAAAAAGCAGTGGATGTTGCCTATCTGATGCACACCACCGCCATGAAAATGGCAAAGCCAGGTATAGTGGAACAGGAGGTTGCCGGCACCATCGAAGGCATTGCACTTGCACTGGCCGGACCGGTTTCTTTCCCTGTGATACTCAGTGTGGATGGTCAGACCCTGCACAATCATAACCACCACAACACACTTAGCCATGGACGGATGCTGGTTGTGGATGCCGGCTGCGAGCTGGCCTCGCTCTATTCGAGCGACATCACACGTACAGTGCCGGTGGGCGGCAAATTCGAAACCAGACAGCGCGAGATTTACGAAATTGTGCTCCGCGCCGAAACCGAGAGCATTGCCTTTATGAAGCCTGGCATCGAATACCGCGAGGCTCATTTTCTGGCTGCTCGCATCATTGCACAGGGGCTGATTGAACTGGGGCTAATGAAAGGCAATGCCGAGGAAGCCGTAGCTGCTGGTGCACACACACTTTTCTTTCCTCACGGACTTGGCCATATGCTGGGCATGGACGTGCACGATATGGAAGGTCTGGGCGAAAACCATGTGGGCTACGATGAGCATACCCAACGAGCCAAAGAATTCGGCACAGCATACCTGCGCATGGGCAAAAAACTCAAGCCAGGCCATGTGCTCACCAACGAACCAGGTATTTATTTCATCCCTGCCCTCATCGACAAGTTCAGGGCCGAAGGCAGGCACAACGCATTTATCAACTTCGATAAAGTGGAGACTTACAAGAATTTCGGAGGTATCCGTATCGAGGATGATGTGCTTGTGACATCCAATGGTCATCGCATTCTTGGCAAACCCATCCCTAAATCAGTAGACGAAATTGAAGCAACCTGCGCCCAGCTCTGCGACTGGATAAGAGTGCCTGGCGTTTTCTAACACAAAAACCATTATGAAGGAAAGCTTCTTCACATACCAGGGAAAGAAACTTTACTACAGGGATGCAGGAGCAGGTCGAACGATTGTGCTCCTGCATGGTTTTCCTTTCGATGGTCGAATCTGGCTGCCCTTTGCCAAAAAGCTGTTGCCTTCATTCAGGTTGATTATTCCCAACCTGCCCGGATTCGGCAAATCGGAGCTTCCGGCCGGACCACTCGACATGAATGTAATGGCATGGGCTGTTGCCGGATTAATCAACCATCTGAAGATTGGAAGGCATATTGTCGTCGGGCACAGCATGGGAGGCTATGTGGCCCTCTCGATGGCCAGTGCTTCGATGACCGGAGGACTGGCCGGACTGGTGCTTTTTCACTCGCAGGCAGCCGCTGATGACGAACCTGCAAGGCTTAAAAGAAACGAAAGCATCCAACTTATACTGCAGGATAAACAGGCTTTTATCGATAGCTTTCTTCCGGGTTTGTACGGAAACGACAAACCAGCCGAAGCTTTTAACCATGCCATCGTAGCCAGCTCGCAGTCGCCCGAAACAATGGCAGCAGCCATGGCCGGACTGCGCGACCGTGCAAATCGTCTGGATTGGCTGAACAAAGCTGATATACCGGTGTTATTCATCATCGGAAAAAACGACACGCGCATGCAAGCCGGACGCATCATGGAACAGGCTGCCCTGTTGGCGCAAGCCGAGGTGTTGTTGCTGCAGGGTGTAGGCCATATGGGTTTCGATGAGGCCGGCGATGTGATCTATCCTGTATTGCGCGACTTTTGCAACAGAAACCTCTGACCAGTTTACACTTGTCCATCAGACTGCCGGCTTGGGCCTTGGGCAATCAAAACAGGATGTTAGCATCCATATTCAAGGATTGTTTCCATCACCTTCACATGCCTGCTCATCTGCATCCACACCGGGCAAAACAAATTTAGGTCAGAGCTCTGGCTTACGAGTAACAATGGCGATGTTTTTCTTGCCATCCATCCGTACACTAAGATAGTCGGGAAAACGCACGTGCCTGAAAAATTGCGTCTTACGCACAAGCGGCTGGCTTTCGAGTATGTCGTAGCGGATGAACGAACCTGAACGCTCTGGTTGAATGGTAAAGTAGCCCACATTCATGGAGGTAACATTGTGGAAGAAGTGTGATCCGGAGCTGGCATCCAACGGAAAGTCGTCGAGACTTGTTTCGATAATCACTTTCGCATGGCTGATCTGAGGCCAGGTAACCGGAATACCGATCCATCGGTCGCGCGTACCCCAACGGCCGGGGCCGATCAGGATGTATGACCGTTTCTCGTTCATCATCAAGCTGTTTAGTTGATCAATTTCGCGTGTCATTTCCTCAGTATACCGCTTATCGAACAATTCCCTGTCCACAAATATGACATCCTGTATATCGCGGATTATGCCGTTGCCCATACATTTCTCGCTGTAAAGGATCACATCTTCACCCGAAACCTCATCGGTACTGATGGTGTAATCGTCAGTACTTCCGAGGAGCGGTTTGATTTGCAGCAGGTAAAAGGAGCAGCGGCCCTGCGCATCCCTGTCGAGGTCGAGTGCCCACTCAATTTCCACAGCCGATCCCAGGGCCTCTTTTACAACATCGAGCACAATTTCGATGGTTGGTGCCAGCGGTGTATAGTTGTATTTGAGGATGTTGGCAAAGTTTACGATACGGGTTCCGTGCCTGCTGATGCCCGGATAAATGGTGTTGTTGTCGGGATTGAACACCGAGGCACAATGGCGCAACGACCTATGTTGTTCGGCCACACTGAGGTCGAGGCTGACCAGGCCGGCCATGTCGCCTTCGAGCAGATTAGGCTCAGTACAATCAAGATCAACAGCAAGAAAGCTCGTCTGGGAGTTCTTCACCTGATCGCGGGGTGAACTGATTTCAAGCGCCGGATAGCGTGGTGAGAAACGAAAAGCTTTTTGACCTTCAACAACATATTTGCCTAAGCCGAGTGCAGCCACAGCAAAGCCCTCTTCGGGTTTCATATGTGCAAAAGGATAGTAATTGTACGACTGAGCCACGCCACTCACATGTGGATAGTAGTATTGTCCGTATTGTTTTCCAACAAGTTCCTGTATCACTACGGCCATTTTTTCCTGCTCTATCTTATAATTGATAGCATGAACATAGCCACGTGCCGTATTAGAATACACTGATGCAAAAACCAGTTTGATGGCAGTGGCCAGTTGTTCGAGTCGCACATCGATGTCGGGGTGGCTATTGGGCAGAATATAGGTTTCAAAAATGCCGGCAAAGGGCTGCGCAAGGCTGTCTTCGAACAAACCCGATGATCGCACGGCGAGAGGTTTTGAGATAATTTTAAGAAGGGTGCGTAGCCTGCGCATCAGCGTGGGCGTAAGTTTGCCTGCATCAAAAGCCCTTTTGATCTTTTCGTAATCCACTTCTGTCAGCACCAGATCCTGCAGTTTGTTACGTTCCAGAAAAAGGCTGAATTCTTCGGTGCCAATCAGCGAAGTTTTTGGAGTACGGATGAGAATGTCGGGCACATGCTGACTAAAATCGTAGTTGCTGATCAGCGTGCTGATAAAAGAAAGCCCCCTACCCTTCCCGCCTAAACTACCCTCGGCCAGGCTCACGATATTTTTTTCATTGCCAATGGCATCCTCTTCAAAAGGCACCACTTTTCCACTGTCCTGTTCGTTGCGAAATTGCTGAATCATGAGCAGCAGATCGTTGCGTAGTTCATCGGAACTGTTGTAGTCCGATACTTTCTTGGGGTGCAGAATCTTGGCTACCCTGATTTCGCCACGAGCCATAAGCCAAAGGGAGAAGTGATTCCGCTGGGCATGGTAAAGCAAGGACTCGTCGGGGATGGTGCGCAGTTTGGCTTCGAATTCGCGAAGCGAACGGGCCTGGGTTATCTGATTGCCAAACTGGTCACGGTAAACAAAGTTGCCGAAACCAAGAAAATGGGTGATGAAACTCTGAAAATCCTGTGAAAGTGTATCGCTGTTCTTGTCGATGAAGGTGGATTTGTATTTGTAGGCAATATTCACATAAGACTGTTCCGAGGATTGTATGATCACCGGCAGATCAGGCAGCAGATGCTTTGCAAACTGAACCAGCATTTCACCTGCCTGTTCGTTGTATTGTCCTTCTTTTTCGAAACGAATGTCGGTGATTAAACAGAGAAGGTAGTCGCGATATTTTTCGATGATGCGGCAAGCCTCCTCGTAGTTACTTGCGAGCAGGATTTTTGGACGTGCCCGCATTCGTAATACCTTATACAATTCATCTGTACTCACATCGTCGATGATACGACGAGTCTGTTCCATCAGGGTTTTATAGAGCAATGGCAGATAACGGGAGTAGTACATGGGCGAATCCTCGACCAGCAGAATCACGCGAACCATGCCCACCCGCGTATCGTTTACCACATTCACACGATCCTCCACCATTTTGATCATGCTAAAAAACACACTCGAGTCGCCATTCCAGGTGAAAAGCCTGTCGATTGACGGAACCTCGCGCATCACGCGGCCAAACCAGGCCACATCGGCATTGCTGTTGAGCAGAAAAAAGACCGGTAGATTTGGAAACTGTTTTTTGATTTTACGACTCAGTTCGACAGGTGTTTTTTTATCAACGCTTACCATGAAGATTACCAGATCGAAAAATTTGGCATGAAGCATCTCGAAGGCTTCGTCCTCGGTGGTCACCCCGGTAATACGTGGCACTGCAGTAAGGTTGAGCTGATGGTAATGACCAAGCACATGCTCGGAAAAACGGCCTTCGCGCTCGATTGAAAAAGCATCATAAAGGTTGGAGATCAGCATAATCTCCTTCACTTTAAAAGTCATCAGGTCGTGGTAAATATCGCGGTCGGCATTGTTTTTATTCAAGAATCGCTGAAGCAGTTTACGGCTTTGCACTGCTTGTCGGGGCTCGGCCCGATCGGGTAGAACAGGCTCGTGACCAATGCGACGCTCAATGATCTGCAGGCCTCTGTAGGTATTCAGATAGCCATTGATCATATTGGCCAGATTAATGAGCAGATCGCGTTCTTCGGCCAGAAATGGCCCTTCGGCTGCTGGAGGAAGCTCTTTGCTGTACGAGATCTCAATAAACCCCTCTACCCCATCGAAGGTTCTGAATGCCTGCAGTTGCCGCCACGAACTTAGCTCAAAACGAGGTGAGGGATAATATTTATCGTCGTACATGATGCGCGCACCGGTAAATTCGGGGTACTGCCAGCCGTCGGGCAGTATCATGGCAATATGCTGCAGGGTCTCGTCGGGACTCCGGTTTTCGCGGATGATGTGCGAAGTCCGGTTGAGTATGGCCAGCTCTTTGAGTCGTTCCAGATTTTGTGCCCAGAGCAGTTCGTAGCGATCGATAATGGTGGGTTCATTTGCCATGACAACAGTATTTAACCCTCAAATTTAACGATTAAGCCAATGCAAGATCAGTGTGCTGCAAAGTCTTTACAACACCTGCAATCAAGCGCTGTGCATGGTTCTCCATTGGAAACTTATCCCTAACTTCGCCCAAGAAAATCACTATGGACTACATCCGATTAGCCATCATCGACGAGCAACCTATTGTGGGCGAAGGCATCATTGCATTGCTATCAGATGTTCCCGAAATTCAGATTGTTCACCATTCAAGAAGTTTTGAGCAAGCCACCCACCATTTGGGAAATCAATCGGCTAATGTCATACTGATGGTGCTTTACCGTCCCGACCCCGATCATGTGCAACAGGTGAAGCTGCTGTCCGAACGGTTTCTGAGGTCGCCTTTGCTTATCCTTTCACTGTTCAGGATTGAAAACTTTATCTTCAACCTAATACGTGCAGGTGCACGCGGACACCTCACAGGCGAAACCACCCGCGAAGAAATCGTTGAAGCCATATTTTCGCTCCGCCACGGCTACGATTTTGTTTCCAAAACCATCAGCAATATGGTGCTCATGGATTATCTGAACGAAAAAGGCGATTCGTGCCAGGAGCAAAACCTCTCATCGCGTGAGCTCGAGGTGCTCAAGCTGTTTGCACAAAGCATGACCAACAGCGAAATTGCCGAGAGCCTCTATATCAGTATCCGAACTGTGGAAACGCACAAAAACAACATCATGCGCAAGCTTAACCTGCGTACAAGTGTTGACATGGTTAAGTTTGCCCTGCGCAATAATCTCACGGGCCTGTAGTGCGAAGTATTGTTTCGGGCAGCGCTCTAAGGGATTCACTGAATATTTGACAACGGCTGCAGATCGCACTCGCTTTTATCGAAAGATAATAGCTGATTTACATAAGTTTGATGCCATAATTCAAAACCCCAAAAATTACTGTTATGGCAAGCCTTTATGAGAAAAAACTGAACGAATTCATGGCCAAGGTCATCGCCCGTAACCCCGGCGAAATTGAGTTTCATCAGGCCGTACACGAAGTGGTCGAATCGTTGATTCCCTACCTCGAAGAACACCCTATCTACAGCGAAAACAAGATTCTAGAGCGCATGGTCGAACCCGAAAGGGTAATCCTGTTCCGTGTTCCGTGGGTTGACGATCGCGGTGAAGTGCAGGTAAACCGTGGTTATCGCATCGAGATGAACAGCGCCATCGGACCATATAAGGGCGGACTTCGTTTCCACCCCACGGTTAATCTCGGCATCCTGAAGTTTCTTGCCTTTGAGCAGGTTTACAAGAATTCGCTGACTACCCTGCCGATGGGAGGTGGCAAAGGCGGCTCGGATTTCGACCCCAAAGGCAAGACGGACAACGAAGTGATGCGCTTTTGCCAGAGCTTCATGACTGAGCTTTCACGTCATATTGGCCCCAATACCGACGTTCCGGCCGGCGATATCGGCGTTGGCGGACGCGAGATAGGCTATATGTTTGGCCAGTACAAGCGCCTGCGCAACGAATTCACCGGTGTGCTTACAGGCAAAGGCCTCGATTGGGGCGGTTCGCTCATCCGTCCGGAAGCCACTGGCTACGGTGCTACCTACTTTGCCGAAGAAATGCTGAAAACACGCGGCGACAGCCTTAAAGGAAAGGTGGTCACTGTTTCGGGTTCGGGCAATGTAGCACAATATGCCACAGAAAAAGTCACCCAAATGGGGGGTAAGGTGGTCACCCTGAGCGACTCCAACGGTTTCATCCACGATCCGGATGGCATCGATGCCGAAAAACTGGCCTTTGTGATGTATCTGAAAAACGTGAAACGAGGACGTATTTCAGAATATGCAGAAAAATATCCGGGCTCAAGCTACCACGAAGGACTGCGCCCCTGGATTATCCCCTGCCAGGTGGCCATGCCCAGCGCAACACAAAACGAAGTGAATGAGGAAGATGCCCGCACACTGGTTAAAAACGGCTGCTTTGTTGTGTCGGAAGGCGCCAATATGCCGTCCACACCTGATGCAGTGGAGGTGTTCCTGAATGCAAAAATTCTTTATGGCCCCGGAAAGGCTGCCAATGCCGGTGGCGTAGCAACATCAGGCCTCGAAATGAGTCAAAACTCGCTCCGCCTCTCATGGTCGCGCGAGGAGGTTGACTCACGCCTGCACCAGATCATGATCAACATACACAAAACCTGCGAAAAATATGGCAAACAGAACGACGGTTTCATCAACTACGTGAACGGAGCCAATATCGGCGGATTTGTGAAGGTTGCCGATGCCATGCTTGCCCAAGGATTGGTGTAATGGTTCAACAGAGACGGGATACCACTGACCTCACATTATTGATTGTTATTACCGGTCAGGCTGTTTCTAATGCCTGACCGGTCTTATTTTCGAAGAATTATGTTAGCCAGCCAGATTTCCTGTGTTTTCAATCCGATTATAACCCTAGAGGATAATACGTTTAGATCATATTCTCAGGCGCCAGTATCTTGTCCAGCATTTCCTTGGAGAGCAGTCCCTTTTTGAGCACCAGTTCATATACGCTGCGGTTGCCTTCGAGGGCTTCCTTAGCTATCTGTGTAGAAGCATCATAGCCAATATACGGGTTGAGTGCGGTGACTAAGCCTATGGAGTTGTGAACCAGATTCCGGCAATGTTCAGCATTGGCTGTGATGCCGATGATACAGCGTTCCCTGAGCACTTTCATGCCATTGCGCAGCATCTCCATCGACTCGAAAAGGCTTTGCACCATCACTGGTTCCATCACATTGAGCTCGAGCTGGCCCGCCTCGGCAGCCAATGCCACAGTGAGGTCGTTGCCAATCACTTTGAAGGCAATCTGGTTGACTACCTCGGGGATCACAGGGTTCACCTTGCCTGGCATGATGGTCGAGCCCGGCTGCATGGGCGGCAGATTGATCTCGTTGATGCCTGCCCGCGGACCGGACGAAAGTAGGCGCAGGTCGTTCGACATCTTGGAAAGCTTGACAGCCAACCGCTTAAGTGCCGCCGAATAGGTTACAAAATCGCCGGTGTCCTGTGTAGCTTCAATCAGGTTGCGTGCCAGTCGGATGTCAAGACCGGTGATGATGCGCAGATACGGAATCACCTTTTCGCGATACTTCGGCTCGGCATTGATCCCTGTACCTATGGCAGTGCCTCCCATATTGACTTCCAGAAACAGCGCTGCAGCCTTATTCAGATTGTTCACCTCCTCATCGAGGGTCATTGCAAAAGCCGAAAATGTTTGTCCCATTGTCATGGGTATGGCATCCTGAAGTTGGGTGCGCCCCATCTTGATGATACCGGCAAACTCGCGGGCTTTGTCGTGCAAGGATTTGATGAGGTCCTGCAACACATTGACCAAACGGTCGTTGGCTTTGATTAAGGCAATTTTGATGGCGGTCGGGTAAGCATCGTTGGTGCTTTGCGAAAGGTTGACATGGTTATTGGGATGGCAGTATTCGTACTGTCCCTTTTCGTATCCCAAGATTTCGAGCGCCCTGTTGGCAATCACTTCATTGGCGTTCATATTGGTACTAGTCCCGGCGCCCCCCTGAATCATGTCCACCACAAAGAAGGTGTGCCAACGGTTGTCGAGGATTTCCTGACATGCCTGAATAACAGCGTTGGCAATCTCCGACGGCAACACTCCCAGTTCGTGGTTGGTGCGCGCAGCAGCCATCTTCACCATGGCTAAAGCATTGATGAAATCGGGATAAAAATTGAGGCTTACGCCCGAGATGTTGAAATTTTCGAGTGCCCTCAGGGTCTGAATACCATAATAATACTCATAAGGCACATCGCGGTAACCCAGCAGGTCGTGTTCCTGCCTCGTCTTGCCGCTCTCATATTGGCTGGTGGCGTTCATGAGTCGGGCATTGGCATAGCGCATGCGCCGCGAAACCACCTTGGTAATGTTGCTGAGAATGACCAGGGCAATGGAACCTGACGAACGAAACAACTCACGATCAAGGGTGAATATAAGGCTCTTTTCAACTGCCCGGGCCGAAGTGCTGTGTGGCGCATCGTCCATCAACGATCCCTCGCCCAGAAAATCGAATCGTGAGAAAAAGGTGATGCGCTGCTCATCGCCATAAGCCGATGTTTTGAACAACTCCACCTTGCCATCAGCGATCAGAAATATCTCCCGACGCTGCGCATTCTCGGCAAACAAGAGTTCTCCGGGCTGATATTCGCGCACTTTAGCCTCTTCGGCAATGACCCTGATTTCCTCGTTGCTAAGCCCCTTAAATAGTTCTATAGCATTGATAAAGTGTATCTTATCTGTTAACTCCATGACTATATTCATTGATAAAATTTTATTGTTAAATTTTTCACAAAGGTATAACAATTAGCATTGATTCTGACCATTTATATAAGGTCAGCAAATGAAAATTATGTCGGGCAAAGATGGCTTTGCTTGTAATCAAAGTCGTGTTGTGAATAAATTATCAGTAGATTTGCCGCCGCTTAAATCACCCAAAAAAATACATCATCCGATGAAGAATGTTCCGATGGTCGATCTGGCCGGACAATACCTCAAAATCAAGTCAGAAGTCGACACTGCCTTTCAGGAGATACTTACCACTACAGCTTTTATCAATGGTCCGGCCGTGAAGAAGTTTCAGTCCAATCTGGAGCAGTACCTGGGTGTTAAGCATGTCATTCCATGTGCCAATGGCACCGATGCCCTTCAGGTGGCCATGATGGCACTCGACCTTCAACCCGGCGACGAAATAATAACCACCACTTTTACTTTCGTTGCAACCGCCGAAGTAATAGCCTTGCTTCGGTTAACGCCTGTGTTGGTTGATGTGGATCCCGACACGTTCAACATCGACCCCGAAGCCATTGAGCGCGCCATCACACCGCGCACCAAAGCCATTGTGCCAGTGCATCTTTTTGGGCAGTGTGCCGATATGGACCGCATCATGGACATTGCAAACAGGCATGGGTTGTATGTAATCGAAGACAATGCTCAGGCCATCGGTGCCGATTACTTCCATTCCGATGGGCGAATCAGCAAGGCCGGGGTCATCGGGCATATTGGATGCACCTCGTTTTTTCCTTCGAAAAATCTGGGATGCTACGGTGATGGCGGGGCCATCTTCACTAATGATGACGCCCTGGCCGACAAGCTACGCGTGGTGGTGAACCATGGCATGAAAGTGCGCTATTATCACGATCTTGTGGGCGTCAACTCGCGTCTGGACAGCCTTCAGGCCGCAGTGCTCGACATCAAGCTCAAGCGCCTCGACGAGTATGCTGCCGCCCGTCAATATGCAGCAAATTATTACAATAACGCCTTTTCGGTGAGCGATAAGCTGAAAACACCTTTCAAGGCTGCTTTTACAACGCACGTCTTTCATCAGTACACCCTCGTCACACATTGCATCAATCGCGAAAAACTGATGGAACATTTAGCCTCAAAAGGCATTGCAAGCGCTATATATTATCCTGTGCCGCTGCATTTGCAAAAAGCTTATACGGATCCTCGTTACCAGCGTGGCGACTTCCCTGTGGCCGAACGCCTCAGCAAAACTGTATTCTCATTGCCTATTCACACCGAATTTGATGACGAAACCCTTCAGTATATCTGTGATGCTGTGCTAGAGTTCGTTCAAAACTCCTGATATTCAACACGATTTTCATTGTGTCGCTCTGCTCAGGGTGGCCTTTTTTTGCTTCTCAGGTTAGTAAAACCCCTTATTTGCTAACTTGCAGCAGGATTCAAGTTTATCCGGCCATTAAAAACAAGACATGGATAACGAAAAACATTACTTTGCTCACGAAACTGCAGTTGTTGACGAGGGTGCCTCCATCGGCAAAGGAACCAAAATCTGGCATTTTTCGCACATCATGACAGGCTGCGAGATTGGCGAAAACTGCAACATAGGGCAGAACGTGGTGGTATCGCCCGGTGTCAGGCTCGGAAATAATGTTAAGGTTCAGAACAACGTGAGTATTTACACCGGTGTGATCTGCGAAGATGATGTATTCCTGGGGCCTTCGATGGTATTCACCAATGTGGTTAACCCGCGCAGCAGCGTCAACCGGCGGGGACAATTTGTGCAGACCATTGTAAAGCACGGGGCCTCCATTGGTGCCAATGCCACCATTATTTGCGGTCACGACATTGGCGAGTTTGCATTTATTGGTGCCGGAGCTGTTGTCACAAAAGAGGTGCCTCCCTATGCACTTGTATTTGGGAATCCTGCCCGGCATGTGGGCTGGATGAGCGAATTTGGCCATCGCCTGCATTTTGATGCGCTGGGTATGGCCGAATGCCCCGAAAGCAAAGAAAAATATCAGTTGGAAAACGGAAGAGTCACCAAAATAGCTTGAGCAACTTCTTGTTGTTAAAATAAGTTATTCGTTTGCGCACTTTCGTTCAGCACATTACCTTTGAATTAAATTACTGTTTATGAAAATACTTGTTACAGGAGGAACCGGATACATTGGCTCTCACACTGTGGTTGAGCTGCAACAACAAGGCTTCGAAGTGGTGATTGTGGATAACCTATCTAACTCACAGGCCTGGATTGTTGATGCCATTGCGCAGATTACAGGCAAAAAACCTCATTTTGAGCAATTTGATCTCGCCGACAGGGAGCATACGGCCGACTTTTTTAAAAGACAAAGCGATATCCGGGGTGTCATCCACTTTGCAGCATACAAGGCGGTGGGCGAATCGGTGGAAAAGCCCCTGATGTATTATCGCAACAACTTAGTTTCGTTGGTCAATATCCTCGAAAGCATGGCCGCCAATGGTGTTCCTAACCTTGTGTTTTCGTCTAGCTGCACTGTTTACGGACAACCCGATGAGCTTCCCGTGTCGGAAAAAGCCCCGGTCAAAATGGCTGAATCGCCTTATGGCAATACCAAACAGATCTCGGAAGAAATCATCAGGGATACACTCGCCTCCAATAAATCGCTGAAGGCCATTGCACTGCGGTATTTTAATCCTATTGGCGCACACGACTCGGCCCTGATTGGCGAACTGCCCTTAGGTGTACCTAACAATCTGGTACCTTTCATCACCCAGACCGCCATCGGCATCCGTCAGCAGCTCAGCGTATTCGGCAACGACTACGACACTCCCGATGGAACCCCGATCCGCGATTACATCCATGTTGTTGACCTGGCTCAGGCACATGTGGTGGCGGTGAAGCGCATGATCGAAGGGCGCATGAAAGCCCCGTTCGAGGTTTTCAACCTTGGTACTGGCAAGGGAAATACAGTGCTTGAAGTCATTGAGTCGTTCGAGCGGGTGTCGGGCCTTAAGCTCAACTATAAGATTGTGGGACGCCGTGCCGGCGATGTGGTTAAGGTCTGGGCCGACCCCACCTGGTCGAATCAGGAACTGGGCTGGAAAACCAAACGAAGCCTTGACGAAATGACGGCATCAGCCTGGAAATGGGAGCAGGCTTATCGTTCGAAAGCAAATAATAATTAATAACAAACCAACCTCATCAAGGCATGAAAAAGTTACTCATCAGCGGTGGCGCCGGCTTCATCGGCTCGCATGTAGTCAGGCTGTTTGTTACAAAATACCCTGAATATCAGATATATAACTTAGACAAGCTGACATATGCCGGAAATCTGGCTAACCTTACCGACATTGAACACCTGCCCAATTATCATTTGCTCAAAGCCGACATTGTTGACGGCGAACTGATGCAACAGCTTTTTGCCATGCATCAGTTCGACAGTGTGATTCATCTGGCTGCCGAATCACATGTTGACCGCTCCATAGCCAACCCCCTGGAATTTGTGATGACCAATGTAGTGGGGACGGTAAATCTGCTCAATGCTGCCAAATACCACTGGAAAAACAATCTTGAAGGCAAGCGTTTCTACCATGTTTCGACCGACGAGGTATATGGCTCTCTTGGCGACTCGGGCTACTTTACCGAAGAAACACCCTACGATCCGCACAGCCCTTATTCGGCATCAAAGGCTTCCAGCGACCATTTTGTGCGTGCCTACCACGACACCTATAACCTTCCTGTGGTGCTCTCGAACTGTTCGAATAATTATGGCCCCAATCAATTTCCCGAGAAACTTATCCCTTTATTTATCAACAATATACGTCACAACAAGCCATTGCCTGTGTATGGCAAAGGCGAAAATGTGCGCGATTGGCTTTATGTGGTTGACCACGCCCGGGCCATCGACCTCATCTTACACAAAGGTAAGGATGGCCAAACTTACAACATCGGAGGCCACAACGAATGGAAAAACATTGACCTTATCAGGGTGATTTGTCGCATCATGGATGAAAAGCTGGGGCGCGAAGCCGGAACATCGGAACAACTGATTACCTATGTGAAAGACCGGGCTGGCCACGACCTGCGTTATGCTATTGATGCAGGCAAACTGCAGCGCGAACTGGGTTGGGTTCCCTCACTGCAATTCGAGGAAGGCATCCGTCTGACCATTGAATGGTATCTGAGCAATCAGCAATGGTTAGACGAAGTGACCTCGGGCCACTACCTCAAATATTACGAGGAACAGTATGTGAAACGGTAGTTGTCTGATTTCCTGATAGTTAGATGAGGTCACGGAAAACGTAAATCTGGCCGGCTCAGCTTTACAAAGCCTTAGATCAGCCCCATGCCCAGTGCAATGGATAGCAGCTACAACATTACGGCCACCAATGTCTGAATTCTCTGGAGGGTAACTTTTTTCAGAAGTCGGTTGCCGAGAAGTGCACCAGAAATAGCTGATAGTATGGCTATTACGAGCAAGCTGATGTTTTCATGCAATCCGGCAGATAAGAATCTTGAAGAATAGACCGAAAGCCTGGAGAAATCGACCAGACAGGATATGGCAACCCCTTTAGCAATATAGGCTTCCTACGGGAGTCCGCTTTTAATCAGTAGAGCACTCCTGATGGCACCCTGCATGCCCGATAGTCCGCCAAAAAACCCGCTGAGTAATCCACCGATCAGCAGTTTGTTCTTGCCTAACTATATGTTATTCAGCACTGTTGACAATTCGACTACAGAGAACACAATGAGCAACAGGGCAACAATGAGCTATACGGGTGTAACATCGAACGCCCGTCCGAAGAGCAAATAACTGTAAAGTGCCGAAAGATCGGTAAGCCGTAGCAATACCCATGCACCGGCAATGGCTGCAAGCACAGCAGGCAAGCCAAACCTGAGCAGTACAGTTTTATCGGCACTGCGACCCACAAGTGCGATTTTGAAGATATTATTGGCAAAATGCACAACTCCAGTCATTGCAATGGCAATGTCGAGCGAGAAAAAGATGGCAAAAACCGGCAGCAGGATAGTTCCCAGCCCGAAGCCGGAGAAAAAGGTCAGCAGAGCGGTCAAAAATGCTGTAAAAGCAATGATGAAGTATTCCATGACAAATTTCTTTCGGGCGAAGATAACCCAAAGGTCATTTTAATAACTGAACATGATTAACGAACAGATTTCCAGTGGTGCTCTGGTTAGTGCATTGCCATAATGATCGTCTCCGCTTTGGGGTTTCCTGCATGATGTGTACCTTTGCACTTTTGCGGAGAATGAATCAGCTATGGAGAAGTATTTGTTAAGTGTGGTTATACCAGCCTACAACGAGGAGCAAACAATTGCCGAAGTAATTGGGAGGGTATTCAGGAGTCTGGAAAACAACAATATAGCCGGCGAGATAATCATAGTAGATGATGCATCGAAGGATGCCACTATTCAGAAAGTTGAGCAATATATGGCAGCACATCCAGAGCAGGCTGTCCGGCTGATAAGTTCGAAACCCAACCGCGGCAAAGGTTTCGTCATCCGTCAGGGCATACAGGAGGCCAAGGGCAGTTATGTTGTTGTGCAGGATGCTGATTACGAATACGACCCGCGCGAATATCCCAAGCTGCTGGGCCCTGTGCGCGATGGCATGGCCGATGTGGTGTATGGTTCGCGTTTCATGGGCGGCGATCCGCATCGCATCCTATTCTTCTGGCACAGCATAGGAAACAAGTTCCTCACTACGGTTTCGAATATGTTTACAAACCTCAACTTAACAGATATGGAGTCGGGTTACAAGCTTTTCAGGCGCGAGATAATCCAATCCATTCGGCTCAAGGAAAACCGCTTTGGCTTTGAACCCGAGGTAACCGCCAAGATTGCGCGCATTCCGGGGATAAGGATTTATGAGGTTGGGATTTCCTATTACGGCCGCACCTACGCTGAGGGCAAGAAAATCAATTGGAAAGACGGCTTCAGGGCTATTTACTGCATCCTGAAATACAATCTCTTCGACCTCAACCACTTTGTCAGACCGGAAAAGCTCCATTAACACGTATTCCCTTCAGCATCATTACTGATGTCGGCAAAGGTTGGACATGAAACCTGTGTAAGTAAGATTAGTCCTTCCAGCCCACAGGGGTGAGCAGTTCCACTTTAAAATCATCAACCAGCACCCTGCCCTCGCCCGGCAGCCATAGTGTTGCCCTGAACGGATCGGTGGGTTTACGCACTTCGGGCGTCAGATAGTACATTTCAACCTTGTTCCAAGCACCAGGTATAAAACTTTCTGATTCAGGCATTTTACTCGCATAGGCATAGGCGTAGCCGTTATGCATAAAGGTGGCTGTAAGGAAAAATGGTTTTTCGGATGGTGCAACATCCGCATAAACCTTTGCTGATATCCTGATTATGCCGAATTCGTGCAACGAGAGCCTGTACCAGTTGGTCTCGTAAACCGGCGAGAAAGGCTGATCGGGGCTCAACACGTACACTCCCCCGTCATTTCTTTCAGGAAGCCATACCGACTGAGCTGGCTGATCGTCGAAAGTGTAATGCGCGAGGGTGCAGCTGCGGTATTCCCTACCACTTTGCAGAAGTTGTTCAGGATTTTTGGTGCGGTCAACAAGCCACAGCTTCTCGAGGTTTGGCGGAGGCACAGTCTTCAGAAAGACGGCATGGTAAGCCTCTTTTGTCATTCGTGCGCTATGGATGAAGCCCCTGAGGAATTGCCAGCTCTGAAACTGGTTGAGGGCAACAATCAGCAGTAGTAAAATAAAAAGCGAAAACTTGACCAACCATGAGCGTCTGAGCATACTTTGAATCAAATAACCCAATGGCACAGAAAGCATTACATAGCCGGGAATAACCGCACGCTGGCTGAAACTGTCGGCATACCACCAGCACGACCAGCTTGCAATGACATAGAAGGAAAACACAAAAAAGACAAAAAAACTGAAAAACAACGCGCGTTGTTGTCTCCAAAGGCTCATAAAACCAACTATGGCAAGAGCCATCAAGGGCGTGTAGAGCAGCCAACCCTTGCGGAAGCTGAACAACACTTCAAGAATGAAAGGCTGAAAAAACTCCATTCCCTCGCCGGCATTGCCGCCATAACTGTTGTAAAGAAATTTACCGGTAAACAGCTTGTAATAAATAAGTTGCATGCCTCCAACTGCCATTGTTATCACAACCATTACAAGCATATGCTGCCAATATTTGATTACAAGTTTCCATTTTTCAAGCAGTGATGACTTATCATATATACCCCAGAGCATTGGAACGATGGCAACAAGTGCTTCTGTAGGTCGGCTCAGGGCGGAGAGGCCGATTGTCAGACCCAACATGATTGCTGTTGACAGTTTTGGTTTTTCATGCCAGCGAATGCTAAGCCAAAGCACGGCAGAAAAAAGAAAGAAGAGATAGTTGTGCGACATCAATCCCTGACCATGCCAGACTGTATGAATCATAAAATTTGTTCCAAAAGGAATCAGCACCAGCATTAAGGAAGTGATACATGACGAAAAAAAGTGAAGCATGGCATTGCGAAACAATGCAAGCCCGGCCAGGGTATAGATAAAACCTCCGTACAACATACTGGCCTGATATGGAAATGAAAATCCATCAGCCTCATAACCAGATATTAAGGCCCAAATATGACCAATAAAAAACCATGGACTATAGAGCACCGCCATGCCCATGGGGTATTTCATCACCCAGCGGCCATCGGGCATGGGCAAGGCCTGATAAAAGCCCTGGGTGTTGTTGTATTTTGCAATGATGCCTTCCACCACGGAGAAGTGTTCCAAACCAAGGTCGCGGTAGATAAAAGTAAACGGAAGGTACAGGTAGTAGCCGAAGATATCCCACGAGAGCAGGATGGCAGGGAAATGGCTGAACAGCATGGTAGCCAGTAAGGCCATAGTGGCCAGCATGACATAAAACGAAACATCGGCCTTTGCCAACAGGTATTCGAGAGTTTTTCTAATCATGCTGTTGTTGCTTTTTGTTATTTTCCAAAACCCAGAGTGCATCCAGCCTGATCATTTCTTCTTCGCTTATGTTGCGTTCGCCAGCTTTTTGCCTTACCAATTTCATCCACTCATTGCTTGAACGGATACCTGCCACAATGCGGTCGAGTTCGCTGAGGTCGGCAGGGCTCAGGCTTTGCTGCTGGCCGATGGCCTGTTCGAGCTGTTCCACGAAACCAAAACCAAAGCGATAATTATTGGCGTCGGTGAGCAGGATGACAACAAAATCGCTCTGCAGCACGCGCAAAAGCAAGTCCACATTGCGTCTTTCGATGGGCGGACTGCCATCGCCCGGATAAATCTGCTCATTGTAGTACCAAAACTCATGCCTACCAAAGGCCTCGGTGGCGTATCCACTTCCAAACCATTGCCAATAATAGCTGTCGCCTACAACGATCACCCTTGGTGCAGGAGCGGTTTTAACAAAGCTCAGGCTGGGATAGGGCATCGGATAATCAGAGGGCTTCGACATTATGTTCATTCCTTCCCAGAGGTCGCGATCGGGCGAACGCAGCTTGTGGGTAAGTTCGATGTCTTTAATGCTGAAATCGAGCCATTTGCGACCCGAAGCGGACTGCATGGTGTGAATGAGGCTGTCGAAAGCCAGAGCCATGCCGTAGTAGCTCCAGTGTATTCCACATTTTGGGAAAAGTGCATAACGAGAGGTATCGCGCATTGCACTGAACCAGGGATTCCCATGTATAAAGGGTACACTGGTGGCCTGAAGCGCCTTTGCATAGGCAAAGTCGTTTCGTTGTTCAGGAAGCTCAGGCGCAAAATGAATGGGCACATACTCAGGGAAGAAAGAAGCTTTGCCCGGGGCCATCATAACTATCAGGTGTTTATCGCGTTCACGCAACCAATCGTTGATGGTTGCCAATTGCTGCGCATGCCGCTGCACCACTTCATCGCCCACATAGTCAAGTCCGTAAAGGGCTTTGATGTAGTTGATTTCGTATAGGTACCCATTCTTTCCCCTCACCACCGACTGTGCTGCAATGGTGTCGAAAAGGGTATATCGGAGCTGATTATTTACCCTGACAAGGTTGGGCCTGAAACCAATATGATGTTCGAGCCAGTTGTTGAGGCTGTCCTGAAACGTTCCTTCGAAAAACCCTTTGAAGCTGAAGTCTGGTCTGGCCGGTGTTAAAAAATAGCCTTTGAGCGACCTTACCCTGGGAATATTGGTAAACTGCTGAATGGCAGGCAAAAATAGCAGGGCAACAAGCAGCGCGGCAAGGACTTTTCTGAGGGATGTCATAGCTCAGAACCTGAAATAGATGAACGGATTAAAACCCGAAGAAGTGATGGCACCCAGGCTGAGGATCAATAAAATAACTGAGGATATTGCCATGAAGATGAGTGTGCGCAGCGATTGTTCCCTGGCAAAAAGCCTTTTCTGCCAATGTTCCGAACCCGGCACAAAAGCAAGGAAGGCAAACAGCCCTCCAAAAGCCATAGTCATCCACACTTCGCGGCTTACCGGCAGGTGAGTGCTTCCGTCCATTCCAAGCATACCCTGAAGATAACCGGATACCTGTCCCATGCTCTCGGCCCTAAAAAGCACCCAGCCGATCAAAGTTATGGCAAATGTGATCAACATGCTGGGCAAGCTACCTATGCGTTCGTAGAAACGAAGTAGAAAAAGACGGTCGAGAATCAAGAAAAAGCCATGAAAAGCACCCCAGATCACAAAATTCCAGGCGGCTCCGTGCCACAGTCCGGAAATCAGAAACACCAGCCAGAGGTTGACATACATGCGGCCTGCGCTTACTTTGCTTCCTCCCAGAGGTATATAAAGATAATCGCGCATCCAACGTCCGAGGGTCATATGCCAACGGCGCCAGAACTCGGAGATGCTCCGGGAAATATATGGATTATTGAAGTTTTCAGGAAAATCGAAACCTATCATGCGGCCAAGGCCGATGGCCATATCGCTGTAACCGGCAAAATCATAATAGATTTGAAATGCATAGGCCAGAATCCCTATCCAAAGGGTAGCGGCATCAAGATGAACCACCTCGGCTGCAAAAACACTGTCGGCATAAGCACCCAGAGGATTGGCTATAAGTACTTTTTTGGCCATACCCACAGCAAAACGGAAAAATCCGGTGATGCGGTTATCTGCTGTCTCGTTCCACCGCCGGTCGTTGAGCTGGTCTGCCACCTCGTTGAAACGTACAATTGGCCCTGCTATGAGCTGCGGAAACATCAGGATATAAAGTGCAAGATCGGTGATGCGCTCTAAGGGGGGATGCATGCCACGGTACACATCGATGGTGTAAGTCATCTTCTGGAAGGTGAAAAATGAAATACCAATGGGCAGAGCCACTTTGGTCCATTCTACGGCTTGCATTCCAAAGGCTTCCAGAATGGCGTCCACATTTTCAATAAAGAAATTGGCATATTTGAAGTAGGCCAGCAAACCAACATTCATTACGACACTTGCAGCTGCAAACAGCCTTTTACGCCTGCGCTCAGAAGCTGCATGCATAAACCGGACCAGATAAAAATCTGCGAAGATGCTTATCAACACGATGAATATGAAGTCGGGCGCACCCCAGGAATAAAAGAATAGGCTGGAAATCAAGGCTATGTAATTGCGCCAGCGATAGGGTGAAACGTAGTAAAGCAGCAGAAAGGCAGGGAGGAAATAGAGGATGAAAAGACTACTGCTGAAGACCATTATGCCACTTTGGTGTTAGAAAGGGCAAAATTATGGTTTTGCGGGCTTAAGCCAAGCGTTATCTGCAAAGAATAACTGCTTCTACAACTTGATTCTGATGAATGCAGGTTTTATTGGGTTAGATTAACAACCCAAAAACCAGGGGGTCATCTTTTCGAAAGTTTATAAGGCGACAGTCGCCATGATGACACCCGGAAACATGCGCTCGTTGTTTTGTTGAAGTAAGTACATGGCCGCATCGAATACCAGCAGTAACCCGCCTTGCAGCGCTACCGACCGGCCGAAGCCCCTAAGCATATCGGGGCGCCTGCTGGCCTTGCCCGATCGGTGTATCATATAAGCTCCGGCTGCAATGTACAGCACATCGAGGCCCTCATTAATCAGATACAGCTTTTTGATGCGCAGGTGATCATCTGCAAGATCAGGCAGAGGCATGGCAAAGATATCCTGCTGCGAAAAATTCCACATGGCATAGCCAGCTATACCGAGGTTGACGGCATTCCAGGCCAGATTCATTTGATGAAAATGCTTGATTCAGTGCTGCGCGACATTCCGAAAGCACCGACAGCCATATTAGCCAGGGCCCAACTCCCCAGCACGACCATACCTGCCTGATTGGTCTGGCGGCTTTTCCGGAGAAAATCATCCTCAGGGGAAAGAGCAAACGTGAAAGTCGAAAAAAAAATCAATAATGAAAGTAGGCTTGTTTTCTTCAGCTTTTATATTGCATATCAAAGCCTTAAACAATTGCGTCCGGAATGTTGTTCAATTACAAAGCGGCTAGTCTGTCGAGGGTTGTTAGGATGAGCTTCTCCATGTACGGTTGATAATTTGGCGAAAACTTTTCGGTTACCCGGTTGGCGATGATAACACAGAGTGTAATAGCCTCGTGACCAAGCAAACTGCTCAATCCGTAAAGCGCCGAACTTTCCATTTCGAAATTGGTAATACGGTGGCCGTTGTAAGCAAATGATTCCATTCTGGCATTCATCTGATTGTCGGGCAAGCTGAGACGCAGGCTTCGGCCCTGAGGCCCATAAAACCCTGGTGCGGTGGCAGTAACTCCCCAGCGATAACCCTTTCCCACTGATTGAAGTAATTCTTCCGAAGCTCTGACTACATAGGGATGAGGCAGCAAAGGGTTCCAGGCTGTATGAGCAGCAAATGCATCCGTCATACTCTGTTCAATCACCTCTTTGCAGCCATCATAAAAATACAGCAGACCATCCAGTCCCAGAGCATATTCCGAGGCCACGATGCTGTCGCCCACCATCACATCGGGCTGCAAGGCACCACTAGTCCCCAGCCTAACGAGCTTCAGGCGCGTTCGCTCGGCTTTCGGAATTTTCGTTAAAAGGTCGATATTGAACAGGGCATCCAGTTCGTTTACCACAATATCGATGTTATCTGTGCCCATGCCAGTGGAAAGTGCCGTCATACGTTTTCCCCGGTAAAAGCCTGTGTGCGTGATGATTTCGCGGTTCGAAACTTCGAATTCAAGCTCGTCGAAAAAAGCCGAAACCTTGCGTACACGATTGGGGTCGCCCACAAGAATGATCGTTTCGGCAACTTGTTCAGGCATCAGCCTGAGGTGATATACCGAACCATCGGCATTGAGCGGAAGTTGAGAGTCGGGGATGGGCTTTGCAGTCATGTCAATTGCTTTCTACCTTTGCAAAGGTAGTTTGTTTGGCCTATCCATACGTTGTCGTGGGATAAAGTTGAACAATGCATCATCGCAGCTGTTTCTGAGGCTGCAGATAAGGAAAGTTATGCCAAGAAAAGAAGGATTAGCAGAAATCATTTCGATAGGCGATGAGTTGCTTATTGGACAGGTTATCAACAGCAATGCGGCATGGATGGGTGAGCAATTGTTCTCATCAGGCATAGCGCTTAGTCGGGTGACTACTATAGGCGATAATGAGTCGGGACTGCATGAAACGCTGAATACTGCGATTGACAGGGCACAGTTTATCTTTCTTACAGGCGGCCTGGGGCCAACTTCCGACGACATAACGAAACCTGCGCTATGCAACTATTTTGGGGTTCCGCTGGTGTGGAATCAGGATGCATTTCATCAGGTTGAGGCTTTGTTTGCCCGAAGGGGCATGAGCGTATCAGAGCGTAACAGGCAGCAGGCTATGCTTCCTGCCAATTGTGTTCCGATACCTAATGTGAATGGTACAGCGCCGGGTATGTGGTTTGAGCACGAGGGTTCAATCATTGTTTCGATGCCCGGTGTGCCTTTCGAAATGAAACCCATGTTTACTGACGAGATCTTAACGCGTATCCGTTTAAGGTTTGGGGGCACCAACTATTTCTTCCGTACGGTCATGACCACAGGAGCTGGAGAATCGGCTATAGCCGAAAGGCTGAAAACCTTCGAGAGCATGTTGCCCATGGATTTCAAGCTGGCTTATCTGCCTCAGCCCGGTATTGTCAGGCTTCGACTGGGAGCTTCTGGCAGAGATGGGCAGCACCTGCTTCAGACACTGAACAACAAGGTAGCCGAGTTGGTATCGCTGCTTCCTGATCTGGTTTATGGCTTCGACAACGAAATGCCTGAAGAAACGGTTTCGAACCTCCTCAAGGCGCGTAACCTTACCCTGGGGCTAGCCGAGAGCTGCACCGGGGGCTATCTGGCGCATTTGCTAACAAGTCTTCATGGTAGTTCGGCCATTTTCAAAGGAAGCATCGTGGCTTACGCAAACGAAGCCAAGATTGCCTTGTTGGGTATTGATGAAGCCACAGTTTCCGGATATGGAGCTGTGAGTCAGGAGGTTGCCATAGCTATGGCACAAGGAGCCCGGAGTAAATTAAAAACCGATTTTGCTTTGGGTATTACCGGAATAGCCGGACCCGACGGAGGCACACCCGAAAAGCCTGTTGGTACAGTATGGATCGCATTGGATGGACCAGGGTATTGCGAGGCTCAGCACTTTGTTTTCGGTGATAAGCGCGACCGCAATATACGCCGAAGCGCTCTGGCAGCGCTCAATATGCTACGCAAGGCGCTTCAGAATTAGTGCTGGATCTCAGCCCTCGAGGGCTGCGCTCATGGTTACAATATTCTTATCAACTTTCTTGAACAGACCCTGAAGCACTGTGCCGGGGCCAACCTCAACTACAGTGCGTGCCCCACTGGCTAACATATTATTCATGATCTGAGTCCAGCGAACAGGCGAGGTGAGTTGGGCAATGAGGTTTGTTTTGATGATTTCCGGATCGCTAACCGACTGGCCGGTAACGTTTTGGTATATTGGACAGATGCCTCGTGAGAATTTGGTGGCGTTGATGGCTTCGGCCAGTTCGATGCGTGCGGGTTCCATAAGTGGCGAATGGAAGGCCCCGCCTACCTTAAGAGGCAAAGCGCGCTTGGCACCGGCAGCCAGCAGCAGTTCACAAGCCTTTGCCACACCAGCTTCAGTGCCTGAGATCACAAGCTGTCCCGGGCTGTTGTAGTTGGCGGGCACCACCACCTCGTCCTTTATACCTGCGCAAATGCGCTCTACTTCGGCATCGTCGATTCCAAGAATGGCAGCCATGGTGCTGGGTTTCAGCTCGCAGGCGGCCTGCATGGCCATGGCGCGTTTGTACACAAGTTTCAGCCCATCATCGAAACCAAGGGTGCGGTTAGCCACAAGCGCCGAAAATTCGCCAAGCGAGTGACCGGCAACCATATCTGGTTTGAAATCGTCGCCAAGCACCGTTGCCAGAACCACAGAGTGCAGAAAAATGGCGGGCTGGGTAACCTTGGTTTGACGCAGGTCCTCATCAGTGCCCTCGAACATCAGATCGGTGATCTTGAATTTCAGGATGGTGTTGGCCTTTTGAAAAAGTTCCTTCGCTTTTGCTGATTTCTCATAAAGGTCTTTTCCCATTCCCGGATACTGAGCTCCTTGTCCGGGGAAAACGAAAGCTTTCATAGTTTCTGGTTTAGTTTGGCACTGAGGTCACGCGGTGCTTTGGTTTTATGAGCTTCACGTGGCGTTTGCAAAAATAATAATTTAAGGTTGCGGGGATTTTGCCGGTTTTGACAATCTATCAACATACCACTGGCATAACCCTGATATTATCATCAAACAAAAAGTCTGATCAGCATTAACAAGCAATCATGCATCAGATATGCATCCGGTTCTGAATCAGGCTTATAAACTCAGCCCTTGTTTCCATACGCTGGAACGCACCGGTGAAGTCGCTGGTGGTGGTCACCGAGCTCTGCTTCTGTACGCCACGCATCGACATGCACAAGTGTCTTGCTTCGATAACCACGGCCACGCCCAGGGGATTCAAGGCTGATTGTATTGCTTCCTTGATTTGCGTCGTCAGTCTTTCCTGAACCTGCAAACGCCGTGCATAGGCTTCGACCACTCGGGCTATCTTACTGAGTCCGGTGATGTATCCATTCGGAATATAGCCAACGTGCGCTTTGCCGATGAAAGGAATCATATGATGCTCGCAGAGCGAAAAGACCTCGATGTCCTTAACGATGACCATTTCGCGGTAATCCTCCTTGAATTTGGCCGAGAGCAGGATCTCAACCGGATCGTGATCGTAGCCCTGGGTTAAAAACTGAATGGCTTTGGCTACCCTTTTTGGGGTTTCTATCAGGCCTTCGCGGCCGGGATCCTCGCCAATCAGCCGTATGATGGCTTCGTAATGCTCCTGCAGTTGTCTCAGTTTCTCAGGGGCATACTTTTCGATTTTTTCGTAGCCCAGCAACGGCTTGATTTTATTTCTTCCTGACATATAATGCTGATTCTTGAACTCAATTTAATGGCTGACGATTCTCTGGTTTAAAATTACCGCGGGGCTTTTGCATTCTTACAGCAAGTCGCGATTCAAAAACCGCATAAACAACATAATAGATCAGGAAAAGCAACAGAAAGATTCTTGCTTCACCTTTGTTGAAGAGAAGGTAAACGACAATGAATGTGAGATACAACAAGAGCTTGACCCCGGTGCTGATTAGGAAGAAATTGGCAAAGGCATGCTGTTTTTTGTGCATCACATTGAGGTAAACACCAAAGAAGACCCCACCTGAAATGTAGAACAACAACAAAGACCAGATCCATCCATGGGTTTGCCATTCGGGCGGCAACCAATTTGTGGCCAAAAACGTGGCAAAAGCAAGTGCAAGCGTAATAAAAAGCTGATTCAGAAGGTGCTGCTTAAGAGTCATGGTTATTTATTTTTTTTGAGCAGATCCTTGGTGGCATGGTAGATTGCCAGACTAACAGACAGCATACTCAGCATGATGGTAAATACGGGAAACTGCCAGCCCAATGCGCTGTCGGCCCACCAGCCTCCGGCCACGCCTGCCAGAATAATAAACAACATCTGAAACGCCATGGCAGAGTAACGGGCGTAGGTCTTCGCCTGGTCGATCGGTCGGCCTTTTTGCGCTGGCTTATGATCAGCCATTACCGTTTTTTACATTGGCTGGTTGCATACTGCACTTACCATTAAATTCTGCACCCACCTCAATGGCAAGCCTTGTGGTGAAAAGTTCTCCAGTGACCACTGCAGAGGCTTTTAGCGTGGTAAGATCGGCTGTCGTAATGTTTCCTGTTACATGACCCGAAATGTCGGCATTGGCGCAACTGATATCCCCTTCGACAATGCCGGTTGTTCCAATCACTATCCGACCCTGACTGGAGATATTGCCAAATAAATTGCCATCGATGCGAAAGTCACCCTGGAGCTCAATGTCGCCTTTGATGACCGTGCCCTGACCCAGGATATTCCTGACGGCAGAATCGTGAACAACGGAAGTTAGCTTTCTCAATGTATTAATGTTTTGGTTTTTCAAGGATAGTTTTTTTTCAGGAATCGCTCATATTCCTGAATGTCTTTCTGACGGTAAAATACCGGATAGTTGGACAACGAAACCGGCAAAACGAAATAATCGTCCTTAATAATCCCACCAAATACATAATCGGATTGTGCAAGGGCGATACGATAGGCTTCAGCTTCGCGGCTATCGCTGAAATTACCGATTGTTACAAGAGTATATTGGTCGTTTAGCACAAGGCTTCGTAGGTTCAGACTGGCTGATTTGAAACTTCGTGTATTGAAGTCCGACAGCCTGACCCTGAGTGGATCGATACGAACCCGCTCGGTGCTGGCAACTACCATTACAAGATGTCCGGCTGAGGGTTCAAAAGTATATGGAAAAATTTCCTCCGGCTCGCTTGACGCTGCCTGCTCACCTGGCAGATCAGGAACCTCGATCTTCAGGTCGAAGGTTTGATTCAGGCTTCTTAAAATGTTGGCAGCGAGCGGTGCAACGGGATTGGATTGGTAGTTACGCACGATATTCTCCAATACCACTGCCATCGAATCAACTATATTTACCCTACCCATGGCCACTCCCCTCAAAAATTCGAAACGTGGAAACAAGTCAACATCGCTGCTGTGGAGTGTCCGTGCCCGGCTGGTATTCATCAGCACCCTGAAATACTCCTCGTTTTGATATGCCAGAAGCGTTTGTTCGTAAAACCTGAGCGATTCATCTCCCTGAGCCGCCTTCTTGACAAAATAATCAGGGTCTTCAATTACCCGGGCATAATCGGTATTGGGAAAATGTTGCAGAATCAATGCGGCATACCTGCCTGCATCGGCAGTTTCGTTGCGTGCTAAATGCATACGATACAAAGCATACCACGCCTGAAGACGGAATTCAGTGTCGAGAAACCTGCTGAGCAACGCATTGTATGCTTCGATGGATCGGGGATAGTCGTTCAGTTTTTCTTTGTAGATGTAGCCGACATTATTGTACGCCTCCTCAATCATAAAAAGTGAAGCTTCCTTAGCCTCAGGCGTAAGTGGCAATTCCTGAAGATAGTATCCGCGGTCGGTTTCGGTGTAGGTTACAGCTGCCGAATCGGGCTGGCCTGCGCCGGGTGAGCCATCTCGTCCAAGTGCGATGCTTTCGCTGCCCACCGAGCCCAGGCTGGCTTTATCGCTGATGCGCCAGTTATCCTCGAGTTTGCGTCGTCCCCACTTGCGCAAAAACTCGGTATAGCCGAAACTGAGCGTATTGGGGTTATAAAAATACCACTCTCGAGATTGATCTGCCGGCGAGCCTCCTCCCCTCATACCCATCTCGCGGTTCATCAACACATTACGTTCCATTTCACGCTCTTCAATCTCCTTTTTAGCCTGCTCCTCGCGTATTTTTTTTATGATACCATCAATAAGGGCTATTCTGCTCACCGAGTCCATGGTGGCCACCTTCAACAAACTGTCCTGCAGACGAATGGTATTGAGACTTTCGACCAGTTCACTCAAAACTAAGGCTTTGTTGCGGATACTGTCGTAGCCGGGAAACTCTCGATTGAGCGAACTTACAGCGGTGTCGTAATATGCCTGTGAGTTGATGTAGTCGTTGCGGTCGAAATACATGGATGCCAGCCTGAGGCTCGATGATGCCTGCTGTTGCTTGTTCCGTGTGCTCCGTGCAACCGAAAGCCTTAAGTATTCCATGGCCTGATCAACCTTGCCCTCACTGAGGGCTATATCGGCTAGGGCGGCGTAAATCTTGTCGTGGTAGTCGTCATTTTTGGGATCGCGCAACATTTTACGCAGACTCTTCACCAGTTCACGGCTGTCGGTGTTGGCACTTTCAAAGTTGCGGGCCATGCTTATCCGTGCCTCGAATGCCATGGCATAGCTGGGATTCGACTTGAGCACTGAAGCAAAATAACTGTTGGCCTTTTGCTTATCTCCGTTTTTCTGGTGAATTTGTCCTATAATGAACAATGCCCTGGTGCGCATATACTTACTGGGGGGTTCCCTGATTGCCTGTTCGAGTGGCACAATGGCAAGGTTGAAACGTCCGCTGGCAATAAGGAAATCGGCCAATACGAGGCTGAGGTTTTCGCGCACTTCACGGGGCATGAGGGTGGTACGGCTGCGGCTGCGAAGCGATTCGAGCATGGCTTCGGCTTTCTCGAACTGCTGAAGCTGAATATAAGTACGCGCAAGCCACAGGTCGGCGCTATGTGTTATGTCGTTATAGTTATACTGCCGGGCAACAAACTCGAAGGTCCTTCGGGCGCTGATGTAATCCTGTTTATAAAAATGCGCCTTTCCCATCATGAGATAGCTATCATCAATCCAGCGCACCTGTTCCTTTCCGCCAAATACCATAGAATGCTTCTGAACACCAATGGCACCCTTTTCGATGGCGCGCTCCATCTGGGCATTGATACGGGCAGCCTCGGCTTTTGAACCAAAATTGAATACCCTGAGCACATTGGAATAATCGTCCTCGGCCGATTTTCTCAGATCGGCAAGACCCGTCCTGAGGCTTTCGTTGCCGTTCCAGTAAACATTATACTGGCTGGTAAGATTGTGGTATGTTCGCCTTGTCCAGGTATTTTTCTTTGTTGAGCAGGCCTGTGCTGCGAACAACAGCAACATAAGAAGCAGCCAGTAAGATTTGATTAGCTGTGAAGGTTTCATTCCTTTGTTTTGCAACCCTTTCAAACGTCGTAATGTGCAGCTTAGTCTGCAAGTTTATCACAAAATACGGAAAACAGCAAAAGTAAGTAAAATCATTGCCCTTTGCCGGTTAGGCAGTCCAATTTCATGCTGCATCAGCGGTGATTGAGGTAATAATGATAACTTTGCCGCAACTCAGGCATCAACACGATCAATGGCACGCGACAACAAAAAATGGTACCAAAAGCTGCACAATAAGTATCGGCTGGTGATGTTCGACGATGAGTCGTTTGAGGAAAAGATCAGTTTCAGGCTCAGCAGGATGAATGTTTTTGTGGTGGTTGTCAGCCTCAGTTTTTTCCTCGTATTTATCACCACTTATATCATAGCTTTCACGCCGCTCAGGGAGTACATTCCCGGCTATACAGACCTCGAAACCAAACGTTCTGTTTATTCACTGCAGCGAAGGGCCGACTCGCTCGAACTGGTTTTCGAACAAAAGCAGACTTTTTTCGACAACATCCGCCGAATTGTGATGGGTTATGAAGGCGGCGACGACAGTCTGATGGCCGTACAGCAAAGTTTCAGCAACAAACCTGCGGTTAAAAGCGACACCATCCGCCTCACACGTTCAAGGGAAGACAGTCTGCTGAGGCTCGAGTTCGAAAGCATAGAGCGTTTTAACCTGCTGGCCGAAGGCAGTATCATCCCCGAGTCGAGACGAAGGGCGATGGGTATTGCCAATTTTTTTGTGCCCCTCAGGGGAACAGTAACAAACAAATTCAACCCGGGCCAACGCCATTATGGCGTTGACATCGTCAGCCGTCCCAACGAAGCCATTAAATCCACCCTCGAAGGGGTGGTCGTGTTTGCTGACTGGACTCCGGAAAAAGGATATGTAATTGGTATTCAGCATGCCGGGAGTTTTTTTTCGGTCTATAAACACAACTCTGTCCTGTTGCGCCGCGAAGGCGATATTGTCAGGGCGGGCGAGCCGATAGCCATCATTGGGCAGGGCGGTGAACTCAGTACCGGCCCACACCTGCACTTCGAGCTCTGGTACAATGCAAGTCCAATTAATCCTGAGGATTACATAACCTTCTGAGCTACTGATTATGAGCTGTTTAACTTATTTTGAGAATTACCCGCGAGCCTACAGACCAAAATTTACCTAATCTTGCAGTCCTTTTCAAATCCTGTTTCATAATCCCCGTTATTCCATAGTTTAACCGAAAAACACCTTAAATGGATATTCTTATAAAAATACTTCAGCTGTTGCTAAGTCTTTCTATTCTCGTCATTGTGCATGAATTTGGTCATTTCATTGCGGCAAGGCTATTCAAAACCAAGGTTGAAAAGTTCTATCTGTTTTTTAATCCCTGGTTCTCGTTATTCAAATTCAATTACAAGGGCACGGAATATGGCATTGGATGGTTACCACTGGGTGGCTATGTAAAGATTGCCGGAATGATCGACGAATCGCTTGACAAGGAAGCCATGAAACTTCCGCCCCAGCCATGGGAGTTTCGCTCCAAGCCGGCATGGCAGCGCCTTATTATCATGCTCGGCGGGGTGATTATGAATGTGGTGCTCGCATTTGTCATATACATAGTGATGCTCACAGCTTATGGCGAACAGTATCTTCCCACATCCGAAGCCAACCGGTACGGCATTGCCACCGACTCGCTCGGACGTTCGTTTGGATTATTAAACGGCGACCGTATATTGGCCGTTGATGATCACAATGTTTTGGATTTCAATAAAATACCGCTCACCATCATACTCGAAAAAGCACGCAGCCTTACTGTCGAACGCGATGGTGAAACTATCAGGCTCGATTTGCCTGCAGGGGCTATTGGCAAACTTGTAAAACATCAGTCTCCCTTGTTTTTATCTGCACGAATTCCGTTTGTAGTGCAGGGTTTTCCCGAAGCATCCCCTGCCCGCGATGCCGGTGTGCTGCCCGGTGACACCCTATTGTCCATCAATGGTCAGGAAGCCAGTTATTTTCAGGACTTCAGGGAAAAGATCCAGCAATACCGTAATCAGGAAATCAGTCTTGGACTCAAAAGGGGCAACGACACCATCTTTCTGGCTGTTCAGGTTCCGGAAGCCGGCCTGATCGGTGTTTTCCCGGTTCAGCAATTGGATGCCTTTTTCAATCTGGCCAAAAAAGAATACTCCCTGCTTTCAGCCATTCCAGCCGGTATGGCAAAAACTGTCGATGGCATAAGCGGCTATCTTAAGCAACTAAAACTTATCGTTTCGCCAGAGGTGAAAGCATATGAAAATGTGGGTGGGTTCATCGCTATCGGCAATATATTTCCTGCCGAGTTCCACTGGGAAAGCTTCTGGCGCCTCACGGCTTTTCTTTCGATCATGCTGGCCGTGCTCAATCTGTTGCCCATACCTGCCCTTGATGGTGGCCATGTTACCTTCCTGCTCTACGAGATTGTTGCACGCCGCAAGCCAAGCGACAAATTCATGGAGGTTGCGCAGATCATAGGCATGGCCATTCTTTTGGCCCTTATGATTTTTGCCAACGGCAACGATATTGTAAAGCTCTTCAGGTAGCCGGATCAGCCTCGGTATTTTTCCGTCAGTGGAAGAAAACCTTCGCCAAGAATTTCATCGGCGTTCAGCACGGTCATAAAAGCCTTTGGGTCGGTTCGGGCAACAAACTCCTGCAGCATAGCTACTTCACGGCGATTGAGCACCACATATGTCAGCGGACGTTCGACACCTGAATACATGCCATTGGCGCTGATCAATGTGCCCCCGCGCTGCAAATCTTCAATAATGTATTTTGCCAGCTCCTGCTGTCTGTCCGATACCAGAAGTACCAGCTTGTCGTAGCGCAAACCCTGCATGAAAAGGTCGATCACCTGACCCATCATAATATATGGCCAGCAATGAAAGCAATGGTATAGACCAGTCTTCGAAGACCACGGCCCCAAGAACCACAATAATCCCATCAACCATCATCATGAGTCTGCCCAAAAGTCTTCCGGTCCACTTGCCGAGCATCATGGCCAGCACATCGGTTCCGCCACAGGTAGCCTTGGCCTTGAACAACATGCCCACACCCAGGCCGATGATTGCCCCTCCGAATAATGCCGAAAGCAAGACGTCGTCCTCCACCACAGGCCTACCCTGTGTGAACCAGCTCAAACCGTCGATAAAGGCTGAAGTAAATGTAAAACCGGTAAAGGTTTTGGCGCCAAACCTTGGCCCCAGCACTTTTATACCAATTAATGTAAGTGGAACATTGAATAAAATGGTTGTCAGTCCCACTGGCGTGCCCAGAGTGTGGTGCAGCATGATGGTGATACCATAAATACCGCCGAAGACAATACAATGCGGTGTGATAAAAAAACGTATCCCGATGCAATCACAAACGCACCGGCGACAATGAGGGCTTAAGCCCTGAACCACGAAGCGCTTAATGGCTTGTATCGGACAATATAGCTCATTAATCGCTCACCTTTTCCTGCAGCGACTTGAATCCTTCGCCTAGAATTTCGTTGGCATTGATGACCGTTACAAAGGCTCGCGGATCAATCTGGTGAATGTATTCCTGAAGCATAGCCATCTCACGCCTGTTAACGACGGTAAAAATGATGGTGCGTTCAGCACCGTTATACATGCCCGTGCCTTTTATGAAAGTGCCACCCCTGTTGAGGTCGTTGATGATTTTTTGCCTGATATCATCGTATCTCTCTGATATAATAAATAATGTTTTATCATAATTGATCCCCTGAAGAATGGTGTCAATCACCCTGCCTGTGATGAATATTACGATAAGGGAATAAAGCGGGATCTTCCAATCCTGAAACACAGCAAGCCCCACAAGAACAATTACTGAATCGACATAGATTAGCAATTGCCCTACCGGAAGTTTGGTGTACTTACTGATAATCATGGCAACGATATCTGTACCACCCGATGTAGCCTTCGACTTGAAGATCAGCCCGAGGCCAAGACCAAGAAACACTCCTCCGTAAATCGATGAAAGCAATGGTTCGTCGGGCACAAGTGGCTCGATACCATAGAAATAGGTGATTCCATCTACAAAGAGCGCAGTAAGCAAAAAACCAACAATCGTTTTTGCTCCAAAACGGGGACCTAAAACTCTTAATCCTAGCAAAGTGAGTGGTATATCCATGCTCAGGGCTGTCATCCCCACCGGAAAACCAAATAAATAGTGGATTACAATGGCGATACCATAAACGCCTCCGGGCACGATGCGATATGGGGTGATGAAAAGCACAAACCCTGCAGCCAGAATGAAGCTTCCCACAAGGATAAGGCTGTAGTTGATAATCCATTTTCGGGAGAACACTTTCTCCTTTTGCAGAAAGGCCATACCAGTATTTTTTTGCAAAATTAAAGTTTTGGGGCTGGTCTGTGCCAAAGCCATCGAAGACGTGCAATAAAGAGGCAAAACAAAGGTTAATATGCCGGACGATTGAACCGCTGCTTCGATGGCGCTGGAAAGCAATAATTGAGTTATAGAAGAAGCGTTGCACGAAAAGTATTAATTTAGCGGCTTCCCAAGAAGCGCTTAGGCAACATAATGGCATTGATTATCAGGACTTTCATCGTTTTTATACTGCTCCTGGGGGCACATTTGGCGGGCTTTGCCCAGCAGGCACCCATATTTACACACCACAGCAGTACCCATGCTTACACCAATCCGGGTTTTGCAGGGCTTGGTGAGGGGATCTGCCTGAATGGCATCGTGAGGCAGCAATGGGCTGGTTTTAAGGATATGGAAGGAAACAAAGTGGCACCAGAAACATTCCTGATTACCGGCGATATGCCTGTTAACTTTCTCAGGGGAGGAGCTTCGCTGGCCATCATTCAGGACAAACTCGGCTTTGAGCGCAATGTCGGCGTTCAGTTGGGATATGCGTATCACACCGGATTTGCAGGCGGCACATTGGGCATTGGCAGTGCGCTTAATTTTCTCAATCGTACTGTTGATTTTTCGAAATTCAAGCCCCACACGAGCGGAGATCCCTTGCTGGCCCAGGGAGAAATAAGTGATATGCTATTTGACCTCAATTTTGGTCTTTTTTATGAAGTGCCTGAGAGGCTATACGCTGGGATTTCCATGACGAGCGTGCTGGAGAGTCGTGGTAAAGCGCTGACATCCAATTCTGAAGCAAGTTTTGTTGGCGACAGAACCGTATATCTAGTCGGTGGTTATCAATACACGCTGCCAAACAACCCTGCCTTTACCATTCAACCCTCGGTAAGCCTTTTGAGCAACTTTTCGACCTGGCAGATGAATCTTTCAGGGGCGCTTTTGTACAATAATCAGTTCTGGGGGGGCGTTAATTACAGGCCTCAGGAATCTGTAGGCCTGATTGTTGGTATGAAAGTGCTCGACCTTAAACTTAGCTATAGCTACGATGTGAACACCATGGGAATTGGAGTCCCGGGTTCGCACGAGGTGAGCCTTGGCTACTGTTTCAAGGTTCAGACAGAAAAATACACCCGCACCTATCGCAACACACGATACTTATAAAGATTTAACAAAACTCTGATTACCAGATATTTTAAACTCAAGATGAAAAGAATTCTGATGTTAGCAGGCGCGGCGTTCATACTGGCTTCCTGTGGCAGCTCGCACCAGGGAGAACTCGTGGGCGCCAGAAAGAAATCCAAACCATTCTTTCAGCCCGATCCCTTTGGCATGGTGTTCATTCCCCAAGGTAGCTTCACCATGGGAGCCGGTGGCGAGGACATTACCAATAGCGCACTCAACCAGCCAAAAACCATATCGGTGTCGGCCTTTTTTATGGACGAAACCGAGATCACCAATAACAAGTACAGGGAGTTTGTCTGGTACGTGCGCGATTCCATTGCGCGCGTGCTTCTGGGCGAGGTGCAACCCGACAAATACCTGATTTCGGAAGATCCAAAAACCGGCGAACAGTTCGACCCACCACACCTGAACTGGAAAACACCCATTCAATGGAACAGCAAGGATCAGGACGTTCGTCAGGCGCTCGAGTCGATGTATCTGCCCGACCTCGAAAGGTATTTCCGCCGTAAGGAAATTGATACCCGCAAACTGAATTATGTTTACTACTGGGTTGATCTGCATGCCGCAGCCAAGAAAGAGTTCGACGAAAACGGCAAGTACGACTATCGCAACGCAGGATTGTCGAACAGGCCACAGGGCCTGACCAACAGATCGGTTTATGTGCGCAAGGAAATGATTAATGTTTACCCCGACACATTGGCCTGGATACACGATTATGCCTATTCGTTCAACGACCCGATGACTGAGAAGTATTTCTGGCATCCGGCTTATGATCACTACCCTGTGGTAGGTGTCAACTGGCAACAGGCGCGTGCTTTCTGCGTATGGCGTACTGAAAAGCTCAACAACTACCTGCTCTCGAAAAAAGGTGAAGTAGCCCTGGCCGAATTCCGTCTGCCCACCGAAGCCGAATGGGAATGGGCAGCACGCGGCGGCAACAACCTAAACCCTTATCCATGGGGAGGACCGTACACACGCAATGATCAAGGCTGTTTTCTGGCCAACTTTAAGCCCATGCGGGGCGACTACATTGCTGATGGCGGATTGCGCACCGTAATTGTCGGTCATTATCCTCCCAACGACTTCGGCCTGTACGATATGGCAGGCAATGTGGCTGAATGGACCAACAGCGCCTTTGATCCGGCCTCGTACAACCTTACATGGGATATGAACCCAAACTATACATATAATGCCAGGGAAAACGACCCGCCGGTGATGAAGCGTAAAGTCATCAGGGGTGGTTCCTGGAAGGACATTGAATATTACCTGCAGGTCACCACACGGGCTTACGAATACCAGGACACTGCAAAAAGCTATATCGGATTCCGCACAATTCAACCTTTCCTCGGCCGAAACCAGGGAGACAATCCATTGAAATCATCCAGAGTTTACAGATAAACATTAAGTCGAACAATTCATTCAAGCAAAACCATGACTTTCAATAAGTTTCTCAGAAGCAAAAAGTATAAAAAAGTTATGTCGATGATCTATGGCTTTGGTGCCTCCATTGTCATTATCGGTGCGCTTTTCAAAATAAATCACTACCAATATGCCAATGAGCTTCTGGCTATTGGTCTGATTACCGAAGCCATCATTTTCTTCTTTTCGGCATTCGAGCCTCCTCATATTGAGCCCGACTGGAGTCTGGTTTATCCCCAGCTGGCCGGCATGTATCACGATGGAGCCCTCCAGCTGGAGATCCAGAAAACTTCAGGCGCTTCGCAGCAACTCGACAAGCTCTTCAAGGATGCCAATATTGACAAGGAGACCATTGAGCGGTTTGGTCAGGGACTGCGGAAAATCAGCGAGCAGGCCGGACAACTCACGCAGGTGGGTAGTGCAGTTGTTGCCACTTCTGAATTCTCGGACAGCCTGAAAAATGCCTCCAAAAATGTGAACGAGCTTGCCGGATCATACAAGAAGGCCTCCGATGCACTAAGCAAAGACGCAGTAGCTACGGTTGAGTTTGTAGACAACATGAAAGGCGCTGCCGAAAATGCCTCAAAGCTGAGCAGTGCCTATGGTCAGGCAGCAGAAGCCATCCGGAAAGAGGCCCTCACCACCGAAGAACTCTCGAAAACAGTGCAAACCGCAGCCCAGTCAGCAAAAATGCTGGCCGAGTCGTATAACATCTCCGCATCGACACTTAAAAAGTCGATGGAATCACTCGACTTTGGAAAGGTTGACGGCGAGGCTTATAACCAACAACTACAGCAGATTGCCAAAAACATGGCCGCCCTGAATCAGGTTTATGAAATGCAGCTGCAAGGAGCCTCAAAGAACGCTGAAGCTGCCGAAAGCCTGCACAAAACCATGAGTCAGTATCTTGACAAGATGAATCAGACAGCCGCCAATACCCAGCAACTCAATCAGCAGATGACCGAACTCAACCAACGCATCAGCGCCTTGAATAAGGTTTATGGCAATATGCTGTCGGCGATGAACTTCAAGGCATAACAAAACTAAAGCAACAAAACCAGAGGAAATATAGCCCATGGCAGGATACAAAGAAACCCCAAGGCAAAAGATGATCGGGATGTTGTACCTGGTTTTGACTGCCTTACTTGCCCTCAACGTTTCGAAAGACATTCTCGACGCCTTTCTGGTTGTGAACGAAAGTATGGTGAGCACCAACGAGAGCTTTACCAGCAAAATCGTGAGTGAATACGCACGTTTTGAAAACCAGTACAACATGAACCCGGGCAAGGTGCAACAATTCTGGCAACAAGCTCAGGATGTGCGCCAACGCACCGTTGAACTGATCAATTATATCGAAGATCTGCAGCTTGAAGTGGTTGCCCGCTCCGAACGAATGAGTAAAGATGACGCACTGTCGAAATTTTTTGACATGCGCCCCTCCCCCGACAGGATGAATCCAGGCCAGACCATTATGAAACCACAGGTGAGGCTGGCAGAAGTTCCATCGCGCGACAAGTACGATGAAGCCACCAACTTTATGGTTGGCCAGAACAAAAATGGTAAAGCTTACGAACTGGCCAACAAACTTGAAGATTACAGAACATTTATACTTGGCATCGTTGGCGAAGAATATAGCGACAAAATTGGTCTCAATACCAAAGGACGTTTTACCGATGCTACCGGCACACCTCAGGACTGGCAGTACCACAATTTCTATCACACCATTCTGGCTGCCAATATCACTATCCTGAATAAGATTATGACCGAAATCAAGAATGCCGAATTCGACGCCATCAACCGTCTTTATGCCAATATCTCGGAAAAAGACTTCAAATTCGATAAAATCTCGGCAAAGGTTATTCCACGGTCAACCTACATCCTTGCAGGACAGAACTACGAAGCCGAGGTACTTGTAGCTGCCTACGACTCAAAAACCAATGCCGATGTACGCGTGCTTCGGGGTGCCGATCGCATCACCGATGCCAATGTGGGCAGCGCACAGGTAGTCAAAAGTCAGAACGGTGTTGTCAAACTCAGCTTTCCCGGTCAAAATATTGGCCCTCAGCGCTATGCCGGTATTATCGAGATGCGCGACCCTGTCACGCAGGAGATCGTTCGCTATCCTTTTTCGGCCGACTATATCGTGGCTCCGCCATCACTTACAGTGGCACCGCTCAAAATGAACATCCTCTATGCAGGCCTTAGGAATCCCATCTCGCTTTCCTCGCCGGGCATTCCTTCGGAACAGATAGTTCCTTCAATCTCTGTCGGGAAAATCACCAAAAAAGCCGATGGCACCTTCGAGGCTGAGGTACCGGTAAGTGCACGCACTGCAGTAATAAGTGCAGCAGCTAATGTTGACGGACGCAGTCTTCCCCTGGGCAGCTTCGAATTCCGGGTTAAGCAGGTGCCCAGCCCTGTTGCAAAAATTGCCGACATGACCGATGGACAGATCGATCGCAACCGACTGCTTGCAGCACGCGCCATCATCCCTGAAATGGTCGATTTCGACTTCAGTGATTACCATTTTGAAGTTGTCTCCTACGAACTTACCACTTACCGGGGGAATGAACTTCAGCGTACTGGAACGATACGCGGGAATGTGTTTACCGAATCAGTCCTGAACATTATCCGTAATGCTTCCCGTGGCCAACGCCTTTATTTTGAACGTATTCAGGCTAAAAGCCCAGATGGAGGCATGCGCACTCTTAACCCTATTAATCTGGAAATTAATTAGTAATACCAACTGGCATGAAAAACACCATCCTGAGCCTTCTTTTTATGGCCATGTGCCTGGCAAGAATAGAACAGGCCGGAGCACAAATCAGGGACGAAAGACCGGTGGACGGACTTTTTGCCAAAAATAGCGCCCTCGAAAAGGAACCTATCCCATTACCTAGCATCAGGGAAGCCGACGTGATGTGGTCGAAGCGGGTGTGGCGCGAAATTGACTTCCGTCAAAAGATGAATCAGCCCTTTTATTATCCGATCGAATCGCACAACAACTGGCGAAGCCTGATTAATGTGCTCATGGACGGCCTGAAAGAAAACAAGTTCAAGGCATACGAGGTGAGCAACACCGATGAGCTGCTCGTTCCCATCACCCATAGGGAGATTCTTGCCAAGCAGACTGACACCACTTATGTTCGTCAACGAAGACCCAATCCTCCCTACGACGAATACGATACCATGATCGTAAGGCAGTTCGATCCCACCCGGGTGATGCGCCTCAGACTCAAGGAGGACTGGTACTTTGATAAGCAGCGCTCACAGCTGATGGTGCGCATCATTGCCGTCTGCCCGGTCATGATGGTCGAAAAAGACGGAAAAGAATTTTCACAACCACTTTTCTGGGTTAGCTACGATCAGGCCCGGCGTGTCTTTGCTCAGGCCCCGGTGTTCAATAGGTTCAACGCTGCGGAGAAACGGTCATATGATGAGATATTCATCAAACGCATGTTCGACAGCTTCATATATAAGGAAGAAAATGTGTTCGACCGGCGCATCAGCCAGTACGCCACAGGTCTGGATGCCCTGCTAGAGTCGGAACGCATTAAAAATCTGATATTTAATTTCGAGCACGACCTTTGGGAGTACTAAACTCGATTTTACAAGAACTAAGGCTGTCCGCTTTCCGGGCAGCCTTTTTTTTCCGCTCAATCATTTAGCGCTGCCAAACATTGGCATGTTTGAACCAAAACGCTGCTATCCGGAATATCAGATGAGAGGCATTCTGCACGTCGACATAAGGTCATAAGCGTTTTGGTCGTAATTTAGAAGCTTCACAATCGCATCATGAACATCAGTCTGTTGGATAAAAAGGTAGAATTCCTGAAAGGGGTCGGTCCCAAAAAAGCAACCGTACTTGCTAAGGAGTTAAACATTTTTATACTAAACAACCTGTTGCAGCATTACCCTTACCGTTATATCGATAAAAGCCGCATTCACAAAGTATCGGAAATCAACGATGAAACCGTATTCTACCAGTTGGTTGGAACTATCGAAAATATGCAGGCTCATGGAGGGCAACGCACATCCCGAATCACCGCCTGGATTTCCGACGAATCCGGCAGACTCGAACTGGTATGGTTCAAAGGGCTTAGCTGGGTAAAGACACGTTTTTTGGCTGGAAGGAAATACGTTATATTCGGTAAGGCCACCCTGTTCAATGGCCGCTATAACATTGTGCATCCCGAAGTAGAAGATTACAATCCGGAAGATTTTATCCTTGGCGAAAGTTTGCAGGGGGTTTACAGCACCACCGAAGGGATGAAAAGCGCCGGATTAGGAACCAGGGTGATGGCAAAACTGATAAAAACCGCCTTGATGCAGGTGGGTAGGGCAATACCTGAAACACTTCCCAAACAGCTGCTGACCGGCGAACAACTGATGAGCAAAGCTGATGCCCTGCTGAAAATCCACCTTCCATCGACCATCGAGGACATTCGTCAGGCCAAGTACAGGTTGAAATTTGAAGAGTATTTCTTTTTTCAGCTCAACATTTTACGAAGCAGAAAGCTGAGGGAACAAAACATTGTCGGTCAACGTTTCGAAAAGGTTGGTCACCTATTCAATACATTTTACCGCGAACATCTTCCATTTGCGCTCACGGAGGCTCAGAAAAGAGTGATCAGAGAAATACGTGCTGATCTGGGCTCCGGTATACAAATGAACAGGCTTCTGCAAGGTGATGTGGGGAGTGGAAAAACAGTGGTTGCGTTGATGTTGATGCTTCTTGCAGCCGACAACGGATTCCAATCGGCCCTTATGGCTCCAACAGAAATTCTGGCGCAGCAACATTTTCAGACCATTAAGGACCTTATTGGCAAAATGCCGGTAAAGTTTGTATTGCTGACCGGGTCGACAAAAAAGGCTGAGCGCAGTGCCCTGCATGAGGCGCTTCAAGACGGCACCCTGCATATACTTGTCGGAACCCATGCCCTTATTGAAGATACCGTTAGTTTTGCAAGGCTCGGGCTGGTAATTATTGACGAACAACATCGTTTCGGGGTGGCCCAACGTGCAAGGCTCTATGAAAAAAGTGAAACCCCTCCTCATGTGCTCGTGATGACCGCCACACCCATCCCTCGCACATTAGCCATGACCCAATACGGCGATCTCGATTACAGTGTCATCGATGAGCTGCCCCCTGGACGCAAAACAATCATAACCATCCACCTGAATCCATCGCACCGGCTGCGCCTCATAAGCTTTCTAAAAAAACAGATTGCAGAGGGTAGGCAGATTTACATAGTATATCCCATCATCAAAGAATCGGAAAAGCTTGATCTCATCGCACTTCAGGAGGGTTACGAGGCTTTGCTCCGCGACTTTCCTGAACCTGAATACAGGATATGCGTTGTGCATGGAAAAATGACCAGCGAGGACAAGGAATTTGAAATGCAGCGATTTGTTAAAGGTCAGGCACACATTATGGTTGCAACAACGGTGATCGAGGTTGGGGTGAACGTTCCCAATGCCAGCGTTATGGTCATTGAACATGCAGACCGTTTCGGACTATCGCAGTTGCACCAGCTCCGGGGCAGGGTTGGCCGGGGTGCTGATCAGTCGTACTGCATTCTGGTTACTGACTTCAAGCTGACAAGTGATGGCAAAGCCAGAGTGCAAACCATGGTCGAAACCAACGATGGTTTCAGAATAGCAGAAGCTGACCTCAGGCTGCGCGGACCCGGCGATACCCAGGGAACACAACAATCGGGTTTGGTACAGTTCAAACTTGGCGATTTGACAAAGGATGAAAAAATCATCCGTCGTGTACGCGCATTAGTTCAGGATCTGCTTACAGCTGACCCACAGTTGAATGCCCCTGAAAACCTTGGCACCCGTGGGGAATATGAGAAAATCTATCAGAAAACCTTCGATTGGAGCCTGATCGGATAATCGGTTCAACCGATTCATGCATCCACACCTAAACATGTCATTTTGGCATTTTTAATACCTTTGCACTCCAAAATAAAAGCTCCATGAAGATTTCCTACAACTGGCTCAAGGAATACCTTGCACTTGACATCGAACCAGCACAAATAGCCGAAGCGCTCACATCGGCAGGTCTTGAGGTGGAAGAAATTATTGATTATGAATCTGTCAGGGGCAGCCTCAGAGGAGTGATTACGGGCAAGGTGGTCGAATGCCGCCGTCACCCCAACGCAGATAAACTGAGCATTACCAAAGTTGATGTCGGAGCACCTGAACTGCTCAACATTGTTTGCGGAGCACCCAATGTGGCAGCAGGGCAGACCGTGCTTGTGGCCACAGTAGGTACAACCATATATAAAGGAGAAGAGTCGTTTCAGATCAGGCAAGCCAAAATACGTGGCGAGCTATCTGAAGGCATGATTTGCGCCGAGGATGAACTTGGTCTCGGCGAATCGTACGATGGCATCATGGTGCTTGATGATCATCTGGAAGCCGGCAAGCCCGCTGCCTCGATCTTTAATGCCTTAAGTGATACAGTTTTTGAAATCGGGCTTACCCCTAACCGCTCCGACGCGGCATCGCATATTGGGGTTGCCCGCGACCTGATGGCGGTGCTCAATCACCGGGCAGGTTATAAAAAATACACCCTGAATATTCCGGATATCAGTGCCTTTGCCATCGATGAACATTCACTTGATATTGAAGTCGAAGTGAATGATCCTGAGGCTTGTCCGCGCTATTCAGGGATCAGCATTACCGGACTAAAGGTGCAGCCATCCCCCGACTGGCTTCAGCATCGCCTCAAGGCCATCGGTCTGCGCCCCATCAACAACATTGTTGACATCACCAATTATGTATTGATGGAAACCGGCCAACCCCTGCACGCTTTTGATATGGCCGCCATCAAAGGCAATAAAGTAATTGTTAAGAAACTACCAAAGGATACCCCTTTTGTTACATTAGATAATGTTGAACGCAAGCTTACAGGCAACGACCTTATGATTTGCGACACCCACGAAGGCATGTGTATCGGGGGTGTTTACGGCGGACTACATTCCGGTGTAACCGAATCTACCACCGCTATCTTTCTTGAGAGTGCATGCTTCGACTCCAGGACCATCCGCCGCACAGCCCGTCATCATGACCTGCACACCGATGCCTCTTTCCGTTTTGAGCGAGGCACCGACATCAACGCAACCCTGTTTGCCTTGAAAAGAGCCGCAATGCTGATGCGCGAAATTTGTGGCGTAAGGGTAGCGTCAGAGCTGAAAGATGTATACTATAATCCGGTGAAGCTGGCCGAAGTAACGATTGAGTTCGAAAGACTCGACAATCTTGCCGGTCAACACATCCCTGCCGATCAAATCCTTTCCATACTGGATGACCTTGGATTTGAACTGCTTGCTAACAACGGACCTTCTGCAAAACTCAGGGTTCCTTCATCAAAAGTGGACGTTTATCGCGAAGCTGATATCGCCGAAGAAGTCCTTCGCATTTATGGGTACGACAACATCAGAATTCCCAAAAAAATAAATGCTGCACCTGATGCCACAAACCCTGCCCAAAGCGAGGCCTTAAAACATGCCATCTCGGATATGCTGGCCTCCAAAGGCTTCAACGAGATCATGAACAACTCGCTCACAAAAGCCGAATACACGGCCCATCACCCTGCTTTCGATAGTGATGCGGATGTGAAAATCCTCAACCCGCTGAGCAGCGACCTAAACGTATTGCGTCAGAGCCTACTGTTTGGCGGACTCGAAACAATCGCCTATAATCAGAACCGAAAACTTGCTGACCTGAAACTGTTCGAGTTTGGAAAGGCCTACCACTTCAATCAAAACAAGGCTGCAATGGAAGAAGCACTCGCACCTTACAGCGAAACCCTTCGTCTTTCGGTACTCATAACAGGCATGAAACAAGCCGAAAGCTGGCTTGCAGCGCAGGTGGCTTCCAACTTCTTCGACATCAAGCAGGTAGTGGAGACCCTGATCGCCCGTTTAAGAATTTCCCGCAATCAGTTTTCGCTTTCCAGCTTCTCCGATAGCCTATTCGAGGCAGGCTTGCAATACAGCATCAAGGATCTGGTGTTGATCCGTATCGGACAACTCAGTGCTCAGACCACCAAAATTTTCGATATCAAAAAACCAGTTTTCTGGGCAGATATTGCTTGGGAACAACTCATGGACTTCGTTCCAGAACCCCCCCTCACCTTTCAGCCCGTGCCAAAGTTCCCGGCCGTTCGCCGCGACCTTGCGCTGGTTTTGGACAAGAATGTCAGCTATGCTGACATCGAATCAGCAGCAAAGCAAACAGCAGGCCAGTTGCTGAGTACGGTCAACCTTTTCGACATCTACGAAGGCGAAAAGATACCGGCTGACAAAAAATCCTATGCCATCAGCTTCGTACTCCTATCCACGGAAAAAACCCTGACTGACAAAGACATTGATACGACAATGGAGCGTTTGATTACAACTTTCGGCAGTCAGTTCGGGGCGGAGCTGCGCCAGTAATTTTCAACCGAAAACAACAATCCCATGACCGACATACAATCCATCAAACAGCGCTTTGGCATTATCGGACACGATAGTCGCCTTGAGCGGGCCATTCAGGTGGCCGTTACAGTTGCACCAACTGACCTGACAGTGCTTATTACCGGCGAAAGCGGCGTGGGTAAGGAAGTCTTTCCGAAAATCATCCATCAGTCGAGTGCAAGAAAACACGGGCCATACATTGCTGTAAACTGCGGTGCCATACCTGAGGGCACAATTGACTCAGAGTTGTTTGGACACGAAAAGGGCTCGTTCACAGGAGCCTACGAAGCCAGAAAAGGATACTTCGAGGTTGTCAACGGAGGTACCATCTTTCTCGACGAGGTGGCAGAACTTCCACTATCAACACAGGTAAGGCTGCTCCGCGTACTCGAATCAGGCGAGTTCATCAAGGTTGGCTCATCGAAAGTACAAAAAACTGATGTCCGCGTGGTGGCCGCCACCAATGTAAACATACCAGAAGCCATCGAAAAAGGACGCTTCAGGCAGGATCTATACTATCGCCTCAACACCGTTCCGGTGACCATCCCATCGCTTCGCGAACGCAAAGGCGATATCATCATGCTTTTCAAGAAATTTTCGACCGACTTTGCCGAAAAATACCGTGTGCCTGTACTTCAGCTTACCGACGATGCAGCCGAAATGCTTGAAAACTATCGCTGGCCGGGCAATATCCGGCAACTGCGCAATGTCACTGAGCAGATCAGCATCATCGAAAAAAACCGGCTCATAAATGCCCAAACCCTGAAAGGGTATCTACCGGCAGAGCATGTGCCATTGCTACCGGTGCTCTACAACCGGGAAAAGGATGACGAAAAACTAAGCGAGCGCGACATACTGTACAAGGTGCTCTTTGATATGAAAAGAGACATTATGGAGCTCAAAAAAACCGTAGCCAACCTGCTCGAAGGTAAGCCAGCTGATGATCATTTTGCCCCTGAAAGCGCTGCTCACCGTTTCCATCATTTTGATCAGGCTCAAAAAAACCTTGAGCACCGCTTTGCCTCATTGTCAGATGAGCTGCAAGAAGAAGAACATGAAGTGATTCCTACCGAAATTATCAGCGAAACCCTGTCACTTCAAAAGAAGGAAATGGACATGATAAGGCAGGCACTCGAGAAACACAAAGGCAAGCGCAAAAATGCTGCCAACGAACTTGGAATCAGCGAACGAACACTTTACCGGAAGATTAAGGAATATAATATAGATTTGTAAAAAATCACACTTGCGATAATGCACGTGAAACAAGGTACAGCTTTCTATATGAGGTTTTTTATTGCTGCAATGCTCCTTATGCAGCTGCACTCGTGCGGTATATATTCCTTCACAGGGGCAAGCATTCCTCCCGAAGCCAAAACGTTTTCGGTTGAGCAGTTTGCCAACAATGCCCTGCTCGTTGAGCCCCTATTAAGCAATACACTTACGACAGCATTGCGCGACAGGTTTACAAGTCAGACCACCCTGAGGCAAACATCCACTAATGGCGACCTGGCTTTCGAAGGCGAAATCACCGACTACTCCGTGAGTCCGGTGGCCATTCAGAGCGATCAGACTGCAGCCCTCAACCGGCTGACCATCACACTCAATGTGCGCTTTTACAATAAATTTGAAGAATCGAAAAATTTTGAAAGTCGCTTCACGCAGTTTCTGGACTATCCAAGCGATCAGGATCTAAACGTAGTGAAGGACAGGCTGATTGGTGAGATAGCGGAAATGCTTATCGATAATATTTTCAACAAAGCTGTGGTAAACTGGTAAGGCGATGAACAAGGCTTCGTTTTCAGAGTTTTTACGTGAACCACATAAGCTGGGGCTTGACAGCATTACCAGTCTCAGCGAGCTTGCAAAACAATTTCCCTACAGCAGCCATATTTATACGCTGCTGGCCATGAACCTTCACAAAGAAGGCCATGTGCGCTACGAAAGTCAAATCAGGCTTGCCGCGAGTCTCTCGCCCGATCGCAACCTGCTGCGCCTGCATATGCGCGATATTTCGCGGGGCATGCACATGGCACTGCCTGACGAATACACTCAAGCCACCACTTTTGAGGTGCCTGTCGTCGAAGCACCAGACACCGGAAACCGATCCGAAGAGCCAAAAACTGAAACCAATATACCTGAACAGGAAGCTCTTCACAGCCGCACTTCAGAGAGGCCGCTGCGAAAGCCTGCCAGCAGCGTTATCGAACAAGCGGAGGACATCCTTGATAATCACGAACGTCTCCGACAACAATCGCTCGAAGAATTGAAGCGCATAGTGGCTGAACGACTGAGGCAGATTAATAAATCCGAAGCCGATGACAATTCAGGTGAATTATCCAAAGATGAAATCATAGAAAAGTTTATCCGCGAAAACCCGAGCATCAGCAGGCCAAAAACCGAATTTTACAACCCGCTCAATGTAGCACTTCACAGTGTTGTTGATCAGGAAAATATCGTCAGCGAAACTCTGGCCAAAATTTACCTTAAGCAAGGACACCTTGACAAAGCGATTAAGGTTTTCGAAAAATTAAGCTTGAAATATCCGGAAAAAAGTAGTTACTTTGCAGGCCTTATCGAAGAATCGAAAAAGATCACAAACAATTAAAAATCAATAAGATGTTTATCGTAATATCCATTTTAATGCTTTTGGCAAGTGTGTTGATGGGTCTGGTAGTATTGGTGCAAAACTCAAAAGGCGGCGGACTGGCAAGCAATTTTGCTGCTTCAAATCAGATTATGGGAGTAAGGCAGACTGCCGATTTTCTTGAAAAGGCAACCTGGACGCTTGCTGTTGCCATGCTGGTGTTTGCATTGGTTAGTGCAATCGTCATCCCCAATCATTCGGCCTCCTCAGGAGTAGCCGACACCGAACTACGTAGCAAGATTGAACAAACAAAACCTGTTGATTTTCAAGCAGCTCCTGCACAGGACGAAGAATAAACCCTGACACAACTTAAAATCTAATAATGTCAGAATGTCACAGCATTCTGACATTTTTTTTTGTTTAAGACTTTGGCACAAAATGTGTCGGTTCAGGAGATACTGAAAAAAATCATCTATACAAATAAAACACAATAAATATGGGAAAGCTTAACCTCAAACCTCTGGCCGACAGAGTTGTTATCGAACCCGCACCCGCAGAACAAAAAACTGCAAGTGGCATCATCATTCCTGATACCGCCAAGGAAAAACCTCAGAAAGGCACCGTTGTAGCTGTTGGACCTGGTGTTGACGACAAGCCCCTCACTGTAAAGGAAGGCGATGTTGTGCTCTACGGCAAATATGCCGGCACCGAATTTACCATCGAAGGAACCAACTACCTTATTATGCGTGAATCCGACATTATTGCAATCATCTGAATTGAATCAATAACAACTAAATAATCAGTAAAATGGCAAAAGACATCTATTTCGATCTAGAAGCGAGAGAAAAACTCAAAAAGGGTGTTGACGCACTCTCCGATGCAGTAAAAGTGACACTCGGACCAAAAGGCCGTAACGTGATCATTGAAAAATCCTATGGTGCACCACAGATCACCAAGGATGGCGTAACCGTAGCCAAAGAAGTGGAACTGAAAGACCCAGTGGAAAACATGGGGGCACAGATGGTAAAGGAAGTGGCCTCGAAAACCAACGACATTGCAGGCGATGGTACCACTACCGCCACCGTGCTGGCACAAGCCATCATCACCACCGGAATGAAAAACGTTACCGCAGGTGCCAATCCAATGGACCTCAAGAGAGGCATCGACAAGGCCGTTGAAAAAGTTAAGGAATCGCTCAAGGCCCAGACGCAGGAAGTTGGCGAAAGCAACGAAAAAGTAAAGCAGGTAGCTGCTATCTCGGCCAATAACGATATGCATATTGGCGGACTGATTGCCGAAGCTATGGCCAAAGTAAAGAAAGAAGGTGTAATTACCGTTGAAGAGGCCAAGGGCATGGAAACCTATGTAGACGTAGTGGAAGGCATGCAGTTCGACCGCGGCTATATTTCGCCCTATTTCATCACCAATGCCGAAAAGATGGAAGCAGTATATGAAAGTCCTTTCATCCTGATTCACGACAAAAAGATCTCGGTGATGAAAGATTTGCTCCCCATCCTCGAAAAGAGTCTACAGACTGGTCGCCCGCTCATCATCATCGCCGAAGATGTTGAAGGCGAAGCACTTGCCACTCTGGTTGTAAACAGGCTTCGTGGGTCGCTGAAGGTTGCGGCCGTGAAGGCGCCCGGCTTTGGCGATCGCAGAAAAGAAATGCTCGAAGACATTGCAGTGCTCACCGGCGGTGTTGTAGTTTCGGAAGAAAAAGGCTACCGTCTCGAAGACACCACCCTTGATATGCTGGGCAAAGCCGATAAAGTATCCATCAATAAAGACAATACCACCATCGTTAGCGGTCACGGCAGCAAGGAAAACATCGACGCCCGTGTAGCCCAGATCCGCAAACAGATCGAAACCACTACCTCTGACTACGACCGCGAAAAACTGCAGGAGCGCCTCGCCAAATTGGCCGGCGGTGTTGCTGTAATCTATGTTGGTGCGGCCAGCGAAGTGGAAATGAAAGAAAAGAAAGACCGATTCGACGATGCACTCAACGCAACCCGTGCCGCTATCGAAGAAGGCATTATCCCTGGCGGGGGCGTTGGATTTATCCGCGCTATTGATGCCCTTGCCGACCTCAAAGGCGATAATGAAGATGAAAACACAGGCATTGCCATCATCCGTCGCTCCCTCGAAGAGCCTCTGCGTCAGATTGTTGAAAACTCTGGTCTGGAAGGCAGCGTAGTCGTAAACCGTGTGAAAGAAGGCAATGGCGATTTTGGTTACAATGCCCGCACCGAAAGGTTCGAAAACCTGCTCGAAGCTGGCGTGATCGACCCCACCAAAGTGGCCCGCGTTGCCCTCGAAAATGCAGCTTCAATTGCAGGAATGCTTCTGACCACCGAGTGCGTATTGGTTGAGCACAAGGAACCTAAAGAAAAGCCAATGCCTCCGATGGGTGGTGGAATGGATGGCATGATGTAAATCAACCTCAAATCACATATCTTAAAGGAAGGCCTTCGATGGGAAGGCCTTCCTTTTTTTAAACAGCTCATTAGCAATACCATTCAACCAATGCCATGAGATTAGCAAATATTTTTGTTTAATCTTTTATGTATTTTATTAAACATTTCTACAGCAAAGGTGTTTACGAGGTATGAATTCAATAACTCATGACTACCCGTAATGGTTTTTCCGATTTGCTCAACGGTAAACATCACTTCAACGGAAATGGCAATGGCCATCATTTCGAAACAACCTATGAGCTGATAGGAGACGAACATATGGCCACAAGCATTGAAACCCCCATGCGCGAGGATGCCTTTGCCCTAAGCGACGAAGCCAAGATAGCACGAATTGAGCGTCACTTTGAGCAGATCATGCATACTCTTGGTCTCGACCTCACGGACGATAGCCTGAAAGGAACGCCCAGAAGAGTGGCAAAAATGTATGTAAAGGAAATCTTTAGCGGTCTGAATCCTGCCAACAAACCCGCGCCTTCATTATTTGACAACAAGTTCCGGTACGGCCAGATGCTGGTGGAAAAGAGCATCAATCTGAACAGCACCTGCGAACATCATTTCCTTCCCATATATGGCAAGGCCCATGTAGGATATGTAGCCAACGGAGCAGTCATTGGTCTATCGAAAATTAACCGCATTGTGGATTATTTTGCCCGACGTCCGCAGGTTCAGGAGCGTCTGACCGTGCAAATCTCAAACGAACTGAAAAAAGTGCTGAACACCGAAGATGTGGCTGTTGTAATAGAAGCGAAGCATATGTGTGTTTCATGCCGCGGCATTCAGGATGAGAGCAGCACCACGCTCACAGCCGAATATTCCGGAATATTCAAGGATGATAAACGCAGGGAAGAGTTTCTAGCCTACATCGGACTAAAGATCTAGCTCAACTCCATTTACTCAATATAGACTTCCCCCAACCCTGAGCCTGGAAAGCGCCCCAAACGCCGGAAAGGCTCTTTTTATTTGCCTGCCTCTTTAACAATGATGATATAGGACGGGAAATGGTCGCTGTAACCGCCCACAAATTCACCGCCCACATAGGTCCGCCAGGGGTATCCCTTGAATCGTCCGCTTCGCTGCGTCAACTCTACTTTATTGTGAACACGGGCTGTCCGATTGCGGTAAGAGGAATAATCTTCGCCAAGCCAGGCCTGACTGATGATGATCTGGTCGAAAAGACTCCACGTATCGCGCCAGGCATTCGAACCAATGCCTTTCTGATACAGGACGTACATAGGATTGTAAAGTTCGCCGGGTTTTAAAGCATTGGCACTCCCTTTTGCTCTCAGACCTTCCGTAAGACTCTTATTTGTAGGATTATCATTGAGGTCGCCCATCTTGATAATTTTTGCATTAGGATCGAGGCTAAGTAATGAATCGGCAATATGCCTTGCAAGTTTTGCAGCTGCCATGCGCAGGGGCATTGAACGCTTCTCGCCACTGCGACGGCTGGGCCAATGTCCGACAATGATATGAATGCGTTCGCCATCGAAATCGCCCGAAACGACCAATTGATCGCGGGTGAGAAAGTCGGGCATTCCTTCGACGCTAAGCCTGTAGCTTTTGTGACTGACCGGCTTGAAATACTTTGTTTGATAAAGGAGACCAACATCCACCCCACGGCGGTCGGGCGAATGGTAATGAATAATCTGGTAATTACGTTTTGCAAGTGCAGGTTGTCGGACAAGATCTTCGAGCACCTCGCGGTTCTCGATTTCCGCCACGCCAAGCACAGCAGCACCATCGGGAGTAAAATCGAGTCCAATGAACTGGATGGCTTCGGCCATATGATTCAGCTTGAGGCTGTATTTGCGACTATCCCATATTGCAGCGCCCTGTGGGGTAAACTCCTCATCATTTGTCAGTGGATCATTGATGGTATCATACAGGTTTTCAAGGTTGTAGAAAGCAATACAACCCACTTTGAACTGCCTTTCCTGCGCACTTACAAAATGAAGTCCAATTACTAGAAATAGAAGAATTAAATAAAAACGGCCATACTTCATGAGCAAACTTTTTTCATACGGCTGGAATAACGGATTCAGCCTTTTTGACAAAAATAGGACTTTGTCGGGATTGGCGAACCCCTCGTGCATTAAAGGAGAAATAAATTGCCGTTAATTGGATGGTGAAGGCAAAATATGCGCTTTTATAACCAGCTTCACAACAATCTGCTACCTTTGCCTGTCAGGAAAAGACACCTTATAATCTTATGAGAAAAAAGCTACTTATTTTGTTGGGAGCGATGGCTTTCGGGCATTATCTGCAAGCCCAGACCGATACAGCGGTTCTGGTAAATCAGGCTGCGCTCCCAGTTATTACGCTCACCGAAGGCGATTTTGACGGTGGACGGTCAGCCAACGACATTTCTGGCCTATTGCAGTCATCGCGGGATATTTTTGTTTCGACAGCTGGATTTAACTTTGGTTCGGTGCGCTTTCGCATGCGGGGATTGGATTCCGAAAACACAACCGTACTTTTCAACGGGGTGAGTATGAACGATCTCGAGACAGGTCGTGCCAGCTATTCAACGTGGGGCGGGTTGAACGATGCCACACGATTCACCGAAGTGAGCAATGGCATTGGTTCGTCAGACTGGGCTTTTGGCGGAATAGGCGGTGTGACCAACATCCTGGGCAGAGCCAGCCAGTTCCGTAAGGCATTCAATTTGAGCTATGCTGCCTCCAACCGCAGCTACAACAACAGGCTGATGCTGCTCTACGCCACCGGAATGCAGCCGAACGGCTGGGCCATCACCCTTAGCGGTTCGCGCCGTTGGGCTGTGAACGGTTATGTGCCGGGCACATTTTATGATGCATGGTCGTGGTTTGCTTCGGTAGAGAAAAAACTGAACAATCAGCACAGTTTTGGACTGATTGCTTTTGCAGCACCCACAAAGCGTGGTATGGCCGCTGTTTCGGTTCAGGAGGCCTACGATCTGGCAGGAACGAATTATTATAACGCCAATTGGGGCTTCCAGAATGGCGAAGTACGCAATTCGCGCGTCAGCAGTTATCATCAGCCCGTCATTCAGCTTTCGCACTACTGGACACCTAATCAGAAAACCACAGTCCAGACTGTTGCTTATACCTGGTTTGGTCCTGGAGGCAGTACTGCCCTCGACTGGAACGAAGCCAATGACCCACGTCCTGATTATTACCGCAACCTGCCAAGTTATTGGGCACAACGTTCCGACGAAACAAATTATGCCTATTATTTGGATCAATGGACTAACAACGAGCATTTCAGGCAATTGCAGTGGGATCACTTTTTCTTTGCCAATAGTAAGAACCTATTCACCGTAAACAACGCCAACGGGATTGCGGGCAACACCATTTCAGGCAACAAATCGAAATTCGTTGTTGAAGACCGGAGAATGGACCGCAATATGCTAGGCATCAACATCAATGCCCAACATCAACTGAACGCCTCCACAAGAGTTAGCGGAGGGATCAATTATACCAGTTCGAAGACCCACCACCACAAAAGACTCCACGACCTGTTGGGTGGTGATTTCTGGCTCGATATCGACAAATACTCTGATCAGGAACCTTTCTCTATCACCGATGCATCGCAAAACGACATGCGCAGGCCTAACCGCATCGTTAAAGAAGGTGATATCTATGGTTATGATTACATTGCCAATGTGAACAATGCCGAGCTTTGGGCCCAGGCAGAACATAAGTTCAAAAGGCTGGAAACCTATCTTGGTGCCCGTCTAAGCAACACTGACTTCTGGCGGACAGGAAATATGCAAAACGGTCGCTTTCCCGACAACTCGTATGGTGACGACGAAAAGACCAGTTTTCTGAATTATGGAATCAAGGCAGGTGTTATTTACGCCATAAACGGACGCAACTACCTTATGGCCAACGGTGCCATGCTTACACGTCCACCCTATTTCCGGGATGTTTATTTATCCCCCCGCACACGAGATACCAAGGTAACCAACATCGAAAATCAGAATGTGTGGGGTGCCGATCTTAATTATATCCTCCGTTCACCAAACTTTAAGGCACGCCTAACAGTTTATCATACTGAAGTGCATAATGACCTGTGGACCAGAAGCTACTATCACGAAGACCTGCGTACTTTTGTGAATTATGCCATGATCAACGTGGACACCCGCAGTCAGGGTATGGAATTCGGAGCCGAAATCAACCTCTCGCCTACCCTGTCGGCTCATGCAGTTGCAGGCCATGGCATCCATATTTTCACAAACAGGCCGACGGTAACCATTGCAGCAGATAACGACGCAAAGCTGCTGGCTGAAAACAGAACCGTTTACCTGAAGAACTATTATGTGGGTGGCGCGCCGCAAACAATTTATTCTGCAGGGCTGCGCTACAATTCACCAAAATTCTGGTTTGCTGGCCTGAGCGCCAACTACTTTGACAATGCCTATCTCGAACCCAATCCCGATAACCATACCAAAGAAGCCATGAGCCGCTATGCAGAAGGCGATATCAGGATTGACAAGCTACTGGTACAGAAAAAACTCGACCCGGGCCTGACGCTCGATTTCTTCAGCGGAAAATCGTGGCGTGTGAAAGATGGCTTGCTCCTGCTCAATGTGAGCGTAAACAATATCCTCAACCAACGTGATGTGATTTCATGGGGTTTTGAGCAATTGCGTACCGACCTCCGCGACCCTGACCGCTTTCCTGCCAAGTACGCCTATATGTATGGCACAACCTATTTTGTCAGCCTCACTTACCGAAAGAATTAATCAGTAAATTATTGATATACAAGAACATGAAAAAGACACAACTGATTCTCTTCAGCTTAATAATGTTGTTTCTGTCCAATGCCTGCGTGAAGCAGGAATTCGACAAGCCTCCCGTTGGTCAATTGCCTGTAGGCGACGTTTATACCATAAGCGATCTGGTCAATATCCTCAATACCACAGGGGCTACGCAGTTTAACAAGGACGCGTCGGTTTATGCCGTGGTTACCATGGACGAAACTTCAGGCAACATTTACAAGAATGCTTACATTCAGGATGCCACCGGAGCCATTAATGTCAGGCTCAAAGAGGCAGGAGGTCTTCGCGTGGGCGATTCGGTGAGGGTGTACCTTAAAAACGTCATCCTTTCCACCTACAATGGCATGCGTCAGCTCGACAATGTGCACAACGACAGCAATATTGTGATTTTGTCGAATCAGCGCTACCGGAAACCTGATACCGTTACGATTCAGCAGATTCTTAGCGGGCAGTATCAGGCAAAACTTGTTTACCTCCGCGACGTTCAGTTCATCGCCGGTGATACCGCCCGAACATGGAGCGATAACAATGCCACAACCAACCGCATGCTCGAAGATTGCGACGGAAAAACCATCATTGTGCGTACCAGCAACTTTGCCAATTTTGCAACGAAAAATATTCCTAACGGAAAAGGCGGAATTGTAGCTGTTGCCGGTATTTTCAACACTACATGGCAGCTATATGTACGAACGCTTTCTGAAGTTCAGATGAATGGCAACCGTTGTGACGGTGGTGGCGGCGGTGGCCTCACTCCTGTGGACGAGGTCAATCAGAACTTCAATTCAGTAACAGCCGATGTGGATATCAACTTCCAGGGTTGGTCGAATATTGCAGAGGCCGGAACCCGCAAATGGCAGGGCAAGATTTTCAGCGGTAATGGCTATGCTCAGGCTACAGGCTTCAACTCAAACCAAAACAGCATCGTAAGCTGGCTCATCACACCTCCTGTAAAAATGGATGTTGCCAAAAAGCTGCGCTTTAAAACAGCCAAATCATTCTGGGCTCATGGCAACGAAAAACCACTGACCGTGCTTGTATCCAGCAACTTCGAAGGCACCAACATCGCGGCAGCCAGCTGGACCCCCATCAATGCTACTCTAGCCGCACAAACCGATGCCGACAATGCCTGGATTGAATCGGGTGACATTGATCTTAGTCCATTTATGGCTGAAGGCAAAATAGCCGTAGCCTTTAAATATACCGGAAGCCAAACCCTATCGACTTCATATCGTGTGGATGATGTGTACATCGGCACCCAGGGTGGGGGCGGCGGTGGAGGTGGCGGCAATGCCGGAACCATTGATAACCCATACACAGTTGAAGAAGCTATTCAGAAACAAAATGCCAACCCTTATGTGGTCGGATGGGTGCAGGGCTACATTGTGGGTGCTGTAAAAAACGGAGTAAGCAATGTAAGCTCTGCTGCTGATATCGATTTTGCCGCTCCCTTCAGTTCAGCCACTAATGTATTGATAGCCAGCAGCATGAACGAAACCGACTACACCAAATGTGTGGCCGTTAATCTGCCTTCGGGCACCCCGTTGCGCACACAGGTGAATTTGCTTGATAATCCAGGAAATCTTAAGAAACAACTCAAGGTAACCGGAACGCTTCGCACTTACTTCGGTATTGCCGGATTGCGTGATGCACCCGGCCAGACCGGCGATTTTGTGCTGCAAGGTAGCGGTGGCGGCGGTGGCGGTACCGGCACCCAGGCCGATCCATTTACAGTTGCACAGGGAATCGAAAAACAAAATGCAACTCCTTACGTAGTAGGTTGGGTGAGAGGCTATATCGTCGGGTCGGTGAAAACCGGTGTAAGTTCAATAACTTCCTCGGCCGATATACACTGGACAGGTCCTTTCACATCAGCAACCAACGTCCTGATTGCCGACACCCCTACTGAAAACGATTACACCAAATGCATAGCGGTAAACCTGCCAGCCGGATCAGCGCTGCGCACACAGGTGAATCTGCTCGATAATCCCGGCAACCTCGGTAAACGCCTCAACGTCACCGGCACCCTTCGCACTTACTTTGGCATTGCCGGTTTGCGCGATGCGCCCGGAACCGCTTCCGACTTTGTTCTCGAAGGCGGAGGTGGCGGTGGGGGAGGCAACGCCATCTTTACCGAAAACTTCGATACAAATCTTGGCGTGTTTAGTGCGGTCAGTGTCGTGGGCGATCAGGTATGGGCCTGGGGCAATTTCGATGGCGGCTGTGCCGTGATGACAGGATTTGTCAATCCAAACCGTTTTCCCAACGAGGACTGGCTGATTTCGCCGGCAATCAATCTAAGCGCCATTAACAATGCTGTGGTCAACATCCGTCAGGCAGCCAATTTTGTAAGTAACGACTGGACGCTCCTTCAGGTGATGGTATCTACTAATTACACCAGCGGAAATCCGAACAATGCCACATGGACCGAGTTGAACATTCCCAACAGACCTGCAGGAAACAATTGGACCTTTGTTGATAGCGGGGATATCAGCCTGGCTTCCTATGGTGGTCAGGCCAACGTGCGCATTGCATTCCGCTACCGTTCGACGGACAGCATTGCTTCAACATGGGAGATTAGTAAGGTTGAAGTGAAAAACTAGGTTAAAAAACTGAATATCAAATGGCCATTTGCAATGCAGATGGCCATTTTTTTATTCTCAAAAATTACCTCCTAGAAAATTGGACGCGTCCCTGCACATGGATTGAACCCTCACTGCTCAGTTATTTTTTGCAATTTTGCAATAAAAAAGAACGTTTGTTGCCCCAAACAGTAATGCTGCATGAGTCATAGTCTGGTAATCATTCCCACATATAACGAAAAAGAAAACATTGAAAATGTACTGCGTTCAGTCTTTAAGCTCAGCGAACCGTTTCATGTGCTTGTTGTAGAAGACAATAGTCCTGATGGAACTGCTGCTATTGTCAAAGGACTGATGATTGAGTTTGAAGGAAAGCTATTCATTGAAGAGCGTAAAGGCAAGCTTGGATTAGGGACTGCTTACATTCACGGTTTTAAATGGGGTCTGCAACGTGGCTACGATTATATCATCGAAATGGATGCCGACCTCTCGCACAATCCCGCCGACCTACCAAGACTACTTGATGCCTGCCGCAATGGGGCTGATGTGGCCGTGGGTTCGCGATACATTACGGGCGTTAATGTGGTGAACTGGCCCATGGGAAGGGTGCTGATGTCGTATTATGCCTCTGCTTATGTGCGCTTTGTTACCAGAATGAAGGTGCGTGATACAACAGCCGGATTTGTCTGCTACAAACGTAAAGTGCTCGAAACCATCAACCTCAATAATATCAGATTTGTGGGCTATGCCTTTCAGGTCGAGATGAAATACAGCGCCTGGAGGCTTGGTTTCAGCATTGTTGAGGTGCCAATCATTTTCACCGACCGCACAGAAGGAACTTCAAAAATGAATAAAAAGATCTTCCGCGAAGCTGTGCTGGGCGTACTCACCCTGCGCTGGCGTGGTCTTACAGGCAGAATAAAGCCAGCACCAAAAGCATAATTATATACCTCATGGGATCTGGATATATCATCCGTGGCGCTACAATAATAAATGAAGGGGCTCAGCATCAGGCTGATGTGGTGGTTATCGATGGCTTAATAGCAGAAATAATAGCTTCAGGTGAGCAAAAGGAAAAACACAACAATCTGGACACCATCAACGCCAAAGGTCTTTTTCTGTTGCCTGGTGTAATTGACGATCAGGTTCATTTCCGCGAACCGGGATTAACCCACAAAGCCGACATCTATTCAGAAAGCCGTGCTGCCGTGGCTGGTGGAATCACCAGCTTTATGGAGATGCCCAACACTATACCCAACACATTGACGCAGCGCTTATTGGAAGAAAAATATGAAATAGCTGCCGAAAAAGCCTGGTGCAACTTCTCCTTCTACATGGGCGCTTCCAACGACAACCTTAGAGAGGTGCTACTTACTGACCCTAAGAGTGTATGTGGCATCAAAGTGTTCATGGGGGCAAGCACGGGCAATATGCTTGTTGACCACCAAAAAACCCTTGAGGGCATCTTTGCCGAGGCTCCGACATTGGTTGCCGTGCATGCCGAATATGAGCCAATGATTAGGGAAAACACACTTAAATTCATGGCTCAATACGGTGATAACGCTCCTGCTTCCATTCACCCTATAGTGCGCAATGCAGAGGCATGTTACCGCTCCTCGGCACAAGCAGCAGAACTGGCGGCAAAGCGCGGAACACGGCTTCATGTGCTCCACCTGAGCACGGCCCGCGAAATGCAGCTGTTTGCCAACGACCGCCCTTTGTCCGACAAGCAAATCACTGCCGAAGTGTGCCTGCATCACCTTTGGTTTTCGGACCATGATTATGAAACCAAAGGAAACATAATCAAATGGAACCCAGCAATAAAATCAGCCGAAGATCGACAGGCACTTTGGGAAGCACTCCTGAACGACAAACTGGATGTGGTTGCTACAGATCATGCCCCACATACCCTCGATGAGAAGAGGGCTCCCTATTTTAAAGCACCTTCCGGGGGTCCGCTGGTACAGCACATGCTGCCGGCCTTGCTCGAAAAATGGAAGCAAGGCCTGATCAGTATAGAAAAAATTGTTGAAAAAGCTTGTCATGCCCCGGCTATTGCTTTTCGAGTCAAAAAACGAGGGTTCATCAAACAGGGCTATTTTGCTGACCTCGTATTGATTAACCCCAATGCACCATGGAAGGTTAGCAAACAAAATATTTTGTACAAATGCGGCTGGTCGCCATTTGAAGGAACACAATTCAGCAACAGCGTGGAAATGACCATTGTCAATGGCAAAATTGTGTTTGATCGTGGCAACTTCAGTGAACCCGGCCAGGGCATGCGACTGCAGTTCGATCGTTAATCAAGTGTCTGATGTACAACAATCCGAAACCTCTGGTTCTGTTTTCGATCTTCGCGTTGATCGTCACTTTATCTTATTTTTCTTGTTCATGTACCAATTCGGAGACAACCGGGCCTGCTGCTGTGGATTCAGAAATCATCGACCTTTGGGATAATGGCCTGACCCGTAAAGTATGGGTTTATGGCCGCATCAACAACACCCGAATCGCAATCAGAGAGATCCAATACCATCCAGACGGCACAAAAAGTATGGAAGGTGGTCTCAAAGAAGGCAGGCGACATGGTGAGTGGAAATCATGGTACGAAAATGGTAGCCTGTGGAGTATTGGTTACTTTTCCGATGGTTTGCGCCATGGAAAGGGAATTGTGTTTCATCCCAACGGCAAAAAGTTTATCGAAGGATCATACATCAACGGCGAGCGCGCCGGCAAATGGATGTGGTGGGACGAAAATGGCAAGCCAATTACAGAGACTGAAGCCCTCAAGCTTGCCCCTGAAGTGGTTGATTGATGATCTGAATTATACTGGAAAGCAGCAGATTGAATCATTTGTTGCTTTTCGTAGATTACCCTCAAAGCAATCATTGACGGACAGATTGATGATTAGTCCGGGGATTTTCAACAGCTTCACACAAGTTTATAATGCGTTCAGAACCATTGTCGTACTGCATACTTCCATCAATATTGGAGGCTGCTTCCAAAAAAATGACGGGAAGTAACCTTCCCGCCACACAAGTACTTTATTTCATTCCTCACCAAAACATGTTCTGGTGAGAACACATTTCGGCATTGCGATCACCTGACAACGACCCTGATGCTTTCAATTCCGTTTGTATGCTCAAGCCTGAGGAAATAGATGCCGGAGGGAGCACTGAAAGGCATCTCAACACTGTTCGTGCCCCGTACATTGCTCTGCATTAGGATCCTTCCTCCGGCATCACTTACAACAATACGAGCCTTTAAGTAGGTTTCGTTGAAGAGCAGCTTAATCTTTCCATGCTCATGGCGTGCCTTGATAGAAGGGGGATTGTAAGAGGCCAGACCCACCGCACCCCAATCTTCAATATTGATATCATCGATAAATACTCCGTAACCCTGAGGCGTGTTGGCATGCCAAGCCAGAAAACCTATGCCACTCTGATCGGGCACAATTAATGTTTCTGCCCACTGCCAGCCGGAAGCACCCTCGAATCCGCTCAGGTTGAGCAACGGCTGATTAAATGCAGCTGAATCGGGAAAATCACCCCAATAAACCGACAATTGTTCAGTTGTCCCCGGCATAAAGGCACGGTAAGCAAACCGTAACAGGTATTCCTTGCCTGTTTCAATTAGTAAAGGTTGAGAAATAAGCCAATGGTCAAATGGCGTCAGGGTGAGGCCCGTGGTGTTGTAACATCCAATTGAACGGCTGCCCTGATGACTGATCAAACTTGTTGTGAGCCATTTGGCAGAGCCTTGCGATTGCTGTTGCCATCCTGCCGGGATGGCTGATACGGCAACCTGCTCAAAATTCATCACCCAGGGGAAAGCACTGATGGCCTCAATGCTGTTGAAAGACCAGATGTTGTTGCAATCATCATTAGCTCCAAAATCATTGATAGGTATGACCTTAAGGTAATATGTCGTGCTGTGCACAAGCTCAGCCTGAAAGGAATGTGCTTCCATAAAAACACCGTTGAGAATATTGGTCGGGGTGTCAGTTCCCTGACCATCAGTCCCGAAAAATACGAGATAGGAGGTGGCAAAAGGAGCCGGTTGCCAGTTGACATTGATATTTACAAGATTGTTCTGGCTTCCCTGCTCAGGGCTGATCAGGCCGGGGGAGCAAAACGGAACACCTTGATATTCGCTGATACCACTCACAATCAATGAAAAATTCTGAGGCTGTTGCAGGGTTCCCTGATGGTCAACCACGATGGTATAGGTGCCTGCCACAGGCTTAGCGATATGTACCATTTCGATGTTGTCCACATTATTTTTACCGTTGGTTGTGGCAGCTGCCTGTGGAGCCAGTGGATTCAGGCTATAGGGGAAATACTCAGCCAGGTCAGGTCCAATAATCTTCAGATCAAGATTATTGACCAACATGGGTGTGCGGGGATTAAGCTGAGGCGGAAGTACGTTTCCGGCCGGATCGATCCACCCGATGGTAACCCTGAGCGGTTCGGTACCGGAAGCCTGAACCTGACGGGTGTAAACACCTCCGTTTTCCAGCACGATTTCATCTATAACATTCTGTAGAATATCATCCTGCGAGATGAGGTCGGCAGCTGCTCTGGCATTCATCAAGCCCCATCCGAACCGGTAATCTGGTCCCGTGGTTGTACCTGCCTCGTCGGCGGTGTGTATCACCAGCGCACGCAGCGTACTCGAGCGCATGCTCTGCCCGGCATGGGTTTGCTGGTAGTGTTGCTGCAGCAGGGCCATGGTGCCGGCCGCATTGGGCGATGCCATGCTTGTGCCGCTTTTGGTGGAATAGTGGGTGTTGCTGTTCGATCCGGCTGAATAAGTGCTTACGCCCTTGGCCACCAGATCGGGCTTGATACGGCCATCATCCGTGGGTCCCCAGCTGCTGAAACTGCTCATCACAACAGAAGCAGGGGAAGTATAATTATTAACCTGATTCACTGCGCCTATGGCCATAGCATTCTTGGCAGTACCCCCATCGCCTATGCAGTCGTATCCCAGGGGACCACCATCTACAGGGGGCAGGCCTCCTGTTCCGGCATTGGCCGGCCCCTGCCCTCGGTCGTTGCCTGCTGATTTGACAATCAGATAATAAGGGGCATTGTTGGCGATAATGTCCCAGTCGCGCGAACGGTTGCTGTAAAACCCAAAGCGCCAGTCTTCCTGATTGGAAATGGTTGAATCACCATACCATATCCAACTACCATTGTTGTTGTACCATCCTGTTATTGTACCATAGGAGTGATTGGAAATTTCGAGCCCTTGTGCAGCAAGGCTGGCCATTTCGGCCTCTGCATTGTTCCAGTCGTTTGCCTTGAGGATGCCTTTGTAGGCCATGCCCTTTGCGTTGGCAACCACGCCGCCGCCAACCAGAGTACCGGCCACATGGGTGGCATGATCGTTCAGCGAGGTGGCTCCATCCGTCTGAGCAACACGTTGTACAGCAGTATTATTGAACTCCTGATGTGTACGGCGCACGGCACCACCATCCCATTCTCCAAGCTTGTCGTAACCATCACCGGCAAGCTCAAGCCCACTGCTGCCGCCCTCCCATAAATCAAAAGCTCGGGTGGTAATGGCAGCTCCAACATTATCGGTCTTAATGTACACTGGCTTTCCATTTACAACATCAACCAACTGAACCACAGTACCATCCGATAAAATCTCCAGAACAGTGACACCGTGTTGACGGGAATATGCCTGCACCCGTTTCTGAGCCTCACGGTATTCCTTCTCTTTTTGAAGGGAGAAATCCTGCAAGGCGCTGACATTGGTGGTTTGCGTCTGAGCAACAAAGGCACAAAAAGCAAAGATTCCAGTAAGTAAAATCGATTGTAATTTAATTTTCATCAATAACATTAATTGGTAACGCGCCAAAGATAAAGGAATTCTTCATATTTCGAAGTCAGGAGGCAGAAAACGGCAAAATAAAAAAGCCCCGCAAAACAGTGCAGGGCTTTGATAATGTGTGCATTAGCTACTCAGGCTATTGCAATCTCCCTGTTGATGGCCACTTTTGCTTCTTCCTTCTTGGGCAGCGTGACACGAAGGATTCCTTCGTTGTAATCAGCGCGGATTTGTTCGAGATTGATGGTTTTTGGCAGATTAAAACTACGCTCGAACGAGCCGAACCAGAACTCGCGACGTGTATATCTTTCTTTCCGCTCCTCCTCGGTATTGCTCACCTCGGCCGAGATGGAAAGCATCTGGTTGTCGAGTTTGATTCGGAAGTCGTCCTTCCGAAGCCCAGGCGCTGCAACTTCAAGCAAAAAACTATCCTCCTTCTCGACCACGTTCACGGCTGGTCTTGCCAAATAGGTGTCAGAGGGACGGGAAAACGTCCTGTCGAAATCTTCCATAATCTCATTCAGGATGCTGATGGGGTGCTGGTTGAAACGAATGATGTTCATGACTTGGTCCTCCTTATTTTTTTTGATTAAGATTAGTTATTTACGACATTCTCTGATCAAATCATGTTCCAACGCTGTTTTGAATCGGGAATAGTGCAAATATTAGCCATTATGTCATATATCGAAATGTATTTAGTGTCATTTTGTCTTATTTTATAATTTCTTTAAGCAATCTTAACACCTTGAGGCTGATTTTAGCGCATTATGAGCTGGATTCTTCCCGTGTAATACCATTATTTTTGTTAACGAAACGAAAGCATCATTGGATAATCCTCAGAAAATTTTCCGGCCCGGACGCATCATCTTACCTGTATTGTTTGGTCTGGGTGCTACATCATGGTTGCTGTTTCGCAATCTGGATCGCGACACGCTCAGTTTTTTTGAATGGACATGGGCTGCCGCTGCTGGTTTATCGATGGCGCTTGCCATGATGGGAGTGCGCGATCTGGCATATATGTACAGAATCAGGGTGCTTACAGGCAGGCAACTCAGCTGGCGGCAATCTTTTCAGGTGATCATGCTTTGGGAGTTCAGCTCGGCTGTTTCACCTTCGGTAGTTGGTGGCACCGGACCTGCAATCTGGTTTCTTTACAAGGAAGGGTTGAATACAGGTAAAAGCACCGCCGTTGTACTCACCTCGATTTTTCTGGACGAAGTGTTCTTCGTGCTGATGGTCCCACTTTTATATTTCTTTTTTGGAAGCTTAGTACTGCCGCCAGAGCTTTCTGAAGCATTGTCGGGAAGTATAAAGGTCCTTCTGCTTCTGGGCTATTCACTCATTTTGCTTTACACGCTCATACTTACCTACACCCTGTTTATTAACCCATATTTTTTCAAATGGCTGCTGTCGATCGTATTCATGCTTCCATTGCTCAGGCGGTGGCGAATGCGGATGCGTAAACTTGCCAACCAGCTGATCATTACATCAAACGAACTGAAGGGTCAGAAATCTGGCTATTGGGTCAAAGCCTTCATTGCTACTGTATTGTCATGGACCGGCAGGTACTGGGTAACCAACTTTATATTCATGGCGTTCTTCTTCGATCACTTAGGCCTGACAGAGCACTTTTTGATTTATGCCCGCCAACTTACCATGTGGATTATATTATTAGTTAGCCCGACCCCCGGAGGAAGTGGTGTTTCCGAGATTGTTTTTGGGGAGTTTCTGGCTGACTTGCTCCCCAATGCTGCCTGGGTGGTACCCCTTGCGGTATTGTGGCGCCTTATCAGCTATTATCCTTATTTAATCATGGGCGCAGTGGTTCTGCCCAACTGGATCAACAGGGTTTTTCAGAAGCCTGTTTACAGGAAAATTGACTAATAGCTTCAAATTGCAGCAAATAAGAAACTAGTTGAGGCCGCGGCATGTCTGAATAGCCTTGACGCTGGCCACCAATTAACCACAATGGAAATACTGACTGACGAGGTTCAGGATTTTCTCCTTATCATTACCCAATGACTCCCTCAGATGCTTATCGTCGAAGTTCTGCAGGTGCCTGACCACATAATTGAGAATGTTCTCCGGAAAAACGCCATGCTTCATATACACATGCTTATCTCTGAGCAATGCAGAGGCCGAATCGACGCATGAGGCCGGGAGCTTTTCGAGTTGGGCCGTGCGATGACGATGCTCTTCATGAAATATATTGATGTCCACATAGGTTTTTTCTGCAAATTCGAGGGCATCGGGCGAAGTAAGCCCATGACGGGCAGCCACGGTAAGGCCTGCCATTAGGAGATATATATCAGCCGAGCCATCAGGAGCGCGGAATTCGACGGTCTGCTTTTCATTAAAGTCAGCATTCAGTGGCGATTCCAGCGGGTTTGCATCCGAAATCATGTCGTGCTCATTGGTCCAGCCCAACGGAACCCTCACCAGTACCGATCGGTTGCGATCGCCCCAGCAAATGTTGGTCGGTGCTTCCTGATGCGGAACAAGTCGCAGATAAGATGTTGGGTTGGTATTTCCGAAGGCAGTAAGCGAGGCTGCAAGTTTCAGATAGCCAGCAATGGCTTTGCGCGCTGTGGGGCTCAGGCTGCCCTCGTGCATCATTACACTTTTGCCGTCCTTCATGATGCGGGTGTGCACATGAAGGCCGCTGCCTGCCCTTCCGGCTACAATCTTAGGAGCAAACGTGAGGGTTACCCCATATTGCCATGCCAGCGTGCGCATAATCCATTTGGCAATCACCAGCTGGTCGGCAGCATCTTCCACATTCACGGGCAGAAATTCAATCTCATTTTGCTCATATACCTTACCACCCAGCGAGAAGTTGCCCACTTCGGAATGACCGTATTTGATCTGACCACCACTCTGGGCTATGAGCCGCATGGCGTGACGACGGAAATTGCCGAACTTGTTGAAAGGCGAAGATTCGTGGTAACCTCTTTGATTTACAGCAGGATATAATGGCGATTCGTCCGAGATAATGTAATATTCCAATTCGCCCATGGTCTCAATAGAGCAGCCGGTCTCCTGCTGCATTATTCTGTGGGCTTTCCGCAGGATATACTCTGGTGAGTTCTCCAGCGGATTGCCATGGCGATCGTAAAAACCACAGAGAATATCAATAGTAGGTACATCTGCAAATGGATTGACAAAGGCCGTGCGGTACTTCGGAATCACATACAGATCGCTCGAACCAGCCTCAACGAAGGGAAACAGACTCGAACCATCAACACGCTCACCGGTCGAAAGGATATTCTCGAGATGATCGCGGCTATTGATAATGAAATTGAGCGTTTTTAGACGGCCATCCCAGGCCACATACCTGAAATTAATCATCTCAACATCATGATCTTCAATATATCTGATAAGATCTAGCTTTGTAAACTCCGACGAAGGTTTGTTCAGGTATTGCACCAGTGGGTTAGGATTCATGGCTGTTAGCATATCTTTTGTTATTTTGTTAACAATCGAATAAAATGGCCACAAATTTAGCCAAACCGAGTCAACTGGCCTATATTCGTAAACATCTGGAATATGAATTTAAACCCATTACAAATAATAGTGGGCAAAGCCATTTGCAATCCACCTTTTCAGTCTGGCTAATGATTATCCAATTAATTGTTTTTCTGTGATTTGGCTCTATTATATCGGCTAAACCTGAGTTCTCCTGATGCGCAAGGCCTCAAACCAGGCTTCAAGAAGTTGCGAAGCGGCTACATATGCACTTAATTTCCGGTTGCGAATCTGCTGTTCCTTTGCGGACAGCTGAGCTGCGATTTCCGAATGCTGATAAAAGCTGCTTTGTAAGGACTCGCGAATGGCATTGTGCATGGCCTGAACAAGCTGATTATTGCGTTTGATTGACAGATACCCGTTTGTACTGACTGTCAGAAAATATTGATCAACCATTTGCCACACTTCGGGAATATTAAACCCCGTGAGCGCCGAACACGTAAGCACTCGAGGAATGACACCGGAAACTGGTTTGGGGAAAAGGTGAAGTGCATTTTCACATTCGGCACGCGCACGATCAGCACGAACAATATTATCGCCATCAGCTTTGTTCACCACAATTCCATCAGCCATCTCCATGATGCCCCGCTTGATTCCCTGTAGCTCGTCGCCTGCACCACCAATAAGAATAAGCAGAAAAAAATCGACCATCGAGTGCACGGCCGTTTCCGATTGTCCCACCCCGACAGTTTCGACAAAAACAGTGTCGTATCCGGCTGCTTCACAAAGCACTATAGTTTCGCGCGTTTTTCGCGCCACTCCGCCAAGGGTGCCTGCCGAGGCAGAAGGCCTGATGTATGCATTGGGGTGCATAGTAAGCTGCTCCATACGTGTTTTATCGCCCAATATACTGCCTTTGGAAATCTGGCTGCTGGGGTCGATGGTCAGCACCGCCAGCTTGTGACCGTTGGTCACGAGGTGCATGCCAAGTGCTTCGATAAAGGTGCTTTTGCCTGCCCCCGGCACACCGGTGATGCCAATACGCACTGCCTGGCCGGTGTAGGGAAGACATGCCCGGATGATTTCCTGCGCAAGCTCCTGATGGGCAGGCAGGTTGCTTTCGACCAGGGTGATGGCCTGACTGAGAAGCACACGATCGGCCGCCAGAATACCCTCGACATAAGCAGACGGATCGAGCAAAACCTTCCTGCTTCGGGCAAGCCTTGAAACAGCTTCGCGGTTGATGGAAGCTGGCTGCTCAACACCCTCATTTACCTTGAGGGCCATGGTTTTTTCTTCGGGGCGTTGCTTTTTCATCGCAGGGCAAAGTTAGCAAATGGAGCAAAGCATAACCTCAACACCAAAACGATGACTTCAGAATAAAAAATCTTGACAGTCTTGCGTAATCTTTTTTTAACTTTGCAGCCCTAATTACTCTCTGTAGCTCAGTTGGTAGAGCAGCTGACTCTTAATCAGCGGGCCCCAGGTTCGAGTCCTGGCAGGGAGACCGGAAAGGTTGTAAATATCTTATTTACAGCCTTTTATTTTTATCATAAATCTAAGGGAGCAAGATAAGTACAGAAACCATTGCTTAATCCGGCTCAAAGCGGACTGATCCTGCTTTAAATTGAAGGAAGACCTCCATCGATTGTCTGATCTGAAAGCGATGCGCTGATTGAGTGGTGATCAACACATTGAATGGGCTTCCGGACACATCCACAACCACCTCAAAGCCCTCATTAGTATCGAACAAATCGGTTACTACACCTTTGAACTGATTCAACGCACTGGTGCTGACGGCTTCTGTTGACAGGGTAATGGCACCTGCGTCGATGCTTACAAATCCCGTTGAACTCTCCACAACTGGACATTGCAGCCTAAAAGTCAACGCACCGGTGCGAAATGAAGCCAGGCCATCGCTTACTTTCTGATCGGACGCTAGACTTCCATGAAAGAAATTGCGGATACCTGCAAACCCAGCTACAAATGCATTGCGGGGTTTTGTGAAAACCTCTCTGGGATTGCCCTGCTGAATGATGCTGCCATTGTGCATCACAGCCACACCAGTCGCAAATGCGGTAGCCTCGCTGTAATCATGGGTGACATAAATTATGGTTAGGCCTTTGCGGTTCAGTTGCCTGATGAGCGAGGAAATGCCGTATCGTAGCGAACTGTCAAGGCTGGACAAGGGCTCGTCGAGTAGCAACACTTTTGGGTTAAGGGCCAGTGTCCGGGCAATGGCTACCCTTTGGGCTTCGCCACCCGAAAGTGTGTTAGCTTTCCGATGAAGTAGGTGCGCGCACTGGGTTTCAACAGCTAGTTCATTCACCCGTTTTTTAATATCAGGCCTGCTCAGCTTTCTGCCTTTCAGTCCGTAAGCAATGTTTTCGCTAACAGTAAGGTGCGGAAAAAGCCACTGCTTCTGAAAAACCATGCCCACTCCCCGCTGTCCGGAAGGCAATGAACTGATGTCGGTTTCATCAAGTATTATCCTGCCCGATTCGCATCGCTCAAGCCCTGCAATTAGTTCGAGCAACATGGTCTTGCCCGAACCCGATGGGCCAAGCAGCACAAGAAAGTCGCCCCGACTGAGGCTCAACGAATCGACATTCAGGGAAAAATCTTCTACCCTGCGCTTAAGGTCAACGATTTCCAACATGCTTTCCAGGCCTTGACAGGACATTCAGAAGTACAAAAAGGAGCAGACAAATAAGGACAAAAAGGGCGGTTACATGTGTGGCATAATCGAGGCCGAAACTTGTGAACCGTTCATATATCATAACAGGTGTTGTCATTGGATGATATGCAATGATGACCACTGCACCAAACTCGCTCATCCCTCTTCCCCACATCATCACCATTCCGCTCAGAATGCTCCGGCTTGCCAGCGGAAGACTGATGGTTCGAAAAATCCTGAACGAACCTGCACCTATCGAACGGGCAACCTTTTCGTACATTTCGGGGACCATTCCAAAACCGTCCGCAGCAGCGTTGAATAAATATGGCATGCTCACAAACGACATGGCAATGAAAATGCCGGCCGGGTTGTTGACAAACGAAATGCCTGCCGCCTCAGCAAGATGGCCAAGGGCGGTATCGCGCGACAGCACCCCAAGCAAAGCAATCCCAGCTGCTGAGTGTGGAATTACAATGGGTATGTTGATGATTGCCTGCAGCAACCTCCGGAAAGGAAAATTCCGACGAACCATAATCCAGGCAAAAGGCACGGTGAGCAATGAAAAAAACAAAGTCGCGAGCATTGCAATAAATAATGTCCGGCCAATGCTGAGCTGTACTTCCTGATCAGAGGCAGCATCGAGCAAGCCGAATGCTCCGGCAGAAAGCAGAAGCCCGGCCAGGGGCGCAATTACGAATAAAAGCAAGAGTCCACCAAGGAAGTGAAACAACAACTGTGTCAAGCTGAAATAGCCCGCTCTCATTGTCCGATCTGATTTCGAATGATTTCAGGAAGCTGGCTATCATAGGGTAAACTGATGTTGGTGAGCATCCGATGCCCCAGTCGAGCAACACTTTCCTGCCCCTTTTTACTCATAATGAAGGCAACAAATTGCTCGGCTAGTGCTTTGTCAGGAGCTTGGTCGGGGATGGTCAGGCCATAAGTAATGGTTTCTCCAGAAATTTTTAATTTGTCGCCCGGCTTCTGACCCCTTAACTGAATTTGAGCTTTGCTGTAATCATGCTCAAAATAAGGGTTTGCCAGATTGATGTTATCTGGCAATGTTATATAATCGAGCTTATGTTGCACCACAATGGATCGGTAGATAAAAATATAATCAAGATGGCCTGTTTGCAGCAGGGCAATCAGGTCTGTTTCCTTAGGCCTGATGTTTATGCGGCTGTTTTTCATTACATTATCTGCAAACCCATCAATCTGATAATGCTTTTCGGCCAACTGAAGCACCAATACTGTGCGATAGCCGCATGGATCAAGATCAGGATTGGAGCGACCGATACGAACGCCTTGACTTTGAATTATTTCTGGCCAGTTGTTGGCTGTGATTTCTTCCTTTCGCTTTGAATGCGGGCCAAAGGCAATGACCATTTCGTTGCCTGCGAAAGGCAAGCTCCAGCTTGAATATGCAGGGATGAGCATTTCGTTGAGGAGTTTTACGTCAGCCGAAGCTACGATGTCTGGGATCCGGCCAAGCTCTGTAACCTTTCGGACGGTCTCGAGGCTGCCTGCCGCTTCCATTCTGAAGCTTACCCCCGGATTCATTACCTTAAAACTATCGGCCAGAGCCCTGAAAGGCACTGCCAGACTTCCTGCATGAAATATCGTAAGCACCGGCTTCGGATCTTCAACATTCGACGGCTTTTGCTCGCACGATAATGTTACTAAAGCAAGCAAAAAATAAGTCAGAACATTACGTATGATCGACATAGAAGGCAAATTTAAAGGAAAAAGTAGCTCCTGGTCTGATAGGGAATCGAGCCATATAATAGTAGCCTCATTGATTTATGACATTTGGGATGCTGAACGATTCTTAAAATTTTGAAACAATCGTTAAATATTTGAAACAGAAAACCCAATATGAATGTCCTATTTAATTAATTTTCAATAATTTAATTCTTCAAAATTGTCTGCAGTAACACCTTTGGTCAAGGGGGCAACTTTGGGATTTACACCGCTTAACTTATTTTTGCTCGGGTTATTTTGCTCGGGTTTTTAAACTGTCAACCAACCCTTAAATAATCAACGGAATGGCCGAACACCGTATTACAAAGTAGGCGACAACAGAATCTACCAATGACAAAATTCAAAACGCTGATTTTCATTTTTGCTCTTGCCGTTTTCGCGGCTTCATGCGCACCTGCTCCCAAGCAGGAGAGCGCGGCAGTTACAGTTCCTTCCATAACATTTGAAGAGGTTAATGCAGCACAACAGGCTTGGTGCGATGCATTGGTCAAAATTGGCGAACTGCAGGAAACTGGTGGCGATTTCAAAGCTTTTGCCGAGCAGGTGCTCAGCGATGCTTATGATTACGACAATGGCAAGGTGTTCTTCAAGCCAACGATGGCCTATGGCCCCAAAACCTTCCGCGTTACCAAGAAAAGCGCCTTAGCCTATTTTGTAGGCAACGATGCTGACTTTCCGGAGGACAAGGGATTTGCCCTTACGCCCTGGGTCAGTGCCCGTTATGACAATCTTGGAGAAGGCAACGAGGGCATACAGATTCATGGCAACATTGCCATCACCATGGGCAACGTTTATGTGACTGACAAAAACGGCAACGAGGCCATGGTTGATAAGACATGGGTATTCAAGAAAGGCGATGATGGCAAGTTGCGCATCATTTTGCACCACTCATCCCTCCCTTACAAACCCTGACAATAAAAGCCACCAAATAATGAGGTGTAAAGACTGCCCCAGCAGCAGTCTTTTTTTTACTTTGAACGCAACAGACAACATAGAAATGAGTGCTGTAAATCCAACTGATTCAGAAAAACCATAAGTTTGACCTCCAATTAATTCTGAATTGAAAAACCACATCCATGAACAAAATCAAAACCGAAGCCAAGTGGGCAATTTACTTTGTGCTCATGATGATTGGATGGATGCTGCTGGAACGCCTTACCGGACTTCACGGCAAGCACATTGAAAAGCATGAAATTTTCACCAATTTCATCGCCATTCCTGCCATTACGATTTATGTGCTGGCGCTGCTCGATGTGAGGCGCAACAAATATGGCGGTAATATGACCTATGGCCAGGGATTTTTGAGCGGTTTAATTATTACAATCATTGTGACCTTGTTTTCGCCGCTTGTTCAATATCTTACGAGCGAGCTTATCAGTCCCGACTTTTTCGAAAATATGACTGAGCTAGCCGTGTCGAAGGGCAAAATGAATCAGGTAGATGCAGAAGCATTTTTCAATTTGCGCTCCTATATGCTTCAGGTGCTGGTGGGTACGCCGATGATGGGCATCGTCACCACTGCTATTGTTGCCATATTTACCCGCAAAAGTCCAAATATCTTATCCTGAGATATTCTAATAAGCCCTTACGTTGCGGCCTTCTATGTAATTGATAAAGGAACGGCACACCACTTTATTTCCGCCCGGGGTTGGATAATCGCCGGTGAAATACCAGTCGCCTGTATGTTGCGGCATGGCTCTGTGTAGATTTTCGATGGATTGGAACACTACCGAAACCTTAGATTTTACTTTCGGAGAGGTGACGAGTTGTGCAATCTTGGTACTGATTTGTCTAGCTGTGAATGGTTTGTAGATAAGCTTCACATGGTTCTGCATCTCCTCTTTTGGCAGATCGACCTGGGCTTTGCACAAACTGTAGACTTCGCTGATTACTCTTTCGCGGCCCGATTCCTTAAGCAATTCTATGGCAGCACGAAATGCAACAAAGTCAGAGAGTTTGGCCATATCAATGCCATAGCAATCGGGATAGCGAATTTGGGGAGCCGAGGATGCAATTACAATTTGTTTGGGCTGGAGCCTGTCGAGAATGCGTATGATGCTGTTGCGCAAGGTAGTGCCCCTGACTATTGAGTCGTCGAGTACCACAATGGTATCCAGGCCTGGCCGCACAACGCCATACGTTACATCGTAAACGTGAGCGACCAGATCGTCGCGTTGGGTATCCTGGGTAATAAATGTGCGCAGTTTTACATCCTTTACAGCAATTTCCTCTACCCTCAGTCCATTTCTAAACACATTATCAAGAAATTCGGGAGTGAGCTTATCCAAAGAGGCGAGTATAATTTCCTTTTTGCGCTGCAAGCTCAGGCGATTAAGTTCGGTGACCAATCCCCGGAAAGCTACAGAAGCCGTATTGGGGATGTAGGAAAAAACTGTGTTATCGAGGTCGTTATCAATCTCATTGAGCACCTCGGGAACCAACAGCTCGCCTAGCTTTCGCCTTTCGCGATAGATGTCGGCGTCTGTACCCCGTGAAAAGTAGATTCGCTCGAATGAGCAGGACCGTTTCTCGAGTGGTTGTTTGAACATTTTCTCCGACCATGAGCCATCGCGCTTGATAATCAGCGCATGACCAGGCTTGAGTTCATGAATACTTTCATGCGAAATCTTAAAAGCCGTTTGTATGGGAGGACGTTCGCTGGCAGCCACAATCACTTCATCATCAGCATAATAGTAGGCTGGCCTGATACCCGAAGGATCGCGTATAACAAAGGCATCGCCATGCCCGGCCATACCAGTGATGACATAACCACCATCCCAGTGCTGGCTACTTTCTTCGAGTATTCGGCGCACATCAAGGTCTTTGGCAATCAGGGGCGAGATATCGCGTTTTGCCCGTCCCTGCGAGCGATAGTATTGATAAACACGCTCGTTCTCCTCGTCGAGCCAATGCCCAATCTTTTCAAGGATGGTTACAGTATCTGATGTTTCGACGGGATATTGGCCCAGATCAACCAGCTTGTTGAAAAGCTCATCAACATTGGTCATATTGAAATTGCCAGCAAGCACAAGTGTTCGGGTCATCCAGTTGTTGTGCCGGATGAAAGGGTGCAGGTTCTGAATGTTATTTCCGCCAAAGGTGCCATAGCGGAGATGCCCCATAAATAATTCCCCCGCAAAAGGAAAATGCTGTTTGAGCCATTGGATGTCGTTGAGCCGCGAAGGCGATTTCTCGCGGATTTCGTGCAGCTGATCGTAAACCTGCTGAAAAATATCGCGAATGGGTGTTGAGGAGTTGGAACGGATGCGGTCGATATACTTATTGCCCGGTGGAAGATCGAACTTTATCCCGGCAATTCCTGCCCCATCCTGCCCGCGGTTGTGTTGCTTCTGCATGAGCAGATGAAGCTTCTGAAGGCCATAGAACGATGTACCATAGTTTGACAGATAATATTCGAGCGGTTTCAGGAGGCGGATGAGTACGATACCGCACTCGTGTTTTATCTGGTCGCTCATGATATGGCTGAGGCGAAAGTGATTAGCTTTGTAAAAGAAAGCGCAAAAGTAATGAAAAAAGAAGAGCTCCATGTGCGCGAAGCAAGAAGAGAGGATGTTGCTGCTATTCAAGCATTTCAACTTGCAATGGCAGAAGAAACCGAAGGGCTGAAGCTTGATATTGATTTTCTGGGAAGGGGTATCATGGCTGTTTTCGATGAACCGGAAAAGGGCCGGTATTTTATTGCTGAAACGAATGGCCTGGTTGTGGGCTCGCTAATGATTACCTACGAGTGGAGCGATTGGCGGTGCCGCACAATCTATTGGATTCAATCTGTTTACGTTAGACCGGATCACCGGAGAAAAGGTGTGTACAGAGCCTTGTACGAACATATCCGCAGCCTGGCAGAAGCCAACGAAGGTATTGGCGGCATACGGTTGTATGTTGACAGCCAGAATTTCGCTGCCCAGCACACCTACAATCGCCTCGGTATGAACGGCGAGCATTACAAGGTGTATGAGTGGATGCGCGCTTTTTAACAAGTTTTCGCAATGGCGGCAAAATGGTATTTTTGCCAAGAACCACGCTTAACACGAATTTATGGCAAATACTTCTAGGGTTCCGCACACCTTCGTCATTGTATTTTCGATCATCCTCGTCGCAGCAGCACTAACGTGGATCATTCCACCGGGAAAATACATACCCGTTGATGGCACACTGACATTCAAGTATAAGCAGGATTTGCCTGCTGATCTGGCTTTTAAGAGCCAACCTCAGACGTGGCAGGTATTTGCGGCACTCTTTAAGGGCTTTGTAAAGCAAAGCAACATCATTATCTTCATCCTTATGATCGGAGGCGCCTTCTGGGTGATGAACCAGAGTAAGGCAATTGACGTAGGTATTTTATCTTTCCTGCGATTTGCCCGCAAGCTCGAACACAATAAAATTGTCAGCCATTTTGGAGTAAACAACATCATCATGCTGCTGATCATGACGATGTTCAGCATGTTTGGCGCTATTTTTGGAATGAGCGAAGAAACCATTGCCTTCGCTATCATCCTTATACCGCTTGCCATTTCGATGGGCTATGACTCCATTGTAGGAGTTGGACTGGTATATGTAGCCGCTCATCTCGGATTTGCCGGAGCAGTATTAAACCCTTTTACCATCGGCATTGCTCAGGGACTGGCTGAGATTCCGCTTTTTTCCGGTATCGAGTACCGCATCGTTTGCTGGTTGATCATCAACGCGCTGGGCTTCTGGTTTATCCTGCGTTATGCAAAAAAAATCAAACGAAATCCAGGCTTGTCTACTGTATATCAGGAGGATGAATACTGGCGGAAACATCTTGAGGTGAATCAGGACGAAGTGGAATATCACACCCCACGCTCAGCATGGTGGACTTGGGGTGCCATCGTGATTTCGCTTTCATTGTTTTCGTGGTTCTACCCCTTCTCAACACTCAAGATTGGGGACATAAAGTTCACATTTAACCTGTTGCCAATCTCCACAGTGGTTTTTGCCCTCGCCGGTTATTTCAGTTTACGCAAATCGGTTCACTACTTTATTCTGCTAATGCTCACCTACACCATTATCTTTCTTATTGCGGGTGTGATAGGCTATGACTGGTATGTTATGGAGATTGCCACTCTTTTCATGGCTCTGGGTATCGCGAGCGGATTTGCCATAGGCATGAATGCCGACACCATAGCACGTTCGTTTGTGGACGGGGTTAAGGACATACTTTCTGCGGCAGTAATCGTTGGTCTTGCAGGTGGCATAATTGTTATTCTGGAGGATGGTGGCATAATTGACACCATTCTTTATGGTTTGTCCCAATCCATGAGCAACTTCGGTCAGATTGCTTCGGTTGGTGTCATGTATTTAATACAAACCGTCATCAACATCGTCATACCATCCGGTTCGGCCAAGGCAGCCATCACAATGCCCATTATGGCGCCATTCAGCGATCTTATCGGGGTTTCGCGCCAGGCCACTGTAATGGCATTTCAATTTGGCGATGGCTTTACGAATATGATCACACCCACAAGTGGCGTACTTATTGCCGTGCTGGGTGTTGCCCGGATTCCTTACCAGAAATGGGTGAAATGGGTTTGGCCGCTGATTTTGATGCTGATTGTGCTCGGCTTTTTACTGCTAATACCTACGGTTACGCTCGAGCTGAATGGCTTTTAAGCGGATGATGTTGTAATTGAAGCATTTGTTAGCTAAATTTACGGTCTGAATCAGCTAAACTTAAACGGTCTATCAAGCTTAAGGGAAAAAATGTGCCGCAGAAGATTTCCTGTCAATGTGTTATCATTCTTATGTGCCTTATCTCTGGTTTGGACTTCGATTCCTGTATTGGCTGATGTTCCGACCAATCCGCGATTTCAGAACCTAACCACGCGGCAGGGATTATCCAGAAGTCTGGTAAGACAGATGGTTATCGACGACTTCGGATTCATATGGGCAGCCACCGAAAATGGCCTCAATCGCTATGACGGTTATCGTTTCGAGGTTTTTAAAACCATCCCCGGAGATATCACCAGCCTGCCCGACAACAATGTGCTTTCGCTGGCTAATCTTGGTTCGGCAGGAATTCTGGCTGGTTTAAAAAGTGGAAAGCTCACCCGCTACGATTTCGGCCGTAGTGCCTTTATTCATGTTGTGTTTCCACCAGGTATTGATGAAGCCTTTTCGCATTGTGAGCCAGACTATCTTACTCCTGATAATTATGGCAATGTCTGGATTGCCAGCACAAACGGCCTGTTTGTGTGGCAGCCCTCAACAAACAAGGCATGGCATTTTCACCCCGGAAATAGCGGACTGAAAACGCAATACATCAAGCATGCTTATTTTGACCGGTCTGGCAATCTTTGGCTCGCTACAGATGAAGGTCTTGCCAAGGTGGACAATTGGCAGCAGCCTGAAAAGGCAATCATTCGAAGCTTTATCGACAGCGGATTACCAAGTCCTTATGCCAAAAGGGTTGTGCAGGACAAGGGCGGAAGAATATGGCTTGGTCACGATGGTGGCCTCAGCCTTTTTGATCCGGTGAACGAAACCTTTATGCTTCATCTTTCGCATCAGGCCAACAGCATCGCTTCGCTTGCAAATAATTACGTTAAAGACATCACCGCAACCCCTGATGGAAATTTGTGGATCGGACACGATTTAGGCATTTCGGTTTTCGATCCTATGAAACTGCAGCTTACCAATCTAACAGCCGACCCTGACAATGAACAGAGTTTGGTAAACAACTATGTGAAATGTATTCTTTCCGATCCACAAGGACGTATATGGGTTGGCACCGATCAGGGCATCAGCATCATGGATCCTGGCAAGGAGCCCTTTTCCAGTCTGGTATTCAGACCTGGCGCCGCGACAGGCCTGAAAGGCAACGTAGTTTACGCAATCTGGGAAGACCGGCCCGACAGGGTATGGCTTGCCACAAATAATGGTCTTCATTACTGGAATCCTGAGTCAGGCGAGATGTTTGTATTCAGAAACGAACCTGACCAGCCTGGTAGTCTTCAGAGCAATATTGTCAGGGTCGTAATGCGCGATAGCCGTGGCTGGCTGTGGGTGGGCACCGATGCCGGACTGCATCGCATGATTGAGACCGCGCGAGGCATTGTATTCGAACACTTTGCAGTCGGGCCAGCTGATGGCAAGCATCTGAACAACGCCTTTGTAGTAACCATAAAGGAAATTTCCGATGGAACCATCTGGGCCGGAACCTGGGGAGGAGGTATAAATGTTTACAACCCTGCAACTAATACCATTTCCTACATAACCGAGGCGTCAGATGATGCTCAATTCAGGTTAAATAACAACAAGATCGCCAACATTTTTGAGGATAGCCAAGGAAACGTCTGGCTTCGCAGCGGCAACATCTACCAAAAGGCTTCAAAAAGCCTCAAATCATTTCCATTTTCGCCCGTACCCGACAACATCAACTTCTTCTACGAAGATTCGCAGGGTCTTATCTGGATTGGGACCACTTCCAATGGATTACACTTTTACAATCCTAAAGATTCAACATTTAATCAATTAACGCTTAATCCTTCGTTGACGGCCGGTACTTATACCTCGATGCTCGAAGATGGCGCCGGAAATTTATGGATCGCTTCCGACAACAGGCTCATCAGATTAAGCAAAGACCTTGCCAGTTATCAGGTATTCGACGAGGCTGAAGGAGTTTTGGCCGGCGATTTCAGCAACGAATCGGTTTTTCACGGAAGTACTGGTACGTTCTATTTTGGTGGCAACAGAGGGGTCACATGGTTCAAGCCTGAACACGTCAGGCTGAACACTAGCCATGTAAAGATCTATATAACATCAATTTATCTGGACAACAAATCCATCTATCCCGGCAACAACGCAATCACCGACTCGGCCATCATCATGAAGCGCAGCATTACCCTGCCTTTCAACCACCGCGATCTGATCGTTCAATTCACCGGCATCAACTTTACCAACAGCCAGAAGAACCGTTTCGCCTATCGCATCGAAGGCTTGCAGGAAGAATGGGTGGAAGTGGGTGCCGATGCACGAGAAATAAAGTTCTTCAGGCTGCCCCCAGGCAGGCACCGACTGCTTTTGCGTGCTGCCAACAGCAGCGGAATTTGGAACGCAGAACCTCTGGTGTTCGAGATAAACGTATTATATGCGTGGTATCAGCATTGGTGGGTATGGATGGTTGCCATACTGCTGCTTTTCGGTTTGGTTTTACTCATTCTTCAGCTTCGAACCCGCCAGCTCAACAACCAAAAAAAACTGCTTGAAGCCAAGGTAAAAGAGCGCACCCAGCAACTTGAAGTACAAAAAGCTGAAATAGAGTTAAAAAACAAGCAGTTGCAGGAAGCAAGTAAAGCCAAATCGGAGTTTCTGGCCAATATGAGTCACGAGATCCGTACACCTCTAAACGGCGTGATTGGCTTTGCTGATTTGCTCTCAGGCACAGAACTTAGTGAAACACAGAGCGAATATCTGAACATTATTCACCAGTCGGGCGAGAACCTACTGAGCATCATCAACGATATTCTCGATTTCTCGAAAATCGAGGCCGGAAAACTAGAGCTGTTCATCGAGAAAACGGATTTGACCGAACTTACGAGCCAGACCCTCGACATCATTACCTATCTGGCTCAGAGCAAAGGACTTGAGGTACTGCTTAATTTACACCCTCTACTACCTCGATTTATCTACACCGACAGCATCAGACTTAAGCAGGTGATTATGAATCTCCTGAGCAATTCTGTCAAATTCACGGAAAAAGGAGAGGTTGAGTTGAAGGTTGAACCAATAAGCCCGTTAAAAGATCAAAAAGCAACACTCAGGTTTCTGGTGCGCGACACTGGTATTGGCATCAACCCCGAGAAGGTTTCCATGATCTTCGAAGCCTTCACACAAGAGGACAGCTCAACCACAAAACGCTTTGGTGGCACCGGTCTCGGACTGGCTATTTCGAACAGCCTGCTGGGACTGATGGGCAGCCGTCTTCAACTAATCAGCAAACCGGGAAAAGGAAGCACTTTCTTTTTCGACCTGGAGTTGAGGTGCGACAGCGATGGCGAAGAAATGCTTCACGACCTTAGCTGGGTTAAAAAAGCCCTCATTGTTGACGACAACGAAAACAACAGGATCATCCTTTCCAAGATGCTCGCTGCAATGGATGCCGAAGTTGCCGAAACCTCTTCGGCCCTTGATGCACTGAAGCTTATCAAAACTTCGCCACACTTCGACGTATTATTTGTGGACTACCACATGCCCGAAACCGATGGTCTTGAATTTGTTGAGCAATTGCATCAGGTCAAGGAATTTAGCTTTGAAAAAACCAAAGTTATATTGTGGCATAGCTCGTTCGACAACAACATCCTGGCCGGAAATGCCGAACAATTGGGCGTGCATCTGCGAATGACCAAGCCTATTACCGAGCAGAAGCTTCACGAAACACTGCACAGGGTCAAAAGCATTAAAACCAAACCCTTTACAGCCACCAAACCCAAAAAACAGTTTCAGGACATATTAGAAATCATGCTGGTCGAGGACAATCCGGTGAATATGCTGCTGGCAAAGACTCTTGTCAGAAAAATTCTCCCAAAGGCCAAGATCATCGAGTGCATCAATGGCCTTGTGGCACTCAACCGATGTCGGGAACAAATGCCCGACCTCATTTTTATGGATATCCAAATGCCCGAGATGAATGGTTATGAAGCCACAAGGCAAATCAGGCTGCTCCCCGAAGGGGTTGGAGTGCCTATCATAGCCATCACAGCGGGCAATGTAAAAGGAGAGCGCGAACGCTGTCTGGCTTCGGGCATGAACGATTTTCTGACCAAACCCATCGTTGAGGAAACCCTTACCGAATCGCTGGCACTATGGCTTAAGTTGGGTAACAGTATTGCTGAATCGCCCCAACCCCAACATGAAGACGAAATTAAAAATCAAAATACGGACTTCTCTGTCGAACTGCTGAAAGCCGATCTGGGCAGCGACCCAACATTTCTCAAAGAATTCTTGCTCGTGCTGGCTGAAAGCCTGGGGCAGGCCCAGACCGAAATTTCTGAGGCATACGAAAATGGCAATCTTGATAAATTACACAAACATGCCCACAAACTCAAGGGCACAGCTTTGTCCATTCGCTTGGAGCACCTGGCTTATCATGCATCGGAAACGGAAAAGATTGATAATATCTTTTCATCTGAAGCACAAAACCTCATCCAAAGGTTGTTATCTGAACTGAGCATTGCAGAAATTCAGGTGCGTGAAGAGCTGTCGAAAATGTCGTGATCAATGGCGTTGCATCGTTGAGTGTAATCTTCTATTTTTTCCGAACCTATGGTTATGATTAGATGAAACTCTTCCTTTTTACGGAAAAACCTTACCTTTAAAACAACTTTCCAAGTAGCATCCAATGAAAATTCTAACAGCAGTAACAATCCCGCTCTTGCTTTTTTCATGCACCTTCAGCCCAACTATTCAGCAAGGCGATACACAAAGGCAGGATTCGACCGAAGTGATTCAAAGTCCGGCAGACAGCTCATCCTCTGAAATGGAAAATTATGATGCCGCCTACAATCTGTCACTTTATGCATACGCAGGAGCAAAATTTGGGATGAGCATCGAAGAAGTACTCACCACTGAAGGGTTTTCAGGAGGACCCGCATCAGGAGAAACTGTCAGGGCACCTGAAAATAAACGACGTGTCGGGAACTATAATTATGATATCGTTGCGCACTTCCACGAAAACAAGCTTTATTTGGTCAGCTTCGGCTCAGCATGGCAAACAGCTGCCTTTATTGAATTCGATATGGTGACGATGCTGAACAACCTCAGGGATGTGATTGCCATACGGTATGGTGAACCAGATCTGAGAAATAAAATGCCCAATGTCATGGATTTCGAGCCTGGCGTTCACCGATGGGTTTACAAATGGGAGATAGATGACAAAGTGGTAAGCATTGGCATGCGCGAAAGCACGGCAGGAGCAAACTATCAGGCCGTTATGTGGATTTACAACAAACCCATATTCGACAAGATAGGATTTAACAAGGCAAACGTCAATAAAGTGAAGGACACGGCAAAATTCTAGGCTTACCGGCTTTACTGCAAAGCCACTGGGCAACCTTATGCATTTCTGAGGCACGGAAATATTTTCGCTCAATCGCACCAAAAGCGATGTTAAGCGGCTTTACACAAACAATTCGATGGGGAACAGGACGATTCGAATACCCAGGATGCCATCATCCTCAGTCCCCCCTTGCCAGCATGCTGAATCACTGAATGAGTCAACTTAAGCGTTCGTTTAAAATTTGTTAATATTTCTTAACTTTATGGCTATAAAAAATGGCTATGAAAACCTCAATAAAAGGCCTTCTCATTGCATGGTATCTGTTTTCGATTCTTTTTTGCAGTGCACCCCAAGGTGTTCAAGGACAAAATTTTGGAGTTTTCAGCGTTAACGTTCCGGCCGGATGGATCTTCAAACAGGAAACCTCCTTGTATTATTGCTTTGAGCACAACGCAAGCGCAATTAGCATAAACCTGTATAAAGACCCCGAAACATGCCCTGATTTGACGGCGCAAAACAAAATCATCATGGCCAGGATTCAGGAATCGGCCCAAAATCAGGAGGTGGTTGAACTGCGTAAACCAAGCTTTCCGTGCCAGATTATGGGACAGAAAAGCTGTCATGTGATGGTCATCAAAGCTAAAGAAGAGGAAAAACGGCGGGCTTTGTTTCATGTTAAGGTGGGCAATATGCTTTATCAGTTTGAGGCTACCGGCAGGCTTACCTCCGCCGAAGTGCTTGCAACAGCACTTGATTTCCTGAGTGCGGTGGGCCTCAGGGATGGCAGTATCGCTCCGCTCGCTGCCAAAACAACTGAAACAGCATCGGCAGGCAGTGTTGCAACAACCGACACCCGAACTGGTGAAACCGGAGCAATTCGCAGTACCCGCAACGAGTCGGTGTCCGGTCTTTCGAAGGTTAAAACTACAACTGACACGCAGGCAATAGGCCCTCAAACCTCAATCTCAGGCATGACTTCTTCATCCACAGAAGGTTCTGCCTTTGACGCTGCTGCTGAAAAAGCGGCAAAAATACCTGATGGGGACGAAATGGAATATGTTGTTCATCCTGTCGGCACACCGCAAAGTATAGCCAAGGACGCTGGCTGGGCGCTGAGTCTGGCACAAAACCCGGGACAGCTTATTGATGCATTGGATGGTGGCAGACCCGGTGGCGATTTAAGTGCGCTGTTGGCCCTAATCCGCCAAACCCAGGGGCCTTTCGACGAACAGGAAGAAAATGCCATGATGAGCCAATATGCAACTCATGCAGCCTCTGGCTCCCCAAAAGCCAAAAAAGCCATACGTCAGCAAAGTGAGTATCTGCTTCAGGCAATGATTCACAGGCAGTTGTTGATGCAGGCTGCCCAGGAATACGACTTTGCTCTGGTGCAAATGCAGGTGGCCGAGGCCATGCAGGATGAAGATGAACTGAAGATAGCGGAGATGCTCCTGCAGGTTCAGCAAGCGATTGCCGAGAGCCAGCAATCTACAATCCAACAGATAGCCAAAAAGAGTGAGGCATCACCTCAGATACCTACTGCCGCGGAAATAATAGCCGAAAAACAACAGACCATTCAGTTAGCTGAAAATGCCGCCATAACAGTCGGTCAGACAGGTACAGCTTCGGGCAGCGGACAAGCTGGCGGCAGGGGAACCAACACACAGAACGACGATGCGGCACAAGTAGCCCGCTATCATGCGTTGCGACAGGAGCACCGCATGCTGGTGGAAAGTATGGGTCAGGGCTCGGCCGAAGCCACGGCCATTTATCGCGAGGCTATGGATCTCAGGCGCCAGCTTGAAGCGAAGGGGATTGATGTATTCAACTTCAAAAACCCTGAAAATCAGTCATCCGGAGGCACTGCAACAGTAAAGGAGGAGCCTTTCTTCATTCCCTCTAAACCCGATCCGCGTCTTACTCCAGAGCAAAATGAGGCTATTGCCGAGCACGAACAAAACATCAACTCGGCCATCAAATTTATGAATGCCTACAGGCGAGATATGGCACAGGCCAAAACGCCTGAACAAAGGGAAGAGCTGCGATTGATGGCTTTGCACATGGAACAGAACATCCACGACAGCAAAGACCTCATCGAGTCGATACGCACCGGAACCATCGTCAAGACGCGCGGCCCCTGGGACGAACATGCAGCTGTTGTGTTGGCCGAAACTTCGCGTAAGCTGCGCGAGGATTTTCAGCGGGCAAGCCAGATGCAGGCGTCCTATGTGCGCATGCTAAACCTGCTGAACAAGCATAACCCGCAGGAAGCGGCCAAATTAAGGGAGCAAATGGCCAACAGCGTTATCAAAGGTATTTTTGATCCGGGCGGCTTTGCCAAGGCCCAGCAAGCCATTGATGCTTTGTACACTGTTACCAAGGGTGCTGCACAGGCTGAGCAAAGAAAGCTGGAGGCCGATCAGACTAAGTCGTTCGAACGGCTCGAGATGGTTGAACGACACCTAAGATATGCCGAAACGATAAAATCGGGTTGCGACAAGGCGATCTTTGTAGGTACACTTTTTACAGGTATGGCCCCCGGGGTATTGCTTTCGATGGCTTACGAAGGAGCCTGCACGGCCGCAGAAAAAGGTCCGGAATCTGGACTCAAATCGATGGCATGGCAGGGTGCCACAACCCTGGCTATGATGGGTGCAATGAAAGCCGGAAGCTGGGGCCTCAATAAAATACTGAACCCGAAGGTTGCCAACAGCGAAATAAATTCTTTTAAAAACGTGCTTGAAAACCACCGGCTTGTTCAGGAAACAGAGTGGAATCAGGCATTGGTAAATCAACTGAAGGACAAGGTTAAGGCTTTTAACAGCGCCAAGGCTTTGGGCGGCAAGAACTATCTGGAGGCTCGCAAGGCATTGGACGAGGCTGTTTCGGCCTGCAACAGCAGCAGCCTTGCCAAAAGAATCATGAAAAATGAGCTTACCATGCTCGAAAACCAAATTAAATCGGGCGCCACCCGCGATTACTCAAAGCTCAGAGAGGCACTTTCGTATCAACGAGCCTTCGAAAACAGACTGCAACGAAGTATTTATCCGCGCACTGATGCCGAAATGATCAGCAAATTGCGCTCACAAGGCTACAATGTGGAAAGAGGATGGTTTCAGGAATTCCGCAATGCTACCAGTCGGGGTGTGGATGCTGACAGAGACCTTGGGCTTATTGCACAATTCGAGCGCAATGTGATGAAAAATAGTCAACCCGTATCAATGTCCCAATTCATGGATGAGGCGCAGAAAGCCTACGATGCCAGCTATAAAGCCATTACAGGCCGTAGTGCAAAACTGGCCGACCAAAACCTTACAACAAGCGTTCATGGCGAATCTTTTCCGGTTTCGTGGCTCAAGAAAAAAATGGAAGGCCCCTTTTCGACCCTCGACCCGCCTGTCATACCATCCGACTTTCAAAAAGCAGGCAACGCCATCTATGCTAAGGTTCAGAATGCCCTCAGCGGCCCCGATCCGGCATTTGTAAACATGAAGAAAGCCTGTGCCAGCCTGAGTAAAGACCTCAAAACAAAGGTCTTTCAGCGATTCCAGTCACCGCCGCCCGGCACAGGTTTAACGCCGGTTGCACGACAAGCAGCCCTCGAACACTGGTCGCAGGTGCAGAAAGTGCTCGACAATTTTGCCACCGATCAGAGCGACCCGTTTACAACAATGAAAAAACTACAGGAACTTACCGGCTCAACAAGTATCAGCGAAAATGCCAGAAAACTCAAGGATCTGTTGAACAAGCTGGGGGGCTGAACCTCAAAATCATATGAGATAATCTTAAGAAATGGTGCCCCAAATGTTCCCGAAAACGAATAATCAAAACAAACCAGTAACCCGAGGGATTCGGCCAGGTTTGATTGTGGGGCTGAATCCAAACCACTGAAAGCTGCACCAAGCCAAACTTATTCCATCAGGCAGTTTATCACTGCCCACCAAAGACAAGACTTTGGCCAGATTGAATCGGTTGAAAAATTATCTTGACCGACTCCCAAAAAAAGCCTCTCATGAATCGGTACTGGTTCAGGTTTCGAACAGGCCTGTATGGATTGAGCAATAGTCAGAATACACAGATCAGCTTTTTTCGATTTGGAATAGTGCATTTTGAGGTAAAATTTATTAAACTTAAGGCTGAAAATTAATTAGTTAACGAATGAACTCAGCCAACAGTTATAATCCAAAAATACCGCCAAGATGAACACGAAAAATTTTTCTGCCTTTATTCTGGCATTTTCCCTGATCAGTTTAATGTTTCACTTTAGTAGATTAATTGCTTTAAACGATCCACAAAACAGACTTTTTGTCCACTACATAGTAACTGATATGAGTGGGTGGTACTACATGGGTGAGAGCACCAGCGGGGATAGTTACGTTTTCCAGAATAATTCCCGGAGCACAATAGTCAACCTGATCAAAAACCCGCTTCAATGCGAAAATACACAGGAATTCAATCGCGTGCTACTCAGCTTGACATAGGATTTGTCCAAAACACAAGAATATGTGGAACAACGCAAGCCTTCGGTGCCATATCCCTTTCTTGATCAGCGAAATGGCCAAATGCTTGTTGTGAAATCCAGAACCAGCGGTTTGCGTCGTCATGTCCTGCTTTATCACATTGGGAATGAGTTATACAGAATAGAAGTCAAGGAAACTTCCGAATTAACCGAACCATCTGGCGAAGCGTTGGCATTTATTGCACGCATCCGACGAGGCGATGGCACAGGGGCTCCTCCCGTGCCTGACACCCCACCCGTAATAGCGACACAACAAACACAGGCCGCACAGGGGTCAGCCACGGCAGTATACAGAAATCCTACACAGAAGCTATCTTCCGAAGGAACCACACGTGCCGAGCAAACGACAAAAGAACAATCTACGCAGCAAACCCCAAAAACAACACAACCCAAGGGCACTTCCGGCAAAGCCATTGCCCCGCCCGATTGGCAAATTAAGCCTGTTGTCATAGAAACCGGAACCATGCCCGAGGTGAAGTTTGTGGCCACTGATCCATGCGCTGCAGGAGATGATAAAAGTGGTTTACCCTGGCAAAAAGGGAAGCCTGCCGAAAAAATGGAATTGCCAAAAGGCGTTGAAGCTGCCTCACCACACATCATTCCTGACCTGAAGAGTCTTTCGCAAGTCACCTACAATGCAGCCGTTTCATCTACCTTCGAAGCCAAGAGGCTGCTGTATGGTCCGATGAGCGACGATGACACCCGGAAATATGAAGCTACATGGGTACCGCTTTTCGACTACCCGACACAGGAGATCATCGACTACCTCAACAAACTTAACATTCTGCTTTATCAGTTTCTGGCATGCCGCGAAGCATACATCCGCAACCTGAACGATATACAAATTGTTATGTTTGATGCTGCACTGACCATAGAGCTGGGCGATCAGATGGTATGGTAGAATGTAATGGCCGAAGCTGCACTTTACACCAGTTCGCTGCAATCAATCGAAGCTGCGATGAAAAGCCTAGCCAATCAGATTGATGCCATGGGCAACCCGCCCAATCCCAACAGCGATAAATGCGAGGCCCAGCGCAGGCACAAAATAATGTTGGCTCAACAAGATGATTCAGAATGCGTTTCGGAATTTGACGGCGAGTGGGTTGGCTATTCCGAGGGGCATGATTACCTTGAATTTGAGGTCAGGCAACCCATGCATATCATTTTCTACTCCATGCCCATGAAAAATCCTTTTGTAGAAAAGCCTATGTGTTATACCAATGGTATGATACAACGTGCACATTCCGGTTATGATAAAAAATAGGCCTCGCGTGAAATAAGGGCCTGGGATGCACCAGTGTCGGAGTATTATTGGAATGACGCCATGAAGGAAGGTTTATCAGCGGATAAATCAGGCATGAGGTTCAGCTATACAGAAACACGAGACGATAAGGAGTATAAAAGCAACGTGATTTTGCGCAAGGTCAATGGCATTCTGCCTCCATCTGATCCGGGCGTCGATGAAAAGCGGGTGGAAGAACTAAAAAAATACTCAGCTCGCTGGAGGCTCAAATGAAAACAATCCCGCCCAAATATTCGGAAGGGCTCGACTTAAATACAGGCGATGGTTATAGTACAGCATATAACCGTTGGCGTGAATCTGAAGAATTTCGGAAACTTGCAGGCCGTGTAAGAATGTGTAGCAGTGCAATTGATAAACTTTCCGGATTCCTAGAAGGGAGACTACTAATTCATGAAGCTGCAGATTATTGGTTGACCAACCTGCCCTCTCATTTAAACAATGCTGTTGATGAAGGTTCGTGCATCGAGGCTTTTACAAAAGTTATACAGAACATAGTGGCAGGCAAGTCAATTGATAAAACCACTGTCAAAAACGAAAACCCTCCAACGGCGACAGATACTCCTGCCAAACAAAATGAAGAGGCCATCAAAGAGTCGATAAATTTTCACCTCGAAATGGTCAACCTATTAAAGATAATCCTTGAGCGCGAGGCAATCGATCGTGATAAGGCCATGCAGGATTTGGCGCGGGCTAAAACTCCGGCCGAGGCACAAAATACTGCCCGTCGCATCAAGGAGTTTGTCCTTCGCATCATCAATTTGCAGTCGAACATACAGGCTGAGCAAGATCTGGCCGATTTGTATAAAAGTGGTCAACTCGTCCGAAGGCGTACAGCTTTTGACGATTATGCCCATGCCACCTTCATTGCAAATATCCGCGAAAACGCAGCACGGATGGATGCCACACGGCGGATCGCAGAACGAATCAACCGGCAGATTGAGCTGTTGCCATGGGAGCTGCGGGCAACTGCCCGTGAACAGGCTGCCAGGGTACTGGATGCCAAAACCGTGGCTTCGGGCGACATCGAAAAAGCCCGCAAATTTGCCCAGACCGTAACTAATCAGGTACAGGGATATGCCGAGTTTGACCACGCCATGGCAAAGGAGATCGAAGTGAATGCAGAGCAAAATGAGTTTTATGCTCAAATGACCATAGTAGCAGCCGGTGCCGGTGCCATAGGATTCGGGTCGGCAGCACTGGTAGAGGCATTTGGAGCCCAAAGTGCTGCGGCCATATATGGAGCTAAGGCTCTTGGAGCCATTTATGGTGGAACCACCGGCATGATTGCCGGCGGACCTAAAGAAGGGATTACTCAGGCCGTTTCATACTGCTCGCCCTTTGGCTTTGCCGCCACGCAGTTTGTAGATGGTTTATAGAAAGCTGGTTACCAAAAAGATGCCAGCTTGGCTTCGCAGGTTTGGGAAGGAGCTCAGCAGGCTGGAAGTGCCTGGCTCATGGGAAAGGCTTTTGAATTTGGAACCAACTTTATCGTTAAGGAAAGCCTGAAATATTTCGGGAGTGAAAGCCGCCTTTTTAAACCCATAATCAACACACCTGCACAGCGAGCGAAGCAGGTATTGGAATACATACGGACACAACAAAAACTGCTGAATGCGCAAGACGAGATAAATACTTTCAAGCAGTTCGAATCACAATTATCCATATTAAAAAGGGATCCCGTGGCAAATGCATCAAAAATCTTTAATAGAGAAAAAGAGCTCAACCAGCTGGCTGCCGGTATGAACATGTCATACTTCACTAAATGGAACCTGAAATACAAGGCCGATCCACTCACAAGGTCAAAATTTGACCGTCGCATTCAGCAAAACTATTCGGAAATGATGCCCGGGATGAAAAACAGGCTCGAACAACAAGGATACGATATGGACGGTATCGATTTCGTGCAGTTTCGTAATGCCAATAGTGGGGGCACTTCGAGTGTGGATCTGGACCTTGTTCCTGTTCGCTCGGGAACTAAAGCCGAACCTGCTCTTACTATCGATAGGAAAAAGATGGTGAGGAAAAAAGACGGCTCCTTGGTTTCGCTCGAACAGTTCACTGATGATGCCCAAAATGCCATGAACCTGAAATACCGTCAAAAAACAGGATTAAGCGCGCCTGCTTCAGATATGAACCTCGTTACCTCAATCCACATGGAGGCCTTTGCAACTCCAAAATTGCTCGAAAAAGGGGTTGACTTTTCAACCTTCACGCCCGATGAAATTGCCAGCGTCGTAAAGGTACTGGAAGTAAAGATGGCAGGAATAGATAAAAACAAAATGCTGAATAACACCGCTAAAATGCAGGATAAATGCCGCGAGGCATCCAAGGAGGTTGAAAATATGCTTATCCCTAAACTGAAGTCTGATCTTAATCAAGCCCCAAAGGGCAGTATTAAAGAAAAGTAACTAAGGCAAGACCTCGAGTATTGGGAGGATATGCTTAGAAATCTCAAAAAAAAATAGGGACTGAAGAAATCAATCCAATGGAAATTATGCGGATTAACCGGGAAGTGACACAAAAAACAGGCGGATCTGACGTCAATGTGGTTGTGGCGGATGTGGCCCGGTCGTTTGGAAAAAAATAGAACCTGGGGTTTCTTTCTGACTGCACCTTTTTTACATTTTGCAGGCACCTTTTGTATAAAGCTGTCCTTTGGTGTATAATTTAAATTTTTAACACTATGATCTTGCTTATGGTCTGTTAAAACAAGAAACCGGCAAAGGCTTCTAACCTTGCCGGTTTTAAAATTCGATCTTCAGCATTAGAATATCCTACCTAAAAACCCAAAGCAAATTCTGATTGATGATTGGTTGCTGGTTTTCGCCCCAGGCCACTCCAACATCCCTGAATGCCCTGATGCGCAAAGCCTCAAGCTTTACTTCGTTTTCGAACTGTTTTACAAAAAAGTCCCAGTTGCGCTTTTCATCCTTCTGCACCTTGGCTGCCATCTGTCGGATGATAGACTGAGCATCATCATAACACCACGAGTCGGGGTCGATCTGACAGAGAATGGAACCAGCCTTTAGTGCGCCATTGCTGTTTGGCTCAGCAGCCCAAAGGTAGGAAGCCGACGAAATCATCATCTTGCAGTCGTGATCGATAAAGTCCTGATATATTGGGCCAATTTCTTTCAGCGTGCGCATATAGCATTCCTTGCTCACTTCCGGAACTCCTGAGAGGGTTGTCAGCGCATCACGAAACTGATTCTGGGCAGCCTGCGCTTTGGCGCGCGCAATAACAAAATCGCACCTCGAGTTGTAATACTCAATGATCTTTCGTTTGCCGTTTGCAAGAAATCGTTCTACGTTGGCATTTTTAAGGTTAATGGGCCTGAGCGCATTGGTATAGGCTTTGTTTTCGTTGGCGCCTGCGCCTTTGGTCGTAAAAGATGTCGTACTCAGGATGTTTTTATCCACGTAATCAACCAGATAGAGAAAGACTTGAAAGGTGTATGTCTGCACAGTCGGGGTGGATGGCACAATATCCTTGCTGAGTATTTCCATCTTTGCCGTAACGCAGAAACGAGGACTCACCCCCTTGCCTCCCATGCCATATTCGGTTACTGCTTCAATAAGCTTACTCTCGAGCAGGCTTCTGGCAAACTCGGGAATATTAGAAACTTGTTCCGGTATCACAACATCCAGCGCTATGCGATCGATATCGCCGGCTTCGCCCAGATCGTTCTGCGGAAAAACGAAAAGGGGAAAAATGAATATGATTATCAATAACTTTTTCATGATCTATCGTTTTATTACTCACCAATAATAAGCCATATTTCGCCCAATCCGCGTGTGTGAATCTTGATATCCTGATTAAATGGCGGTCGTGTAAGCATGGTTCGCAGGTCGCGAATCCACCGGCGGGTGTCCATTGCACGCTGACGCTCGTCGTAAAGCGGGATACGTACCTGTTCGAATCGCATAACGTTCTGTGTATAAGTGCTGGTATTGAATCGACCCCTTACGGTATTGTCGGCTACCCAATCCTCAATAATCTCTCCCAGTTCAAGGTTTTGGCCTTTATAATTGAAAACCTCCTCTAAGTCAATAGGTGAGGAATCCCAAATTCTGGCCTGAAATACAATCTCGCGCCCGTTTTCGAAAAGGTCGTTGAAATGGCTCTGAAGCCTGGCATTGAAGTCTTCAATGTGCGAAAGCACCGCCTCTTCGAGCAAGACAGGTGTTTGTGTTGCCAGCGTAGGCGATCCTGTGCCCTGAGCACCAGCAATCTGCTTGTTGGTGTATGCATCAAAACCTTGAAGCATAAAAGTAATTGAGCGTTGCGGACCATTCTTATTGATCACATAAGTGAGCTGAATAATAATATCAGCATTGGCCGCACGCTGAAGCAGATCGATCGGGTTTTCGGCCAGGTTGGCTCCGGATTTGGAGCTCAGCGCCGATATTTCAGCACTCTCCTGCTCCATGTTTTTAAGTGCAGTTTCCAGATTAACCAATGGAAATCCCCTGTCGGCCATCATGGTGTTGATCTTAGAAATGGTCATCAGCAGATCTGTTTCATTCTGAAGGGCCGTTTTGTAGTCTGGTAAGGTTTTCAGCGTTCCCATTTCGTCATACATCATGGTATATCCATTCTTGATGCACCAATTGTCGGACGGCACAACCATGATGGTAGGCTTTTTTGCCTGACCCAATGCACTTAGGGCAGAGGCCAACATGAAACAGGCGATTATCAGCTTGATTTTCATAAGTTTAGTGTGTTTTGGTTAGAAACCATGGCCCAGTTTGGGAACAATTCCGGCAGCTTCCAGCTCGCTTCGCAGTTGAGCGTGCAAAACAGAAACCACCATACCCACCTTGTAGGACTTTTTGTTGATTTTTATGCGGTCGATACTGCCATCGCCTGCCTGATTCACAAAGCGTAGGTAAGCCCCGCCATTGCTGAAAAAATTGTTGAAAAATTCGGCGTGCTGCACCTCAGCTCCAGGTTTGGTAACCAGCGGACTCATCATGCAGCCCGGAAGCCCCGTTCTCACGCCCTTGAAAATTACTGCATGGACAGCATTTTTTCGTGCCTGGATCATGGCATTGTCGGGCGAAGTGCCAAACGACCAAACCTTAATAAGCTGTGTGCCATCGACACCCACCCCCATGCACTCAACCTCATAATTGCCAATAACATATCCTGCAGCCTGCCGTTGACTCTTGGTCTGGGCTTCGGCTGAAAGTGCAATTGCAAGAACCACAACAATAAGGAAAAATTTTTTCATAACTGTATAGTATTGGTTTTTAGTCTAAAACATAAATCTTAATCCGATGCCAAAACCTGCGCCGGTTCGCCCGGTGAATTCATCCTTGAATTTTAGTTTAACCGGCTCAGCATTCTTTGTCAGGAAATAACTGGTCGAAACCGGGATGCAATAATGAAGTGCAGGCATGAGCTGTGTACGATAAGTAATGTTGAGACCCAACCGAAGATCAAGCGAAAGATGCTGGCTTGTGTAATAATATGCAGCATCGCCGGTTGGGTCTGCCTGCTCGAAAAGATAGCCGGCCGAAGGCTCAACAAAAAGGTTGCGAAGCAGAAATATCTCTTTGCTAAGACCAAATCCACCGCGGTAAAACAGATAATCATCAGCAACGAATTGAGGTTCGGCAGCAGCATAATTCAATGCGCCCTCAGCCCAGATTTTCCATGCAGTCATGCCTCGCCGCATTTTACCCCCACCAAAAACTTCATAAAGTGTGGGCGAAATCATCACTTCCATTCTGGCATTAATACCGCCAAGGCCTCCATCGGAAAAACCTATCATGAGGTTGAATCCACTGCTGTTCTTCTGCTCGGCAAACATGCCTGCAGCGTCGATCCTGCCTCCGGCCACCTGATAAAAGTAAGAGGGCTTTGTTTCGCCGGTTGCAACACTCCGATTATCGTTAACACTCATTGCGCGTATAACGCCCCTTCGGCTCTTATAAATGTTACCTTTCCTGTCTTGCTTGTTCTCGAAAACAAAATACCGTTGATCAAACCTTAGTCCTTCTTTGCGCCCTATCTTGATGGCTATTGGTTTCACATCGTGTATCATGGCTTTAACCCTGAACTCATCCTGCGCTCCTTCAAGCTTCAGAATAACACTGCTAAATCCACTTTCGAGCATCGAACGCAAAAGCTGATCATCGGTGCGCTGTTGTTTGGGGGCATACTTCTGCCCCGGATTTAGCTGAGTAGCCGCTATTTCCTGGGTAAAGACACTAACCGACTTCATCTTGAAGTTGTAGTTATCAAAAGCCTTGACGCGGTTGGCTTTATCAGGATTGTCCTCACTCACCCAAAGATCCTCGAAGAATGTGGCAGCTTCCTGTTCATTGAAATCAAGTTTGAATACATAAGCATTCATTGTGCCCATAAATCCATTCATGATGCGCTGATCAGCCGGAGTACTGTCGCGTTCGTACATCTGGGCCATGGTCATAAGACGTGGAAAATCCAGAATAATCAGATAACTCTTATCTACCAGACCCATTCCCATATCCATCAGGCCGGCTGTGCCCCGTTTGCTCGCTGCGGCTACCAGGGCTGCATTGTCGGTGGCATTATATAGTCCTCGTTCAGAAAGGAGATCCACTCCGAAGGTTCCATCGGGTTTGCGCGAGAACCATTTGGCTACTATGGCATTGGCCGTTCGTCTGGCTGTAAGGTAACGCTCAAGTGAAGAGGTGGTAAAAATCTTCTTTGCCGTATCGCGCATCATTATACTTCGCCGCCCATCCGGGAGCGACAACACTTTTTGCGTTAACTGATGATCGAAAAACTTGTCGGGAATGCGCAGCGAATCCATAAGTTTTGTTAAAGGCCTCGCTTCAGCATCGCCCGCATCAAGCAGGAGCACCGCAAGGGCAATACGACTGTATTGGGGTGTCTGGGCTGGCAACGTTAAACACATCAGCAAAATAAAGCCGACAAATACCAGCCGGAATTCAAGCATCCGGTTCATCTCCAGTAGTTTTGTTTTGGAGCGTGAAGTTACAATCAAAAATGGGTATTAGATAAAATTTTATAAAAAACATTACTATTTATACTCATTTTACCCGATTAAGGTATAAGTGCGGTAGGAATGCACAAGATGCTGTTTTGTTACTGATTTGCCGTCAAATTATTTTTATTTGGATAAAATGTTGTATAATTTTAGTGACCCAATTCAAACCAATGAAAACGAAAGTATTATTGCTATTACTGCTGTTTTTGCTACCCCTGGGGCAGCTATCAGCCAAAAAGAAACCTTCTTACAGAAACTCCGACTACAAAGCCGGCAATTTTATGCTTCAAAATGGCAAGGTGTATTACGAAAAAGTGATTGCATCGGCCATTCCGCTGTCGAAATTTTCGGAAGGCCTGACAGCAAAAAATGCCCCTCAGGCCGGGCTTCAGGTAAAAAGCACCGAAAAGGATGCCGTTAAAGGCGTATTTATCCGCAAAACATTCGATTGGGCAGCCATGGGCTACAAGCCAAAAAAACTGCCCCTTTTTGCCAAAATGCCTATCAATGCCAATTTCGAGATGGTGGCCATGGACAAGGGCTATCGGGTGCGTGTGACAGATATCTGGTTCACCAATCAATTGAAGCCTGCTGCAAATCAGCACCTTAAGCTCGAAGATGCGGTACTCAAAAAAAGCGGATTTGCTTTTCGTAAAAACAAGAAGGCCATGCGCGGACTCGAGATGTTCGACCGGAGCATCAGCGAAATATTTGCCATGCCTGGTACAGGATTCTGAGCGCAGGAAATTAAAACACCCTGGCAACGGGATAAACCCGCAACCGCTGGTCCCACCACGGGCTCCTGCTGTAAAACCAGTTGAGCTGCAATTGCTGGCTGGCAGCAAAGGCAGGGTCTGATGCCTTGCGCTTATCGTATTCGGCCCTCAAACCCGGAATGCTGTCGAGCATATTTCTTGCGAGCACCTCCATCACATAGCTTTCTGCATATTCCTTCTGCTCGAATATTGTATTGAAAAAACCCCACTCCAGCAAGCTGCCATTGCCTTCAGGTTCAAGCATATGAGCAATAAGCCGTGCTTTTGGTTGCTCCACCGGAACCCAAATGCTGCCTGCCGGAAAAAGCACTTCTTTTTCGAACTCTTCAAGCTCCATCTGGCTAAGGCGATGTCTCCCCTCATAGGGCGTTCTGGCCCAATCAGCCCGAGTGAAGCGGTATTGCCTGACATTGAGCAGAGTATCGGACTGCAGGGTGCGGGTTCTGACTCCATGCCATTGCAAACGATCAGTAACCGAAGTCCATTCAGCAGGAATGATATAGGCTTTCGGAAGTTCGATGTGTTTGGTTACTGTTGATTTGTCAAACATCGGCAACAGCATGTCAACAGGTTTAGTATTGTCATAAACAAACCAATCGCCTCCGGTCAGGTCACTCTTCAGGTGTTCGTACTCAACACCCCTAAAGAGTTTCATGGTGCTGTCGTGCATATCAACCATGAACCTGAGCGGAAAGGGCTCTCTTCTGAATTCCGCAGATGATGCACGTTCGTCGGCCTGTCGGATAAGTTCGGCCAGCTCTTTGCCTCGTTCGTTAAGAACTCTCAGGGTAGCGATGATGATTTGTCTTGTACCCTCCACCCTTGGCGCATATGGTTTGAGCATATGGGTTTCGACCAATAGGCCGGGTCGGTTGAGCACGGCCGTATAGCCCTGAGAGAACATCGGTCCCGATACACCCGCTATCAGTCCACTGCGCGGATCGTGCCACCGACGGAAACTTACATAAGGGAAAACCGGAAAACCGGCTTCATCCATGTATTTTTCCATTTGTGGCAGATAGCGTTCCTTTTGCCAGGCTGTGAGGCCCGGATCCATCTGTCCGTGAACCTCGAGCGAATATGTCATGACGTATTGATAATCAGCACCGTCAGAGGTGTGAGTGTCGATGAAAAACTCGGGCATCCACCGGTTGAAAAGCTGAAGCCACTGCTGCATCTCGGGAGCATCTGCCTTCAGGTGGTCGCGGTTGAGGTTAAGATTTTGGGCTGTTGTGCGCCAGCCCATCTCCTTCGGGCCATTCTGGTTGATGCGGTTGTATGGACCAAAGCGCTCGTGTCCGTCAACATTAAATATGGGGATAAACAGCAGGCTCACCTTGTCAAACAAATCCTTGTGCGCTCCGCGAATAATCAGATCGCGCAGCAGCAGCAGGCCCGCATCTTTTCCTTCGGGTTCGCCCGGATGAATACCAGCCTGAACCCAGAGCAGCAGCCTTCCGGCCTTGCGTATGCGTTCCGGTTCGTTAAATCCATCTTTATCATAGATGGCAAACACCATGTCGCGCCCTTGCGGACTGATCCCAAAACTTGACGTACTCAGCTGCTTCGAGGCCTTGTCGAGCTTCATTAAAAACTCGACAGTTCGCTTGTAGCGAGGTGTTTCAACGCCCCCTGATCTCTCAAAATCTGTGTGCCACTTATCCTGAGCGAATGTGGTTAGGCTGACCAAAATAAAAAATAGAGCAAAAAGTATAGGCTTATTATTCAACATATATATTACTTTCTTCGTCCGGTAAACGTGCTCATCGTTTTATAAACACCCAGGCCTTTGCCCACAAGCACATCAAACCACCTGGCCGGCAAAATGCCTTTAACAAAAGGTATGGCATAGACCATAAAGGGCATGCGTACGAAAATCCTGTTGTTTTCGATGCCCCTGATGATTCTTTCAGCAGCCGATTCAGGTTTCACCCTGGGAATCAAAAAGTTGGTACGCACGCCATCGAACATGCCAGTATCAATATAGCTGGGGGTGACTGTCGTAACCCTGATGCCGGTTTTGAGCTGCTCCATTTCCAGTCGTACGCTTTCGGACCACCCAAGCACAGCCCATTTGCTGCCGGCGTAAACTGCCATTCTTGGGTTTGAGAGCATACCGGCGGCACTGGCGATGGTAACTAAATGGCCGCTTCCCCGTTTGATCATTTCAGGCAGAAAGGCCTGCGCCACCATGAAAACACCCGTGATATTGACCCCGATAGTGCGCAGTATTTCATCCGGCTCATGCTCATGGAAAAATTTACCCGAGACTACACCGGCATTAAGGATCAGAACATCCGGCACCCAACCCTCTGCAATAAGCTGACGCCTGGTTTCAACAATAGCATTCGGATTACTTACATCCACCTGATGGGCAATCACATCATACCCGTTGGCTTTCAAATCTTCAGGCTGTTTCTGCAACATGTCAGCATTGATATCCCAAATGCACAGCGCAGAAGCGCCCCTCTCGAGGGCCTTCATGCCCATCAGCAGACCAATGCCTGAGGCACCGCCGGTGATCAGCACTTTCTTTCCTTTTAAGCTACTCATTGCCTTCTTTTTGGTTACCTTTGCAGGATTCCTTTGTCTTTAACCCAGCGCCGAATTTACTCCGAAATTTTCTTTTCAAATGAATAAAAGAAGTCTTATGATCTGCCTAATGCTGTTTTCGGCAGGCATTGTCCAGGCTCAGGAAATCAACAACACCATCACTGATCCGAAACGCGACAAGGAAGTTCTCATTGATCTGGTGAATCGTGATGCTTTTTTGCTTCCACTCTTCGGGGAGCATTACCAGCAGGATTATGAGATTTACAGGCCGGATGCAACAGCAATCAGGGAGATTGCACCACGTCTTGCCGATATCATCATCACCATTGTACTGGCCAGCTGGTGTGGTGACAGCCGCGAACAACTTCCCCGATTCATGAAGGTTCTTGATCTGATCGGTTTCGATTTTGGAAGGCTTCAGATGATTGCTGTTGATTCGTATAAAACCGGACGCAGGGTGGATGTCAGTCCGTTGAATATTGAGCGCGTCCCCACGTTTATCTTCTATCGGAACGGAGCAGAGATTGGCCGCATCATCGAAACACCACTGGAAACCCTCGAGGCTGATTTTCTCAGGATTCTGAAGGCTGAATAACACCCGAAAATCACTTTCATGATACGCTTCGATACCAGAAAGGGTTTACAAGATTTCCTGTCAGGTCAGATCAATAAAAGCAAATCCATTGGTTTTGTGCCAACAATGGGGGCATTGCATAAGGGACATCTTGACCTTTTGCTGAAGGCCAAAGCAGAAAACGAGCTAATGGTTGTCAGTATTTTTGTGAATCCTATTCAATTCAACAACCGCGAGGATTATGAAAAGTATCCCCGCGTGGCCGAAGCAGACCAAATGCTTTTGGAAAGCATTGGTTGCGATGTACTATTTGCACCCGACGAAAACGAGATGTATCCGGAGCCGGTAAACGAGCGCTATCATTTTGGTTCGCTCGAGACAGTGATGGAAGGAGCGTTCAGGCCTGGTCATTTCAATGGGGTGGCCGTGGTGGTGAAGCGACTTTTTGATATTGTACAGCCAACACAGGCCTATTTTGGCGAGAAAGACTTTCAGCAACTGGCCATAATCAAGGCCATGGTTCAGGGCTACAGCCTTCCTGTAAAGATTGTACCATGCCCCACCATCCGCGAAGCAGATGGCCTGGCCATGAGTTCTCGTAATATGAGGCTTTCGGCTGAAGAACGAGCCATTGCACCCAGAATCTTTAAAGTACTCAGCAAGGCTGTCAGTTTGAGAAATGTACTCAGTCCGTCCGAAATGCGCAGATATGCCCTGCATGAACTTTCGAAAACACCCGAATTTAAAACAGAATATGTGGAGGTGGCCAATGCGGTCAGCCTTCAGCCCCTCGAACATTGGAATGATGCAGTTTCAGCACGGATTTTTGCCGCTGTCCATTTGGGATCGGTAAGACTCATCGACAACGTATTGATATTTTAGTATCTTTGCTGCCCCTTTAGAAAAGACCTAAACACTGATTATGAACATCGAAGTGCTGAAGTCGAAGATTCACCGCGCCACCATCACACAGGCCGACCTGCATTACATAGGCAGCATTGCCATTGATGAAGATTTAATGGATGCAGCCAACCTGATCGAAAACGAGCGGGTGAATATTTACAACATCACCAATGGTGAGCGCCTCGACACTTATGTGATCAGGGGCAAACGCGGTTCAGGAGTAATTTCGCTCAACGGGGCAGCAGCACGTAAGGCAGCCGTTGGCGATAAGATTATCATTGTTTCCTATGCCAGCATGGATTTCGAAGCAGCCAGAACCTTCAAACCCTGGATAATTTTTCCCGACGATAACAACAAACTGAACACGTTCGCGTGAACAAAATAGTTCGCAACACACTCCAATACCTGATATTTCTTTTCCTTGGCATATTCCTGGTGTGGCTCAGCTTTCGCAAGGTTTCGGCCGAAGAGCTCATGCATGGAATCCGCGAGGCTAATTATTTCTGGGTGTTTGTAGCTTCGGTTTGTGCAGTTTTGGCCCATATCCTGAGAGCTAAGCGCTGGAATCTGCTTATCCGTCAGATGAATTACAAAACCAGGACTTCAACTACATTTCATGCTCTCATGGTTGGCTATATGGCCAATACCGGAGTACCTCGTTTAGGTGAATTCATGCGCTGTGGGGTGCTATCGCGACGCGAAAAAATCTCTTTCAATGCATTGTTCGGAACAGTCATCTCTGAGCGACTGTTCGATCTGATCTTTTTAACCCTTTTTCTGTTCGTGATAGTTATCGGTCAATGGAAGCTTGCCGGTAATTTTGTTCAGGGGCTGATCAAGCCGTTTATGGAAAAGGTGCACTCGAACAGCCTATTCATCACCACTGCATTGTCTGTTTTTGTCCTGCTTTTTACAGTCAGCTTATGGATGATATGGATGAACCGTGAAAAAATCAGGAAAACGCGAGGTTACCAAAGAGTACGCGATATTGTTATAACCGTTACACTGGGTGTACGCACCATCGAACGTATGCCCCACAAAGGCCTGTTTCTGCTCTATACAGCTGCAATCTGGCTATTTTATGCACTTATGATGTATTTTCCGTTGCTGATGCTGCCCGAAACCGCACCCCTTGGTTTCATGGCTGCAACAACGCTGCTTGCGATTGGCACACTGGGTATTGTTGCACCTGTACCCGGCGGAATTGGCGCCTACCATTTCATTGGTATCGCTGTTTTAACACAGCTATACAACGTATCGTACAGCACATCTGCAAGTTATGTTACCATCACTCATGCAGCCCAAACTGTACTCAATGTTGGTGTTGGTGCTTTTGGCTACGTGATGTTGTTTTTCTTCAACCGAAAACCTCCCCTCAATGAGCCATCTTGACCGTATCAGCAAAAAAGTGCTCAACACCGCTCAACTAATCCCCTTGCTCGAGCAATGGCGCTTCTTTGGCAAGAAAGTGGTGTTTACCAACGGATGCTTCGACCTTTTGCACATTGGCCACCTCGATTACCTCAGTAAAGCAGGCGATCTGGGCGATGTGCTTATTATAGGGGTCAACACCGATGCATCAGTGAACAGGATTAAAGGGCCAACCCGCCCGGTGAACGACGAACTAAGCCGCACAATGCTCCTGGCAGGATTGATGTTTGTGGATGCAGTGGTTCTGTTCGACGAACCCACACCAAAAGAAATCATTGATTTTATTCAGCCCGATGTGCTGGTCAAAGGTGACGATTATAAAGCCGAGGAGATTGTTGGTTATGATACGGTGATGGCCAAAGGAGGTCAGGTCGTTACCATTCCCCTTGTCGAAGGCTACTCGACCACGAATCTGATTCGTCGGATCATTGAAGGCGAAAAGAAACAATAATCTTAAAACTTGCTTTACCATTACAGCAAAAAACCTTGTGCTGTAGTAAGCAACCCAATGATATCTGTCTTCACTTTTTCCTGAAAAATGGCGTTGCTTGGTTGAACTATTTAAGCAATCCAATAGCTCCAAATCATTTTCGAGACCAAGATAAGTCTATAAAATCCTCAGAATCATTCCCTTCAGGTATCCCCCTTCAGGATGGTAAAGACTCACGGGATGATCGGCAGGCTGCGAAAAATGATGCAGTACCTGCACTTTACGGCCGGTTTCGATGGCTGCTGCCATGACCACCGACTGAAACGATTGCTTGTCGACAGCCTGAGAGCAGCTAAAAGTATAGAGCAACCCTCCTGATGATATCTTTTTAATAGCCAGACCATTAATGTATTTATAACCCAATAGCCCTTTGTGCCTCTGACTATGGTGCTTGGCGAATGCCGGAGGATCAAGGATGATGATTTCGAACTCGCCGGACTGCATATCACCAAGATACTTCTTGACATCGGCACATATTGCTGTGTGTCTGTCGGAATTCCCATTCAGACCGACATTCTTTTCGCACCATTCGATGGCTCTGCGCGAACTATCTACCGAGCTGACATGGTTTGCACCACCAGCCAGTGCATAAACCGAAAATCCTCCGGTATAGCTGAATGTGTTGAGCACCTTGTATCCCTCAGAAAACTGGCCCAGATGCATCCTGGCTTCCCGCTGATCGATAAAAAAACCCGTCTTCTGACCTTCAATCCAATCGACCTCAAACTTATGTCCGCTCTCGTAAACCAGATTGCCTTGTTGTGTTCCCACCAGATAGCCGTCCTCCTGATTAATACCCTTTGGCTGAAGAGCGCTGCTTTTATCATAAACACTCCCGATCCTTCCCATTGATGAGCTGACGATAACCTCTGCAATCATCTGACGCAAACGATACATACCGGGCGAGTGGCATTGCATAACAGCAGTACTACCGTAAACATCCACCACCAGTCCTGGTAGTTCATCACCTTCGGAATGTACCAGCCTGAAAATATTGGTAAGCTTACTGACGGATAATCCGAGTCTGTGGCGCAAACTCCATGCCAGTTCTAATCTGGCTTTAAAAAAATCTTCATTCAATACTGTCTGCTCAAACGCTAATACCTTAACGGCAATGCTGCCACCTTCGAGCAATCCTGTTGCCAGGGTATGACCGTTGCTATCAGCAATCCAAACTGCAGACCCAACATCCAGTCCATTTATGCTGCTTGCAATGGCACCGGAGAAAATCCAGGGGTGGCGGCGTGCAAGGGCTTCTTCTTTCCCTTTGATCAAGCGGAGGATAGGGTAGCTCATTTCGACGTATTTGCAGCAAAGGTAAGTCCTATTGAACCCTTGCAATGCTCAGGGATCAAAAAAGGGCAGTAGTTGATGACTGCTGCCCTTAATTGTTTTGGTTGTTGAAAATCTAGAAGGCCAGGAAGCGCGTGCTCTTTTCCATACCATTGGCACGAACTGTTACAATATGCAGGCCTTTACCAAGGCTGAGCTGCCGGCTGTAGCGCACGCCATTCACACGGTCGGTGAACAGCACCTGGCCTGCGGCATTGGTGATGATCACTTCACCATCGCGAAGAGCCACATCCGACTCAATGGTGAGCATTCCATCCTTGTGATTAATCATAATCTGCCGCTCAGGACTTTCAGCAACACCCACAGCACCCCAGTCCTCTACCTTGATATTATCGACAAACTGTCCGATTCCTGTTGCAGTATATGCATGCCAGGCAAGGAAAATATATCCGTTAATACCGGGCACAAGCAAAGCCTCGCCGTTCAACCAGTTGGAAGTTAGGATTTCGGGCATATCGTAGAGTACATTGGTGAGCGAAGTAGTATCACCGCCAGTTCCCCATAGCAAACGCAGTTTTTCTGGATTGGTTGGCAGGAAGGTGCGATGACCGAAAGTTATTTTGTATTCTTTGGTAGCTTCCACTTGGAATGGCGGGGAAACAAGGTAGTTGTTCATCAGGAATGGCTGGCCATTGGAGGTAAACAGCGAGAACGACTTTTGGCTGTTCTGACCAATCAGCTGCGTGGTGGCCCAGTTAAGCGGGCCATAGTTCAGTCCCGACCAGCCTTGCGGCATATTCGGAGCTGTAACCCCTTCAACATTCTGAATGTAGGGGTATGTATTGACTACTGCCATGGTGGTGAAGCTGTAGATGACGTTGCAGTCGCTGATGCCAAAGCTGTTGCGCGGTTTCACCATCAGATAGTAGGTGGTTTCAGGTTGCAGATTCATTCTGAACGAGTTAGTGTTGATGCTGGTTCCGTTCATCATGTTTGTTGGAGGGGTTACACCACCACCATCTGTGCCAAAATAGACATCATAGCTTGAGGCAAATGCAGCAGGCGTCCATGTAACTTGATGATTGAGGAAGGCACCTGTGCTCCCATTCACTGGACTTGTCATTCCTGCGCTGCATTCAGGCACTGCATTATATTCGTCAATCCCCGATATAATCAACGAAAACACCTGACTGTTGTTTGCCAAGGGTCCATCATGCTGTACGATAATGGTGTAAGTGCCTGCTGCAGGGGTCGGTATGTAAACCTGCTCTACGTTGTCAACAAAATTCTTCCCATCGGTTGCCGGAGCAGCATCCGGGTTGTCGGGATCGAGGCGATATGGGTAATAAATGTTGAGGTTCTGATCAACAATCATCAGGTCAAGATCATTCACCAGGACTCTGGTAGGAGGATTCAGACTGGCTGGCGGCACGTTGCCCTGCACATCAGTCCAGCTGATGGTTACACGCAAAGGTAGGTTTCCGGGAACATTGATTTCGCGGATAAAAGGGTTATTGGCCTGCAGGGTGATTTCGTCGATCAGGTTTTGTGCGGCACCATCTTCGCGTATGATCATGCCTGCACGCGAAGTATTCATGAGTCCCCAGCCAAATTTGTAATCCGGACCCACATGAGGGCCTGCTTCATCAGCGGTATGAATAACAAGTCCCTTCAGGGTGGAAGCACGCATAGGAAGATTGTTGTGGGTCTGCTGATAAAGTTGTTGCAGCAAAACCATGCTTCCGGCCACATTGGGCGACGACATGCTCGTGCCGCTTAGTGAACCATAGGAGGAATTAGAGGCAGCTGTTGGAGAATAGACATTGACTCCTTTGCCAACAATATCAGGCTTAATGCGTCCGTCATCAGCTGGCCCCCAGCCACTGAAGCTGCTCATGGTGACATTGTTAGGCCCCTGATAATTGGGCACTTCGTTTACGGCGCCTACTGTGAGTATATTCTTCGAAATGCCTGAGCCACCAATGCAGTCGTAACCATCAATACCTCCGTCCTTTTCGGGATTGCCAGCTGTTCCGGCATTGGCGGGGCCGTCACCACGATCGTTGCCAGCTGATTTTGTAATGAGGAAGTATGGTGCATTGTAGGCAATGATATCCCATGTGCGGGCAGTGGAATTATAGAACCCAAAAAGGTAATCTTCGAGTGGAGCCACGCTTGCTGTTCCATACCATGTCCATTGCCCGGTGCTCTGGTTTTGATCCCATCCCCTGATGTTGCCCCAGGAGTGGTTCGAGATCTCCATTCCAGCAGCTGCTGCGGTGGTCATCTCACTTTCAACAGAGTTCCAGTCGTAGGCTTTAAGTTGCGCCCTGAATGCCATGCCTTTGGCGTTAGCATTCACCCCACCGGCAACAATGGTTCCGGCCACGTGGGTGGAATGGTCCGAGTTGGTTGCAGCAGCGTCACTCTGAGTAACACGCTGTACCCCGGTATTATTAAATTCCTGATGGGTACGGCGAACGGCTCCACCATCCCAGATTCCAACCTTGCTATATCCTTCACCTTCAATGATCACACCGACATTACCGCCTTGCCACATTTGGTTGGCTCGTGTAGTGATGGCTGCACCAATGTTGTTAGTTTTAAAATATACTGGCTTCCCATCAACAACGTCTACCAATTCGATGATAGTGCCATCGCTAAACTCCTGACGAACAGCAATATTATTGGCCCTGGCGTAAGCTTTTACCCTCTTTTTCATTTGTCGCCATTCACGGTCAAACTGCCTGGTAAGTCGGTTCAACTCATCGACATTGGTCGATTGCTGGGCAAAAATCATAGCCAAAGGAAGAAAAACAAGCGCCAGAATAAGCAGCGCATGGTTAGTGGTTATTCTCATTTTTAAAATTTTGGAGGGTTAAGAAAACAAAAGTAATGTTTTTCGCATATAACTGAAAAGAGCGCCGGTTGACCTTTATGCATGAACAAGACAATTAATTATTTCTTTATGAATTGGAAAGAGTGATTCGTAATGAACCATGAATCATTGCCCGGTTGAAATCAGAGGTAATTTTTGGTATCAATATCCTATCTTTGCACAAATTTTTTTGCATGCAACCTTCAATAGTGATACTTGCCGGTGGCGGTCCTGCCCCGGGAATCAATACTGTGATCAGCACTGTAGCCAAAGTTTTTCTGAAAAGCGGCTTTAGGGTCATCGGACTGAATGGCGGGTACAAGAGTCTTTTTGCTGAAAGACCTAATATGATTGAGTTCGATTTTTCTTTGGCCGATGATATACAGAAAACAGGAGGATCAGCCATTCAAATGAGTCGCTACAAACCGAAAGACAGCGAATTCAGTGCAAGATTCTTCGTGAATAACAATGTTAAGCTGTTGGTGACTATAGGTGGTGATGATACAGCTTCGACAGCTAATCGCATCTACCGTTTTCTTCATGAGAACAAGGTGGAAATACAAAACATCCACGTGCCGAAAACCATCGACAATGACCTTCCACTACCCGAAGGCTCCCCTACTTTTGGCTATTATTCAGCCAAAGATGAGGGAGTTCGTATTGCACAGACGGTTTATGAAGACGCCCGTACAAGCGGCAATTGGTTCGTGGTTTCAGCCATGGGCCGCGAGGCTGGTCATCTGGCATTCGGTATTGGTGCATCCTGCCACTATCCGATGATTGTCATTCCTGAAATGTTTCATAAAACTGAAGTAACCTTCGACCGTATAACACGACTTATTATCTCCGCAATGGTCAAAAGACGCATTCTTGGCATCGACTATGGTGTGGCCATTGTGAGTGAGGGCGTATTTCACTTTATGACTGATGAAGAAATCGTTTCCTCGGGGATAAACTTTACCTTCGATGAGCATGGCCACCCCGAACTTGGGAATGTGAGTAAAGCACACATCTATAATATGCTGCTGCAATACCGTTTGAAGGACTTAAATCTCAATATCAAGAGCCGTCCGGTCGAGATTGGCTACGAGCTCCGTTGCGTGCAGCCAACAGCCTTCGACCTGATGTATTGTGCCCTGCTTGGCTATGGGGTTAAGGAACTTTTCGACCGGGGTGTTACAGGTGCTATGGTAACATCCAATCCGAAAGGAGAGGTAGCCCCGCTTTACCTCAAAGATGTTGCCGACGAAAAAGGCAAGGTCAAACCCAGACTCGTTGATATGGACAGCGAAAAAGTCAAGCTGGTGTTCGACAACGGCCTTCAGTATATCGGACCGGAAGATTACGAAGCTGCAAAACAATGGCTGCCTGAGCCTGATCTATACGATTTCAGGAAGATCCTTAACTGGTAATCTGATAGATAACACAGCTCTGACGAGTCCCTTCGTATTTTATACCAACGGATTTGTAGTTAAGTCAGAAATCTTTCTTATGTTAACCTTAATTCGGCAATCTTTTTGGCCAGAACAGCAGCCATCTTGATGTTCGATTCGTGCGTCCATCCGGCAATATGAGGACTAAGCACCACCTCGTTGCGCCTGATCAGCTGATGAAAGGCTTCGGGCCAATTTACGCCTTTGAGACTTTCGAACGATGACTCTTCGAACTCCAGCACATCGAGGCAGGCGCCCTTTACCATGCCTTCATCAAGCGCCCTTATCAGCGATGCTGTGTGCAAAACCGGGCCTCTTGAGGTGTTGATAAGATAGACGGGCTTGCGGAAACGCCTGAGATATTCATCATCCACCAGATATCTGGTTTCGTTTGTCAGAGGCACATGCAGACTCAACACATCGGCATGATTGAAAATGGTTTCCATGTCCACTTCCTCCACCATTGATCCACCAAAGCCTGATTTATGTTTGTCATAGGCCATCACCCGGACGTCAAATCCAGCCAGCTTTCGGGCAAATGCACTACCAGTGTTACCAAAACCGATGATGGCGATAGTCTTGCCACCAATCTCCGATCCCCTGTTTGCCTCACGACGCCAGACACCCTCACGGACTTCCTTGTCGGCACGGCCAAGATGATTCAAAAGCATCAGCAACATACCGATGGCATGCTCTGCCACCGCATCGCGGTTGCCCTCGGGGGCGTTGAGACAAACAACCCCTTTTTCTCTGGCATAGTCATGGTCAATATTTTCCATCCCTGCTCCCACCCTTGCAATAAATCGCAATTTCTGCGCAGCGTCGAGCAGCTTTTTGTCGATGGGAAACCTGCTCCTGATAATCAGGCCGGTAAACTCGCCAATGATTTCGATACAATCATTATAAGATGATTCATCAGCAAGTAGATGACATTCAAATCCTTGCTTTTCAAGGTATTCGATAAGTGAGGGATGGGCGGTATTTGCAAAAAGCACTTTCAACTTCACCATTCCTCAATCCACCTGTATTAAAAGATTTGATTCTCTTTTCAGCGCATTCCTGAGCAAAGGATTTACCTTTTGTGCAGCTTCCATGATCATAATGCCATCGGGTGGAAATGGAGCCGGACCTCGTCGCATCATTTCAAGGCTCTGGGTGCTGGCTGCACGCAGGTCGCCATTGATGGTTCCATAAGTATAAACAAATACCGACTCAGTTTCGAAAGGGATGCTTCTCAATGTTTTTGAGTCGGATGTGCGCACAAAATCGAATGCTCCTGTTATTTTGGCACGCTTATCAAGAAGTGTTTGATTCACAAAAGCTTCAACTTTACGATAGCGCGGCACCTCAATCACTTTACCTATCGAGTCAAGCACAATATTCCCATTTTGGTCCCGCTTGGGCTGAGTGCCATCCTGAATCTCCTTGCTCTCAGTCATCCGTGTTTGATTCACCAGTTCCGGGCTGATGGCGATCCCACGCACAGATGCATAAACAACATAGTCGTATTCTACCCCCCGTTGCTCCTCAAAATTGTAGCTGAGCCAGGGCTGATCAAGGTTTGCAGCTGACATATTCATGATTACCTCGGCAAATTCATCGGGTGTCTGAACTCCGGCGCGGTTTTCAAATAAAACCAGCACCTGACTCGTTCCTTGTTGTTCAGCTCTTTGCAACAGCCGCCGTACTTCAGGGTCGTTGTGACTGAGCCTCAACAGTTCGGTCAGTTGACCATGCGCTAGTCTGGCCTCTTGCTTCTTGCCTGCATTGAGCAGGTTAGTGGCCGACTCCAGCAGTTGCTGCCGGGCTTCGCGGCGGGCATCAGCAATGAGGTAATCGAGGTTCATAGGCACAAAACCAATGGCCTGCTGCTGATCGGACGAAAGGGTTTTAACCCTGCTCTGCCTTACGTTCATCTGCTCGTATAAACGCATAATTTCTGGCCAGTCAGTGGCTTCATTACTGGCCTTCAGAAGCTGAATACGATCACTGTCGATCTGATTGGCTGTGTGGTAAGCCCGCGAAAGCAGCTGAAGGTCATCGGCGTCAGCCTTACCAGCACGGGCCGAGCGCACCAACCTTTCCAAAGCCTGATCGTATTGCTCATTTTTAATCAATCTGGATGGGCTGTTGCATGCGAACAGTTGTACCGCAAGCAGGACAAATAAAAGACGCTTCATATCATTTTAGAATTTAATGCAGTGTTAGTGGCTAATTCCGGCGTTCATGTTTTAGCAAAAATCGAACCATTTTTGTAATTGACGCGAAAGTGCTAATTTCGAAAGTTTTTACGTTGTGTCGGCCAGCATTTCCAAGCGCCGGCTTCAAATTTAACATCAGATTGCTCATGTGGAAATTTCTGGTCAGGCTTATCTTACGTAACCGGCTTGCCAACCTGATTATTATTGCACTACTAACAACCTACATGGGCTGGGAAGGCTCAAAGGTGCAGATGTCGTACGAATTTGCAAGCATGTTGCCCGAATCGGACACCACCAACAGAATTTATCAGCGATTTAAGGAAACATTCGGGCAGGATGGTGCTGTGATGTTTGTTGGTGTCAGGGACGAGCGGCTTTTCGAACTGGAGCATTTCAGGGCCTGGCACGAACTAACAGAGAGCGTACGCAATATTGAAGGGGTTCAGGAGGTAGTTTCCGTTGCACGGATGTTTCATCTGGTTCGCAACGACAGCCTCAGGAAGTTTGAGTTCAGGGAAGTGATGGACAGGCTTCCGGAATCGCAGCAAGAGCTGGATTCTTTGAGACAATACATTCAAAGCCTAAGGTTTTACGAAGGCTTGCTTTATAACAGTGCCACCAATGTGAGTGTAATGATGATTACACTTGACAACAATGTTTTAAATACCAAAGGCAGAATCAGTCTTGTCTACGAGATCAAATCCGTACTGGATAATTTCACCAAGAAGTTTGATATAGAGCTGCGTTATTCAGGACTACCCTACATCCGAACCATTACGTCGCAAAAAATTCAGCACGAGCTGGTGCTTTTTGTTTTCCTGTCGCTGGTCATCGCTGCAATTATCCTTTTTTCGTTTTTCCGTTCAGCGCGCACTGTGTTATTCATCATCATTGTGGTGCTTATCACCGTGGCCTTCATGTTTGGAATGCTTCAGCTATTTGGCTATAAGATAACCATACTCACCGGAATCCTTCCGCCACTGCTCATTGTTATTGGCGTGGAAAATTCTATTTTTCTTCTCAACAAGTATTACAGCGAATATTTCCAGCACGGCAACAAAATCAGAGCGCTCAGCCGCACTATCCGACGTATAGGAGCCGCCAACCTGCTAACCAATGCTACCACAGCTGCGGGTTTTGCCGCCTTTATTGTTACCGGAAACAAAATGCTTGTAGAGTTTGGCATTGTGGCTTCACTCAACATCCTGGTATCGTATGTGGTCAGTCTGATGATGATTCCGATAATTTTCAGCTACCTGCCTAACCCACTGCCAAAACAATATGCCCATTTCGAAGGTGGCAGGGTAAACAACATCCTTCGCTTTATCGAACGGGTAGTCCTTTATCGCCGAAATACTGTTTATTTAATCACCGCCCTGCTTCTTTTGTTCGGCATATTTGGTTTGACCAAACTGCGCACAACAGGAAATGTGGTTGACGACATCTCGCATAAAGAGCAGATGTATAAGGATCTGATGTTTTTTGAGGAACATTTTAATGGCGTAATGCCCTATGAAATCAGCATCGACACCAAAAGACCAAAGGGTGTCCTGCGGGCTATAACATTGCAGAAAATAGATAGATTTCAAGACTCTCTGGCACTCTATCCTCAATTCAGCAAACCGCTTTCGGTTGTCGAACTGGTTAAGTTCTCGAAGCAGGCCTTTTTCCGCGGCGACCCAGATTACTACGAAATGCCCAATAATCAGGAGCGCAATTTTATACTTGGCTATCTGCCCGAGTTTAAAGGAGATAAGCGTACAATTCTGAACTCTTTTGTCGATACTGCCCTCCAGACTACACGCGTAAGTGTTCAGCTGGCCAATGTCAGTACCCGTCAGATCGACAGCATCCAGCAAAGTCTTCAGCCTAAGATAGACAGTATTTTTCCATCGGATGATTATACTGTGACAACCACCGGCACCAGTGTGGTTTTCCTGAAAGGAACCAACTATCTGGTTAAAAACCTTTTATCAAGCCTTTTACTTGCGCTGTTTGTGATCGCCCTGCTTATGGCCCTCACTTTCTCATCACTCAAGATGATTGTGGTTTCGCTGATACCCAATCTCATACCCCAATTGCTCACAGCCGCAATGATGGGTTATGCAGGCATTTCCATTAAACCATCAACCATACTCATCTTCAGCATTGCCCTAGGTATCAGTGTGGACAATACAATTCATTTTCTCTCGCGTTACAGACAGCAACTGAAGCTTAACGGCTGGAAAATTCCCGAAGCCGTAATGGCTGCGCTGCACGAAACCGGTTTCAGCATGATTTATTCTGCCGTGGTCTTATTCTTCGGTTTTGCCATCTTCATTCTTTCATCATTTGGTGGCACTGAGGCGTTGGGTTACCTGGTGTCTTTCACACTTATTACGGCCATGCTCTCGAACCTTTTTGTGCTGCCTTCGTTATTAATGACGCTCGACCGTTGGAGTACCACTAGGGCATTCAATGAGCCGTTGCTTGAGATCCTGGACGAAGAAGCAGACATTGATCTGGAACAGTTACAGATAGAGACAAATTCGAATAAAACTGAACATCTTAAAGAACAGAATTCATGAAAGGAATTATCCTGGCTGGTGGATCCGGAACACGGCTTCACCCTTTGACCCTCGCGGTTAGCAAGCAGCTCATGCCCATCTATGACAAACCCATGATTTATTATCCCCTATCGGTGCTCATGATGGCAGGCATAAGGGAAATCCTGATTATTTCAACACCTCAGGATTTGCCTAATTTCAGACGCCTTCTAGGCGATGGTTCGCCTTTGGGATGCACGTTTTCTTATGCCGAACAAGCCATGCCCAACGGACTTGCCCAGGCCTTTGTCATTGGCGAGCAATTCGTTGGCAACGATAAGGTAGCGCTTATCCTCGGCGACAATATTTTCTATGGTGCAGGTCTTCAGCAATTGCTCACCGAAAATAACAACCCTACAGGAGGAGTGGTCTTTGCATACCATGTTTCCGACCCTCAGCGTTATGGCGTTGTTGAATTCGATGAAAACAAGAAGGCTGTGTCTATTGAGGAAAAGCCGAAAAATCCAAGATCCAACTATGCTGTACCCGGCCTGTACTTTTATGACAACAGTGTGGTAGATGTGGCAAAAAACATAAAACCATCAGCACGGAACGAATATGAGATCACTGATGTCAATAAATATTTCCTCGAAAAGGGACTGCTCAAAGTCGGCATACTCAGCCGCGGTACAGCCTGGCTTGATACGGGAACCTTTGAGTCGCTGCTTCAGGCCTCTCAATTTGTCGAGGTAATCGAACACCGACAAGGGCAAAAAATCGGCTGTATTGAGGAAATAGCATACAACAAAGGGTTCATTAATGCCGAACAGCTCGAAAAGCTGGCAGAACCACTCCTGAAAAGTGGCTATGGCACCTACCTCATGAACCTGATCAAGAAATAATTATGGATAAAATAAAACGCCTTCAGGAAGAAATCGACAGCCTCATCGAAGCCCAGCATTTCGATCGGCATCCGGCCGAGCTTTATGAGCCAATTCGTTATATTATGTCTCTGGGTGGCAAAAGATTACGTCCAATCCTGACATTGCTGTCCAACGATCTTTTTGGAGGCGAGCTGAAAAATGCCCTGTACCCTGCTCTTGCTGTCGAAGTATTTCACAATTTCACACTGGTTCATGACGACATCATGGACAATGCGCCGATCCGCAGGGGTAGCCAGACCGTGCACAATAAATGGAGCGCCAACACTGCAATACTCTCAGGTGATACAATGTTCGCCATGGCCTATCAGTATGCAATACGTACCGAAACACGCTTCATTCCTGCAATTCTCGAGGTATTCAGTCAAACAGCTATTGAAGTATGCGAAGGACAACAGCTTGATTTGAATTTCGAAAGCATCAGGCAAATCTCCATTTCCGATTATATCAACATGATCCGGCTCAAGACGGCCGTGCTTCTTGGCGCTTGCCTCAAAATAGGGGCAATTACCGGCAATGCCTCCCCCGAAAATACGCAACTGCTCTCCCGTTTTGGCGTGGATCTGGGGATCTCATTCCAGCTGAAGGACGACCTTCTTGACTTATATGGAAATCAGGGTGTTTTTGGCAAAGTGACCGGTGGTGATGTACTTGCCAATAAGAAAACATATCTTGTTCTACGTGCGCTTGAGCTGGCCACAGACCAGGATAAGAATCGACTGCTTCAGCTTTTCGACCCATTACAGCAATTCAGTGATCAAGAGAAAATACTTGAAGTAAAGTCGATTTTCGATAAATACAACATTCAACACGAGGTCAATGTCATCATGGGTCGATACCTCGAGAGTGCTTTCAGCATGCTTGATCATGTAAACGTAGCAACTGAAAAGAAGGAGCTTCTTAGAAATTACGCAAAGTTTCTTTACGACAGAATAAGCTGATGTAAAGCACTCTAGCTTTCAAGAGCCTTTACACATTGCTCCCATTCTGTTAGCAGCTTTTCGGCTTCTGATTTCAGCGAAGCATAACGCGCAAACCACTGCTCATCAGTAAAATCGGTGAATTCAGATGGGTTTGAAAGCACATTATCCATTGAGCTTATTTCGTTCTCTATCTGGTGAATGCGATCTTCCAGTAATGCCAGCTCCTTTTCCTGTTTCCGACGCTCTCTCGCAACAGCTTTCTTTTGCTCATACTGCTCCTTGCTTTCCGAAATATCCTCAGGCTTTTCCGTCTTTAGCGACTTTTTAATATTTAAATCGTCCAGATTTTCAATTTTACGCGTCTCAAGGTAGTCGTAAACATCACCGATAAAGGCCCTTATGGTCGGCTTTCGGAATTCGAAAACCTTTTCGGTCAGTCCCATCAGAAAATCCCGATCATGCGAAACAACAACAACAGTTCCGTCGAACTGCAATAATGCGCTTTTGAGGATATCTTTTGATGCCATGTCAAGATGGTTGGTGGGCTCGTCGAGTATTAAAAAGTTAACCGGGCTAAGCAGCAACCTGGCAAGCGAAAGTCTTGCCTTTTCTCCTCCGGAGAGCACTTTCACTTTCTTATCGATGGCCTCCCCACTGAATAAAAATGCACCAAGAATACTTTTGATCTGAGTTCTGATTGAACCTACTGCTACCTCGTCCAGCGTTTCGAAAACTGTTTTATTACCATCCAACATTTCATGCTGGTTCTGAGCATAATAACCAATTTTTACTAGGTGACCAGGATGAGTCTCTCCCTTTTCAAATTTTAATACACCAGCAAGAATTTTTGCCAAAGTGGTTTTTCCTTCACCATTACGCCCTACAAATGCTACTTTCTCGCCCCGCATCAATGTAAGATCCAGATGATTAAGCACTACAAGATCACCATATTGCTTGTGCAGACCTTTGACCTCATAAGCAATTTTACCACAATGGGGAGCAGGTGGAAACCTTAGACGCATTCGTGTATTCACCATTTCCTCGATGCTGACATCCTCCATCTTTTCCAGCATTTTCACCCTGCTCTGTACCTGACGAGCTTTTGAGGCCTTATACCTGAAGCGTTCGATAAAGCGCTCTATATCGCGAATTTCTCTTTGTTGATTCTCGTAGGCAGCAGTCTGCGTTTCTATACGCTGTCGCCTTATATCAATATATTCGCTGTATGAAGTCTTGTAATCAAATATTCTACCTCCACTGATCTCAATAGTTCTGTTGGTTACGGTGTCAAGAAACGCACGATCGTGCGAAACCAGCACTACAGCACCATAATACGCTTTTAAATAGCTTTCAAGCCACTGGATAGACTCTATATCCAAATGATTTGTAGGCTCGTCTAAAAGCAGTAAAGCAGGTCGCTTGAGCAATATCTTAGCAAGTTCGACACGCATTTGCCATCCACTGCTGAATTGTCGCAATGGCCTCACCATATCGTCATGTTCAAATCCCAAACCCAGCAGCACCTGCTCAGCTTGACCCTCAAGGCTATAAGCCTCCATCAAAGAAAGTCGTTCGTTCAAAACACTTAACTCGCTGATCAGCTTACTATAATCAGACGAATCATAGTCCGACCTGTGTTGCAGATCTTCTGCAATTGCTCTAGTGTGGATGTGCATGCTTTGAATCTCATCAAAAGCTGTCAGAGCTTCCTCAAGTACGCTTACATTGCTGGAGATGGCCATTTCCTGAGGAAGATAACCAATAGTAATTCCATCAGGCACCACAATCTCGCCATTGTGAGGCAGTTCCAAACCCGCGATAAGTTTAAGCAGTGTAGTCTTGCCAGCACCATTTTTCCCAACAAGTCCAATGCGATCTTTTGTTCGGACAAGAAAGGAAACTCCGGTAAAGAGATCTTCACCAGTGAAATGCATCGATAGATTTTGAACTGAAGCAATCATATCAGGGGCAAAAATAAGCTAAATGACAAAAAGAAAGGGCTGGCCTTTTGGCCAGCCCTTTCAGGGGATATGCTGTTACGATTATTTCGTTACAACAATTGTACGGTTGTACATACGGCCATTGTTATTAACAAACTGCAAAGTGTATGCACCAGAGTTCAGGCCCTGGAGGTTAAGTACCTCATCAAGTTTGCCACTCAGTGAACGTTCCATAACAACCTGACCAACAGTATTGATCACGCGGACCAGTTCGATGCCTTCAACCAGTTTAAGGTTAAGCATACCACTTGTAGGAACAGGATACACGCGAATATCGCTCATCTGCTGTTCGTCAACACCAACAGTAATGTCCATAATTACTGGAACTATCTTCACAGGTGTTACAGGGTCGTTGCTCGCAATACGGATGTTTGCAGTGTAGCGTCCTGCAGTCAGACCAGAACTGTTGAATACCATGGTGCGATTTACACTGGCACCGGGATTGATGATACCCGATGTTGGCGGGCCCATCACGAGCCAGTTATAAGTGACACCAGGAATGAGCGTGGCACGAATGTTCCAGTTACGGTTGATGGTCGAAACCAGCGTACTTAAACGCGACCAGCTTGTACCATCTGTTGAGATCCACTCACCATTCGGGTTGGCTGGACCAGCATCCATACCAGCAGGGAATCCACCAGCAGCATGGGTTATGGTGTAGCCTACCCAAATATCAGTGCCGTCAATTGGCAGCGGAGTGGCCAAGGTGATGGTATTCCAAGCTGCTGCCTGAGGTGTGAAGCTTTGCTCACGAAGAACAGGACCAGGAGCGGTCCCAGTTCCGGCACCCCAGATCTTCAACACAACTGCTGATGCTGTTGCATCATTGATATAAACCTGTACGGAAGTCATATTATGACCAACATAAGGGCTGATCATTGTGCTGGGGAATCTTGCGGCCACATGGAACGTGCCTCCGTTGGTCAAACCAATGCCAGTGGCGTTGTCACCATCGTAATTGAGAATAACAGGATTCCTGCTTGGTTCAACAGGCTCAGGTGATCCACCATTGCCGTGATTGCCAACACTAATATCAAGCACACCGGCAATGTCCTTGTCGCCACCAGGCACAATTACCGGATCGGGAGTGCTTTCGCGGGTGTACTGGATCGTTGCCGACCAGTTGAGCGGTGAAGCACCGGTATTACCGATATTAAGCGTCTTGGTGGTAGAACCGCCAGGAGTGAAGAAGTAGTGGTACATGCTTGCTGGGTTCACTGTAATCACAGGAGCAGGCTGTCCCTGGAACACCTGAATGTTGTCTATACGCCACCAGTCAATGTCAAATGTAGTGGCTCCGGTAGCTTCATACCTAACTTTGGTCACCTTGCCTAAAGCATGGGCAGTTACATCGTAGGTCTTGGTTGTCCACGGAATGTCGGCAGTATTCGTAAAGGTGTCGAGTAATACCCAAGTTGTGCCATTCCAGATGTATACCTTCATTTGTTCATTGCCATTGTTGGCATAGTCATCAAGGAAGATGTCGAATTTGAATGTTACGTTTCCGACAGCTGTTGTAGCATCAATATCGGTACTGATGAGGGACTGACTGTAGGTAGTCGCAGTCGGGCTCCAGTAAAACTCGGCAGAAGGTGCAGGATTACCACCAGAAGTAGAAATACGCCAGTTGCCTTGTGAAGGCTGGAATGTCCATCCGCTGGATGTAAAGTTACCAGATGCCCAGGTTTCTTCGAAGGGGAAGCTCGAAGGAGGTGTAACAGTAACTTGTGTAGTGATAGGCTGGCTTTCACCAGGATATGGCTGTCCGTAAACAGCAGTAACGCCATATGTGTAGTTGCCCGCAACTACGTTATTATCTGTGAAAGTACGCACTGCTGCTGTGGTCTGGCCGATGAGCTGGTTGTTGCGATAAACCTTATAACCTAAGAGTTCACCATGGTTGCAGCCACCACCACCGCCTCCGCTGACAGTACCTTCAACAAGGAAGCTCAGGCCGTAAGGGGTATTTGTTCCACCCATCAGAAGCGGTACAAATCCGCCACTGGTTGCGGTCTGCTGCAAGGCATCGCCCGTGGTGGTCTGTCCGTTGATGGTTACCGGAACACCCCATGGACCGCTGGCAATGGAGCCAGTAGCAGCCCATTCAACCCAGTATTGACCGGGCTGCAATGTCAAACCAGGAGTGGAGCAAACAATATTCATGATCGGACGCTGGTTGTTCACCGTTGTCTCGCTCACACGGTAGGAGTTAGTCCAAGAGGTACTGGTCATTACATTGGTGGCCATATCGCCATAAATCACCTGGCTGGCAGGATTGGCCGGTGAGTCGTTCCAGATGCGCAGGCGACCGCTGGTAATGGTCGAAACAGGTGGTGTAGGGTGTGTAGTCGAAGTCTGGTAAGCATAGAAAGTGAAGCTTTCTACATTCCATGGGTTTCCAGTTACTGTAAAATCGTCGGCTACACTAATCGTACCCCCGTGATTGATGCTCGGTCCAAAGGTGGTCATGCCGCTGTGCAGCTGGCTCAGATCGCTGCCACCAGGGCCAGCACCAGGATTGTTTACAAATGGGCCATTGTCAAACAGAACGTCACGTGTGCCTGAGGCCCCCATGTATTTCACACCCGAAGGCATGCTGCCACGCAGACCACTGTTATCCATTTCACTCATGCCAAGGCTTCCTGTGTATGTGATAGCGCTGCCCGATTGTGCAACACCACGTTCAATATTCGAAGCAAGGCCATAGGCAATGGGTTGAACGCTGCGGGTAGCAGGTCCTACGTAGATGTTATCAAGCATTATTGCCGAACCATCGTTGAAATTGTCAAGCACATGTTCGCGGAAGCTAATGTAAATTTGGCTACCAACAGCCACAAAGTCAGTCAGGTTGTAAGACATCAACTGCCACTCTGTTGTAGAGGTTGATGTGAAGTTGAACTGAGCTACAATAGTGGTAAAATGAGCAGGATTGTTCTGACTCTGAGTAGAAATCCTAACATCCAGATTGTCATTGTAACTGCTGAACGCATATCGCATGTAAAACTTCAGCTGATCACCGTTTTCTACAGTAATCTGTGGAGTAACAATCCATTGGTCGTTAGCAGTAGGGCCTCCAGTATTCCAGGTAGCAAAGGCCATTTTGTTCCCGCCTTCGGGAGCAGGCGTAGCAGTTCCACTTTGCCATCCCGGGATCGGCGTGGTGCCGGCATTCAGGCTTGTCCAACCAGTACCACCATCAGGATTCAACTTAGCCCATCCTGTAGGTGGGAAATCAGCCTCGAAGCCTTCATTGATCTTGACGGTACCACCGCCACCGCCACCACCAAGGTCTGGTGCCTGCCAGTTGAGTACAACGGTCTGACCGTTCACACTGCTGGTGAGGTTACGAGGCTCAGGATAGCAAATAGTGGAAGGTGTTACAGTCATAGTTACCGGAACAATCTTCGTCGGGTTGGAGGGATCGTTGCTGGTAATAACGATATTTGCATTGTATGTACCCACTTCAAGCCCGGTGGCATTGTATGTTACAGCGAGCGTTTCACTTCCGCCGGCATTAACAGAGCCACTGGTGGGGCTTACACTTAGCCATTGAGGTTGTGGAGTAGTAACGGTACCTTCAACAAGGAAGCTCAGGCCGTAAGGGGTATTGGTTCCACCCATCAGAAGTGGTACAAATCCGCCACTGGTTGCGGTCTGCTGCAAGGCATCGCCCGTGGTGGTCTGTCCGTTGATGGTTACCGGAACACCCCATGGACCGCTGGCAATGGAGCCAGTAGCAGCCCATTCAACCCAGTATTGACCGGGCTGCAATGTCAAACCAGGAGTGGAGCAAACAATATTCATGATCGGACGCTGGTTGTTCACCGTTGTCTCGCTCACACGGTAGGAGTTAGTCCAAGAGGTACTGGTCATTACATTGGTGGCCATATCGCCATAAATCACCTGGCTGGCAGGATTGGCCGGTGAGTCGTTCCAGATGCGCAGGCGACCGCTGGTAATGGTCGAAACAGGTGGTGTAGGGTGTGTAGTCGAAGTCTGGTAAGCATAGAAAGTGAAGCTTTCTACATTCCATGGGTTTCCAGTTACTGTAAAATCGTCGGCTACACTAATCGTACCCCCGTGATTGATGCTCGGTCCAAAGGTGGTCATGCCGCTGTGCAGCTGGCTCAGATCGCTGCCACCAGGGCCAGCACCAGGATTGTTCACGAACGGACCATTGTCGAAAAGAATTGTTCTTGTGCCCGAACCGGTCATATGCTTAACACCTTGAGGGGCAGGAAGCGCATTACCTTGTTCGGTAGCAATCTCTTCTATTGCCGGACCATTACCATAAATTGGCTTGGTTGTGATATCATTTGTCGACTTTGAAGCAACATACTGAATGTCAACATTATAGTTAAGCGCGACATTTCCAGTGTTACCAACAGTAAGAGTCTGTGAAGCCGTCAAACCCTGTTCCACTTCCTTGCTAAGGCTAGCAGGATTTACTGTAATTACAGGGAGTTGAGCGGGTTCATAATCAACCGTAACATCGTCCACATGCCATCCATGGGCATCACTACCTTCATAGCGGAAAGCTATAAAAATCTGCTGTCCGGCATATGCATCGAGATTAACAACAGTTTCAACCCATGCCTGTGTTACAGTGGCAGTTGTCCATACTTCAGTAAAGGCGGCACCAGGAGTACCATCTGTTGTACTGATCAAAACACTGTTCTTAGCATAATAAGTCGGGAAGGTGTTGTAGTTCCAGAAGCGAAGCTGAATAGCCTGACTTCCGGCAGCAGGGAGCTGTATCTTTGGTGTAACTAACCAACCGTCCTCAGTCTGAATACTAGGACCATAATTGTGGAAGGCACTTGCGGTACCACCCGTTGTATGGTTTTGAGCAGTGCTGCGGACCCACTCACGTACAGTTGAACCTGTTCCCTCACGATACCTATTCCAGTATTGGGGAGGGAAAGTTGTACCCTCAAAGCTCTCGCTGAATGGGAATGGTGCAACATAAGCAAGCACGAAGTTGGCGGTCAGGCTTAGATTGCTGGCAGGGATGGTGATATTATTAGCAGGCTGTGTAGAAACAACGTTACCATTATCATCAGTCCAGTTGACAAAATTCCAACCGCTGTTCGGAACAGCATCAACCGGAACAACTGTACCGAAAGGATAAGTGCCTGCGCCTGTAACAGTTCCACCAGCTGAAGGGTTAGCTGCAAGTGTCAGGGTGTAGTTGTTCAAGGCAAAGTTAGCGGTGAGCGTCAAATCACTGGCAGGTATTGTAATTACATTTGCAGGTTGTGTAGAAACAACGTTACCATTGCTGTCAGTCCAGTTAACGAATGAGTAACCGGTGCTTGCAACGGCATTAACGTTAACCTGCGATCCGAACGGATACGTTCCGCCACCAGATACAGTACCACCAGCAACAGGATTAGCAACAAGCGTTAGCGTATAGTTAATCAGCACAAAATTGGCAGTCAGGGTAAGATCACTTGCAGGCATGGGTATAACGTTCGCAGGCTGAGTCGAAACAACGTTACCATTGCTATCTGTCCAGTTAACAAAAGCATAACCCGTATTGGGTACGGCATCTACAGATACCATCTGATTATAATTATAAACTCCGCCACCGGTAACAGTACCACCAGCAACGGGGTTTGCAACCAGGGTAAGTGTATAATCAATCAGAACAAAGTTTGCTGTAAGTGTAAGGTCAGATGCAGGCATTGTGATGTTGTTGGCTGGTTGTGTGGAAACAACGTTTCCATTACCATCTGTCCAGTTTACAAAGGCATAACCAGTGTTTGGAACAGCATTAACTGCAATAGTCTGACCGAAATTATATATACCAGCACCAGTTACAACACCACCAGCTACAGGATTGGCTAACAGCGTTAGCGTATAGTCAATCATAGTAAAGTCTGCGGTAACAAATGCATTGTTGATCATGTTGATGGTGGTGGTGGCAGTATTAAGATTATTAACAGCGCCAGTCCAGTTTGAAAACTGCCATCCGAGATCGCCAGTAGCTTCAAGAGTAAGCACTTTTCCGTAGTCAACAGTATATACGTTAGTTGTGTTTGCATCTGGCAAAAGCACGACATTACCGTCTTTTACAACTACTGAGCCATTACCGGTAGTGTTTACCGTCAGAGTTCTTGTTTCGATATTGCAATTAACAGCACCGTTCACAAAAGTTACGGGCAATACGGTAGCTCCTACACCTGTAACCTCGCTTCCGGCATTGAATACTACAGGACTGTTGGCGGCACCAGCGTAGCTAAACACAATATCAAACAATTTTCCGTTCAGGTTAACCGGATTAATGTTTTGCCATTGAACATTCAGTGTATTTGCAAGCTGGTTTACCTGCAGGCCAGTAAGGGCAGGATTTACATTGATCAGCTCTACATACGTAAGTACCGAACCAGTATAACCAATGGAGAAACTGAATGAAGATACAATACCAACATCTACAAGACTAACAGGTACCACAGCGGTATTTCCGGAACAGCTGTTAACAGTTCCGATAACTGCCTGAGAATTACTGAAATTTTGAGCAATACTACCGTGCTGGAAACTAACAACTTTAGGAAGGGCATTTGTTCCGGTGACCTCTGAACCATTGGCAAAAGTCAAAGGCATGGTGCCTCCACCATGGTAAACAAAATTGAGCGTTACAACAGGACCATCATTGATAGTAGCACCGGCAATATCCTGCCATTGGAAATAGATATTTCCAGCTCCCTGATTAACAATCCAGTTTGTAAGCTGGTTAGCAGTATAGCTGGCGAGAGTAGCTTGCTGGGGATTCCAGTTTATAATAAGGTCAAGTGCTCCTGCTGTACCGATGTCAGTAGCGTTAACAGGGACAGAAATGGTCTGACCGGCAAATCCGGTTACATCAGCAATCTTCATCACCGAAGTGGATACTACAGGAGTAACCATACCATTCTGATAGGTAACAGCAAGAGGAGTAGCTAACGCATTGTTAACTTCACACCCAGGGATAAACTGCAGATTTGCAGGCACAACGCCTGTATAAACAAAGTTAAGATTAACAATACTTGCGGCATTGAAGTTTCCTGCAGCGCCACTCCAGGCCATTGAGATCAATCCGTTGTTATGATTTACAATCAATTCAGGGGCAATCGGATTGCTGAATCCGGCAAAAACAAGACTGCTCTGGTCATATTGCAGGAAAAGTGTAAATGCAGCAACGTTACCAAAACCAGTTCCATTAAACTGAACAGGCAGACTAATGGATGAACTGGTGGGGACACTTGCAGAACCAACACTAACAGTTCCTACAGCAGGAACCTGTGTTACCGAGCCTTTGATGAAAGAGATAGGAGCCACAGGATTGGGACCGTATGTTACTTCGCTTCCAGGCAACCACAGAATGTCAGTATTGAAGCCACCTACATAATTGAAACGCATCTCGAAAATCGTACCAGAGGGAATAAAGCCCGTTCCGTTGGTAAACCATTGAATCTGCAATGTATTTCCGGTCTGATTAGCCTGTAATGTTCCCGCTCCAAGAGCCGGATTGATATTCTGAAGATCAACGTACTGGAGCAGGGCACCAGGTAGATCCAGATTAAAGGTAAAAGAGTTAACGTTGTTGGTGAAATTTAGCATCTCAACACCAATATTCACTGCTCCGGGAGCAACGGTAACGTCAGCAATATCCACAACTGGATCCGGTGTAGGAAGAGTTGTCGTAATAATGCCATTGATGTAATCAATATTGGCAATAGGGTTGATGCCAGCAGTTACCTCTTGCTGGTTAGCTATAAAAACAAGTGTAGTATTAGCAGCGCCAGTGTAGTTAAACTTCATATCAAAAATCTTTCCATTGGGCGTGTAACCGGCTCCAATGTCAAAATAGATGATCGATAAGGTATTTCCATTTTGAAAAGCCTGGAAATTCGGACCTGTAAAACCCACTTTGTTGACAACTTCAACAAATTGGAGCAGGCTGCTGTTGGCCGTAATCTTAAAAGTAAATGAATTGACAGGCTGTGTAAAATTCAGCATTTCGAAGGGAACAAGAATTTCTCCGGGTCCCGCTGTCACATTGCCAATCTTTACTTGCGGATTCTGGGCCGACAGGCTGAACGTAGCCAAAAGCAACGCCAGAATGCTTAAGTAGATTTTTCTTGTCATTTGCTGTACTATTTTTTTGATTTAGAACTCACTTTAGATTTTGGTTCAGGCTGGTTTAATCAAATCTTGCGAAGCGGGAAAATTAAGCGCCTTCCCTTTATGATAAAAAAGGCAAGTTGTATTGCCTCTTTTTTTTTCTCAAACTCTGCTTGTTGTTGAAGGACGCATGCTCATCGCAAACGGTTTTTAAAAAATGCCGTTCCGGAGGACGAAGCCTCCGGAACAGCATGGGGGGGGATATTCCTATTTCACTAAAATAAGAGTTCCATTGGAAGTATAGGTTCTGGCATTGCCTTCAACAGTAATCCTGTAGATGTATGCGCCATTACCATTAAGGTCGGAAGCATTGAGCTGAACGGTATGAGTACCGGCAGTCTTGACTTCATTAACCAGAGTCTTGACAACTTGTCCGAGCTTATTGATAACAACAAGGCTAACCTTGCCAGCTTCGGGAAGCTCATAGCTGAGTGTTGCAACGTTGCTGAAAGGATTCGGATAAGCTACGAGGCTCAGATTCGACATTTCACCAGTGCCGGCTGCACCACCATTGATTGCAACGGTAGCAAGGCTTACACCTTCGATAGTCTGTGCGTTGGCATCTGCAAGTTCAGTTGTGGCATCGAGTTCCATGTAACGGACATCGGCAGGAATGTTGGCAAGTACTTCAGCTACAAGAACAACGAGATTGTCGAGGCTGCGGGCGTTGCGATCCATCCAGGCTACGCGAACTGTACCATTGGCATTGTTTACGTTAACAACTTCAGCACCTTCAACATCAAGAACCTTGATGAGCTGGTTGTTGAAGTTAATGCCGAGGTTATAAGCACCAAGTTCTGTAACATTGCTGAGGCGCACGGGGATACGAACGACTTCACCAGCCTTGGCGTTTACAACACCATTGTAGTTCAGGTTCATAGCTTTCTTTGCGCCACCGGCAGGTACATAGCTGGCGTTTACATCACCGCTTGCAATGAAGTAAATGTTCATTACGCTGTTGCCCGATTGGCCAACAAAGTTACCAGTGTAGTAGAAGGCGTTTCCGACAGTTCCTGCAGCGTATGTACCATTGGCGGCAAACACGATGGAAGGAGCCTGAGGATGGGTCTTCTGGCCAAGGGCTGAAACAGCACCGGCAGCTACCTGGAAGTTAGGAACATTATTCGGGTAGAGGCTGTATCCAGGCAAACCAACCGAACGGTACATCATTAGGAGCGGATCAACACTGGTGAGGGTGTTCGACCCATTAACATCAGCTACTTTCGTGGCAAATGCAGTCTGATTTAGTACCGTTACAGGAGCAATCCATGGGAAGTTTTCAACAATCGGGTTATTGGCAATCATGTAGCTGGCAACAAGAGCGTCAGCTGCAGATACACCACCCCAGTTGTTCCAGCCCCAGCTTGAGCCGAGGGTGGCATCATCTTCCATAACACGGAGTGTATAGTTCACGCCAGGAATAATTCCGGTGAATTCATAGTATCCACCAAAACCATTGTTAGTGGTGAGCGAAACAGGGCCACCTACAAGGGTCATACCATCATAGAGGGCAACCTTTACATTAGCACTGAATGGCAGACCCGACTCAAACTGGTTGAAGTAACGTACCTGACCCATGATCTTGTTATTCATGGCGGTAAAGCTAGCTGTCAGCGTAACGTTGTTCGCAGGCATATTGAAGGTCTGCGAAGCATTGCCGGGTGTACCAAGGGTAACGCCTGAAGCAGTCCATCCACTGAATACAAATCCTGGGTTGGCTGTAGCAGTAACAGTTACACTCTGACCTACAGTATAGTTAGGATTGATAGCACTGAAAGTACCTCCGTTTGAAGGAACTGCGGTCAGGGTTACATTGTAAGGAATAGCATTGAATGTAGCTGCAAGTGTAACGTTGTCTGCAGGCATGGTGAAGTTCAGCGTTTCAGAAGAAGCTTGACCAGGAGTAAGGGTTACACCGGTTGCAGTCCAACCACCGAAGGTATATCCGGCTGAAGGAGTAGCAGTAACGGTTACAGCATCACCAATGGTTGCAGTCTGGCTAGCAGGAGCAACAGTACCACCTGTGCCGGCGGTAGCAGCAACAGTGTAGTTAATCTTGGTGAAGGTAGCATTGAGCGTAACATTATTGGCAGGCATGGTAAAGTTCAGGGTAGTCGGGTGCGGGAGCGGTGGCAGTGTGATACCTGTACCTGTCCAGCCAGCGAACTCCCATCCGGTATTGGCTGTGGCAACAACTTCTACAGCTTGTCCAACATTCTTGATCTGCGAAGCCGGTGCAACAGTACCACCTGTACCAGCTGTAGCAGTTACATTGTAGTCAATCGGAACATAAACTGCAGTGAAGGCAACATTGGCGCAATTGACAGTATGGTTGAAGCTGAGCTGAGTGATGAACAGGTTTCCATCAGTCCAGTGCTGGAATTGATATCCAGGATTGGGAGTGGTGCTGATCACAACAGTCTGATTGTTTACGTAAGGTCCGGCAGGACTTACAGATACACTACCAGCAGCCGCAATATTGATCGCTGCAGTTACACTGTAATTCTTGGTTACAGGTGCAAACTTGGCATAGATATTAAAGGTTGTAGCAGGAGGTGTAAGTGCAAACGGAATGAAGTTGAAGTTAGCATCGGTTACAGGATTGTTACCAGCATCGAGCAGAGGTGTATTAAGAGCAGGATCTGTGAACCATCCCTGGAATACAAAGTCCTCATCGCATGTGGAAGGATTGGTAATCGCTGAAACCGGAATTGGGTTGTCGTTTACAGTGAAGGTAGCTGTTGTCGGCATAACAGTGCCCCATGAAGGATTGTTTGTTACCACGTTGAGTGTATAAACAATCGGTAAATAGTTGGCAATGGCTGTCTGCGACATATCCATCTGTACATAATCGGTTGGAACTCCTGGAAGCACATTGGGCGACCAGCTGCTGAAGGTATAACCAGGCTTTGTAACGGTTTGGGTTACATTGACCTGTACACCATGAGCATATGTTCCGGCACCTGTAACTGTTCCGAATCCGGCAGGGTTAGCTGCAGTATTCAGCGTATAGGTAGGATACTCGGGAATAGCGATCTCCACGAAGATGGCATACACGAACATCGGCGGGTTGCCAGGAACAGCAGGAATGGTATAAGTAAAGGTAGGCTGATCGCTCACCTGAACACCACGGAGAATGAGGTCCGGACCCGGATCCTGAATCTCACCAACCATCCAGTTTACAAAACGGAAACCAGGGTTAGGTGTAGCGCTGAGCAACACTGTCTGACCGGCAGTGAAGGTACCTGTAGCAGGTGTGCGTGCAACAGTTCCACCATAGTTTACGATGGTATAGGCGGTGTGAGGACGCAGGTAAGTGCGGCTAATAGGGGTAAGCGTGTACTGTGTCTGTACAAAATTAGCTGTGAGCGTGACAGGGCCTGCAGGCATGGTGAAGGTCATCGGATTGGCACCCTGCTGTCCCGGGGTAAGCGTTACACCAGTAGCAGTCCAGTTGACAAATGTCCATCCTGGTGCGGCATTAGCCTGAATTGTGATTGGACCGGGCAGGTAATTTCCACTGGTAACAGAGGTTGTTCCTGCGCTTCCGGGAGTAACATTAACAGTAAGAGGATAGGTAGGAGGTGGAGGCAGTGTGCTGTTCCATCTTGCAATAAGTTCAACTGGGCCTTGCAGCGAAGGAATGGTATAAATAGGGTTGCTGGAAACAGTAATACCTTGACCGTTTCCGGCACCGTCGCCAAGTTCCCAGTGACTAAATGCCCAGTTGGGAGCAGCAGTAGCACGGAAGGTTACTGAGGAATTCCTCTGGAAGAAACCTTCGCCCTTGCGGCCTAAGCCAACATTAGTGAATTGGAAGCCAAGACCACCCTGATAACCAGTACCAGATACAAAAGCAGGTGTGCTGGTATTGGTATGTCCCTCAGAAAGATTGAGTGTGCGTGAGATTACTGTGTATTCTTTCAGGTCGAATACCATCTTGAGCGCCACATCATTGCAACCTACATAGTAAGTCCATTCACGACGATCCTGATAAGTACCATTCAACTGAATCTGTCCGGGATTTGTTCCAAGCGGAATTGCATTTCCGTTGGCATCTTCCCATTTCCAGGGGAAATGATCAGGTTCGCTATAGGTTGTGATATATAAAGGTGTATTCCAGGTGAAGTTAGCACCATTGAGGTTGTTGATCAGTTGCTCGCCAAGACCGTTCACAATGATGTTGGTACGGGCCGGGTCGCTAAATACAACTACAGAACCTCTTGGGGTAACTTTAGCAACTGCGCTGACATTGACGTCATCCTTCAGCTTGTAAACTGCCTTAATACGCATATTGGCATTTACAGGGAAGAACGAGGTGGGATTAGTAGTGCTGTAATCCTGCCACGATCCGAGACCGGAAGGATTCCAGATCTGCCATTTTACAAACACATACTGGCAGCTTGCACCAAGAGCTTCAAGGCGAACACTGGTGTTGAAATCGTACTGTTCCCATTTGTAGGTAATGGCCTGGAAAATATCCTGGCCTAAAGCCAGTGTAGGAGCCGAGCCAAATTCCTTGGTTACTTGTACGATACCAGTGTTGCTGTTCTGTGGATCAGTAGCAGCGTACAAGGTAGGTTCGAATTTAGCGAAGATAGCCTGAATATTCCAGGTGCTGCCATGAACAAGCGGTCCAACAAGCTGGAAGCTCAGGGTACCAACCGGGCTGATAAAGTTTGGATATCCAACTGCATTTCGGTCAGGTACATTCTGTACAACGGTGGAAGCCACTGAAGGAGGCAGAGATGCAATGTTCCAGCCCACAAGATAATAACCGGCAGCAGGTGTTGCTGTCAGGTTAACAGTAGAGCCATGGTTGATATTATTAGCAGCTCCGGTAACCGTTCCCCAAGCTGCATTGGGCGTAACAGTAGTTGTAATATTATATTTATTGATTTCAAAGTTGGCCCTGTACCCAATCTGCTGTAAGCAGGTGGTGGGTTTCAGGTCATTACCATTATAGGTCCAACTCTGAGGAGCCCAGTTCACACCAAGAACGGGTGTCATTGGAGGAGTGGAGGCCAGAGTTGTCCAGGTGCTGCCACCATTGGTTGTGCGGCTCCAGTTTACCCAGTGCCAGCCTTCGCCGTTAGTAGCTGCGATTGGATAGGTGAGGGTTACATCAGCGGTATAGGCTGTATTCTTGGTCAGCGTATAAGTAGGTGCTGGTCCGACAGTTACATTGCCCACACCATTGAAGCTGGCAAAATTTGGCAGCGGAACGCTGGGGAATACCGGTGATTGTGGCCACGGGGCAACATCAACAATAAGAGGATAGGTAGCAACGGTTGTCCAGTTCCATCCGTTGACGCCTTGGGTATGAGCATAGTTGATGGGGCCATTGAGCAGGTTGAAACCTGTAACCTTATCGGTGAAGCCATAATTCACATCAAGACCGACATTGTTGACAATCCTGTAGTAGGTATTGAATTTAAGTGGTCCGGGAATATATGTAAATGTAAACTCTTTCGGGTTTCCAAGTACGTCAACAGCAACGCTCCAGTCGGCACTAGGAACAGAGTTGTAGGTAATACCGTCATTGGATTCCTCCAAGGTGAATTTGTGCTTCGGGTTGTCGGTAATCTGGTTGCCATTGAGGTACTGAACAGGATTGACGAAAGTAAGCTTGATCTGGTCGCAAACGCCTTTACCAGAGCCATAAGGTGTAACTGTAGGCAGGGTAGCGGTGAGCAGCGACATAGTGTTGAATACCACTTCGCGGTTCGGGTCGGCCTGAAGGGCAGCAAATGGCACCGAGATGGTTGCGTCGAAGCCGCTGGGGCCTTTGTCCAGTGAATATACTACCTGACCACCGCCAAAGGCTGAAGTCTTGTAAATATTTTGGAAGCGAATACGGTATTGCTGACTGTATGCCAACGAACTGGCAGGAACAAGGTTAATCTTGTTTCCAACACGATTTGCTGAAAAAGGAACGAGATCCCAGGTAAGTGTTCCGGGATTCCAGAGTTCAAGCTTTACAAAATCGCCAAGTCCACTGGTTGGAAGAGCATCACCATTAATGTCAACAACATTTTGGTTAAACTCAATCCAGAGGGGTTCGTTAATCGGAACATCAGATACCGGTGATACCGGACGAGGTCCAACGATTCCGTATGAAGGATTGAACATGGCATAAACACCAGGAGTAATTGTACCGGTAGTTGTGAATGGCTGTGTCAGGAAATAATTGGGGTTACTTACCGTAACACCGGAAACATTGACTGTTTTGCCGGTACCAACAGAAGGATCAGCAAATGTGGCTGTACCACCTGAAACGGTAACGGCAGCTGCACCGGTACCAGGAGGAACGATGCCAGTGATGGCACCTAGCGAAGTAATGGTAGCAGATGTATTACCGTCGTATGGCTTGCTCTGTATTAAAACTGCATTCAGAAAGATTTCCTTAGGTGTGATGTCAGCTGAGAGTGTAGAACCTGATACAGTATAGTTGCCGGCATCGGCACCACCTAAGGTGTAGGTGACAGTAACGGGCTTGGCTAAGCCAGCATTTACGTTATTAAAGTTGGCAGTGTTGACAGCGAATGTAACAACATCGGGAGCGATGACACCAACAAGTGAGGCGCCGGTGAGGTCAACAGTAGCTGTGGTGGTATTGTCAAACACTTTATTGTTCGCAACATCACCTGCAACTGTGATACCAAGAGGTGTAATATTAGCCTGAGTGGTGAAGGAAGGAGGAAGTGTATAAACACCGGCATCAACGCCAGCGAGTGCAAGGCCGGTAACAGTAACCGTTTTGTTAGTACCAACGTTCTTGGTGTCAAAAGTTGCTGAATGACCAGTATGATCCAGCGTTACAGATGGATATAAAGGGTCTGCGCCTGTGAGTGTGCCCCACGATCCAATCACTGCATTTGTATTTCCATCATACACCTTGTTGTTGGCTTGAGGGCCACCAGTGATTGTCAGGGTCTTTACAAAGTTTGCTGTGATGTGGATATTGGATGTCAGCGTAAAGGAGGCCGACGGACTGCTGGCATTTGGCGTAAAGCCAATCGCAGGAGCCGACGACCATCCAGCAAATGTGAAGCCGTTTTGGCCAACTGCTTGCAGATGGATAACGGTATTCGTACCAAAGTTGCCGACCAGCGATCCTGAAACAGGACCCTGAACCAGATAGGCCGGGGGTACGGTAACCTCCACCTGTCCAACACCACTAATCGTGAGGTGCAGGGATTGGGTTTGTGCTTTAGCTTCGAAGGAACCCATCAGCATCCATGCGAAGAGGAATGCCAATAAAGTTCCGGAACGCAAAAGCCGGTTAAATTCGTACTTTGTCTTCATGTGATTCGAGATTTTGTGAATAAAAATTGATTTGGATTTTTTTTGGTTTCTCAAACTTAGATTTTCGAAAGCAAACAATGAAGGGGCACCCACTGCGGGGTCGCGACTCCTCGAGTTCAAAGCTGGCTCATTCATACATTGGTCAGTTTTTTGATTTTTAGTGAAAATTGAATATATCCCAAAAGTTTTTTTAAATGATTAGGTTTTACGCGTCCCTTGATCTTTTGTTTCAATCAGTTTATTTAGATTCATTATGCAAAACTACAAAATTCGTGGCACCTATCGGATGTCCTAAAAATATTCCTGCGACCATGCCTGCTGCCTTCCTCAGGGAAGGGCACCAGTCCGAAACGCTTGTCATTCTTAGGTTTCCGTATGTGTCCACTTCAAATTGTGGACAAAAGTAAACGTTGTTGCAATGCAACGCAAGTTTTTTTCTCAAATTTAGTGGTAAAATATTGTTAAGATTGCCAGTTACCATCAGGTCCGGGTCTGATATTGCCTTAAGGCCGCCCCTGTCATGAACCAATGTCCGGGAAGAGGATAAATGCCGGGCCTCAAAAAATCGTGATGGCAACATCACCATGCTTCCGGCAATTTTCTCATCCTTTTCGGATCTGTTTCGTCGCATCGGGACAACCCTTGATTTTGGCATATAAATATAAGGTGTAATTAGAGCTGTAAATCAGCACATATAAAATATTTTATTAACCGCAACCGCTGATGTTTTGTTGGCAATTTTCCAGATTATTTGCATACAACACAACTGCCTGAGGTTTTCGTTAACTCGTCCTGAGGGCCGGCAGGCTGTAGAATATGAGAATCTCGGAGCGATATGGTTCCGGACTTGAAAAAAGCCTCATACAATCAGGATACTTTGAATTTTCTGCGGGTTGGTTATCATTTCAGGAAATTACCCCGAATTGACGTTACCCTGCCCATAGGTTGAATTTCTCGGGGAAAAGTTGCATCCCCCCTGAAGATTTTTAATAAACACTTTACAATTTGCCTGAGCGCCGGCTTCAAGGTATTTTTAGTTAACTGTGAAGTCAGGGAAATGGTTTTACCTTTGCCGTACGAATTCAAAAGAAATTGAGCAAAACCTGGCTTCCCTGGATGATATTGCTGGCCCTCGTGCTGGTATGGGGCAGTTCGTTCATCCTGATCAAAAGAGGACTTGAGCACTTTGATGCGGCAACAGTTGGTGCTTTACGTGTAGCTTTATCGTTTCTTTTTCTGCTGCCGTTGGCAGTAAGGCGTATTGGAAAAGTGAGCAGAAAAGAATTTGGCTGGCTCACACTATCAGGCTTAGTAGGCAGCCTTATTCCAGCCTATCTGTTTGCTCATGCACAAACAGGCCTCGACAGCGGTACAGCAGGGCTGCTCAATGCGCTGACCCCTTTGTTCACGCTGATAGCAGGGCTTTTCTTCTTCCGCCTCAAGGTGAGATGGATTCAGGTAGCCGGCGTTCTCGTCGGCCTTGCCGGCGCAATTGGCTTAATCAGCAGCAGTGGAGGAAAAAGCCTGGGCTTCAACCTACCGTATGCGTCCCTGATAATTCTGGCCACAGTGCTCTATGCATTCAACGTGAACCTCATTAAGTCCAGGCTTCACAGGGTGGACTCCATCAGCATCACTTCTCTCACCTTTCTTGTACCCGGGTTGATTGCCAGTGTTATTTTACTAACAACATCACCTTTCATTATCAACCTGTCCATCGACCCCAATGCATGGGTCGGACTAGGATACATTGCACTGCTGGCATTTTTAGGCACAGCCCTCGCGCTGATGGCATTTAACATGCTCATCAAACTTACCGGACCGGTTTTTGCCTCCTCGGTAACATACCTCATTCCGGTTGTCGCCCTGATGTGGGGCGTTGTGGATGGGGAATTTTTCAGTCCCGTTTATCTATTCTGGATTGGTATGATCCTGGGTGGAGTGTTGCTGGTAAATTACCGTAGAAAAAATTAAGCCGATGAAGTTTGAAGCCAAGAGGTATGATGCCCTGAAGATCGGAAGCAACATCGTCTAGTTATCGTATCATTTCACATCATAGCTTCTGCGCTGTTCGACATACTATCCGAGCCGCGACCTGAACCGCCATTATTGAGCACAAATGCTTCGATCTTCCGTTCCTTGGGCCTTAATTATAGTGTTGAATGCAGGGTAATGATAAAACTTTGAGAAAATTAATCAGTACTACCTTGGTGAAAATGAAATAATTTGTATTTTTGCCGTCCGATTTTAAGGTAAATAAAGGAAAATACAACATGTACGCAATCGTTGATATCGCAGGGCAGCAGTTCAAGGTACGGGAAGGTCAGCAGCTCTTTGTGCATCGTCTTGATGCTGAAGAAGGCAGTCAGATTACACTGGACAAGGTGATGTTGCTGGAGCGTGAAGGCCTGATAGAGGTTGGAACGCCCTTAATCGAAAGTGCCAAAATAACCGCCAAGGTTATTGGACACCTCAAAGGCGACAAGGTTTTGGTTTTCAAGAAAAAGCGCAGAAAGGGTTATCAGACCCTGAACGGTCACCGTCAGTCGCTGAGCAAGGTACAGATTGAAAGCATCAACGTTTAATTCGTCAATAAAAAGATTGACCCATGGCACATAAAAAAGGAGTCGGCAGTTCAAATAACGGACGCGAGTCGCACAGCAAACGACTTGGTGTAAAGATTTTTGGCGGTCAGTTTGCCAAAGCCGGAAACATTCTTGTACGCCAGCGCGGCACAAGGCATCACCCGGGTGAAAATGTTGGAATTGGAAAAGACCATACCCTCTTTGCCCTTGTTGATGGAATGGTAGTATTCAAGAAACGTGAAAACGAGAAATCGTTTGTTTCCATAGAACCCATCGAACAGGCTTAAGTCACTGAACACATGATTTTATCACCCGCCGGGCCGTCAGTTCGAGCGGGTTTTTCCTTTTTATTACCTCCAAACCCAAGCACAGGAAAGCCTATTTTTGTCAAAAATATTTTATGCTAACCATTCCATACTTACGCAACAGTCGCGAAGATGCCACAACCCGTCTGGCCATCAAGAATTTTCATAACACCACACTTATTGACGAGATTCTTCAGTTGGACGATGAAAGGCGTATTACACAGTACGAAAATGATCAGATTCTCGCCGAAACCAATGGTCTTGCCAAAGAAATCGGCAACCTGATGAAAAGCGGCAGGAAAGAAGAGGCTGATTCGCTGAAAGAAAAAAATACCGTCCTCAAGGAAAGAAGCAGGCAGCTCGACCTCCGACTCGATGAGCTCAAGCAATTAATTCAGGAGAAGCTGGTTGAAATCCCAAATGCTCCGCACAGTAGTGTTCCAAAAGGTCGTACTTCGGCCGACAACCTCATCGTGCATCAGGAGGGCGAAATGCCTGAGTTGCCCGCCAATGCCAAACCTCACTGGGATCTGGTTGCCCAATACGACATTATTGACTTTGAGCTTGGCAACAAAGTAACTGGCGCAGGGTTTCCTGTTTATAAGGGAAAGGGATCACGTTTGCAGCGGGCTTTGATAAATTTTTTCCTCGACAGGGCCAATCAGGCCGGATATGTTGAGGTACAGCCCCCATTGCTTGTCAACGAGGCCTCGGCTTACGGTACAGGTCAGTTGCCCGACAAGGAAGGCCAGATGTATGCGGCGCCCCTGGACGGACTTTACCTCATCCCAACGGCAGAGGTTCCGGTGACCAATATCTACAGGGATGTAATCCTTCAGGAAAATGAATTGCCTGTGAAAAACGCTGCCTACTCGAACTGTTTCCGGCGCGAAGCCGGTTCGTGGGGCAAACATGTGCGCGGGCTCAACAGGCTACATCAGTTTGATAAGGTCGAAATTGTACAGATAGCCCATCCGGACAAATCTTATGAAGCACTTGAGGAAATGTGCGAACATGTGGCCGGTTTGCTGCGGAGCCTCGGGCTTCCCTTCCGCATCGTGAAACTTTGCGGTGGCGATATGAGCTTTGCTTCTGCCTTCACCTACGATTGTGAGGTTTGGAGTGCGGCACAGCAGATGTGGCTCGAAGTGAGCTCGGTATCCAATTTCGAAAGTTTTCAGGCCAACCGGATGAAACTCAGAATCAAGGAAAAAAATGGCAACATTCGCCTTGCCCACACGTTAAACGGTAGCGCATTGGCACTGCCACGCATTGTCGCAGCCATGCTCGAAAACAATCAGAAAACCGATGGCATACACATTCCTCAAGCACTTCAGGACTATACTGGCTTTAGCATTATTGATTAGCCTTTTGCTCCTGATTTCGGCAGCCTGCAACAGACAAGCCGGCGAGCAGGCCCCTGCAGCATTTGACGCTGCTGAATCGCAGGTCAGAACATTGATTGCTCAGCTCGAAATGCTCGGCAGCGATGATATCATGCAGCTGGAAGTGAGGGCGGGACGATTGCTTCTGGACCAGCGTGTGCTTAGCAATGAGGCAGCAGAAGAGAGTCTGCGTGCGAGTCTGGATTTTTTATCACACATCATCGAAAGCATAGATTCGCTGAAAGTGCAGGTGTACCAGAGTCGTGAGCAGATTGGCAAACTGCACAATGAATGGCTTAAGAATAAGGAGATGAGGCCTGTTGCCATGGAGCAGCTTTTTATGGAACAGCAAAAGCTGAACGACATGCTTATGATGGCCGATTATTTTGTGAGCCGCTGGAACGCCCAGTTGATGAATATTGAGGCGTTTGAGAAGGCATTTCCACAAAATCAGAACGAATGAGCAGAGGTTTCATATACATTATATATATAGGTGTATTCTGGGTTTCGCTCTGTCTCCCGGCTGAGGCGCAGGTGCGCCTCAATCCTTCAGCAATCGACCAGCGTGCTTCTGACGAAAATCTGGCATGGGAGTTTTACCGAAATCAGGACTGGGCAAATGCCAGAGTATTGTTTCTTAAGCTTTTTGACCAAACCAAGTCGCAGCACTATTTCAACTATTACATCCATTGCCTGATTCAGCTTGCTCAATACGATGAAGCTGAGAAGGCCATCAGGCAGCAAATGCGTCAGAGTCGCGACATCCAGCTTCAGGTAGACATGGGCTTTATTGCGCAGATGAGGGGCGATCGGAAGCGTTCGCAGGAAACCTTTGACAAGTTAATCAAAGAAATGCCCGCTGATCGGAATGCGGTATTTGCCTTAACTAACGCATTAAGGGTTAGAGGTTTAAACGAAATTGCACTTCAGGCCTACGAAAAGGCGGCAGCCATGCCTGGCATCAATGAGCAGTTCTTGATTGAAAGGGCATCGCTTTATTATATCAACGGGAATTTTGCAGCCTCCACAGCCATGTACCTTGACTACCTTGAGCGATTTCCCGAGCAATCGGAGATAATCAAGCGCAACCTGCAGAACATGCTGTTTATGGACATCGACAACAGCGTGGCTGATATGATCAGGACAGAATTGCTCACAAGGGTACAGCGTGCCGGAGCCATGGCGGTTTTCAATGAAATGCTGGTTTGGTTTTCGCTGCAGCAGCGCGAGTTTGATATGGCAATGATTCAGGCCATTGCCCTTGACCGGCGGTTTGGCGACAGGGACTATCTGATTCTTGAACTTGCTTCGGTGAGCCTCAACAACGAAGCTTATGAAGTGGCGCTGCAGGGGTACAATTATATCGTAAACAAGGGGCAGAGAGGCGTTTACTATTTCAGCGGGCTCGGAGGCAGTATCAGGGCAAGGTATTTGCTGGCGGAGCAAAACAACATGGCAGATAAAGCCACTTTTATCTCTATTGTTAATGATGCCGATAAGATGCTTGAACAATCGGGCATTAACAGGGAAACCATTCAGCTTGCCATTATTCGGGCCAAGGCGCTGGCTTATCACCTTGACAAACCAGTTGCTGCGTCAGAAGCGCTTGAGCACTTGCTGAAGCTTGGCCTGAGGCCGGAGGAATTGGCTGCAATCAAGTTGGAGCTTGCTGATATCTACTTGTTTTCTGGAGAGGTCTGGGAGGCTACATTACTATACAGTCAGGTGGAAAAAGCGATGCGCAACGAGCCTGTTGCACACGAGGCGCGTTTCAGGAATGCCCGTTTACGTTATTTCATAGGAGAGTTCGAGTGGTCGCTCACGCAGCTCGACATATTGAAAGCAGCCACATCGAAGCTGATTGCGAACGACGCGATGGAGCTCTCTTTGTTAATCAGAGAAAACATCGAAGAAGACAGCACCGGTGCCCAGTTGAGGTCGTTTGCCCGAGCCGGGTTTCTGATATACCGGAAAAATGAGCAACAAGCCAATTTTGTGCTTGATTCGTTGCTGAGTGCAAAGCCCAATCCTGTTTTATTGCCCCATCTTTTGCTGCGAAAAGCCTCCTTGTTGGCCAGTGCAGGCAACAAAGAGGCTGCATTGTCAATGTATGAACGCATATACAAAGAATTCGCCGATCATTATCTGGCCGATGACGCTCTGTTTCGCAGTGCGATGCTGCTTGAGCTGATGTCTGCTTCAATGGCAGAGGCTCGTAAGCTTTACGAAAAGATCTTCAACCATTATCCGGCAAGTATTTTTTCCGCCCAGGCCCGCATGCGCTACCGCATGCTCCGCGGCGACGGAATATCCTGATTCCCAATGGTACGACCAAAAAAACACCTTGGGCAACACTTTCTGCACGATCGCCATATTGCTGAGCGGATTGCAGCGGTGGCTTCCGATGAGGCGGAGATGGTGCTGGAGGTTGGGCCGGGTACAGGCGTTCTGACGCAGTTTCTTCTTCCCCGGTTTGGTTCGCGGCTTAAGCTGGTGGAGATTGACGGAGAATCGGTAGAATACCTCAGGCAGAACTTTGCGCTGGAGGAAGGTCAGTTGCTTCATGGCGATTTTTTGTCAGTTTCGCTGGAAAGTTTCGGTTCTGGTAAAATGAGCGTGGTTGGCAACTTTCCTTACAACATCAGCAGTCAGATTTTTTTTCACATCCTTGAATCTCATAAAATTGTAAGTGAGGTGGTATGCATGATTCAGCTCGAAGTAGCGCAACGCATCGCGGCTCCAGCGGGCAGCAGGACCTACGGAATACTGAGCGTACTGATGCAGGCCTTTTACAACACCCGCCTGATTTTCGAAGTCGGGCCGGGAGCATTCATTCCTCCTCCAAAGGTAAAATCGGCAGTGGTGCATATGCGACGCAACAAGGTGGAGCACCTGAAGTGCGATGAGCAGTTGTTTCGCACAGTAGTTAAGCAGGCTTTCAACCAGCGCAGGAAGACCCTCAGGAATGCCCTTGGTGGAATGTTAAGCCGCGATGCTGTTTTCCCATTGATGGATAAAAGGGCAGAACAACTGAAGGTGGAGGATTTTGTGGTGATTACATCACATATTGAAGAAGAGCAGAAATCCGGAAGAATTAATTCTTAAGCAGGGCGGCCAAACCTTTTCCATCTCTCATGGCGAAACGAACTGCATATGCTGAGGCAAGCAGTCCGATGGCCACAACGGTAATCAGCACAGCTCCGATATCGGCAAATCCGAGTTCAACCGGGTAGGCATCGATGACAAATGCCCCTTGTCCACCTCCAAGTTTTAATAACCCAAATTTTTCCTGAACCGAAACTACCAGTATGCCGGAAACCAGACCCGTAAACGCTCCAGCCAGTGAAATAAAAATACCTTCGATGATAAACAACTGACGCAGTGCTGACAAAGGCAGTCCCAGAAATCGCAATACATTACTATCCTTTTGCTTGTCAACGATGATCATTGTGAGCGAACCAACCACATTAAAGGTTGCCATAAACAGGATGAAGGTCAGGATAATGAAAATGGCGTACTTTTCGGTGCGCATAATTCTGTACAAGGTTTCCTGTTGCTCGAACTTGTCTTTGATGATGACCTTATCATCAAAAAGTGTGGCTGCTTCGGTACGAATGCGGTTCAATTTAGCTCCGGCTCTTACGAATAATTCAACACCACTGGCCTGATTCTGATACTCAAGCAGCTGAGCTGCCCAATCAAATGGCACATATACATATCGGCTGTCGAAATCCTGCTGCGATGCAAAAACATCCGCTACATTAATGCTCATGCTGTTGAATCCCTGATCAGGAGAAAAACGGGTGGGGTCGCCCCTGCGGGGAACATAGACCGTTAGCAGCTTATCCGATTCTGAGGGATTCAGACCAAGGTACCATGCCACGCCTGCGCCAGCAATCGCAAAAGACAATCCATTGGCTTTCAGCACAAAACTTCCGTATTGGGTGATACTGTCGAAATTGCCCGAATGCTGATAATAACTTTCGACACCTTTGATTCTTCCGAGGTGTTGCTTTTGGCCGTTGACAAATAAGGCATCCTCTTCAAGCACACGCGAAACACCTTCAACGCCAGCGATGTGGGCAAGCCTGGCCAGGGTTGCAGAGTCAGCTTGCAAAACTTTTCCTTGCTTTGGTAAAACAACCATATCGGGCGAAACTGCATTGATCATACCCGAAATCACCTGATCGAAACCATTGAAGACAGAGAGCACAACAATGAGGGCAAAAGTTCCGACAGCCACTCCTGTGGCTGAGATCAAGGTTATGATGTTGATGAGGTTGTGGCTTTTGCGTGCCACCAGATATCGTCCGGCAATTCTTGTAACAAGCTGAATCATCGTTGCGCGGAGGTTTATTTGACAGCGCGTGCAATGAGTCCAGTTCCCGTATGATGTTTAATGCGCACATCGGCAGCATTGAGCAAGAGGCAGAATGGGAATACGAGTAAGTAATAGATAGGTAAAAACAGAAAAAACAGGCGTGATGTGTTGAGCATGATGATTGGATACTTCATGCTGAGCTTCCAGGCAATTCGTCCGGGTCTTCCATACTGGTAACGTATATTAACCTGGGAGAAACCTGCCGAAAGGAGCTTTTCTCTGAGCTCTTCCATTCCATAACCATCACGCACATGCTCGTCGATGAAACCTTTCGCTCCCTGATCGTGGTGCTGATGCACGTCTGATCCACCCTGATCAGAAGGGGTTGAAATCAATAATGTTCCACCTTTTCGCATAGCCGCATGATAATGTCTGAATACCAGTCTGTCCTCGTCAATATGTTCCATCACATCAACACAAAGCACCAGATGGAATCGGTTTGTATAGCTGATTTGCGTGAGGTCGGCAACTTCAAAGTGAATGTTCTTGGTGCCTAAACCGGCGAAAAAGCGGTTACAGTCATCAACCTGCTCCTGCTTCAGATCGATGCCAAGCACCGACCAGTCAGGTTTGAGGCGATGAAGAAAGTGGGTGTACTGACCAAAGCCAAAGCCAGCATCCAGCACTTCGGCATTTTCAGGGTAAAGCTGTGCAATCTGGCGCAGCTCGCGGTGGACATGCCATGCCCTGAGGAGGAGAATGTCAAGAAGCCTGTAAAACAATATCCTCAGTCTATCCGAGCGGTTGAAGAATTTCCCAAGACTGTGTTTAATAGGATCGTACTGCACTTCAGCCGTTCTTTAGGAGGTTGTCGATGCGCTCAATGTAATCGAGCGAGTCGTCTTCGCGAAACTGCAATTCGGGTATTACTCTAAGCTGATGTCGAAGTTTGCTTCCGAGTAGTCCCCGTATTTCGCGGCTGCGATGGTTAAAAGCATCAATTCTGGCTTTCTTATCCTGCACTCCGAAAACACTGAGAAATACCCGCGCCAATGAATGGTCGGGCGTAACACTCACTTTGGTCACCGTAACCATACACCCATGAACAAGATTGCCGAGTTCGCGCTGCATGAGCTCTGAAAGGTCTTTTTGAATCAACCTCGATATCCTTTGCTGCCGTTTACTTTCCATAGGGCAAAGATAATTTATGCTTGCCAATGCGGCTGTTCGAAGATACGATCATTTTTCTGCCAAAAATTAATCATTTGTTAACCGCTTTGATGAAGCAAAAAACCCAAACTAAGCTAACTTTGATAGTTCAAATCATCCGCTGAATTCAAAAAAATGTTTGGCATTAGGCTGCATCGCCAACTATTATCAAATCCAACAAGTAGTTTTTCTTTTGTTTTAGCTGTTTTTTTCATCCCGGCACTTTTATCAATTGCCGGATGTCAGTTTTATGATGTTTGGAATCATACCAAAACCGAATCAGGATGTGTTGAGCTGGAAGCCTCGTTAGAAACTAAGGCAGTGGTTATTGATGGTGATGTGCTCGACGATCCGGCCATATGGGTTCACCCTGCCTCCCGAAGCTTATCGCATATTCTGGCAACAAACAAAAAGGGCGGTCTTCATGTTTATGACCTGGACGGCCGCGAAATTCAGTTCATCCCTGCAGGACGCCTGAATAACGTGGATGTTCGTTATGACTTTCCATTTGCTGACAGAATAGGTGATATAGCAGTTGCAAGTAACCGATCGTTCAACTCTATTTCAATTTTTTCCGTTGATGCAGAGACAGGAAAATGGAAAGATGTTTCGGCACGCACCATCCGATCAAAACTCGAAGAGGTCTATGGTTTGTGTATGTATCGCAGCCCGCGCAGCGGAAAATTTTATGCGATCGTAAACAGCAAGCAAGGTCAGGTGGAACAATGGGAGCTTTTTTGCAGCAGCGACAGTCTTGTTGATGCAGAAATGGTAAGGCAGTTCAGCATGAATGGTCAGATCGAGGGTTGTGTGGCTGATGATGAGACAGGTTATCTCTATATTGCCGAAGAGCGCTACGGTATATGGAAGTACTATGCAGAGCCTGTGGCTCCCGACCGACGTCTGATTGCTGATACAACCAAGGTGCTCAGCCCGCAGATTGAAGGACTGGCACTTTACAAAGGAGGCAAGGGTAAAGGTTATCTGGTTGCATCTTTGCAGCAAAAAAACCAGCTTGCCGTGTTTGAGCGCCAGGGAATTAACCGTTATGTAGGTTGTTTCAGTATTGTTGATGGGACAAAATCCGACGGTGTATCGCATTGTGAGGGGATTGAACTGCTCGAGATGCCTCTTGGTCCAAATTTTAAAAGTGGTTTGATGGTTATGCATGACGGAAACAATTCTGAAGCAGGTACCCCATCGCAACAAAACCTCAAACTCATTAATTGGTCAGTAATTGCTGCAAGTTTTAATCCACCGCTCATCATCGACACCACTTTCAACTATCGCCTCTTAGCTTATCCCAAATCTGAGTAAGGATTAATCGCCGCAACCGGCAGCCTCGCTCAAGCTATCTTGTCTGACCCTTTTGGCCTTATCATGCTTTATACCTAACTTTGCCTGAATAATCAATGATTCCCATGGGAATTGACTCAGTAAATCAGGCTGTTAAGCTTGCTGCAGATCATCTGGAAAGCATTGTTGCCCACCGCAGGCATTTGCACCAGTACCCCGAGCTTAGCTTTGCCGAAGTGCAAACTTCAGCGTATATAGCCAACGTATTGCGAGGGCTTGGGCATCATCCTGTTACCTCGTTTGCAGGACATGGCGTGGTTGCATTGCTTGAAGGAGAAGCGGGGCCAGGCCGGTGTATTGCTTTAAGGGCTGATATGGACGCCCTGCCCATTGAAGAAAAAACCGAAAAGCCATATACCTCTATCAATCAAGGTGTTATGCATGCGTGTGGACACGACGCGCACATGGCCATGGTGTTAGGGGCAGCCAGCATCCTGACCGAACTGAAAAAACATTTTTCTGGCGCTGTCAAGCTGATATTTCAGCCTGCCGAAGAGCAGTTGCCTGGCGGAGCAAAGGCCATGATTGAGGCCGGCATTCTTAAGAATCCTGATATTGATGCTATTATTGCATTGCATGTATCACCGGATATGCCGGTCGGCACCCTGGGATTCTGTTCCGGAGCCTTTATGGCCTCCGGTGATGAAATCAATATCCGGATCACTGGCAGGGGTGGCCATGCCGCCCAGCCGGATAAAAATGATGACGTGGTGTTAGGAGCTGCCCAAATGCTCGTCAACCTGCAACAGGTGGTGAGCCGCAAAACCCCTCCTGCCCTGCCAGCTGTGCTTTCGTTTGGAAAGCTGCTGGCCAATGGTGCACACAATATCCTGCCCAATGAAGCCCTGCTGCAAGGCACTTTTCGCACATTCGATGAAGAATTCCGCGCAAGGGCAAAAAGCATGATCAGGCATATTGCCATGCAATCAGCAATCACCCATGGGCTCAAAGCTGAGGTGAATATCGTGGATGGATATCCTGTGCTGTTCAACAACCCTGCTCTGACAAAACGGCTTCAACTGCTGGCTACGGCGCTTTTTGGTGCTGATATGGTTCGGTCTTTGCCGTTGCGAATGACTACCGAAGATTTTGCGTATTACTCCCAATCAATCCCAGCCTGTTTTATCAGGCTTGGCACCAGAAACGAGGCCAAAGGCATTACTTCAGGCCTTCACAGCCCGGGCTTTGATATTGATGAAACGGCTTTGCAGACCGGTGCCGCTATGCTCGCAAGCTCAGCCCTAACCCTTTTGCAGGAAGTCGTGCCCGACCACTGAACATCGGCATTTATGCATATTCCCGAAATAATAATCAGCGAAACACTTCATATGCCGGTGCTTGGCCTGGGCACATGGGAAATGGGGGGCAGGCATGTGGCGGACAATACGCAAGATAAGAAGTGGATTGATGCCATTGTATCTGCCATAGATCATGGCATACGACACATCGATACTGCGGCCGTTTATGGCGGAGGACATACCGAGCGGCTGATAGGCGAGGCTATCAGGCAGGTTGCGCGTAATGACGTTTTTATCACCACAAAAGTTTCGGGCGATCACCTTCAGTTCAGCGAGGTGTTGAAGTCGGCACTTGATAGTCGCCGCAGGCTGGGTGTGGATCAGATTGATATGTTGCTGCTTCACTGGCCCAACCCAAGAGTGCCTCTTTCCCAAACCATGAGCGCTGTAAACAAATTGCTTGAAGACGGGGTGATCCGATATTTCGGGCTGAGCAATTTTCCAATTGAGCTGATCCTTGAGGCCGTGCTTTTCACTGATGCTCAGATTGTGACCAATCAAGTGGAGTTTAACCTCATAACACGCAATAGCGGAAGTTACAACCGAGCAGTGGAAAGCGAAATTATCCCGTGGTGCCTGAAAAACAAGATAAGTATCACAGCCTGGCGTCCAATGGCCAAAGGTGCTGATCTGGGAAAATACCCGCTGATTGCACAATTGGCAGAAAAATACGATAAGACTCCGCATCAGATAGCGCTGAATTGGCTCATAAACAAGCCTTTGATGATGGCAATTCCCAAGATGAGTTCACCTGACCACATCATTCAGAACATCGGGGCCACGCGGTTTGTAATGGATGCTGACGATTACGGTCAGCTGGATTCTCTCCAGTAACAAAGCCGGCAAAGTCCCTAGTACATCTCATGTGCTAAACCTCTGTTTTTCCGGTATATTTGCATCTGCATCTGTATCAACTCATGAAAACTTATCATCTGACCGATTGGCTACCCATAACTAAAAAAGAAGTTCAGCTTCGCGGTTGGGACGAAGTGGACGTGGTTCTTGTAACGGGTGATGCCTATGTGGATCATCTGGCGTTTGGTGCTGCCGTTATTGGACGTATTATTGAGAAAGAAGGGTTCAGGGTGGCCTTGGTGCCTCAGCCGAATTGGCAAGACGATCTGCGTGATTTCAGGAAATTTGGTCGTCCAAGGTTGTTTTTTGGGGTAACCTCAGGCAATATGGACTCGATGGTGAATCACTACACCGCCAATAAGCGCCTGCGCTCGACCGATGCATACACCCCTGGGGGCAAGGCAGGTTTCAGGCCCGATTATGCCACTATCGTTTACAGCAAAATAATCAGGCAATTGTATCCGGATGTGCCCATCGTGCTGGGCGGTGTTGAAGCCTCGCTGCGAAGAGTGACCCATTATGATTATTGGTCGGACAGGCTTAAGCCAAGTATTTTGGTTGAGTCGGGTGCCGACATAGGCATCTATGGTATGGGCGAGCTGGCCCTGATTGAAGTATTGCATGCCCTTGCAGCTGGAACACCTGTCAGTGAATTAACTCAGGTAAGGCAAACTTTTTTTCTGCGTAGTAATACGAACGAGGAACTTCATTCACCCTGGGGCAACATCCATCTTGCCTCGCACGAGCAGTGCCTTGCAGATAAAAAGTCGTATGCTGGCAACTTCCGGCACGTTGAGCAGGAGTCGAACAAGACGCATGCCGCAAGACTTGTTCAGGAAACAGGGGATAAAGTGCTCTATGTGAATCCTCCATTTCCTACATTTACAGAGCAACAGATGGATTCGTTCTTCGACCTGCCGTACACCCGTAAACCCCATCCCAAATACGAAAAGCGAGGCGAGATACCTGCCTATGTGATGATCAGGCATTCGGTGAATATGCATCGCGGGTGTTTCGGTGGATGCAGTTTTTGTACCATTTCGGCCCATCAGGGCAAATTTGTAGCCAGCCGGAGCAAGGAATCCATCATGCGCGAAGTGGAGCAAATCACTCAGATGGACGACTTCAAAGGTTACATCAGCGATCTTGGTGGTCCTTCGGGTAATATGTACAAAATGAAGGGCAAACACCTTCAGATCTGTGACAACTGCAAACGGCCCAGCTGCATATTTCCGAGCATCTGCAGCAATCTCGACACCAACCACAACCCTATGCTCGAAATTTACCGCGAGGTAGATCAGCATCCCAAAGTGAAGAAGGCCTTTGTCAGCTCTGGTTTGCGATACGACCTCTTTCTGACCGATGATAAGGAAAAGGACAGGCAGATGGGCTATAGCGAATACTTTAGGCAGCTGGTGAGCCGGCATGTGAGCGGACGACTCAAAGTGGCTCCTGAGCATACTAGCGATCAAGTGCTCAAGGCCATGCGCAAGCCTTCGTTTCAGCTTTTCTACAAGCTGAAGGACAAATTTGAGGAGATTAATCAGCAGGAGGGGCTCAAACAGCAGCTGATCCCTTACTTTATCTCGAGCCACCCGGAGTGCACGCTGGAAGATATGGCTCAGCTTGCCGCCGACACCAAAGCCTTGGGATTCAAGCTTGAGCAGGTGCAGGACTTCACTCCAACACCCATGACCGTGGCTACGGTGATTTACTACTCAGGATATGACCCCTACACCCTGAAACCGGTGTTTACAGCTCGTAATCCGGAAGAAAAAAAGGCTCAGCAGCGGTTCTTTTTCTGGTATAAGCGGGAAAACCAACCATGGATACGCAATGTACTGGAAAAAAGTGGCCGGACCGATTTGGTTCATAAGCTACTCAGTACACCAAATAAAACCCTGTCATGGAAGAAAAAGGAAATTCGGTTCAAGGACAAGAATTCCTGAAAACCGTTTTACTTTCGACCTCCTTGTTTCTGATAACCTATTTCGCCGTAGTTTTTATTGCAGGTCTTTCTGACCTGTATATTGCCTATGATTTTGATATTCCGGCCACGCTGTATCTCAATGGCACCAGTTTTCATATTCCCGATCATGATCCGCTATGGACGCGTGATGCAACAATCAGTGTGCTATTGGCGACTCCAGTAAGTAGTTTTGTGTTGAGCATGGGGGCAATATTTTTATTTATGACACGCAAAACCAAGACCGAGATGATGCTTTACACCTCAATATGGTTATTGCTGCAATCGTTCAATATGACTTTCGGTCTGATCAGCGAAAACCTCATCACTCAAACAGGTATAACAAAAGTAGCTGAATTGCAAGGACTTGGCAAGGGTGCGTTTATTGTTACTGTCGGGCTGGCCTTGTATTTTATGTTTCAATTCGGGGCTTTCACCGGCCGCTTATTGCTGGCACATGGAGGAACAAACCTGCGCGAGCATCGTTATCACGGAGTAGTATCATTCTTCTTCCTTCCCTGGCTGCTTGGCAACAGCCTTATCATTCTACTTAGTTTTCCAAACATTGGCCTCAAGGAATTGCTCGTAAAAATTCTGATGCTGGTGATGCTCATACCATCATTAATCGTAAAGATGCCGGAAAAAGAAACAATCAAAAAATCAACCGGGCATCATGCTTTTGTTTTTCCTGTCATCAGCTTCATCGTTGTGTGGCTGTCGGTAGCGATTCTGCGCAAGGGTATCAGTTTCTGAATGAGCACAGCCGTTTACTGGAATATCAGACAATTGCCTTACTTTGTGACTACATTCGAATCATAAATTCTTAACCATTCAACTATGATAAAGCAAAAAACCCCGACTACAGCCCTGCTCGTGCTGTGGTCTGCACTGATGGTGTTTGCTGTGCTACCGCTTATGGCTCAACGCGGCAAACAAGCCCAAGCCCCTGACGACACGCTCAAAGGCAGCACTTTTTCAGGCTTAAAATGGCGAAATATCGGCCCTGCCTTCACTTCAGGAAGGGTGTCGACCATTGCCGTAAACCCCGAAAACCCCAGTGAATACTACATAGGTGCAGGATCGGGGCATATCTGGAAAACCGTAAACAACGGCACCACCTTCACCCCGATCTTCGATAATTATGGTGCTTATGCAATTGGTTACATTGCAATTGACCCTAACAATAGTAATGTGGTTTGGGCAGGTACAGGTGAAAACACCCACCAGCGCGCACTGGGTTATGGCAACGGCGTGTACCGCTCCGATGATAGCGGCCGCAGCTGGAAAAACATGGGCCTTAAGGAATCGAGGCAAATAGGCAAGATCATTATTGACCCGCGCAATTCCAATGTAGTGTATGTCGCTGCCGAAGGCTCCGTATGGGGGCCAGGAGGCGAGCGTGGACTTTATAAAACGACTAATGGTGGAAAAACCTGGGAACGTGTGCTTTATATCAGCGAAAACACCGGCGTGAACCACATCACGATGGACCCTCGAAATCCCGACGTAATTTATGCCACCTCTGAGCAACGACGCCGTCATTTTTTCACCAAAATTGGAGGAGGCCCTGAATCAGCCGTTTACAAAACCACCGATGCAGGTAAAACATGGAACAAGCTCACAAACGGGCTGCCATCGGGACACGTTGGCGGCGGTGCAATAGAGGTTTCACCCGCCAATCCCGACATCATCTACTTTATCGTGGAAGCTGCCGAAGGCAAAGGTGGATTTTACCGTTCGACTAACAAAGGAGCTTCGTGGAGCAAGATGAGCGATTATTCTTCTAGCGGTCAGTATTTCAATGTCATCATTCCCGATCCGATTAATCCGGACAAGGTATTCGCGCTGGACGTTGTTTCAAAAGTGACTTACGACGGAGGACGCACATGGAAAAATCTTAGTCTTAACAAGAGGCATGTCGACGACCACTGCCTCTGGGTCGATCCCCGCGATACAAAGCATTGGATTATCGGTGGCGATGGCGGCATTTATGAAACCTTTGACGATGGCGAGCACTTTGTCTTCAAATCCAATTTGCCCATCACGCAGTTTTACAGGGTGAATGTGGACAACAGCGAACCCTTCTACTGGGTTTATGGCGGCACACAGGACAACAACAGTATGGGCGGTCCATCGCGAAACACCAGCAGTGCAGGCGTAGCCAGCGATGAATGGGTTGTAACGCTTGGTGGTGACGGTTTCTGGCAAGCCATCGAGGTGGATAACCCGAACATTGTGTACTCCGCATATCAGTATGGCAATATTTTCCGCTTTGACAAAGCCAGCGGGGAGCGCATAAAAATAAAGCCTGAGCCTTCTAAAGGCGAGATGCATTATCGCTGGAACTGGGATGCCCCCTTCATTCTGAGTAAACACAATAAGACAAGGCTCTATATGGGCGCTGAAAGGTTGTTCAGAAGCAACGACCGTGGCGACAGCTGGGAAGCCATCAGCGGCGACCTCACCCGCAACGAAGACCGCAATCAGTTTAAAGTGATGGACAAATACTGGCCCTCCAATGCTGTGGCCAAAGATCTCAGCACCTCGCAATGGGGAACGATTGTATCACTGGTCGAGTCGCCGGTCAAAGAAGGATTGCTTTATGTTGGTACAGACGATGGACTAATTCAGGTGACGGAAGATGATGGAAAAACCTGGCGCAAAGCAGGCCCTTTCCCCGGCGTCCCGGAATACACTTATGTGAGCGACGTCTTTGCATCCCGGTTCGACGAAAACGTGGTTTTGGCCTGCTTCAACAACATCAAGAACGACGATTTCAGACCATTCCTGCTCAAATCGTCCGACAAAGGCCGAACATGGGTATCCATTGCTGCCAATCTGCCTAAAAACGAAACCGTACACACTGTTGCACAGGACTTTATCAATCCTGAGCTTTTGTTTGTCGGAACTGAGTTTTCTTTCTATTTCAGTGTCAATGGCGGAAAGATATGGACAAAACTGAACTCCGGTTTACCAGATATACCTGTTCGCGACATCGCCATTCAAGAGCGTGAAAACGATCTGGTGCTGGCCACTTTTGGGCGTGGATTCTTCATTCTGGACGACTACGAGCCGCTGAGGCATGTTGACGCAGCAAAGCTTCGTCAGAACGATGCTATGCTTTTCCCAGTGCGTGATGCGTTGATGTATATCGAGCAAGGGGCCCGTTATGGCACAGGATCAACGTACTATACAGCACCCAATCCCGATTTTGGTGCAGTGTTCACATACTATCTGAAGGACGTTCCAAAAACCAAAAAACAAATCAGGCTCGACAAGGAAAAAGAACTTTTCGATAAAGCTCAGCCCATCCCCCAGCCCGACCGCAAGCAGCTGCGCGAAGAAGATGATGAAATAGCCCCATATCTCATATTCACCATTCGCGACGAAAACGGAGATATCGTCAGAAAGCTACATCACCAGCCACAAAAAGGCCTGAACCGCGTCAACTGGCGTCTTCGCTACGATTTACCAGTGAACAGAACGGACGAGAAGCCCGGTTTCAAACCAACACAAAACAATCCCGACGGAATGATGGTGCTACCAGGCAAGTACACAGTGGAATTGGCAATGGATTACGATGGGACAGTCAAAAAGCTGGCCGGCCCGGTGACGTTCCAAGCTAAAGTGCTTAACAACACGACACTGCCTGCATCGAACAGATCTGCACTGGTAGAGTTTCACCAGAAAACCGCACAGATGCGCAAGAAAGTTGATGCAACACAGAAATATTGGTCCGATCTGAACCGCAGAATCGAAAGTGTACGTCAGGTGCTGCACTACACATACAAAGCCGATGGCAAACTTGCAGCAGAGACCAGAGCACTTGCCATGCAGCTTAAGGACATCGATTTCATACTCAATGGCACGTCAGCCAAAGCCAGTTTCGAAGAAGTTCCACCAGAACCTGTTTCGATCGATTATCGCATGGATGTCCTGCTTAGCGGGACATGGTCGAGCACGAGCGCGCCAACGAAAACTATGCTTACCAATTACCAAATCCTTGACGAGGAACTCCCAAAAGTCATTGATCAGCTTAACAAAGTGAACACAGCACTGAAAACGATCGAGGACGAACTCGACAAACTCGGCGCACCCCTCACTCCTGGTCGAATTCCAGGAATGTAGATTCGAAGACAACAATTCTCACTGCACAAGCCGGTACAAAAGACCGGCTTTTGCTTTTATAAATCATAGCAAGCAAACATGACTGCAAACGATGTAGGAAATTCGATCGTGAATACCTAATTTTGCACCGTATGGAAATTATGGACGAAATTCTGGCAGAAAACCTATCCAATAACGAAAACAGCGAGGAAATTATGGAAAAAATCACCGTAATCGGTGCGGGCAATGTAGGTGCAACCTGTGCCAATGTTATTGCCCACAAGAATCTTTGCAAAGAGGTAGTATTGGTGGATATCAAGGAAGGCACTGCTGAGGGTAAGGCGCTTGATATCTGGCAAACAGCCCCGATCAACCACTTCAACACAAGGGTAACCGGTTCAACAAACGATTACCTGAAAACTAAAGGCTCGGGCATCATCGTCATAACTTCGGGTTTGCCCCGCAAACCCGGCATGTCGCGCGACGACCTGATCAAAACCAATGCAATCATTGTGAAAGAGGTTACCGAGAAGGCAATCAAATACTCCCCCGATGCCATCATCATCGTAGTTTCGAATCCGCTTGATGTGATGACTTATGCAGCCTATCTGGCAAGCCACAAGGAGCCGCGGAAAGTATTTGGTATGGCAGGTACACTCGACACGGCACGCTACCGTGCATTCATTTCTGAAGCGCTCAACGTTTCACCAGCCGACGTGCATGCTTTACTGATGGGTGGACATGGCGATACCATGGTGCCGCTGCCGCGCTACACCTCTATCAGCGGTATCCCGGTAACAGAACTGCTTGGCAAGGAAGAGCTTGACAAAATTGTCGAACGCACCAAAAAAGGAGGTGGAGAGCTGGTTAACCTTATGGGTACTTCGGCATGGTATGCCCCCGGAGCCGCTGCAGCGCAAATGGCCGAGGCTATTGTGGACGATCAAAACAGGGTATTCCCCGTTTGCGCTTACCTGCAGGGAGAATACGGGTTAAACGATGTTTATCTTGGAGTCCCCGTAAAACTTGGACGACAAGGCATTCAGGAAGTTATTGAAGTTGACCTGAATAAAGATGAAAAGAAACTATTGTATGAATCATCCGACAGCGTAAAATCCCTCATGAAAGTACTCGACGATATGAAGCTGTTCTAAAGCCTGTTGCAGGGAGATTACAGAATATTTTCTTTTACTTTTGCATCCGGGCCTCATTAAAGGCCCGTTTTTCAATGAAAAATATTGTAGTACTCAGTGGAGCCGGCATCAGTGCTGAAAGTGGCATACGCACTTTTCGCGATAACAATGGTCTGTGGCGCACCCATAGGTTCGAAGACCTTGCCACTCCACAAGCCTGGGAACAAAATCCACATCTGGTGCTTGAATTTTACAACGAGCGCCGGAAACAGCTGTTTGAGGCCCAACCCAATGCGGGCCATAAGGCTCTCGTAAGGCTCGAACAACATTTTATCACAGACATTGTCACTCAAAATGTTGATGACCTTCACGAGCGTGCCGGCTCGGGGCGCGTATTGCACCTGCATGGTGAACTTAAAAAAGCAAGAAGCACACGAAACCCCAATCTCGTTTACTCTCTGGACCATTGGGAACTGAAATGGGGCGATAAATGTCAGGAAGGTTCGCAACTACGACCCCATATTGTGTGGTTTGGTGAGGCTGTTCCGAACATCGGGCTTGCCATTCAGATTGTCCGTCAGGCAGACATCATGATTGTTGTCGGAACTTCCCTGCAGGTGTATCCCGCGGCCGGATTGCTCGAATACGCCAAAAAGAATATTCCGGTTTTTCTCGTGGATCCGAAAGCTGATGTGCCCTACTACATGACCAATGTTACCATAATAAGAGAGATGGCAGGTGTCGGGCTTGCACGATTGGTTGATGAACTGATAGAAAAATACGGTTGATATGAGAAAACCTCTGACTCAGATACTTTTGTTGACAATCCTTTTTTCAATGTCGTGCCAGAAAAAGGACGATAATCATCAGCTTCACAACGACATTGCCCTCATAGAGCAATATCTGGCAGAACACAATATTCAGGCAAGCCGTCTTGAAAGCGGCCTATTCTACTTCATTCACCAGCCAGGCGGAAGCAATAGGCCTACATTTAATTCGGTAGTCACTGTCAGTTATACAGGTAATCTGTTGGATGGAAGCACGTTCGACAGTGGCCAATTCAGATCTTTTCAGCTGGCCGGACTCATCGAAGGCTGGCGTCAAGGCATCCCCCTCATTGGCAATGGTGGGCGCATTAGCCTTTATATCCCCTCGCCATTGGGTTATGGCAATCAATCTTTGCCGGGCATACCTGCCAATTCGGTTCTTGTTTTCGACCTCACGCTGCATTACTTTTCGAACTGAGACGCAAGCTTGCATCTCTGGCTTAAAACGCTTATCTTGCGTAGATTAAGCAATGCAAGCATTTATGACCCCGGAAAATGAATACCTTCTGCAAAAAGCACGTCATTTTTGCGATTATCAGGAGCGCTGCATACATGAAGTGCGCGAAAAACTGCACAGCTGGAAAGCGCGTCCCGAAGTGATTGAACAAATCATTGTCAGGCTTGAAAATGAAGGATATATCGACGAAGATCGCTATGTGCGTTCCTTTGCGCTGGGCAAGCTCCGTCATAACAAATGGGGGCGAAATAAGATCATATTTGCCCTGAGGCAAAAAAAGATTCCTGAACTTATTATTCAGATCGGGCTGCAGGAAATAGATTCGGAAGAATACATGCATGCATTGCGCAGCGTTCTTTCCGAAAAACGAATCGACGAAAGCAATCCGCTTAAATACAAGGCAAAGCTTGCTCAATATGCCATTCAGAAAGGCTTCCAGCCCTCTCTGGTATGGCAGGTTATTAATGAAGAAAGCTGAATCGAAGGCCTGATTGATTAACTTTGCCGGCTGCTATCCGAAACGCAGCACATTAAAACCATGACAATGATTACTTCTGATCAGATAAAAGAAGTCGGTAAGAGGCTTGAAGCCTTGGGGAGGTATCTTTGACGTCGAACGAAAACGCATAGAAGCCGAAGAACTGGAGGAACGTACGCTTGCCCCAAACTTTTGGGACGACCCCAAAGCAGCCGAACAACTGCTGAAGCAGATTCGCGAAAAAAAGAAGTGGATAGAAGGCTACCAAAAAGGCGAGCAACTTTTTGAGGAGCTTATGATGGCGCGCGAATTTTTCGAAAGCGGAGATGCCGGAGAAAACGATGTTGTTAAAGCATTTACCGAATGCCTGAACCACATTGAAGCCCTCGAATTCAAAAACATGCTGGGTGGCGAGGAAGACCGGCTCGCGGCCATCGTAAACATCAACAGCGGAGCAGGCGGCACCGAAAGTCAGGACTGGGCGCAGATGCTCATGCGTATGTATGTGATGTGGGCTGAAAAAAACGGTTATAGAGTGAATGAACTCGACCTTCAGGAAGGTGATGTAGCCGGCATCAAAAGCTGCTCGCTCGAAATAGAAGGCGAATATGCTTTTGGCTACCTGAAAGGCGAAAATGGCGTGCACAGATTAGTGCGTATCTCGCCCTTTGATTCCAATAGCAGGCGTCATACCAGTTTCGCCTCGGTTTATGTTTACCCTGTTGTGGGCGAGAATATCGAAATTGTGATTAACCCAGCCGACATCAGCTGGGATACCTTCCGCTCAAGCGGTCCGGGTGGACAAAATGTGAACAAGGTGGAAACCGCAGTGCGCCTGAGGCATGCTCCAACCGGTATTGTAATCGAATGTCAGGTGACCCGTTCGCAGCTCCAGAACCGCGAAAAAGCAATGCAAATGCTCAAATCGCAACTTTACGAACTGGAATTGCGAAAAAAACAGGAAGCGAGAGACAAGATCGAAAGCGGGAAGAAAAAAATCGAGTGGGGATCGCAAATCAGATCGTACGTTCTTCATCCATACAAGCTGATCAAAGACGTACGCACCAATTTCGAAACCTCCAATGTGCAGGCAGTGCTCGATGGCGAACTGGATGACTTTATCAAGTCGTACCTTATGGAATTTGGCGGGATTCAGCATGAAAACTAAAACTTCGGCAACCATTTATCACAACCCCCGATGCAGAAAATCCCGCGAGGGTTTCGAGGTTCTTAAGTTGCATTTTTCTGATATCGAAGTGGTTGAGTATTTAAAAAAACCACTGTCGGCCATGGATCTGCGGCGCCTTTCGGCAAAACTGGAATTGCCCTTTGCACTAATGGTTCGCAAACAGGAAGAATACTACAAAATGCACCTAAAAAAAGGCAGAGCGCTGAGCGAGGAAGAGTGGATACAAGTGCTTCTGGCTCAACCACAGCTTCTGATTCGTCCGATAATTGAAACAGCAGATAAAGCCACAATTGGTCATCCGCCTGAAAATATTTTATCAATTTTGTAAAAAACAACAGCAATGCACACCGACGACCATTTTGAGCAACTTCCCGTCTGGAAGCAAACCATGGATTTTGTAAGGCTGATCTATGCAGCCACCAACACTTTTCCGTCTGAGGAAAAAGATGGTTTGGGACGCAGGCTGCGCAATAAAGCCGTCGACCTTGCCGTAATGGTTTCATCAGTGCCTCAGGCAGGCATAAGCGCCAGTTCAGCCCGAAACCTTTCCGAAGCCGGCAATGCGGTGCGCGAACTTGAGACGCTGCTGTATATCAGTACACAGCTCGGCCTGCTGAAACCATTTGAATACGAGAAATATACAGAAGAAACTGCAGCCATCGGTCGCGAATTGCACCGTATGGCAAGCCGTGTGTCGAAAAAGATTTCATAATTCAGACCAAAAGCAACAAAGCATGAATTACCGCATCGAAAAAGACACGATGGGACCAGTTGAGGTGCCGGCCGACAAGTATTGGGGAGCCCAAACCGAGCGCTCGCGCAACAACTTCCGTATCGGACCCGAAGGCAGCATGCCGATGGAAATCATCCACGCTTTCGCCTTCCTGAAAAAGGCCGCAGCCATAACCAACCACGAGTTAGGGGTACTGTCGGAGGAAAAGAAAGATCTGATTGCCAAAGTGTGTGATAAAATTCTGGCCGGAGAACTCAACGATCAGTTTCCGCTAGTCATCTGGCAAACAGGCTCTGGCACACAGAGTAACATGAACGTCAACGAAGTGATTGCCAATCGTGCCCATGTGCTTGCAGGAGGCAAACTCGAAGATGCCAAAAAGATCATTCACCCGAACGATGACGTAAATAAATCGCAATCATCGAACGACACCTTCCCCACGGCCATGCACATTGCAGCCTACAAGCTAATTACCGAAGTAACGATGCCGGGCATCGAGATGCTTCGCAATGCGCTGAACGAAAAGGCTGAAGCATTCAAAAACATAGTCAAGATCGGGCGTACACACCTCATGGATGCTACGCCGCTCACCCTTGGACAGGAATTTTCAGGCTATGCAGCGCAACTGGACTATGGCCTTTATGCTTTGCGCAATACCATGGACCATCTGAGCGAACTGGCGCTCGGCGGTACGGCCGTAGGTACCGGAATCAACACTCCCGAAGGTTACAGCGAGCTTGTGGCACACCATATTGCGCAATTAACGGAGCTGCCATTCCGCACCGCTCCGAACAAATTTGAAGCCCTCTCGGCTCATGATGCCATCGTGGAAACCCACGGCGCCCTTAAACAGCTGGCAGTGATCCTGATGCATATAGCCAACAACATCCGTCTGCTGGCATCCGGCCCCCGCTGTGGAATAGGTGAAGTAATTCTGCCTTCGAACGAGCCAGGCTCGAGCATCATGCCCGGCAAAATTAACCCTACCCAAAACGAATCGCTCAGCATGGTCTGCGCTCAGGTGATCGGCAATGATGCCGCTATTACTGTCGCCGGCACACATGGTCATTTTCAGCTTAATGTATTCAAGCCCGTTATGATTGCCAACCTGTTGCAGTCGGCACGACTGCTTGGGGAAGCCTGTGTCAGCTTTACCGAACATGCCGCTCTGGGCATCGAGGCCAATAACACCCGCATCAGGCACAATCTCGAAAACTCACTGATGCTGGTAACGGCCCTCAATCCGCATATCGGCTACGACAATGCAGCAAAAATTGCTAAAAAGGCCCATGCCGAAAACACTACGCTCCGCAAGGCTGCCATCGAGCTCGGACTGCTCACCGATGAGCAGTTTACAGAATGGGTGGATCCGGAGAAGATGATCTGAAAAAGAACGACATATAAGAGCATTTCATGATAACTTTTCCTTTTTTGGTTCGGGCAAAAAAACGAACTTTGGGAAAAATCCTAATGAAAGCGCCTCTGAAATCATCTGGCAATATTGCCGAGTTGCGTAAATTTTTCACCGTCCTGCTTGTAATTATAAGCACGTATTCCTGTGCAACTAATTGGTCATCGAAAATGAAACCCCAGATCCAAACCGTTGAATTGGAAAGATATACAGGCACATGGTACGAGATTGCACGCTATCCTCACCGATTCGAACGCGATCTGGTGGGCGTTACTGCAACCTACACGCTGCTTCCTAATGGAAGGATAAAAGTGGAAAACAAAGGTTACAAGAAGAGCCTTGATGGTGAACTCAGCAAAGCCATCGGCAAGGCTAAACCGGCCGGAGACCCGTCAATTGGTCATCTGAAGGTGTCGTTTTTCTGGATCTTTTATGCTGACTATTATATTCTTGCCCTGGATCATGAAAGCTACCAATGGGCACTGGTAGGCAGCAGTTCTCCCAACTTCCTATGGGTTTTGGGTCGAAAACCACAAATGGAGCAAGCAACGCTCGACAATCTCATTAAAAGGGCAGCAGAGTTGGGATACGACATTTCGAAACTGGAGATGGTTGCGCAGCCACTTTTATAAAATGTTCATTTTATCCGCTATCCAGGTCATAACAAGGGCAATTCCAAATGCCAGGATAGGTGCAATGATCCAGATAACCCAGAACCTGTGCACCTGATAGTTACGAAAAACATTCTTCCATCCAGATCTAGCCACACCAATGGCCAGTATTGCTCCGGTGTTAAGCTGAACCAGTGAGGTGGGAATGCCCTTTGTGGTTGAAGCTGCCAGCAACAGACTGGCGGTTATCAGTGATATCACCATTGCCGAAACAGGGCCAAGCTCAACAAGTTTCGTTCCGGTAGAACGCATGACCTTTGTCCCCATGAGTGAGCTGCCAATGCCAAAAGTAGGCGCAATAAGCAGCACAAGCAACACTATCACGAGCTTGAAATCCTTATCGGTCGCCAAAATACCCAGCTCATTAAGAATCATAGATGCCAGAGGGCCGGTAGCGTTAGCCACATTGTTGGCACCAATGGACAAGGCAACATAAAGCGACGAGATGATGACCATAGCCTGAAGAAATGGCAACTGTCGGAGCGACTGAAATTCATAGCTTGCAATTCTGCTTCCTGGGCGGTAGATTATCCTTCCAACAGCGTAAGTAAGCAAAAATGCTATGATTGGAAGTATGAACCACGTAGGTATAATTTCGAAAAACAATTTGTCGGTCTTTAAAACATCAAAATACAGGGCAGGACCGGCAAGAGCAAACACAGTAGATTGACTCGACGACTGGGGGACTCCCAGCAGATTAGCAAAAAATAAGGATAAGGCTACTGAAAGCAAAATGATGGAAGTAAGAATGACCGACATCTCCTCTACAGGCAAAATACTTCCTCCAAGGGTCCGGGCTACGTTTTTACCAAACAATAATGCTCCTACCAGCACCATTACCCCGAATAATCCTGGAATTAAGTTACGGGGTATGAGGTTGGCCCCAAAAGCTGCTGCAAAGCTTGGTGCGGTGCCACTTGCTCCCATATTGATGGCAAGAAAGATGGCAATAATCAGTGGCAGAACAAACTGGCTGTATATCGGGTCAATCATCGAAGGCTAATTATCTCAGTGTGCAAGTTAGCAAATCGGATCGTTGCACAGGCTTCAGAAAGGCTTTTTATGGTAGTCCCATGTTTGACTGTCACGATAAAATCTAATTCTACCCGCCAGATGAAGGAAGATTTGGAGGTCGCGCTCGCCAAGCCAGGAAATAGCTTCCGGCCGGTTATTCACAGCACCGGCAATGGCCATGAGCAGATGAAAATTATGTTGCTGCAGCCATGCCGAAGCTTTTGCCTGATTGTCGATGGCACCATCGAGGGCAGCCAAATGATAAAACTTATGCCTCATCAGCCAGTCAAAAGCCTCCTCACTTCCACGTATGGCGCTGCTGAGGGCTGCCAGCTCGGCATAGCCGTTGTGCAGCAGCCAGTTGAGGAATTTCCCCTCCGAATCATCGAATGTCTGGGCAAAAGCCATCAGCACCTGCACCGGATAGTTTTCCATGGCTTTCAGCTGTAAACTTCGGCATCTATATGATTGCTGCGAACAAGTTCGGCAATGCTTTCGAGTTCTGCTGCAGTCACCTTGGTAAGCCCCTCCAGTGCTGTATCGCGTTCAATTGAATAGATCATCACATATCGGGGTTGCACAAGCTTCAGGTTGCTTTTCCAGGCATTCAGCTGTTCGGCGCTGGTATTATCAACAAATCGACCATTATGCATACCTCGAACAAAAAGCGTTTGTACAATAAGGTTTCCGTTAAAACTGCACAGCCCCCGGATATAGTCGTCAAACTTGAATGCCTTGAGTGGCATATTAATGGCTCGGATGGTTTCTTCGTTTCCACCATCAAGTTTCAGGATGTTATTGTCCACTTTTTTCAGCGCTTCAGCAATTTCATGCACGTGGATCATGCTGCCATTCGACAGCACACTCACCCTGGCTTCGGGCAGAATGGCATCGCGCAGCTGTAGTGTAAGCTCAACAATTACGGGGAAATCGGGATGCATGGTAGGTTCGCCATTGCCTGCAAAGGTGATGCTGTCGGGCTGGAGCGCAGTACCGCGAAGCCGGACAAGCTTTTCTTCGAGCATCTGCAGAAATTCTGAGGTTGAGGGTAAATGCGTGCGCAGACTGCTGCGGTTTTTGGTCCAGCCGCATTCGCAGTAAATACAATTGAATGTACATATTTTACTGTGCGCAGGCAATAGATTGATTCCCAGCGACATGCCCAGACGCCGGCTACGGACAGGCCCGAAAATTAATTCGTCGAAAAGAAAAACAGACATTTGAAGGTCTTTGAGGCAAAGTTAGCGGTTTTGCCAGGTAGACAGCTTTCATAATTCGCTTCGCCAAGTCCTCAAAAGATGTAAATTTGCCCTATTCCTTGCCTTTTCGAAACATAAGAAATCAATGGCGCATGCAGCAGATCGATATCATCAGGGCACCAATTAAAGAAGAGCTGAAAGCTTTCGAAAAAGTTTTTAATGCCAGCATGCGCTCGTCTGCTCCGCTGCTCGACAAGGTGATGCAGTACATTGTGCGCACCAAAGGCAAAAAACTCAGACCAATGTTTGTTCTGTTCACGGCCTCGATCAATGGCGGCATCAACGAATCCACCTACAGGGCAGCCTCGCTGATCGAGCTTTTGCATACTGCCACCCTGGTGCATGACGATGTAGTGGACGATTCGAACCAAAGGCGAGGATTTTTTTCGGTGAATGCGCTCTGGAAAAACAAAATTGCTGTGCTGGCCGGCGACTATCTTCTTTCGCGTGGTATGCTCCTGGCCGTGGAAAACAACGACCACCTCCTTCTGAAGATAGTTTCGAATGCCGTGAAAGAAATGAGCGAAGGCGAACTGCTTCAGATCGAGAAAGCCCGCCGACTGAACGTTCATGAAGAAATATACTTCGATATTATCCGGAAAAAAACCGCCAGCCTCATTGCAGCCTGCTGTGCCGTAGGAGCAGCCTCAGCCGGGGCCGACAAATTTGCCATTGATCGCATGAACCTTTTTGGCACACTTGTCGGCACCGCCTTTCAGATTAAAGACGATATCCTTGATTTTCAGGATACTGCTATCACAGGGAAACCCTCGGGCATCGACATCAAGGAACGGAAATTGACCCTACCGCTGATTTACCTCTTAAACCGGAGCAACAAGATTGAAAGACGTTTGATTATCAACCTTGTGAAAAATCACAACAATGAACCTGACAAGGTGCAGCAACTCATGACCAGAGTCCGTGCCTCGGGCGGATTGGACTACGCAGCACAAAAAATGAATGAGATCATCAACACTGCCATGGCATTGCTCGAAGTATATCCCGAAACCAAGGCCCTTACTTCGTTGAAATCCCTTGTGGACTACACCATAAAACGAAAAGATTAGACTAGTATGATGCATTTTATCAATGCACTTATAGCCTTTGCTACCGTGGTACTTTCGCTCACTTCCTGCAACAAGAAAGAAACACTTATCAAATCGCCCGATGGCTCGATCAGCCTCCGGGTTGCCATTAACAGCGTGGGAAAACCGGTTTACTCGGTAGAGTATAAGGGACAAATACTTATTGTTCCATCGGAACTTGGCCTTGAACTTTTTGAGACGTCTGTGTTCTGCACAGACATGCGCATAACCAAGGCGCAAAAAAATTCGGTTGACGAAACATGGGAGATGCCCTGGGGCGAGCAACGTCGTGTCAGGAACCACTACAATGAAATGACCATAATGCTTCAGGAGAGGGGCGTGCCAAATATGAAAATGCAACTGATTTTCAGGGCATACAACGATGGCGTGGCATTTCGGTATCATATTCCGTCCATGCCCGGAGCAGATTCGTTGTTTATTGCTGAGGAACACAGTTATTTCCGCCTGTCGTCCGACCATACCTGCTGGTGGGTTCCCGGTGACTGGGATATTAATGAACACCTGTACAACAAAACGCTTTTCAGCCAAATCGATGCCACCTGCAAGCGCAATCATCCCAACCTGGCCCAAACCAATATTCCGCACAATGCGGTGAATACCCCCATCACGATGCGCACGACCGAAGGACTGCACCTCAGCTTTCATGAAGCTGCCCTGACTGATTATGCAGCCATGACGCTTGAAGTTGATCCACAGGCGCTCAGCATGAAAACGATACTCGTAGGCAGTGAAAACAGGCCATACAAAGTGAGCCATGCCCTTCCATTCAACAGCCCATGGCGCGCGATTCAAATCAGCCCCGACGCACCAGGTCTCATCGCCTCGCAACTCATACTAAACCTGAACGAACCCAACAAACTAGGCGATGTATCGTGGGTGAAGCCCACCAAATATGTCGGCATCTGGTGGGAAATGCATCTAGGCAAATCGGAATGGAGCTATTCGCGCGAGGCAGGAGGAGCACCACATGGTCGTCATGGCGCAACCACTGAGAACACTAAGCGATACATTGATTTTGCTGCCGCCAACAACATAGGTGCATTGCTCATCGAGGGATGGAACACAGGCTGGGAAAACTGGATAGGCACAGCCAACCGCGAGGGCATTTTCGATTTTGTGACCCCCTACCCTGATTTCGATATGACCGAAGTGGTCCGTTATGCACGCGAAAAAGGCGTACGGGTTATCATGCACCACGAAACTTCGGCTGCTGTGAGTACCTACGAAAAACAAATGGACACTGCTTTCAAACTGATGCAACACTTTGGTTACGATATGGTTAAAACAGGCTATGTGGGCACCATCATTCCCAAAGGCGAATACCATCACAACCAGCGAATGATCAGACACTATGTTGATGTGATCCGCAAAGCTGCTCAGTACGGCATTGCAGTGAACAGCCACGAAAGCATGATGCCGACCGGATTGCGCCGCACCTACCCAAACGACATTGCGTGCGAAAACCTGCGCGGACAAGAGTTTAATGCCTGGGCCAGCGACGGAGGAAATCCTCCTTCGCACCTGCCCACAGTAGCCTTTACCCGTATGCTGGCCGGACCTATCGACTATACCCCGGGTATTTTCAACATCAAGTTTAACGATTATAAGCCAAACAATCAGGTAAACACCACACTGGCGCAGCAATTAGCGCTTTATGTAGTGATTTACAGCCCCATTCAGATGGCAGCCGATTTGCCCGAACATTATGAGGGACATCCCGCCTTTCAGTTTATCCGCGATGTGGGTGTGGATTGGGAACAAACGCTGGTGCTGAATGGCGAAGTAGGCGAGTATGTTACCATTGCCCGTCAGGAACGTGGCACCGGCAACTGGTTTCTGGGCAGCATCACCAACGAAGAAAGTCGTCAACTGAGCATAAACACCTCATTTCTTGAACCGGGAAAGAAATGGCAGGCAATAGTTTATGCCGATGGGCCAGATGCGCACTGGAACAGCAATCCCACTTCCATAATGATTGAACCTATCGAGCTTGAAAGCGGCTCAACCATCAAGCTTGATCTTAAGCCAGGAGGCGGGGCAGCAATAAGTTTCCGTCCATTGTAATCATTACCACCTCTTGGAGCTTTCTAAAGGCCGCCGGACAGACCGGCTAACATTCCTAATCCAAAATATAGTTTTCCCTGCGTTCGCGGCAGGCTGCAAATACACCCAGGCCTCCTACAACATTGGTGTAAACAGGGGTTGGCTCACCAAAAGGATTATCGCCCGAAAAAAATCTGACGCTCTGATGGTAACGGAAGAAATGCTCATCGGTAAGCGCACTGTAAAGCACCAGGGTGTCGCGGGGAGGCCATAGGTCAAAACGAAACGTGCGAAACAAAAAAAACGCCCCATCCTTATTCGCATCAGTAATATACTGCTCACCCGATTCGAAGCCGATCATATCAAAGCCTGATGAAGGCCCGCCGGGGAAGCTGCCCCTGAAACGACGCGCAACATCCACATAATAGAAATGCCCAACTCCCGGGAGGTCGGCCAGCCTAAGGCTCACAGCCCGTCCTTCGAACCAGCCGTCACTGGCATATTTGTCTACTTTAGTCACCTCCAGCGCATTGGCAATGGCAATAGGTACCCTACACTCAGCCCATGCTTCAAAACCACCGGGTGCAGTAACCTCTAAACGGTAGGTTTGCCCGGGTACTATGGGAAACTGTGAGGCGGGCACGACATAAGACTGACGGCGGCGGTGAAAATTTAATGTCACCTGAGCTGTGCTGCTTTTAAGTTTTACCGAAGCGTTCTCCACCAGAAGATACATGCCGTACATTCCATGCTGGGGAGTGTCGAGGGGCCAGCTCTTATTGACACGGACTTCCAGCGTGTCCATCTCAGGAGAAATAATACTAAACAATGCCAGTTTGGGATCAACTTTAGGGCCATCGACATCCGAAATCAGCTTATCGCATCCTCCAAGTACCAATAGACCGGAGAGTAGAAGTAATATGTTGTATTTCATGTATTTAAAACTTTATGTTATACGAAATCGAAGGGATAATTGGGAAAATGGATACTTGCTTGAGCTTTTTATAGCTGTTGCCATCTGGCAAATACTCAGTGGTCAAATAATAGAAGTAAGGGTTTCTGCGGCTGTAGGCATTGTAAAGCCCTACTTCCCAGACTCTTGTAAAGTGTGCTTTTCTGGCCGAGAACCTTGCCGAAAGATCAAGTCTGTGATAGGCTTTCATCCGGTAAGCATTGAGCGAGCCATAGTCGGATACTTCATAGGGAAAGTATGGGAAGCCAAACTCAGGCGAATTTGGGAAGGGACTAAAGGTGAATGCAGGAAACGAAGCCAGCGGGAGGCTTACGGCGTTACCAGTGCCATAAACCCAGCTGGCCGAAAGGCTTATCCGCTGATTGATTTCGTGCATCACCACCAAGGAAGCATCGTGGCGACGATCGTAACCGGCAAAAAACTTTTTACCGAAGTTCACCTCATCGAACTGCAACTGCGTCCACGAGAGGGTATAACCAATCCATCCATTCGTTCGGCCCGATTTCTTGTGCAGCAGCAGTTCGGCACCATACGACCAACCCTGGCCCGAAGTGACGTTGTCCTGCCACGTGAAGTTCTGAGCTTCAGTAGGATCGTCGATGAGCAGGAAACTGGCCCCCGGCTTGTAGCCAAGGATATTGCTGCTTCTTTTGTAATATCCTTCAACTGTGGCCGAAAACCCGCGTTCGGAAAAGTCCTTAGCAATACCAGCCGATATCTGACGGGCATTTTGGGGTGCAACACGGTCAGTCGAAGGCACCCAAAGGTCGGTGGGCAGGCCAAGGCCTGTGTTGCTCAATAGATGCACAAACTGGTTCATGTCGGCATAGGCTGCCTTGATCGATAGGTCGGGTTGCAACAGGTAATTAGCAGAAAGCCTTGGTTCAAGAGCCACTCGGTGTTTGCTTTCAGCCACAAAATGTGTGAGCCTCAGGCCTGCATTCAGGCTGAGCCTTTGCCCGATCATGAGGTGATTTTCAGCATAGAGGGCCGACTCGAACGAATTATATTCGGTTTTGGAGTTGAAATTAAAAGCCGTTTGCGAGTCAACCTCTACAATCGCACTGGGCAGGAAGTTATGGTTGGTGGTTTGAAAGCCGGTGCGAAGCTTGAAATTGGGCGATGCATGATACTCCAGATCGAATTTTCCGGAGATGTCGCGAATACCAGAATTGTAGTTGAGCTTGTATTTTACACCGGATTCTTCCATCTTGTTGTAAACAATAAAATCGTACTCGCTGAATATGAGGGAGGAATTGCTGAACACCTTATTGTTAAACAGATGATTCCAGCGTATGGTGGCAGTGCGGTTTTGCCAGAACAAGCCCCCTTCGAACAACTGGTTGCGCGATTCGCGATTGCGCACAAAAAACTTGTCGCGACCAAAATAGCCACTTGCATACAGCTTATTCTTCATACCGAAGTCGTAGTTGACCTTGGCGTTCAGGTCGTAGAAAAAGTAGCCCGCCCTGCCTTCGTCGGTGAAAAATGGCATCACAAGGGCATCGAGGTAGGTTCGCCGGCCAGAAACCAAAAAGGAAGCCTTGGTTTTTTGAATAGGACCTTCGAGGGTAAGACGCGACGAGATAAGCCCGATACCCGCTTCGCCGCTCAGCTTTTCCTTGTTACCATCTTTCATGGTCATTTCTACCACCGACGACAGTCTGCCCCCAAAGCGCGCCGGAAAACCTCCTTTTGTCAGTTCGATGCTTTTGAGTGCATCGCCGTTGAAGATGGAAAAGAAACCAAAAAGGTGAAAGGCGTTGTAAACTGTGGCATCGTCAAGAATGATCAGGTTTTGGTCGGGTCCGCCGCCGCGTACATATAAGCCGCTGCTCCCCTCGCTGCTTTTCTGCACCCCTGGCATAAGCTGAAGCGCTTTAAAAACGTCTTTTTCACCAAGCAGCGCAGGCACCTCGCGCACCTGACTCACTGGTAGCGAAATAATGCTCATCTGGTTGCTTTCGGCCACTCGTTCCAAACGACCGGCCACCACTTCCACCTCGCCCAGGGTAATGGTGGGATCAAGCTCAATATCGGCAGTTCGGTTGCCCGAAAGCTTCACTTTGAGTAATATCGGTTGATATCCCACAAACGAAAACTGAATCTCATATTCGCCTTGAGGCACGGTAACTGAATAAAAGCCATAATTGTTTGTGATTGTGCCGCTACGCAGTGATGCAATGTACACGTTTACACCGGGCAGCAGCTCGCGGCTGCCTTTTTCGCGCACGAAACCGCTTAGCGTGTAACGGCCCTGCGCCGGCAGTTGAAGCATGCTTACAAGCAGTATCGTCAAAGTTAATAAGTGTCTTCGCAACATATTTCAGATCTAATGATTTGATAAACTTCAATTTTACATTAGCAAATTTAAGCATGGTGTACTGCAAAATTTAACTATCTCAAGGTATTCTATAGGAAATTTGAAGCGGTGAAAAGATTACTTTCAAGTGAAGTTGCTCTTCGTTTTATATGGCAGTTTGGAGCTGCATTCGGACAGTCCTGTTGGATGGCTAATTTTTTCCGAAACATGTTATCCGGGCAAAATAAAAAAGCCCCACCGCTTCGGTGGGGTTTTTAATGCGTGTTGCCCGACTAGGGGTCGAACCTAGACTCTTCTGATCCAGAGTCAGACGTGTTGCCAATTACACCATCGGGCAATTGAGTTTGCGAATTTAGGTATTGCACAAAAAATGACAAGGTTTTTTCTCAAATTCTTTTTTGAAAAAGTATTAAGGTCTCAACATCAGTTGTGTTGATCCCTGATCTTCGACCAATCATCCTTGAGTGCCACAGTTCGGTTGAAGACAAGCATATTCTGGCTGCTGTCAGGGTCAACACAAAAGTAGCCCACACGCTGAAACTGGAATTTTTCTCCGGCTTTCGAAATACTCAGCGATGGTTCCAGCTTGCATCCTGCAAGAACTTTCAGCGAATTGGGGTTGAGAAACTCCAGAAAGTCGCGGTCCTTGTGACCGGCCGGATCTTCGTCCATAAACAGCCTGTCGTATAGCCTAACCTCCGCGTTGAGGGCACTGCCGGCTTCCACCCAATGAAGGGTGCCTTTCACCTTGGGTTGTTTGTTGCCGGTGCCGCTGCGTGTTTCGGGGTCATATGTACAGAGAATGCGCGACACTTTACCCTCGTCATCTATTTCAAAGCCCTCACATTTAACGACATATGCACCCTTGAGCCGTACTTCTCGGCCCGGACCAAGTCGGAAAAACTTGGAGGGCGGATCAGTCATGAAGTCATCAAGCTCAATGAAAAGCCTGCGGCCGAAAGGTACTTCGCGCGATCCGGCTTCGGGATCCTCCGGGTTATTTTCGATACTTACCAATTCAATTGTGTTTTCAGGATAGTTGGTAATGACCAGTTCAACCGGATCGAGAACCGCCATAACACGTCGGCTTGTTTTGTTAAGGTCTTCACGCACGCTGAATTCAAGCAGGCCAACATCGATCACATTGTCGCGCTTGGCAACCCCGATGCGCTCTGCAAAGTTGCGGATCGAAGCCGGGGTATATCCCCTGCGTCGCATTCCGGCAATAGTGGGCATGCGCGGGTCATCCCATCCATTCACAAATCCATTCTGCACCAGTTGCAACAATTTACGCTTGCTCATAACAGTGTAGGAGAGGTTGAGTCGGGCAAACTCAATCTGGCGCGGACGGTAATTGCCACCGACGAGCTGATCAAGAAACCAGTCATAAAGTGGACGGTGCACTTCAAACTCAAGGGTGCACAGCGAGTGCGTAATGCCTTCGAGGTAATCGCTCTGACCATGGGCAAAGTCGTACATGGGGTATATGACCCACTGATTTCCGGTGCGATGATGCTCTTTCTTCAGAATACGGTAAAGAATAGGGTCGCGCATGTGCATATTGGGCGAACTCATGTCGATTTTTGCCCTGAGCACATGGCTACCTTCCTCAAACTCCCCGTTCTTCATACCTTCAAACAATTGAAGGTTTTCCTCTACCGTACGGTTGCGAAACGGGCTCTCAGTTCCGGGTCTGGTAGGCACTCCCCGCTGCTGACTGATGAGCTCCTGAGGCTGATCATCAACATAGGCAAGTCCCTTTTTGATGAGCAACAATGCCCATTCGTAAAGCTGCTGGAAATAATCGCTGGCGTAATAAGGATCTTTATCCCATTGAAAACCGAGCCATCGCACATCCTCCATAATCGATTCCACATACTCAGTGTCTTCGGTTTCCGGATTAGTATCGTCGAAACGCAGGTTGCACTTTCCATGATACTTGTCAGCAATACCAAAGTTGAGACAGATTGACTTGGCGTGTCCAATATGCAGATAACCATTGGGTTCAGGGGGAAATCGGGTATGAACCCTGCCGCCATTTTTGCCGTTTTGCATATCTTCCTCAATGATATTTTCAATAAAATTGAGTGACCGTTTTTCGTCTTCAGGAAATAAGGTTTCGCCGGTGTTTTCCATAGCGAGCTTAATTTGACTTAAAATGAATATGAAAGGTGCAAAAGTAGTGTTTTTTGACCTTTTGGCCTGCCGTAAGTCGATGTTCAGATAAACCGGTTAAGTATAGCCTGAACCTGGCGGGCATAGGCTCCGCCAAACAGGTTGACATGCACCAGCAGCGGATAAAGGTTGCATAAATCAACACGCTCCTGCCATCCATTTTCGAGTGGCCATGATTCGTGATAGGAAAAATAGAACTGCGGGTCGAAACCGCCAAAAAGCCTGCTCATGGCAAGGTCCATTTCGCGATGTCCATAATAGACAGCCGGGTCGATCAGCACTGCATTAGCCTCGATGTCAAACAAAAAGTTACCGCTCCACAGATCACCGTGGAGCAGGGAAGGCGGCTCTTGTGGAAACAGCTGATCCATGCGCTCAAAAAGCTTTTCACTTTGTTTCAACGCACTCAAAGGCATTATGCCGCTCTGCATTGCCTGACCCAGTTGGGGTCGGAGCCGGTATTCCACAAAAAATTCGGCCCAGCTTTGGCAATGCAATCCGTTGCGCTGGGGCAGGGAGCCAATGTAGTTATCGCTTCCGAGGCCAAAAGCCGTATTGGAATGTCTGTGCAATGCGGCAAGCTGCTTCCCGAATGTGGTCCAGCTGCCGCTAACCAGGCGCCCTGGCGTGATATATTCAAGCAGCAGATACGCCAAATTGCCCACCTCGCCTGTTGCAGCCACCTCAGGTATCCGTAATGCCCCTGCCGAGGCAAGCAGTTTCAAACCGGCAGCCTCGGCTTCGAACATCCCGGGGTAGCGCTGGCGGCTGTTCCATTTCACAAAGTATGGCCTGTTGCCAATTTCGACCATGCATGCATTGTTGATGGAACCTCCTCCCAAAGCCCTTACCATTCCTGTCTTTACCGGCAAACCCTCCAGGCGTCCGATGACGATCTCCAGCTCCTTTGCCAAATCTTGAGCGATCATGCGTTTCTGTTACTGTTTTTACGAATTTACAAAAAGTTGTCATTTAGCGCCTGATCGGGAGAAATACCCTTCAAAGGGAGGATGCTTCCAGTATATTTTTAGGTTGGAATTGTCAGAGGCAAATGCCGGAAATTGTTAACTTTGCGGCATTAATTGTTAATTGTGTAACAGTATTTTTCCAAAACCAAAATCGCAATCCATGACCATCATCCGACTCGACCAAATGTTTGAAGCACTTAAAAGCAGTCAGAAAAAACGACTTGTTTGTGCTTTTGCCAACGACGACCATTCAATCAGCGCAGTAAGCCAGGCTATTGATATGGGATTGCTCGAAGGTACGCTTGTGGGCGACGAGAAAGAGATCACTAAGGTTTGCGTGCATCTTGGCATTGATGCAGGAAAGTTCACCATTGTGCACGAAACGGATGAAATGAAGGCTGCCTATAAAGCTGTTGAACTTATTAACGAAGGCAAGGGCAACCTGTTGATGAAAGGTCTTGTCAGCACTGATAAATATATGCGCGCCATACTAGATAAGGAACGTGGACTGATGAACAAAGGTGCAGTGCTGAGTCATGTAACGGTAATGGAAAATCCGAATTATCACAAGCTACTTATTGTCGGCGATGTAGCCATACTGCCTGCCCCCGAATTGCCTGAAAAGATTGCGATTGCCAACTACCTGATAAATACCGCTCATGCCCTTGGTATTGAAAAACCCAAGCTCGCAGTAATAGCCGCATCGGAACAGGTATCTGCCAAGATGCAAGCCAGTGTGGACGCAGCACTGCTCTCTAAAATGGCCGATCGCGGCCAGATCAAAGGAGCTTATGTGGACGGCCCCATGGCCCTCGATGTGGCCATTGACAAGGAAAGTGCGGATATAAAGAAAGTTGGCGGCCCTGTGGCCGGCGATGCCGATTGTCTGCTGTTCCCAAATATCGAATCAGGCAATGTTTTTTATAAAATGAACACCAAGCTTGCCAAAGGAGAGCAAGGTGCGTTCGTAGTGGGCGCGCGTGTCCCGGCTGTGCTTTCCTCGCGTGGCGACAGCACCCTCACCAAGCTATACAGCATTGCGCTGGCAGCCCTGACTGCCCGTTAACAAACCAAGCCTGACACTGTTACGATGGGCTCCGACGATAACATACACATACTTACGATTAATCCCGGCTCAACATCCACCAAGTTCGGGTTGTTTCAGGGATTGAACCCTGTGTATATCAAAAACATCAGGCACAGTAATGAAGAACTTGAGCCTTTCGAAAAAATTACTGACCAGTTTTCGTTCCGCAAAGACCTAATTCTGAATGAGCTACGCGAAGCCGACATCCCCTTCGACAATATTAAAGTGGTAATGGGTCGCGGCGGATTACTCAAACCCATCGAATCAGGAGTATATGAGGTGAATGAAGCCATGATGCGCGATCTGCGTAGCAGCCCGATGGGCGAACATGCCAGTAATTTAGGAGGACTTATTGCGCACGACATTGCCCTATCTTTGCCTCAGGCACGGGCATTCATCGCTAATCCGGTTGTTGTTGACGAACTTGATGATATTGCGCGGATATCCGGACATCCATTGTTGCCTCGCTACTCCATCTTTCACGCCCTGAACCAAAAGGCAATTGCCCGTCAACACGCAAAATCCATCATGCGATCCTATGAGGAGCTTAACCTCATCGTGGTACATCTCGGCGGAGGTATAACTGTTGGGGGGCATTGCAAAGGCCGGGTGGTGGACGTCAATCAGGGATTGGATGGCGACGGGCCATTTTCACCCGAAAGGACTGGCAGCCTGCCCGTTGGGCCACTCGTACGACTTTGTTTCAGCGGCAAGTATACTGAAAAAGAGGTGATGAAAATGATCAAGGGCGAAGGTGGCCTTGTAGCCTATCTGGATACGAACAGCGCATACGAAGTTGAGCAGCGTGTTGCGGCTGGCGATGCCAGGGCTAAGCTAATATACGATGCCATGGCCTATCAGGTAGCAAAAGAAATAGGCGCAATGGCCACAGTGCTTTTCTTCAATGTTGATGGGATTCTTATCACAGGAGGTATTGCACACGACAAGTATTTCGTCAACAAAATAATTGAGCGTGTTCACCGCATTGCCCCGGTCCATGTTTATCCTGGTGAGGACGAGCTCAAGGCGCTTGCTTTCAATGGCTTACGTGTAATTAATGGAGAAACTGAAGCCAAACTCTACCATTAAACTAATTTGTAGCTTACAGGTCGGCCCCAAATTTTTCCATCATTCTTGCTATTTAAAACTTATATTACAACTGACCAATAGTAAAATCCCTACTTTTGGCGGTCTTAAATTCATGCTCAACCATATTCCAATGAAGAAAACCTTACGCACCATCACCATCGTGCTGGCTATTATGCTTGTTACCGGACTGCGGTGGCTCATCAGTTCAGATGCCAAAACCGAGCGCGAACGCCGAAACATGGTGGACACCCGTGTAGATAACAATGGCTATTACAAACGCCTCGCCCAACAAGGGCTTTACACGCTTAACCCCGGCATCCGGACGGAACCTTCCATATATACTGGCTCTGCTATCAGGGCGTTTTCAGTAATAACTAACGATTCGCCGGATGTTCCTCTAATCAGCGGAAGTACAACACAAAGCGAAAATTCGATTTTTGTGCACCCCCTCAACAGCGATGTGGTGATTGCCTCTAATAACAGCACCAATCAGAGCGCCAGCACCCTTTATGGCGCAAACGATTTGTATTCGTTCACAGCAGGCGAAACCTGGCAGGGCAAGGTTCAGGGCGTGGCCGGAGGTAACTCAGGAGACCCAACCACGGCCATTGGTCGCAACGGACGCTGGTACATAAATTACATTACAAACCCCGGGGGACAAGGCATTGCCTATTCGGACAACAATGGCGTGAGCTGGACTGCCCGCACAGTTGGGCCTAACCCGGGACAGTTGGCTGATAAAAACCATATGTGGATTGACAACAGTCCGAGCAGTCTTTTCGGAGGCAACCTCTATGCAGCATGGAGCGATTTCGGTGGTTCCAACAACAATCAGATTGTGGTGTCGCGCTCAACAAACCATGGCGACACCTGGAGCACAAGAGTTTCAATAAGCAATGCAGTTAATGCAGGAAGCCACAATCAGGGAGTAAACCTACAGACAGGTCCTAATGGCGAAGTTTATGCCGTTTGGTCTATTTACAACAGCTGGCCCAGTGATGAAGGCGCTATCGGCTTCGCCCGTTCGTTTGACGGAGGGGTTACCTGGCAGCCTGCAACACGTATAATCAACAATATCAGAGGCATACGCAATACTCAAACCAAGAAAAATCACCGTGTTAACAGCTTTCCTGTTATGGCAGCCGACATTTCTGACGGTCCGGGACGGGGTAACCTTTATGTTGTATGGACAAATATTGGCGTACCTGGAATCAACCAGAACAATGGCATTGATGTCTATATGATTCGTTCATCCGATCGCGGTGCCACCTGGTCTCAGCCTATCAGAGTGAATCAGAACCCCATCGGACAAGGCAAAGAGCATTATTTTCCATGGATAGCCTGCGATCCCGAAAATGGTGCCCTCAGCGCTGTGTTTTATGGCGACCGTAATGTAAACCAGAATCAGGTGGAGGTGTTTTGTGCCAACAGTTTCGATGGTGGCGACACCTGGGAGGACTTCAAGGTTTCTGACGTAGCTTTCACCCCTGCACCTATTCCTGGCCTGGCAGGTGGCTATATGGGCGACTATCTTGGTATTTCGGCAAGAGGAGGAAAAGTTTATCCCATTTGGACTGACAACAGAACCGGTGTAACGCTTTCGTACACCTCGCCTTATATGACCAATCCGCTTAGCCGCCCGTTTAACCTTCAGGCTACCGTTGATTTCCCGACAGGCAATGCCAGTTTACAGTGGAACTACATTGAAGCTCCTGAGTTTACTGGTTTCAAAATCTATCGTAACAACCTGCTTGTTGGAACAACCACAGATACCGTTTATGTAGATGCCCTGCCCACTTATGGGGTTTATACCTATCAGGTGACAGCAGCCTATATCGGAGAAGCTGAGAGTGGTGCATCCAGAATAACCGTCCAATGGGGCGATGCACGCATTGCAGCCACACCGGTAAGCATTAGTCAGGTATTGCTGCCAACCTCACAGGCCACACAAACACTTACAATTTCCAACATCGGTCAGCTTCCCATGAATTGGCAGATGAGCGCACAAATCATTAACAATCCCAACCGAGAAACCAATGCTTATTGCAGCGCTTCCGGCGGTGGTGATGAATACATTTCAAGGGTGCAGATCGGAAGCATCAACAACGCCTCTGGAAGCAACAACTACGCTGATTATACCAGCCTCTCGATCGAAGTAAGGCCCGGCGAACCCGTTACGCTTACCGTAACCAATGGCAATCCATACAGTGCCGACCAGTGCGGCGTTTGGGTTGACTGGAATCAGAATCAGGTGTTTGACGATGCACCTGTTGTGGTTACCGGCACACCCGGTCAGGGACCCTACACCGCTGTCATCAATCCTCCTGCCAATGCCTTGCCTGGCCCTACACGCATGCGCATCCGCATTACATGGACAGGGGCAGTAAATCCTTGTGGTACGACCACTTACGGTGAGGTTGAGGACTACACACTTAATGTGGTTAATTGGCTGAGCTATTCACCTGCCTCAGGCACTATTGCAGCAGGTCAAAACACGCCGGTAACAGTTACTCTTAAAGCCAACGATCTGATACCGGGCATTTACCGCGCCAACCTGCGCATCGCCAACAACGACCCTGACAACCCAGTATATATTGTACCCGTACAATTAAGGGTATCCACTTTCCTTGTAAACGCCTCATCCTCTGCTGAAGCAATATGCCGGGGCGACTCAGTTCAGCTTTCATCCGAGTTGCAGGGCAATATCAATAACCTGCAGTTTATCTGGAAAAACAGCGTCGGCGAGGTAATCGGGCAAACCCAGAACCTTAAAATTGCCCCGGAGAATACTGATTCGTACACTATTACGGCGTTCCGGCAGAGTGATTCGCTTACAAGCAATGTTGTGAACGTTGTGGTTCATCCCCTGCCTGAAGTTGCTCTGGGAGAAGACATGGAAATGTGTGGCCATCATACGCTCGAATTTAGCGCACTCAATGAGGGAGCCACTTACCTTTGGTCGACAGGCGACACCACTGCTCAGGTAACCCTGGCTACTGAAGCTTTTGGATGGGGAACCAATCAGCTTTGGGTGCAGGTTACTAGTATATATGGTTGCGTTGTGAGCGATTCGCTGCGAATCACGGTAAAGGAACCCCCGGTTGTTGTCCTTTCAGGACCCCTCACCGCATGTGGCAGCGATACCCTGACCTTCGATGCCGGCAATCCTGGCTCACAATTCCTGTGGTCAACCGGCGACACCAATCAAATTTTACGCATCAGCTCGGCCCAGCTTGGGTTCGGGGCACATCAGCTAAAGGTTCAGGTAATCAAGCCAAACGGATGTGCTGCCGCCGACAGTGTTCAGATCAGTTTGTTCGAAGCCCCGCCCAAGATCAATCTGGGTGCCGATACCGTGATGTGTGCTGGTGCAATTAAGACACTCAGAGCCAATGTACAAGGCTACACATTCAACTGGTCAACAGGCTCGACGGCATCGCAAATTACTGCCGATACAACTGGTCATGGCATTGGCTTCAGAACCTACTGGGTTGAACTCATCAGTCCCGATGGCTGCGTAACCCGTTCTCAGCCAATGATCATCGAGTTCCGTGATTGCACGGGTATCAACGAAAATCCGCTGGCAAACCTTCAGGTCATGCCCAATCCGGGTGATGGACGTTTCAGCATGTCCTTGCCCTTGGGAACCCGCGAAAAGGTCAACATAATGGTTTTTAACGCCTCTGGTAAGCTTGTTTTTAACCAAAAAAGTTTTCAGCTCGATGGCCGCAACCTTTACCCCCTCGATCTGAGCAACCAGCCACCAGGCATTTACAACCTGTTGGTCGAAGGCCAGATCAAAGTAAGCAGAAAACTGATCATCAGCAGGTAGAAGAACTATCTAACATCCAACAGGGAGGCCAGACAAGCCTCCCTGTTTTGTTTAGAGGCGTTCAACTGAGCGGGAATGGATATCTTTGCAAAAATTTTCAGAAAGCAATGATACTCAGTGAGCAGGAAATTGTGCGTCGCAACGCCCTCAACGAATTGTACCAACTTGGCATTAACCCATACCCGCAAGAAGGATTTCAGGTTAATGCCACCACGGCAGAAATACTTAACCAATTCGATCAAAATCCCGATGATTTTCAGAGCATAAGCATTGCCGGTCGTATCATGAGCCGACGCATCATGGGGGCTGCTTCGTTTATGGAGCTTCAGGATGCCGAAGGGCGGATTCAGGTTTACTTCAAGCGCGATGATATCTGTCCAGGCGAGGACAAAACGCTCTACAACACTGTCGTCAAACGTTTGCTCGACATTGGAGACATTATTGGGGTAAACGGCTTTGTGTTTCGGACACAAATGGGCGAAATAACCATTCATGTTCATCGTGTGACCCTGCTTTCCAAATCACTTCGCCCTCTTCCAATTGTCAAGGAAAAAGGTGGACTGATTTACGATGCCTTTACTGATCCAGAGCAAAGGTACAGGATGCGGTATGTTGACCTCATTGTCAATCCTCAGGTGAGGGAAACCTTTGTCAAGCGAACCAAAACCATCAATTCCATGCGGCAGTTCTTTAATGAACAGGGCTACCTGGAAGTTGAAACCCCTATTCTGCAACCTATTCCCGGAGGTGCTGCCGCACGTCCGTTTATAACCCACCATAATGCCCTTGATATTCCACTATATCTGCGCATAGCAAATGAGCTTTACCTGAAACGGCTTATTGTCGGCGGCTTCGATGGGGTGTATGAGTTTGCCAAAGATTTCCGCAACGAGGGCATGGACCGCACCCACAACCCGGAATTCACCGTTATGGAAATCTATGTCGCTTACAAAGACTATAAGTGGATGATGAATTTCACTGAAGAAATGCTCGAACGGGTGGTGACTGAAGTAACTGGAAGCACAACCGTATATGTTAACGGAGTGGATATTAGCTTTAAAAGACCCTTCCACCGCATTTCGATCCTCGATGCTATCAGGGAGCATACTGGCCACGACCTCAATGGCATGGACGAAAGTAGCATTGCCGAGGTGTGCCGCCAACTCGGAATCGAAGTGGAACCGAGCATGGGCAAAGGCAAACTGATTGATGCCATTTTTGGCGATAAGTGTGAGCAACATTATATCCAGCCTACCTTTATTATTGATTATCCAGTGGAAATGTCGCCCCTTTGCAAAAGGCACCGCGATAACCCGGAGCTGACCGAACGCTTCGAGCTGATGATTAATGGCAAAGAGATAGCCAATGCCTATACCGAGCTCAACGATCCGATTGACCAGCGCCAGCGATTCGAAGAACAGCTCAGGCTGTCCGAAAGGGGTGATGATGAAGCCATGTTTATCGACTACGACTTTATTCGCGCACTCGAATACGGTATGCCACCCACTTCAGGCATGGGCATCGGTATCGACCGGCTTGTGATGTTGCTCACCAACCATTCATCCATTCAGGAAGTGCTTTTCTTTCCTCAGATGCGGCCAGAAAAATTTCGCAGGCCTTTCAGTCCGCAGGACCTCATCGAAAAGGGCGTGAGCGAAGCATGGGCAGAACATCTCATCAAAGCAGGGTATAGTGCGGTGGAGGAAATCAGGGATGAAAAGCCGCAAATAATTCAACAAAAGATGAATGGCTTCAGAAAAAAGAATAAACTCGAAATTCCGGCGCTTCAAATCGAAGATATCGAGCAATGGCAAATCAATCTGAAGGCCAATCAATAGTAAGTATAAGCGATTGCCTATTTCGTAATTCATCCTGTATCCGTTTTCTGATTGCAATGTGAAGTATGTTATACAGTGTTTGACAATGATTATGTTAAAATATCCAGAATATTTTCTGAATCATTTCATAAAATTCAGGAATAAGGGCAGTATTTTATGCCATCAACTTGACTTTATTTGTGTTGAGTGCATAATTTAGCGGCCTGACAAAAGATAAACAACAACCAGTATGAAACTTCGTCAACATTTAACAACCGTTCTGCTGACACTTCTCACTGCAACGTTACTAAATACTGTTAGCGCGCAGGAGGCGATTGAACTGCCTGAAGGAGGCGAAGATAATCGTGGATGGAACGTTTCGGCGGCCGTTGGGACCTCGGTTTTTTTGGGCGACATTAAGACCAACCCCCTGTTGCCAGCCTTGAAAGACCTCAGCGAATTACGGTATGTTGCCGTGCTGGGGGGTGAAAGGAGGTTCAATCCATGGATTGCGGGAAGGCTGCATTTTGCCTATTCTCATGTGCTTGGAACCCGCAAACCCTGGAATGTGCACTTTCAATCCTACGTCTGGGAATCGGGTCTTACAGGTTTGTTTTATCCCATCAATCTTTTTACAGAATATGACGAGTCGCGTTTTGCTGATTTCTTCATCGTTGCAGGCATTGGTGCAATCAATTACAACACCACTCTTTATCAATACAATACCGGCAACGTGCTAGCCAAACGGGGATATGGCGCCGGCCGCGGGATCAGCGGCACAACTCTTTCCGGAATCCTGCTGGGCGGGCTTGGTGCCGACTTCAGACTATCGGACAAATTTGATCTGCGTGTTGAAATTAAGAACAAGGGCATCAGCAACGACAAGCTCGACATCTGGGAATCCAATTTTCGATTCGATGTCTATAATCACATTACCTTCGGTTTGGTATATAAATTAGGACAAGGTAGTAGAGGAAGCGACCTTTCATTACCGCCTGATACCAATAAGGATGGGATCGACCTTTGGTCGAATATTCCGGCTAAACCCCAGGAAAAGAAAGATGTTACGGAAAATCTGCAGTTTACCCCTGTGATTGAAATACCTGCTGAAAAGCCAAAAGCAGAACCTGAAGCAGTTACCGTAACTGACCCTGTATCAGCCGCAGTATTTACCCAGACTCAAACATTACCAAATCCTGTACCAGTGGTTAAGCCTGTTGCCGCCAACGAATTCAAAGTCCAAGTTTTTGCCACATCAAGGCCATTTAGCAAAGCCGAACTTGCTAAACGGTTCAGGTTGAATGAGAATGAAATTTCAGAGGATCGATTCCAGCAATATTATATTTACTCTGTAGGATCCTTCGCAAGCATGGACGAAGCCCTTTCGATGCGCGATAAACTACGCCGTGAAAATGGAGTAAGCGATGCCTTTGTCACAATTTGGGAGAATGGGCAACGTGTGGGTCCACGCTTTAAATAATAGGTTTTGATTGGTATGAAAAACTCCGAATTCGATTATCAGCCAGACAAAGACGATCTCCCGCGCACACTCACTTTCTGGATTATTGTTGCCGCCTTAGCTGCGGCTGTTTACTTGTCACAAGTGCTAGTTTAGCCGTTCAAGGCATAAAAAAGACCGTATCGGCTTGTCCGAAACGGTCTTTATATCCAATTGATTTACTCTATTTCCTGATAATCCGGCCTGTAAAAACGTATTCAGCATTGCTGATACGATAAAAATAAATTCCGGATGGAAGTGCGCTTGGGCCTGATTTCCAAACGATAGTGTCATTGCTATCCGCTTCATAAATGGCCTGATGCACCTGACAACCTCTGAGATCATAAATCTCAAGTTTAAGAGCACCACTCCGCATCCCGCTAATTGAGAACGAGACAATATCCGAAAAAGGATTTGGGTAAGCTTTGATATGATGTTGCTTCGCATCGGAAATGCCCGACACCAGACCCTCCTTAACCATGATTGTTACCTGATAATTGCCGTTCGAAGCAATAATATCCAGGGTACCGGTGACATAGCCTTCCGGGTTCATTGCGGCAACTGGTATCTGAAGATGAACATCGACAAGTAAGGAGTCCTGATGAGCAAGGGATACCGGCACAAAACTACCCTCCAGGTAAGTAAAAGCAAAGTTATTCTCAACAGAGGTGACATTAACATTGCCCCCTGTCCGGTTGGTTATCTTAACGGTCTTGAATGGCTCATAAGTGTCCCACCTGAGGGTATCAGGTTCAATAAGCAGGTTTGCGAATAGTTGCTCAGATACTACGAATACATGGGGATCAAGTGCACCCATATAAGGGTGTTTGATTCGTCGGCCTGATGCGTCAGCAACGGAAATAAAGTAACGTATCGTATCAAAACTGCTGTAGTTTTTGATGAAGCCGGTGAACATATCGCCAATGCCCGGGCGAAGTAAAGCAGTATAATTTCCGGAACCGTTAATAGTGTAACGGATGTAGAGTGAATCAGGAATAACGGGCTGGCCTGAATAAGGTAAGATGCGCGCAGCAATGGCGATGGAGTCCTGCCATGACAGGGTTCCGTATTTCGGACGATGATCAACAAAGAGCATCCCCTTATCGGCAATTTCATGCGTGCGGCAATGCAAAGCATCCGTGTTTTGCCAGCTGCTGTTTTGAATAGGGATGATCTGGTAACCTGGCATGGCTTGCTGGTAAACCTGTATTGCCTGAGCATCGTGTTGGCTTCCGGTTGTTGGAACAAACACTTTATTGTTTAAAATGAGCGAGTTAGTATAAGGTGTCGCCGGGCTACCACCAGGCGTAAACACCCTGTAAACCTTATAAGGATAACCCCAGGAGCTTGGTGTGGTAGCAAAATAGTTGGCAACAGCCTCATAGTTATTGTATCGTGGATCGGTCACCGGCACCCGCCCAATGAGTACTTTATCGGGAGCAAGGTACTTACCCCAGCAGTCGATGTGTTTGATGTAATCGGCCAATGGGTCGGGAAGCACATCGTAGCGGGAGATGCCAAGGTAATCAAGGAATTTTTGACGGATTTGAGCTTGTGTCAGGTTCGTATTTTCTTCCCAAACAAGATCGGTGCTTGCACCAATACCCAATCCGTCGGCCATCATATTACCTCCGGTATGCTTTACATTCATGCCAAAGAGATTGATTCCCATTAAGTTAGCTACAACCGGAGGCACATTGTTATCGTTGGGACGGGGACGGTTATATGGGAAATCGACGATACCGGGTTGGTTGTTGCCATCAAAAACAAACCACGGGCCGTAATCGCGTGTCCAATAGCTGTCAGTAGGCGCAATCAGGAAGGAGCAGTTAAGGGTATTGACGTTGTTTTGCTGGTAAAGGCTCAAGACCGTATTCGCCTGGCTTTGGCTCGAAACCAGCGTGATAACCTGAGTTCCTGCGGCCATTTCGCGGATAAGGCTGTATGGAATACCAAACGGATATCGAATAAGCACGCCCTGAGCAGGTTCAAACTCGGCCACCATGCGCACCGGACCTATAGGAGGCGGAGTCTCTACAAAATTGACATTAGTAGTTACGGGCATTTCCATTTCCTCAGCCGACAGATAGTGCAAAGCGCGATAATCGCGCTGAAGGGTAGTCGGAATCTGGGCATCTAAAAAAACTGGCAATAAAAGAAATGCGAAAATCAGTGAACGTAAATTCATTGTGCAAAAGTTAATAAAACTTAATAATAATGGCCCAAAGGTAAGCAATGCTTCCCTATCAAAGCAGTATTTTATTGTATATTTGCCCATAAATCAAGCATATGTTATCTTCAATTCTTATAGGAATGCTGGGGCCCACCGAAATCATCCTGATTGTTCTGGTGGTATTGTTGTTATTTGGCGGACGTAAAATCCCCGAACTGATGCGTGGACTTGGCCGAGGCATTAAAGAGTTTAAAGATGGAATGAACAGCGATACTACAAGGAAGGAAGAAAAAAACAAACCAGATCAATGAGGCTTCTACCAGCCGGAGGGTGCTGCGTTAAAAACATAATTACTGATCCTTTAAGGATCGAAAGCACAACATTTGCTGACTTACCTTCGTTAAGTCTATTCTGCAATTTATACTCAGAGAACTTTTTCAGGTAATTTTCCCGTGTGATGAAAGGTGTTGCGGGAAACTAATTTTTTTTGGGAATGACGAAGAAACTACTCTTAATCTTTCTTATTATTACCTGGGCAACAAATAATTATGCCCAATCTGAATTTGAGGAAATGGAGCCGGACACCTCCAACTTCATTGTTGGGGACTCTGCAATAAACATTTCCGAAAGCTTTATTGACGAACAAACGAAGGTTATTTTTCTTGACGAGTCGCCCATCGTTCGCATGCTCGACAGCCTCTTCCGGATCAGGTATTTCAACGATAGCCTCCATTGGGTAGATCCAGCCACACTCAATAAGTATGGATATGCTCCCGGCGAAGTGCCCACTTTTTCCGACAGTGTTTACCGGGCCCGAATTGAAGCACTTAACCGACAGACGCCCATACACCTTACCTACAACCAGCATGTGCGTAGCTTTATCGACTTATATGCTGTGCGCAAACGCGGCCTCACTAGCCGTATGCTCGGCTTGTCGTATGTGTATTTCCCCATGTTTGAAGAAATGCTCGACAGGTATAATATCCCGCTGGAAATGAAATACCTGGCCATGGTCGAATCGGCGCTCAATCCCACCGCAGGTTCACCCATGGGAGCTAAGGGTTTGTGGCAGTTTATGTATGGCACCGGAAAAGTTTACGGTCTGAAAGTATCATCTCTGGTAGATGACCGCTTCGACCCGTTAAAATCAACCGAGGCTGCCTGCCAGCACATGCTCGATCTATACAACATATACGAAGATTGGCTGCTTGTGATGGCTGCCTACAACGCCGGTGCAGGAAACGTAAACAGGGCCATCAGAAGGGCTGGCGGTGTGAAGAATTACTGGGCCATATGGCCATATCTGCCAAGGGAAACAAGGGGGTATGTTCCGGCATTCATTGCGGTTGCCTATGTAATCAACCATGCCTCCGAGCATAATATCTATCCTGCACATCCAGGCATGATGATGTATGGTACTGACACAATCACCGTGCGCGACCTGATCTCTTTTGAGCAGCTGAACGAATTGCTTGGAGTGCCCATGGCCGATCTTCGCTTTTTTAACCCCCAATTCAAAGCCGGCATCATCCCTGCCACTCCCGAACAACCCTATGTGTTGCGAATCCCCTCGCAATATATTGGGGCTTTTCTTGATAACGAAAAGGAACTTTATGCCTTTGTGACAAGGAAAGGCGTTCAGCAGCAGACGCTTATCGAGGAAGTTAAAAAGGTTAGTGAGCAAAGGGTGCACACTGTGAAAAGTGGCGAAAACCTCGGACTCATTGCCAAAAAATACGGAGTAACGACCAAACAGCTGCAAACCTGGAACAACATGAAATCGACCAATCTTAAAGTTGGTCAGCGTTTGTCGATTTACAACAGCGGCGGACCTGTGCAAAGCCCGGGTCAGGCACCAGTGGCCCGGGCCACCCGGACAACAACCCATATCGTAGTTAAAGGTGAAACGCTTGGCAGTATTGCCAACAAATACAAATGCAGTGTGACCGACCTGAGAGAGTGGAACAGCCTGAAAACGAACAACCTGCAGATTGGTCAGAAACTGCGTGTATATCCTCCCGATCAGGAGCAGGCTGCTGCAAGCACCGCCAAAGGCAATGGAAAATACGTGTATTATACCGTTAAAGCGGGCGACAACCTCTGGGACATCGCCCGTCGTTTTGACGGTGTTACGGTGGAGCAAATCAAACAACTCAACAACCTCGGCCGTAATGCACGAATAATGCCCGGTCAGCGATTGAAGATCAGTTCTGTAACTTAATAATCATGAATTATACGGCTGCCATCGCAAAGGTTTCTTGTTCAGGCCTTCTTATCATATTTCTGATAACCGTCATCTCCTCATGCAATCAAAACAATAATCGAGAGCGCATGGCCCGTTCGGTGGGTGCCGGAAGTGAGATTCTGGTTGTTACACAAAACTCCGGGCAATGGGAAGGGGCTATAGGTGAAGCCTTGCGGAGCTATTTCGGTCAGGCACAATATGGGCTGCCACAGGATGAGGTTATATACAGGCTTTCAAACATCAATCTGGACAAGCTCTCCGATATGTTTAAAAAACACCGCAATATTCTGGCGGTCGAAATCAATAGCTCCCTCACCGAACCTGAAGTCGAAACACGAAGCGATCTTTGGGCCAAGCCACAGCGTGTGGTTAAAATTATTGCCCCCAATGCCGAAAGCTGGATTGCCGCATTTGAAAAAAATCAGGAAGGCATTAAGCTACTTTACGACAGGGCTGAGCGCGAAAGATTGCTCAACATCATGAGACCAACTGCCAATGCGGCTGTTGTTGAGCAAATTGCACGAGTTTTTGGACTGAAAATGACCGTTCCTGACGGATTTTATATCGCCAAGCAAGAACCCAATTTCATGTGGGTAAGGCGCGAAACCACCGAGTTTAGTTATGGCCTGGTTATCTACAGTCTTCCTTACCGCGACACCCTTGATCTTGACTCCCGATTCCTTATTGGTCGTCGCGACTCAGTGATGCAACGCCATATTCCCGGCCCGGTTCAGGGATCGTTCATGTCAACAGAGAAAGAATTTGTCCCTCCCAGGGTGATATATACTACCAATTATGTCACACCTTTTGCTGCCGAAATGCGCGGTATTTGGAGTGTTGTAAGCGATTTCATGGCAGGCCCTTTCCTCTCATTTACATTCCCCGATTCCCGAAATGGACGAATCGTCACTGTCGAAGGCTTTGTCTATTTACCTAATAAACCCAAGCGCGACCACCTGAGGCAACTCGAAGCAATCCTTTACAGCCTCAGTTTTGTGGATCCTGAAGCAGCCAATCGCTGATTATCGGGTTTGCTTTTCAAATACGATCGCAATCTTTCCTACAGGGGTTAGTTCTGTTGTATGCAATTGCTCTCCCTGCTTTCTTAGTGATTTAAAGCCAATTCCTTCGGCTTCAATACGTATTATGCCTATTGATGCATCTTTCTGCCATTTGCCCATAATCTGCATTCCACCTCTGTGGATCGATAATGCTGTGTCGGACCGAAATTCTAAGCTCGTATCTTTTAAATATGCCATTACCTGAGTAAAAGTCTGCGGATTGACCTTTCGTTCATCAAAATCAGCCTGAACACTAACCACAGACCAGATTCCTGCTAGCTCGTTTTGACCGACAGGCCGACATGCAAAGACGTTGACGGCAAACGCAATTGTCAGTAATAACAATTGAGGGTTCCTAAAAGAGATGGTTACCATTGAAGTGTGGCCAGTTGTTTTGCTATTTCTGAGGCTCCGCTGTCAGGCGAAAGAACAAGGTCTGGCTTTAAGTAGCTCAGGTTGCGTTCGTGTCTGAAAAGCTTTTCGCCACCACCGGTGATATTCAGCATGATGGTGTCCCCGGATCCAACAAGACCTTGTTTCGTCGCTTTGATCAGCGAAGCGGTGGCCACGGCAGCTGCAGGGTGGATATCAATACCTTCGAGCTGCTCGAAGAGGGCTGCAGCTGAAACAGCTTCATCATTAGAAACCGAAAACACTTCACCATTGGTGTCGGTCAGGGCGTCAAAAAGTCCTCCTGCCAGCCCATAGGGTGGTTTACGGTTCGAAAGCACAGCCGCCATGATAGCGGAAGCCTGACTGCGCATGGTATCGTCGTCCAACATGGGGAGTTGTCTTGATCTATTATTATAGGCCTGAACCATCGGCAAAAAAGGCTCGTTCTGCGATACCATCAGTCGAGCCTTGTTTCGGCCAAAACGTCCATCATCAATCAGCCTCAGATTGGCTTCCCATGCAGCAATGGCACCTGTACCACTTCCAACAGCCTGAAAATAATAATCAGGAATAGCGCCCAAATGTGTGGCAGCAGCCAGAAAGGTAGTTGCCATACCATCCCTTCGTGCCACATTGCGTGCTCCGCCCTCGGGGAAAAATTTATCAATGGACGATATGATGTTGGATAAGTGAATGGCATCAAAATAGTCCGACCCGGGAGGTGTACAAATCAGCTTTACACATGGATTGATGTTTTCGCTAAACCACAAAGCATTAAGATTATCATAAGGAACACAGAGCAGTAGCGGGATTACATTGTCGGAACACACCTGCGCAAAAGAACGCGCCGTATTGCCTGCCGAGGCCACTACCAGTACACCTTCGCCGGCTCCACCCGTCAGACGACCGCCGACAACATAAGCCTCTGTTTCCTTGAATGAGCATGTGCGCATGAATGCCCCCTTTTCGGGCCACCAGCCACTGAAGGTGATTATCAAGGCTTCAAGCCCGAGAAAAGCACCCAATACTTTACTTTGCCAGACAATTGGTGCCGACGAACCACTTAACATGCGTTGGATGGGCAGCCAGTCTGCAAAAGTATAAAGACCAAAATCCTCGCCTCTGAGATTGAGCTGCTTCGCATCGTATAATGCCCTCAGCAACGCAGGTTGATTTTCGCCTGGAGGATCAAGCAACCAGCCAGTATCGTTGTAAATATTGCCGGTGGCTTGCGATTGCAGCCGATAGTGCGTTGGCTCAAACTCCTTGTCCATATTGTGCTAAATAAGGCTGTAAAGATACGCAGCCACCTCGAATATACTGTTGGTACCGTGGCGTGCAATTGTGGTACATTTGCCGTAATCCTATTAAATCAATAAACAATGCAGGACTTATTTCATTCGGAATTATACAACTGGGTAGTGCTGCCTTTGCTTATTGCATTGGCGCGTATTGTAGATGTCACCGTTGGCACAATCCGGGTCATTATGGTTTCGAGGGGCTACAAAAACATCGCCCCTGTGCTTGGCTTTGGCGAAGTAATCATCTGGCTGCTGGCAATAGGACAGATCATGCAGCAACTCGACAATGTGATGAGCTACATAGGCTATGGTGCGGGGTTTGCTGCCGGCAATTATATTGGCATTCATCTTGTCGAAAAAATGAGCCTCGGCACTGTTGTATTACGCATTATTCCACGTACCGACTCCACAGCGCTTGTTGGCGCACTTCGTGGAGCCGGCTATGGTGTTACAGCTGTGAATGCTGAGGGGAAAGATGGTCCGGTGCAAATTATCTTCAGCATCGTGAAAAAGAAAGACCTCCAAGGGGCACTGGGCATTATTAACGAACACAATCCCAATGCTTTCTATACCATTGAAGAGGTTCAGCGGGTGAATGAAGGCTTTTTTAAACAACAGGAGAATAAGCACCGGCTTTTTGGCGGGGTTTTTGCAAACACCCATCTAAGAAAGTAATTGACAAAAAGTGCGTCATTTTGACATTATAATATTTGAACAATCACTCCTATGGACAACAACGAATTCCGTAATCAGATAGACGAGCTCTTCCGGCTGTTCAACAAGCTCATGGAGCGCTACCCCATGGAAGATATGCCTGGCCTCAGCCAGATGCAGCTCCAGCAGATGAAAATATTTCTGAAAAACTATGAGCAGATGAAAGACCATATCTCGTTTGAGATGATGGGACAAGTAAACGAACCCATGCGTCAGATGCTAGGCCTTTTCATAAAACAACTCCGCGAAGAGCTGGGCGAGGAAGCAATCCAGGTTGAAGAAACGCCCCAACAAGATTTAATTGGGATGACTGTTCAGGACATCGACACCCTTTTGAGTAAGGGAGGTCTTAGAGAAGAGGAAATTGACCGGCTGCTCGACGAAAGAGCAAGGTTGCATCACAACAACTTATGAGCAATCTTATGGAATACATCAAAAAACGCTGGGCGGCCTGGAAAGCAAAAAGCTGGTTATCGCGCCTGAGTGATGTGTTGTTTATTTTACTGCTTGTCGGCATGCTGATTCCAGCCACACGAAAGGAAATAGCAGCTTTCGTGAATAAAATGATGGCTCCTAAGCCCGATATGCTCAAAGCCGACAAACAATTCACCGTCCCTGACAATGCCTGGAACTGGAGCGTTCAGGATGAAAATGGTCAATGGGTTGCACTATCCGAACTCAAGGGAAAACCAATCTTTTTAAATTTCTGGGCCACCTGGTGTCCTCCCTGCATAGCCGAAATGCCAGATATTCAAAAGATCTATGATGATTATGGCGATAAAGTTGCTTTCTTAATCATTACCGACGAGTCGCCTCAAGTGGTTCAGGCTTTTATGCAGCGCAAGGGATTCAGCATGCCGGTGCATTATCATCAATACACTGTGCCTGAGGTCTTTTCGACCAGAAGTATTCCTACTACATGGCTTATCAACCGCGAAGGCCGGGTGTTGATGCATAAGACGGGGGCTGCAAAGTGGAACAGCGGGCAAATGAGAAAATTTCTCGATGATATGCTTGCCGGAAAACTGTAATGGTGCCGAAACGCCCAATTGCGTACCTTTGACTGCTAAATCTCAAACATCAGCATTGCAATGAAAAGAGTTCTTATTCTCTTGCTTAGCCTGACGGTGACTACAGCCGCCCTTGCTCAGGTAGTAGTTACAGGAAAAAGTGCCAAAGTGTCAGCCGGCTTTGATCTTTTTACGGACTTTGCCACAAAAACTCCTGCAAACATGAAAAGCAGGGCGGTGAATCAGGGTTTTAGTACTTCTCTATCTTATAACTTCAAGATTAGTGATGGGCCTCATATTTTTGCCATTGGTGCCGGACTCAGAAGCCATAATTTCTACACCAATACGAAAATTGTCAATGAGCACGCCGACACTATTATATTCAGGCCTATCGACAGCAAACTTTCCTACACCCGATCCAAGTTCAATGTCACCTATGTTGAAATCCCTGCGGAGTTCCGCTTCCGATTCGACGACAAATGGAGATTAGGCATCGGTTTTAAAGTGGGCATGATGATGGATGCCAAGCAGAAATATGTTGGCCAACTTGCCGAGAATGGCCCTACATTTTATCAGAAAATCAAGAAAATGAACTCTCTGGAAAAATATTCCTACGGCCCTACTTTAAGGGTTGGCTACAAGGTAATCAATATTTACGGGTATTTTCAGCCTGCGCCAGTTTTTCGCAAAGACTTGGGTCCTGAGTTTATGCCTGTCTCAGTAGGCCTTTCGATAACACCCTTTTAATTATTGATAAACGGATCTTTATCTGATTAGCGCGAAAAGCACATACATCCAGATAAAACCTGTAAGGAAGCCAATATAAATTTCCGTTTCGCGGTGTGCATGGAGTATCAGCCTTGCTGATCCTGCAACACCTGCTGCCAGCACTGCCAGCAGTGCAATCAGTAAATAGTGTTCGCCGAAAAATTTAGCGAAAACACTCATCGAGCCAGCCAAAGCCCCCAATGCCACCATATGCAGGCTTAACTTACGCCACAGGTTGATTCCGAGAGACAATAGCGAAAGCATGGAGGCTGCAAGCATGTAAAAACTGAACAAGGGCGCAACTCCAAATCGACCAAGTACATGATAGGTGAGATAAAAGAACAGCGCTGTGATGAGAACAGGTACATTCCGTTCCTGACGATGAGGCATATGTAGCGAGGATATCATCTTCATCCTCAACATAATATAAAACAAGACAGAGGGCAATACAGCTGTAAGGATAAAGACAAGTCCGGCAACAAATAATATTGCATGGGAAGGTATTTGGAGGCGGTAATGCCCCGTCAGGCTGAGGGTAATCAGAAAAGCGTAGAGAGGAATGAATAGCGGGTGGAAGACGACAGACACAACCCGGGCAGCTGTTACAAGTGCTTTTGGCATCAGAGGGTTAAAGTTCTTTGCGTAGTCTGGCCACTGGCACGTTGAGCTGTTCGCGATATTTAGCTACAGTCCGGCGGGCAATGTTGTAGCCTTTATCGTTGAGAATTTTGGTGAGCTGTTCATCTGTGAGCGGTTTATCCTTCGACTCCCCAGAAATGCAATCGCTCAGTATCTTTTTTATTTCACGTGTTGAGACTTCTTCGCCATCATCAGTTTGCATCGACTCGCTGAAAAAGCTTTTCAGCAGGAATGTGCCAAATGGAGTCTGGACATATTTGCTGTTGGCCACGCGTGATATAGTGGAAATATCAAGACTGACCATCTCGGCTATATCTTTGAGAATCATAGGCCTGAGACGTGTTTCGTCACCTGTCACGAAATAATCGCGCTGATAATCTACAATTGCCCTCATCGTATTGTAGAGTGTATTCTGCCTCTGATTGATGGCATCAATAAACCATCGTGCAGAATCGATCTTTTGCTTTACAAACATGAGTGCCTCTTTCTCAGACCTGGTTTTCTTGTTGTCGCTGAACATCTGGAGCATCTCAATATAATTGCGCGACACCCTGAGCTCAGGCATATTGCGACTGGTGAGGCTGAGCTCCAGCTCACCATCGTTGTTGGTTACAACGAAGTCGGGGATGACGTAATGGCCTGCCACGGATGATTCTGACATCGCATCGCCGGGCTTGGGGTTGAGCTTCAGGATAATGCCGATCGCTGCCTTGAGCTGCTCTTCAGTTATATTACCCCTTCGGAGGATCTTTTCGTAGTGTTTCTTAGTAAACTCCTCAAAAAATCGGTCAACGATCATTTTTGGCAATTGGTAATCGCTGTCAGGGTTCTCGTCTTCCAAACGACGAAGCTGAATCATCAGGCATTCCTGAAGATTGCGGGCACCAACACCAGGAGGGTCAAACTCCTGAATGACCTGCAGCACTTCTATTACTTCCTTTTTCGAGGTTTTAATGTTTTGGGTAAACAATAAATCGTCAACGATTGCATCAACCTGTCTTGCCAGATAACCTGCATCATCCATGTTTCCAATGATGTACAGGCCAATCTTTTGTTTCTGCAGATCCAGCTTCCTATAGCCCAGCTGCTCGATGAGCAGTTCCTGAAAACTAATCGCACTTGCATAAGGAATTTCTAGGGCCTTGTCGTCGGGTCCGGTATTGTTGACACTGGTGCGGTAATCGGGAAAATCTTCCTCCTCGAGGTAGTCGTCATAAGTAAATTCATCATCCCGGCTGTCATACTCATCCTGTTCATCGCCCTCAAATGCTTCTTCATCTTCCCCGGCATCTTCCCCGGCATCTCCCCCGAAATCCGGTTCATCATCAAGATCAAATTCCTCGGCATCTTCTTCCATTTCAAGCGCAGGGTTCTCTTCAATCTCCTGCTTTATTCGCTGTTCCAGAGCTGTTGTTGGTATCTGCAATAGTTTCATCAGCAATATTTGCTGTGGCGAAAGCTTTTGCAGCAGTTTTTGTTGAAGTCTCTGGTTTAGCATAATTTATTATCAGATGCTTTGCCAGCACCCTGTTTGTTGCACGAATTTACAACAAAAAACGGGTTGCTATCAAGCTCCCGTTTTGGTGTTTTTTAGTAAAATCTGAAATTATTTTTCAGTAAAGATGACTAAAACTCGCAATTGAGTGGGGTTCGCGGGAAAGGAATCACATCACGAATATTGGACATTCCGCTCACAAAAAGCATAAGGCGCTCAAATCCAAGCCCATAACCAGCATGAGGCACGGTGCCAAACTTGCGTGTTTCGAGATACCACCACATACTCTCGACCGGGACATGCATTTCCTGCATGCGTTGCAGTAATTTATCATAAACTTCTTCACGCTGCGAACCCCCGATAATTTCGCCAATGCCAGGGAAAAGGACGTCCATGGCCCTGACAGTAATGCCATCATCGTTTTGCTTCATATAGAATGCCTTAATCTTTTTTGGATAATCAGTAAGGATCACCGGTTTTTTAAAGTGCTTTTCCACAAGGTAACGCTCATGCTCCGATTGAAGGTCAGCTCCCCACTCCTTAATTAGATAGTTGAACTTTCCTTTTTTGTTATAATTCGAATTGCGCAGTATATCAATGGCTTCGGTATAAGTGATCCTTTCGAAGGGGTGAGCCAGAACAAACCTTAGTTTTTCGATAAGCTCCATGGAGCGGTCTTCAGGCTTTCTGTTTTTCTCCTCTTCTTGCTGACGATTGCTTAAAAACACCAGCTCTTCATTACAGTTATCCAGAGCATAACCGATGAGATATTTCAGCATATCCTCCGCCAGATCCATATTATCATGGATATCGTTGAAGGCCACTTCCGGCTCTATCATCCAGAACTCGGCCAGATGTCGGCTCGTATTGGAGTTCTCGGCCCTGAAGGTTGGCCCGAAGGTGTACACCTTGCTCATAGCAAGCGCGGCAAGCTCTGCCTCAAGCTGGCCCGAAACGGTGAGGTTGGCTTTACGACCGAAAAAATCATTTTTATAGTCGATTTCTCCGTCCTCGTTCCATGGCAGACTTTCGAGCTTAAGGGTGGTTACCTGAAACATTTCTCCGGCGCCCTCGGCATCCGAAGCAGTGATGATAGGCGAATGGATGTTGTAGAAGCCCCTGTCGTTGAAAAATTTATGTATGGCAAAAATCATTGCGTGCCTGAGCCTTGTAATGGCACTGAAAGTGCGCGTCCGAAATCGCAGGTGGGCCTTCTCGCGCAGAAACTCAAGCGAGTGTTTTTTGGGCTGAAGAGGATAATCGTCAGGATTGGCTTCGCCCAGTAGCTCTATCTTGCTCACCGGCAGCTCAACACGCTGCCCGCTCCCCAACGAAGGCACCAGCTTTCCCTCGGCTGCCAGTGAGGCCCCCGTGTGCATGAGCGCCAGAGATTCCTCAGGAATCGACTCCAAATCAACAACAAGTTGCAAATCGTGCATTACCGAGCCGTCATTAAGTGCAATGAAAGCAACATTTTTGCTGGTTCGTTTGGTTCGTACCCAGCCCATCACCTTGATCACACCTTCAAAATCCTCGCTGAGCAAGGCATCTTTGATTTCTGTACGTTTCACCTTAAATAATTTTTGATCGAAAAAGAAGTGCAAAAAAACGAAAAAACTCAGCCTGACCGGATAAATTGCCGCTATATAATTATTAATAAGTTGATTTTTAAACATTTATAGTCGAGCAATTCGTATCAAAACAATTATTTATCCTTGGTTGTTAGGCTTGTGTTAATTTTGCTACCAAAATATGACTCCCGAACCGCAGCTGTTGTTTCAGAATGATTGGTGGCCTGTTAGTGGTCAGCCACTCGTCATTTCAGGACCTTGCAGTGCAGAGTCGGAACATCAGGTTCTTGAAACCGCCCGATTACTGTCAGCAACCGGAAAAGTGCATGTTTTTCGCTCAGGGGTCTGGAAACCCAGAACAAGACCAGGTGGATTTGAAGGCTTGGGTGAACAGGCTCTTGGATGGCTGCAAAAAGTAAAGTCACAAACAGGCCTTCTTACCACTGTGGAAGTTGCCAATCCATTGCATATCGATCAGGCACTGCATTATGGGATCGACATCCTCTGGATAGGCGCACGAACTGTGGTAAACCCCTTTTCGATGGAAGAGTTGGCGCAGGCATTGCAAGGTTTGGATGTTCCTGTCCTGGTTAAAAACCCACTTACTCCGGATTTAAAACTTTGGATGGGTGCGCTTGAGCGGATCAACAAGGCCGGTATCACAAAAATGGCTGCCATACATCGGGGTTTCCACTATTTCAAGAAATCTCCTTACCGTAATGCACCAATGTGGGAGATTCCCATCGAACTCAAGAGGCTTGTACCCCAGTTACCCATTATTACCGATATTAGTCATATCTGCGGTAGGCGCGACATTCTCCAGGAAATTGCCCAGAAAGCCATCGATCTCGAAACCAATGGTTTGATGATCGAAAGTCATATTGAGCCTGACAATGCCAAAACCGATGCTGCCCAGCAGGTAACCCCTACTGAGCTTGACCAGCTGCTGTCTGCTTTAATTTTTCGAAGGCCAACCGGATCTCCAGTTTTTGAACATCTTCTGGAGGAGCTTCGCACAGAAATTGATAAAATTGACGGGGAATTGCTGCAATTGCTGGCGCGCAGGATGGACATCGTGGACGAAATTGGCCGCTATAAGCTGGAAAATAACATCACCATTCTGCAGCTCAAGCGCTGGAAGCACATTATCGACGACCGGGTCTCGATCGGATCGCATCTTGGCCTCGATGAGAAGTTCCTTATACAAATGCTTGAGTTGGTCCATGAAGCCTCTATACGCAGGCAGCAACATATTTTCAGCAGGGAAGATCAGATAGTGCCTCCAGTCTAGATTTAAAAAAAGCGCTGAAATTCAGCGCTTTTTTTATCAATTTACTTATCTGATTATCAGTCGGCTTCTCAATGCTTCATCTATGCCAACAAGCTGATAGATACCGGCCTTTAACCCGGTTACATCAGCCATAAAACGCTGAACGCCAGCTTCGATGTGCCAGGAACGAACACGCTGTCCCGACTGATTGATCAAATACAGTTCGGTACTGGCCGATAGGGGAGTATCAAATAATACCGTGGCATTGTTGCTGGCAGGAATCGGATAAACACGCATTCCACTTTGGCTTACTTTCGGCATTTTACCGGTCTCAACATCCAGAACGGAAATCTTGATGTCGTCGAAATAAAACCCGTCGGCTACTACTGCACCATCGCTCTTAAAAGTGAATCTCAGAAGGATATCTTTGCCTGACCATGCGCTTAAGTCAATATCTTCGAGTACCCAGTTTGAAACACCATCATATAGTGGTTGCCCTGGCAACTGATTCGTTCCCCCGGGTTTTGTGAATTTTCCCTGAAGAGGTACCCAGTTGAATGAGTTTGTGGGGCGTATCATCACTTGCACATAATCCCAGCCTGCCTCAATGTTCCATCTAGCCCAGAAATTAAGCCTTGCGTAGGTTGTATTGGGAATACTAACTGCCTGAGAAAGGGTGATATTGGTGTTCGCGTTGTTCTGATAATTTCCTGCGGGCGAATCTGTGATGGATGTCGGCGCACTGATGAAGCTTTGATTTGTCAATCCCCAGGTGCCTGTGGCTGTCCAATTTTGCATGCTACTGCAATTGTCCGAGAAAACAACACTGGTAACACCGTATCTTTTGGTTACAGTGTCGGTTTTTGTATAAAGACCATTGTCAACACTGACCAGGAACCTGAATACTGATCCACTGGTGATTGAAGGGTCAAGGCTAATGGATATACTGTCAGTAAGGGTTTGCATCTGAGTGAGTCCCTGGTAAACTTTTGCCGGACCGTGCTGCACAATTGAGCTACCCAGAGGCTGGATACTTACGGTGAACTGGCTGGCATTGCTCAGACCTATCCGCTGGATGTCGTACTTGAAGAAGAAGTTTTTCGAGCCTACAATAGGGTCTGTCCGGTCGGTCAGATTGGCATATGGACCGCTAAGAAGCGCTGCATAAACATTCTGAATCATATTTTCCTGACATAATGGAATAATCCGGCTTATGGCAGGCCAGAAACCATCGACTGAGCTTCCTACTTCGGGAGTGTAGGCAAAGATGGCATTCTTGCCCTGGGTGTCGCCGTACATATAATCGTCCGACCCGCCGTTTGTAGCATAGATGGTTGTGTTTCCCGGTCCGGTGGTGTAATTGTTGTCGCGCGTCATGAGGGCGGCAAAGGCTGCAAAAATGTCGTTGTCGGGTGTAAGCTGCGAAGTGTAGCCCCATGGCCATAAAAGCAGGTTACTGTAGGAGTGATAGTTGAGTGCTATCTTGAAATCATGCGTTTCGCAGAATAATTTCAGATTAGTGGTCTCCGGTTCGCTGAAGGGGCCTGTTCCACGATAAGTATCGCTGCTGGGAGTAGGTGAAGATCCGGAATTATCGAGACCCCATTTGTAACCAAAGTTGCGGTTGAGATCCACGCCAAAGGAACCACCGTTGTTGCGGCGATTCTTGCGCCACATGCCCCCTCCCTGTGGAGAGCTGGCCTGATTGAAAAGGTAACCATCAGGATTGACAACAGGCACAAAATAAAGTTGAAAATTATCCACAATAAGGGTTGTCATAGGATTGGTCTGGTAGTTTTCGAGCAACCACAACATAAAGTATATCATCTGCTGAACACCTATCCCTTCGCGGGCGTGAATGAGTGAGGTGTAGAGCACTTTGGGCTCATCCTCGTTCACATTTGCGTTGTCGCTGATCTTAACCCACCAGATGGGCTGGCCCTCGATAGAAGGTTGAAACGGGCTGATGGCTTGTTTTGTTGTAATCAGATTTGGCCAGGTAGCAGCCATAAAGTCGAGCTTTTCGAGCACCTGCTGATAGGTGTAAAATCCTCCCATCGTTCCATAACCCCAGTTTTGTGGCACAGGAAACTCATCGGCAGGATTGCGGAGTATAGGCGCATTGGCCTCGGCCAATGCGCGCTCCCGATAAAATGCCGAAACATCGGCAATAAGGTTCTGAACTGTAAAACCAGCTGCTTCAACCAGCTGAATCTCCGTGCTGCTGAGGTCAGTTTCGAGATAGGCATCCTTACGTAAAATACCTTCGGTAATATCAATTCCCGTTTGGGCAAGCGCTTCCATTGATTTGCCCCGTAGATCGATACGGACTTTTGACCAGGTTTCCGCAAGTTCCTGTCCGAACGAAAAAAACGAAAGGAAAAGGATGATTATTGGTAAAAAAAGTTTCATAGGACTTAAGCAATTAGTTCTGATGGGGTAAAGTTAGTTAATGCATCCTTATATCGCCTTTTTAATCTTAGGAAAAATCCTGTATAAAAAAGGCCAAAGGGCTCAATACCTGATTCTTGGAAGTCAAAACAATATCAATCGCTTTTCTTCCAGCCGAAAGTTTCGATCATGTGCATCACGTCGGCACGCAAAAAGCGGATCACAGGCTCAATTGAATCATTGTTAGGCCGGAAGTTGAAATAAAGCGATGCACGCACGAAATGCCTTGTCGAGTCAGTAAGATAAAACTGCAGGGGGGACGCGACTCCCCTGCCGCCAATCTCGTATATCAGCCCATAAACATTGGTTTCTGGTTTGATGATCAGGCTATCGCGAATCATATTGGCTTTGGGTAGGTGCTTCATAGCCATGGCATGTGCATCATCAATGTAATCGCGGAGATTATTTGACACCGGCTTGTAGCTGATATGCAATGTGGCATCCATTGATGGGAATTCGAGATTGATCCAGTCTGTCTGTTCAGGCCAGTTAAAATCTTCTACTACTCTGGCATAAACAGGCTTTTCGAACCTGAAGTGACGAAGCGAGTCGTACAGCAGGTTTTCTTTGGCTGGTAGCGCAATTCGCATCCAGCCTTTTGGTTTGGGGCTCTGATATGGCTGCGAGCAGGATGCTGCAAAAAGTAGTAGTAGAATCAGTGATCCACCAAATAATCCACTAGTTCTGAGCATCTTGAAAGCTTACTCTGATTTTCTTGATACGTCTGTTATTGGCTTCTGTCACCTCAAACCTGAATTGCTTGCAGTTTATGCTGGTCCCGGTTGCGGGAATCTGTCCCTGCAGTTCAAGAAGAAGACCTGCAAGGGTGTCCGACTCGCCCTGAACATTTTCAAAATAATGGTTGTCGATTTCCATTATCCTGCAAAAATCAAGCAGACTCACCCGGCCATCGAACATCCAAGCACCAGTATCGATTTTTTGGTATAAACTGTTCTCGGGTTCCTTATCGAATTCGTCCGAAATATCGCCTACGATTTCTTCGATGATGTCCTCCAGGGTTAGCAGGCCAGCAGTTCCACCATATTCGTCAACAACGATTGCCAGGTGTATTTTCTTGTCCCTGAACTCCTGCAACAAGTCGTTGATGGGTTTATTCTCCGGAACGAAAAATGCTGGTCGGATAAGCGATTCCCAAACAATTTCGCTTTTTCCCAGATTCGGGAGAAGATCTTTTATATAAAGGACACCCAGCACCTTATCGAGGCTTTCCTCATAAACCGGGATACGTGAATAACCACACTTAAGAATAAGCGAAATAAGCTCTTCCAGAGGCGTATTAACTTCAACAGCTGTGATATCCATGCGCGACTTCATGATGCTTCGCGCATCCTTTTCACCGAAGGTGGCGATGCCCTTGAGCATTTTTCTTTCTTCAGGAGGAGTGGTTTCATCAGTTGTAATATCAATGGCCGCAGAAAGTTCACTCATAATAATTTGCATCTGCTTATTAATCAGCTTTTTATCTATTATATCCGTAGAGCTTACCAGAAGTTTTGACAACGGGCCGAGCAGTGCTACTGCAAAATTCATAGGTCTGGCCACAATGCTGGCAACTGCAAGCGGCCGAATATTTGCATAGATTTTAGGGATAATCTCTCCGAACATGAGAATCAAAGAAGTAGCTGCAATCACCTGCACAAAAAATTTGAGCAGTGCATTGTCGCCAAAGCTAAAGATGGCCGACAAAAAATAAGTGTTCACAATGACAATGGCCACATTGATCAGGTTGTTAAGGATAAGAATTGTGGCCAGTAGTCTTTTATGGTTTTCGCCCAGCCTGAGTATGAGTTTGGAGGCGCTGGTTTCCATGCCTTTCAAATCATTGATATGGCTTGGCTTGAGCGAAAAGAAAGCTGTTTCGCTGGCCGAGACCATACCCGAGAAGATCAGCAGGAGCAATAGCACAGAAAGAGTGCCGATGGCCTGAAGATCGAATCCGTTAAAAATGAAGGAAAGCTGATTAAAGAGGAAAAATATATCCGCAGAAGGTTCAGGATCAGGAGTTTCCAAAACTTAATCGTTTAGAATTTCGGGGCAAAAATAGCATAAAAACTGTTATATCAATCAACCATAAAGAGTTGGAAACGTCAGAAAGGCAAGTCGTCGGTGCCTGATGGTGCAGATATGTCGCCGTAATCCTCACTTTCGCCTGTGTTTATCTCCGTTGTTCCGGGCTGTCCTGTTGAGCTATGACGAACGGTGGGATCGGCCAGAAACTGACTGGGACCACCACTTTTCGAAATCAAATTCATCTTTTCGGCTACGATTTCTGTAATAGTTCTGTTCACACCCTGGCCATCGGTATACTGACGTGTCTTTATCCTGCCTTCGACAAATAGCAGGTCTCCTTTGATATAGTTCCTTCGCTTTTCGGCGATATCAACTGCCAGATTGCCCCATGCCACAACATTATGCCATTCGGTCTGATCCTGCCAGTTGCCTTCACGATCGCGGTAGCGTTCGCTGGTAGCTAATGTAACTGTCATTTTTTTGCCGCCATTTTCGAAATGAATGATTTCCGGATCACGACCAAGACGTCCGATAAGCATTACTTTGTTCAATCCTGCCATAATTTCAAGATAATATTTTATTAATCAATTATTTACAAAAAGCGATTCATTCAAAAATATCTCAATCAGCCTCGGAAAAGGTATTTGATGAAGTTGATCCTTTCCAGCCAAAGATAAGCCATTTGGTAGGTTAATGTCAAATGAAGGTTGAATGATAAGCTCAAAAAATGTTGCATGTATGCGCTGATGAGTTAGCTGATGAGGTCTGGCCTTTACACTGCGACCGGGATGAATGTCTCCCAGAAAACCAAACTTCGATCTAGCAAGGTCATGTAACTCAGAGAGGGGTAGTTCGCCATGGCTTTCATAAAGCGGAAACTGATACAATCCTTTCCAGATGTCATTATCCTCCCGCTTGCCTATTAGAAATTCCTCTTTTCCATCGGGCAGCTGCACCGTGACCACGAAGTAGTTGAACCAGCGTGAACGATAAGCAGTTTTCGGCTTTTTGGCCGGAAGGGTATTCTGCAGACCGGCCTTAAGAGCCTGACAGTGGTCGTTAACCACGCATTCATTGCATCTGGGACTACGTTGAAGGCAAACGAGGGCACCAAACTCCATCATGGCCTGATTATGCAAACCTGGATTGTGCAGGTCAAGCAGCGCATCAGCGGCCAGCCGAACCATTGCTTCACCGGAAGCAGTATTGACAGGCTTTTCGACTGCAAATAACCGGGAAACCACACGTGACACATTGCCATCCACAACTGCAACAGGCTCATTGAATGCTATTGAGGCTATCGCAGCTGCGGTGTAGCGACCTATACCTTTAATTTTTAGTAGTTTATCAAAATCCGAAGGAACAACACCTCCGTATTTATCCACCACCTGCCTTGCACCAAACTGCAAGTTGCGCGCTCTGGAATAATAACCAAGGCCTTGCCACATTTTCAACACCTCATCCTCGCCTGCAGCCGCAAGGGCTTGCACATCAGGCCATTTTTCGATGAAGCTCCGGTAATACTTAAGACCCTGATCAACACGGGTTTGTTGAAGGATTACTTCGGAAACCCAGATTGAATAAGGATCGGAGGTTTCACGCCAGGGAAGCTGGCGATGATGGGCATGATACCATTTGGCAAGTGCAGCAGAAATCGGATTCATCGTTGATGAAATGGTTTAGATTGAACGCTTTAGGTTAAAAAAGTTTTGGTAAAGACTTTGATATTGAAAATCTTGTTATTTTTGCAAGCTCAACAAATCACCACAGTATTAACAATTTAAACAATAAAGGTATGACGAAAGCTGAGATCGTAGCAGATGTTGCTAACAAAACAGGAGTAGAAAAAGTTGCCGTACAGGCCGTGGTTGAATCCTTCATGGAAGTTGTAAAATCCTCGCTCGTAAACGGCGAAAACGTTTATCTCAGGGGTTTCGGCAGCTTCACCATCAAGCGCAGGGCTGAAAAAACCGGAAGGAATATCTCTAAGAACACCACCATTATTATCCCTGCTCACAATATCCCTGCTTTCAAACCTGCCAAGACTTTTGTGAATCAGGTTAAAAGCGGTAAATAATCTTTTAGAAACGCCACAAAAAAATCAGCCATGCCTAGCGGAAAGAAGAGAAAGAGACACAAAATGGCAACCCACAAGCGCAAAAAACGCTTGAGAAAAAACAGGCATAAGAAGAAATAAATCTATTGCATGTTGGCACGGATAACACAATGCCATTGTTATGGCATTGTGTTATTCCATTTATTAAATCGGGTAAACCTCCAGACCCTTTCATTTCAAGCCAGCCTATCCTATATTAACCTTAATACCAATGTCGGAAAACATCAACAGAGAACTCATCCTTGATTCTCGTGCTTCGGAGGTTGACATTGCGCTGCTGGAAGACAAACTTCTGGTTGAACTTCATAAGGAAAAGACCAACAACAACTTTGCCGTTGGCGACATTCATCTGGGCAAGGTAAAAAAGATTATGCCGGGACTTAATGCGGCTTTTGTCGATGTTGGCTACGAAAAGGATGCCTTTCTGCACTATCTTGATCTGGGGCCTCAGATCCGATCGCTGAACAAATACGTGAAGCTTGCACTGAACGGGAAGCCGGAAAATATCACGATGGAGAATTTCAGAAATGAACCCGACATCGAGAAAACCGGCAAGATAACACAGGTGCTGGCCTCGGGTGCCCAGATAATGGTTCAGATTGCCAAAGAACCCATTTCCACAAAAGGGCCGAGAATATCATCCGAGATTTCGCTTGCCGGACGCTACCTCGTGCTTGTTCCCTTTTCAAATCGCATATCTGTTTCGCAAAAAATAAGGACCAACGAGGAGCGCAACAGGCTTAAACGTCTGATTCAAAGTATAAAACCCAACAATTTTGGGGTTATTATCCGCACCGTAGCCGAAAATAAAAAGGTGGCCGAACTGGATGCGGATCTTCGTCAGTTGATCGAAAAATGGGAAAAGGTGACTACCAAGCTCAATGGCGCCAAAGCACCAATGAAACTCCTCAGCGAGCTTGATCGCACTTCAGCCATCCTGCGCGACCTGCTCAACGAATCGTTTAACAGTGTGCATGTAGGCGATCCGGGACTTTTCGATGAAGTGCGAAGCTTCATTCAAACCATCGCCCCTCAGAAAGTCGATATCGTAAAACTTTACAAGGGAAAGGCCCCTATATTCGACCATTTCGGCATCGACAAGCAGATTAAAGGTCTTTTTGGAAGAACAGTAACCATTCGCAGCGGCGTCTACCTTATTATAGAACACACCGAAGCCATGCACGTGATCGATGTGAATAGCGGTCACCGCGTAAATAAAGAGAACAGCCAGGAAGTAAATGCCCTGGAAGTAAACCTAGAAGCCGCCGCCGAAATTGCACGACAGCTCCGACTTCGTGATATGGGCGGTATCATTGTGGTCGATTTCATCGATATGCACGACAGCAAGCATAAACGTGACCTCTATCAGCGACTGAAAGAAGAAATGAGCAGAGACCACGCAAAACACACCATTCTCCCTCCAAGCAAATTCGGTTTGGTTCAGATTACGCGCCAACGCGTAAGACCGGAAATGAATGTGGAAATACTTGAAAAATGCCCTTCCTGCGAAGGCACCGGAAAAATAAAACCCACCATCCTTTTCATTGATGAGATTGAGAGCAACCTCAAATACCTGCTTCTTGAGCAAAACGAAAAGAACATTACGCTGGTGGTACACCCCTACATTCATGCTTATCTGACAAAAGGCTTGTGGTCTATCCGCTGGAAGTGGATGTTCAAACACAAACGTGTATTCAAAATCCTGGCCAGTAGGAGCTTTCATATGCTGGAATACAAATTCCTGAACCAGAACAGTAATGAACTAAGCATTTAAAGCATGCGCCAAAGCCCTTTTTGAAAGGGCTTTGGTGCTTTCTGTCAATTACCTATTTTTGCAGATATGGAAATCGTACTTAGCGGAATACGCCCTACAGGCAATCTTCATCTGGGAAACTATTTTGGCGCTGTGCGCAATTTTGTGCGAATGCAGGAGCAAAATCAGTGTTTCTTTTTTATTGCCGATTATCACTCGCTCACAACACATCCCAAGCCTACTGACCTTCATGGCAATGTTAAGCAGGTGTTGGCCGAATACCTGGCATCAGGTCTTGATCCCGAAAAATCTACGCTGTACGTGCAAAGCGATCTGCCAGAGGTAGCTGAGTTGTATCTGATACTCAATATGAACGCTTATGTGGGCGAACTCGAACGCGTGACTACTTTCAAGGAAAAAGTGCGTAAGCAACCCGATAATGTCAATGCAGGGCTACTCACCTATCCTTCGCTCATGGCAGCAGATATCCTGATTCACAAAGCACATAAGGTGCCTGTTGGCAAAGATCAGGAGCAGCACCTTGAAATGACCAGGACATTTGCCAGGAGATTCAACAGGATGTATCAGGAAGATTTTTTTCCTATCCCCCAGGCCTATAACTTTGGTGAAGAACTGGTAAAAATTCCCGGCCTTGATGGCAGCGGAAAGATGGGCAAATCGGAAGGCGAAGGCAATGCCATATTCCTGATCGACGACCCTAAAACTATCCGAAAGAAAGTTATGAGGGCCGTTACAGATACAGGGCCAACGGCTACAAACCAGACTAAAGCCGAAGGTGTCGAGAACCTGTTTACCCTGCTTAAAGTGGTCTCGAAACCTGATGTTGTTGAGCACTTCGAAATACAATACAACAATTGCTCAATTCGATATGGCGACTTAAAAAAACAGCTTGCTGAAGACATTATCGCATTTACCGAGCCCATCAGACAGAGAATTCTTGAAATCTCTTCCGATGACAACTACATAGGCCGCGTGGCACGAATGGGCGCAGAAAAAGCCCGTGCAAGCGGCGCTGCCACGGTAAGAGAAGTCCGTGAAATTATCGGATTCAGACATTTCTGATTTATGACGAAAGCCGAATCTTATCTGAGCAAATTTGTCTTGCTATTACTGAAGCTCTCAGTGATTGCCTATCTTTTTGCAAATGTTTTTCCATTCATATCCGACCCAGGTTTCGAAAATGCATTTGGAGTGTGGTCTTTGCGTTGGCTGCTCATAATCCTGATTGCCGCCATTGCGTTGGGAGTATTTGTGGTTCACCGGTCACAGTTTTACCTTTTCGGTTTTTTTCTGGTGGCAATAGCATCTGTTTACCAGCTATTTGCTGTGATGTTCTCTCCACGAATAATCGTTGAGGTATTACTCCATTTTTATGTTCTTTCCACCGCCATTTACTTCCTCACACGCGATCTGAGGCACCAGCGCAATTACAAGAAGCAAAGGGGAAAAAGTTCCACTGAGTGGTAATCCTGTATCAGACATGCCAAAAAATATAACGACGGCTCTTGCCCCCGAAAGGGCAGTGGTGGTGGGCATAATAACGCCCGAGCAAGCTCGCGGAAAGGTTGATGATTACCTGACAGAGCTGGATTTTTTGATTGATACGGCGGGTGGCATTCCTGTAAAACGATTCACACAGATCCTGGCTGCAGCCAACAGCAAAACTTATGTAGGTTCCGGAAAACTCGAAGAAATAGCCCAGTTTGTCAAAGCCGAAAATATCGACATGGCAGTGTTTGACGATGAACTGGGTGCCTCGCAGATTCGCAATCTTGAAAAAGCTCTCGGTTGCAAAATCCTCGACCGCACCACCCTGATACTCGACATTTTTGCCAAAAGGGCACGGACAGCACATGCCAAAACACAAGTCGAACTAGCTCAATATCAATATCTTTTACCCCGGCTAACCCGAATGTGGACCCACCTCGAACGTCAGCGGGGCGGTATTGGATTGCGCGGACCAGGCGAAACCGAAATTGAAACAGACCGACGTGTAATCCGCGATAAGATTGCACTGCTCAAGCAACGCCTGCGTGAAATTGATACCCAACAGGCCGTACAACGCAAAAATCGGGGGAAGCTGATACGTGTTGCATTGGTTGGTTACACCAATGTGGGCAAGTCAACCATCATGAATATGCTGAGCAAGAGCGATGTGTTTGCCGAAAACAAGCTCTTTGCCACCCTCGACACCACTGTAAGAAAAGTTGTGGTCGACAACCTCCCCTTTCTACTTTCCGACACTGTTGGGTTTATTCGTAAACTACCCCACGATCTTATTGAATCATTCAAATCGACCCTCGATGAGGTTCGCGAATCAGATATTCTGCTTCATGTGGTGGACGTTTCGCATCCGGAGCACGAAGAACAGATTGGCATTGTAAATCAGACACTTATTGAAATAGGTGCCTCTGATAAAAAAACGATCATGGTTTTTAACAAGATCGATGCCTATGAACATCCAGCGCTGGATGATCACGAATTTGATCTTACCCTACCTCAAAGGGCCAGTCTGGAACACATCAGGAATAGCTGGGAACAGAAAAGCCAGCAGGCAGTCATATTTATCTCGGCCCTTCGCAGAGAAAACTATGCTGAGCTGCGTGATATGCTCTACAAGGAAATACGGGACATGCATGCCATTCGTTATCCTTTCGACAACTTCCTTTATTAAATGTTTAAGAAGGTTTTATCTGCAGCCCGATCAGCTTCATCCTGAGTTCATTCAGTTAATTTTGCCGCAACAGCATTTTTGTCAAACATGAAAAGAATCCATCTTATCGCACTTGCCCTGCTGAGCGGACTACTGCTGAGTGCTGCATGGCCTGCCCGGGGATTGAGCCTGTTGATATTTGTGGCATGGGTCCCACTTTTTTACGCACAACAATATCTGGGCGACCAAAAACAAAAAGGCATGTTCAGGCTGGCGTGGCTTGCGTTTCTAGTCTGGAACAGCCTCACCACCTGGTGGATCTGGAATTCGACCGACATTGGTGCAATTGCAGCTATCGGACTCAATAGCCTCTTCATGGCTATTGTTTTCAAACTGTTTCATTTCAGTAAAACGCGACTGTACGACAACAAAAAAGGCAACCTGATTTTGGTATTTCTGTGGCTGGCCTGGGAATGGTTTCATCTCCGCTGGGATCTGAGCTGGCCATGGCTCAATCTGGGACATGTGTTCAGTGCCAATACACGCTGGGTTCAGTGGTATGAATTTACAGGTGTTGCTGGCGGCACGGCCTGGGTTTTGATTGTTAATATTTTAATATACAACGCCTTAAAAAAAATATCCTACAAAAGTTGGCAGCCTGTGAAGTGGGCAAAGCAATTCAGTCCTGCAATTTTGCTTGTGTTGGTTCCTATTGTGATATCGCAATTCATTTACAGCCGCTACAACGAACCTGTAAACCCTGTGGATGTGATTGTAGTTCAACCCAATCTCGACCCCTATACAGAACAGTATGAGTTACCCCCCTACGAAGTAATTAACCGCAATTTGAGTCTGGCGCAGCGTGCTATGACCGGTAAACCTGATTACATTGTGTCGCCCGAGTCAGCTATTCAGGAAGAAATCTGGGAGGAACAACTAACGCAATCGCCAAGCCTTAAGCAGTTACAGGAGTTCATTGCTGATCACCCCGAAACTTCCATTGTGATTGGTGCCAGCACATTCAGTTTCGTCCCCAAGGGCCTTGAGGACGACCATGCGGCACGCAGGTTTAGCACCATGGAAGGTCATTATTTTGCCTACAACACAGCCTTTCACCTCGACAGTACCGGGCGTAAACAGTTGTACCACAAGTCGAAGCTCACCCCAGGCGTCGAATTGATGCCCTCGTGGTCTATTTTGAAACCATTGCGCAACTATGCCATCGACCTGGGAGGTACGGTGGGCACACTTAAGACCGATGCCGCACGAAAAGTATTCGAACATCCGGGCGGTGTAATCAGGCCTGCACCTGTTATCTGCTACGAAAGTGTTTATGGTGAGTTTGTTGCGCAATATATCCGCAACGGAGCCAATGTAATCTTCATTATCACCAACGACGGGTGGTGGGGCAATACCCCGGGACACAGGCAACATTTCCTTTTTGCACCACTGCGCGCCATAGAAACAAGGCGAAGCATTGCCCGGTCGGCCAATACCGGCATTTCAGCCTTTGTTGATCAAAGGGGAGATATTTTTCAGCAAACACCCTACAATGAAGAAGCAGTAATCAGGCAAAAAATCAATCTCCATCAGGAAATTACATTTTATGTGCGTTATGGCGACTACCTCTCGCGCATTGCAGCATTCCTGGCCGCTGTGTTTCTGGTTTATGCCATTGTTCGATCCTACCTGAAAACTACGACTTATTTTAAACTTCGGCCAGGCAAGCCCTGATCATATGCAGCTCCATTTGGGACCATTTCAGGGCATTACCGATGCTTTGTATCGCCAATCCTATCAGCAATACTTTTCAGGGATAGACAAGTATTACACTCCGTTTTTTGGTGGCATTCGCAGCCTTAACAGCAAACATTTTAGGTCAGACGAACTCAATCCTCAGCTAAATAAAGGCCAGGAGCTTATACCTCAGCTACTTACCAATAACCCCCTCGAGTTGGAACGATTTGTCCTTCAATGCCAGCAACTTGGTTATAAAGAAGTGAACATCAATATGGGCTGCCCTTGGCCACAGGTAAGCTCGAAAAAAAGAGGCTGCGGATTGATGCCATATCCTGAACTTGTTGCCGGCCTTCTAAATCATGTCAAAGACCTTCCGCTGAAAATTTCGGTGAAATGCAGGCTTGGCATGTTCGATTCATCAGAACTTCAATTGCTGATGCCCATCTTTGAGCAATCCGGAATATCCGAGCTTATTGTGCACGCCCGCACTGGTAAACAACTTTACAAGGGAAGTGCTCAGCCTGAGGTATTGGCTGAAATGGTCAAAGGCAGCAAGCTGCCGATCGTTTACAACGGAGACGTTTTTACTACTGTCGATTATCATCATATCGCTGCCCTTATGCCCGATTTATCAGGGATTATGCTGGGCAGAGGTTTGATTGCCAATCCGTTTCTGCCTGCTGATATTAAAGGCATGTCAGCAGAACTTTCAACAAATGAGCGGGCATCACTGATAAGAAGTTTTATCGAGTCGCTCACCGAACGGCGGCTCTCGGTTCACAAGCACACCAAAATGATTCCAGGCCCGATGAAAGAGTTGTGGTGGTATATGAGCCGTTCGTTTGAAAATCCGATTCAGGTCTGGAGGATCATCCGCAAAACCAGGAACCTTGAGGAGTATCTGTCAGCGCAGACAAACATTTTTAAGCAATTTGATTGGTTGGGCACCGGATTCGGATCGAATAACGAACCGGACCAAACCAGGATTTAATTCGATATTCTCTTGAGATTAGCATGGTGAAAATCTGCGCTGATATCCTACCTTTGTATCTTACTATCAAGGCTTTTCAACATGGTTCTCCCGCGTTTCAGGTTTCACCTCAGCTACAATATGATCATCTGGTCGCTGGTAAGTATTGCACTGGTTCTGGGTGCAGGATTTCTGATTGTATCCTACATCTATCAGTTGCAAGACAGCACCAAGCAGCTCATACGCGAAAACGCAATGAGCACCGACGATGCCCGCGAGCTTCGGCTGGCGCTTTACAGGGTGAGGGCCGCCTCGTTGTCTAATGTGTTTGACCGCAGCGATGAAAAGATTCAGCTCCTCGAAAGCGAACAAAAAACCTTTCTGGCCTTGCTTAACAAAGCAGGAAGCTCAGCCAACACCCCTGAACAGATCAGACTTGTGCAGCAAATCTCAGCCTTGTTTTTCAACTATCAGCAAACACTGCTCAACACAAATCAGATGCAGCGTCAGGGAAAACTAACGCAGCCCGCCAGCGTGATTGTGATGTCGAGTCATGATCTTATCAATACAATCGAAGAAAAGACCAACCAGCTGATTGCCGCCAAAGAAACCCAACAGCTTTTGCTGGAAGAAAGCATAACCCATAATGAAAAGATTATCACAACAGCCATATACGCACTGGGCATCAGTGGAATAATCATGGGTTTAATCCTGGGCTGGCTGGTAGCACGCATTTTACTGAATCCGATTTATCGTTTGGTGCTCAAGGTGCGCGATGCAGCCGGAGGTGAGCTTGTTGAACACATACAGATGCACCCCGGCAAAGAGCTTGAGGAGCTTGATATGCACATCAACAGGCTGATCGGCGGAATAAACAAGGCCAACGAGGATCTGCGCAAAAACCGCGAGCTGCTCGAGCAGTCTATCCGCCTGGCCGCCATCGGAAAGATAGCCCCGGCATTGGCTCATGAAATCCGGAATCCGCTAACTTCAATTAAGATATTGGTGCACAGTATGATGGACGAGTTTCCGGAAGAAAGTGAGCAATACCATGACCTGAAGATTATTCAGACCGAGGTAATCCGCATGGAAGAGTTTCTTCAGAATTTCATGAAATACGCACGCCCGCCAAGACCAAAGATGGAAATTATCAGTCCGGTAGAACTAATCGATCAAGTGCTTCAGCTTATGGAGGCCAGATTCAGATTGCATCATATTGCAGTCGAAACGAACCATCAAAACCCCGGTCTCAGGTTGAAAGCCGATCATTCGATGATCAAGCAGGTAATTATGAACCTGCTGAACAACGCCGCGGAGCAATTGGAAAATGGAGGCAGGATTGTAATCAGCACGGGATTGCTACAACAGGATAATGCTGAACTCTATTACATCAGCATCGCTGATAACGGACCAGGCATTCCCCCCGAAATTATCAACACCATGTGGGAGCCCTTTGTTAAAGGAAGGGAACAAGGCACCGGACTTGGGCTTTCAATTTCGCAGCGGATTGCCGAAATGCACCATGGAAGTTTAACAGCAGCCAATGGCAGCGTGGGAGGAGCCACATTTACCCTTAACCTTCCCCTTGAAATATAATGGACTTACAGAAAAAGATACTTATTGTTGATGATGAGGAACATGTACGCTATTCGCTACGCAAGCTCCTCAAAAAGCCCGGATTCGAAATCATTGAAGCATCTAATGGCCTCGAAGCGCTGAAAATGCTTGAAGTGGAAGAACCCCATCTCATGCTTATGGATATTGAGATGCCGGGGATGAACGGACTCGAGGCTATCCAGAAAGTTAAAGAACACTATCCCTCCCTTCCGGTGATTATCATCACAGCCTACGGCACAACCGAACGTGTTATTGCGGCCATGAAGCACGGGGCTTTCGAGTACCTTGAGAAACCCTTTGATATTGCCAGACTTCAGATTATTATAAGTGAGGCATTGGAAATCAGGCGCTTATCGAAAGAAGGTTCGACTGTGCAACAGCATGCCGGTATTGGCCCCTCCGATACGATTATCGGAGAAAGCTCTGCCATGAAGGAAGTATTCAAAATGATCGGTCGGGTAGCCACAAGCGATGTCAGCGTGCTGATAACAGGTGAAAGCGGAACGGGAAAAGAATTGGTTGCCAAGGCTATACATCAATTCAGCGATAGATCTTCAAAGCCATTTGTGGCCATCAACTGCGCTGCTATACCCGAAAACCTGCTTGAAAGCGAATTGTTTGGTCACGAAAAAGGAGCCTTCACTGATGCTCATCAGCCAAAAGCCGGTAAATTCGAGCAGGCCGAAGGTGGCACTTTGTTTCTGGACGAGATAGGTGACATGAGTCTTGCCCTTCAGGCCAAACTACTCAGGGTGTTGCAAGACAATACCTTTCAGCGATTGGGGAGCAATAAAACCCTCCGCTCGTCGGCCCGCATCATTTCGGCAACCAACAAAAACCTCGACACTGCCATCAATGAAGGGAAATTCAGGGAAGACCTTTTTTACAGGCTAAAGGTAATAGCCATTAACATCCCGCCACTCAGGGTGCGCCGCGAGGATATTCCTTTGCTGGCAGCCTATTTCCTGAAACGTTACAGCCTTGAAATGAAAAAAAACTTACCGGCATTACCTTCAGAAAGTTTGGATTTGCTGTTGGGCCACAATTGGCCGGGCAACGTCAGGGAGCTTGAAAACCTGATCAAGCGATTGATTCTTCTCAGCAAGGCCAACGTTATCACCCCTGATCAGATATCAGCCGAAATCAGAATGGCAGCAAAGGAAACATCGCTGCCATTACCTGCCTACGAAGCATTCAATCCAGCAGAAGCCGAAGGATTTTTATATGAACATGTGATTGGAAAGGCCGAAGAGGAGCTTATCCGCAAAACTATTCTCTGGTGCAAAGGCAATATGTCACGAACCGCGAAAGTACTTGGCATATCAAGGGCAATGCTGTATGAGCGAATGAACAAATACGGACTAAATTCTTCGGATGAGTCTGGACACGATTGAGTCTTTTTTTTACACGGTGTCGGAAAATCAAACAATCATCAGTGAGCCGTTTATCTTGATTCAATAAGATTTGTTTTTATATCGCTGATTTTTAACGATTTATGAATGTGTTGATCAATTTGGCACGCCATTTGGTATTCATGTCCCAAATGTTTATCAATCTAAATCAAAAAAAGAAAAGTCATGAAAAACATCGTTAAAGCCTTTCTTGGAGTTGCTGTTGCAGCTGTAATGTTTACCAGCTGCGCTAAAGCACCGGAAGTTGAAATGAACAATGCCAAAGCCGCTGTTGAAGCTGTAAAGGCAATCGAAGCTGCACGTTATGTACCTGCAGAATTCAGTGCACTTCAGGATTCACTGAACGCAGCCACTCTGGAAATTGAAAACCAGAACGCCAAATTTGCTCTCTTCAGAAGCTACAAGAAAGCTACTGCCACACTGGCCAACGTTATGACCATGTCGGAACAAGTAAAAGCCAACACCGAAACCCGCAAGGAAGAAGTAAAAGCTGAAGCACAGCAGGCTCTTGCTGAAGTTACTACGCTGGTTAATGAAGTAAAAGAACTGATTACCAAAGCTCCTAAAGGAAAAGAAGGCAAGGAAGCTCTCGAAGCCATTCAGGGGGATGTGGTTTTGGTTGAGTCTTTCCTTGCCGAAGTTTCCACCCTCATCAACAATGGCGATTTCCTTACCGCTCTTGATAAGGTTAAGGCTGCCGGCGAAAAGGCCAACGGTCTGAAAACCGAACTCGAAGCTGCCATTGCCAAGACGAAGCGCAGGTAAATTACTGCTGTACTTAATCCCAACCTTCGTCAGTAAGGTTTAAAGGGCTAAAACCCGGTGCGCAAATCACACCGGGTTTTTTAATTTAGACCCGCATATGCCGAATTGCACTATTTTTGCCCGCGATATAATTCAGACAACCGTTGTTTCACTAAAATGAAACCCCGCAGAAAAACCCACATGAAAAAAGCGATCCTTCTCATCTCAGCCCTTTTGTTTATTACTTTCTCCACGCTTGCCGCACTGCATTTCCTTTCGGCAAAACCACCAATGGGTTTACTCGAACAGACCCATCGTGATATTGCCGGGGCGCGTGAGTCGGAAGCCCGTGAATATGAAACTGCCCTTATCATTGAAGCTGAAAAGCTTTTTGAACTCGCACAGGAGGAACTGAAAAAGGAAAACGAAAAGATGTTTTTCTTGCGCGACTACAATGCAGTAATCAATATTGCACACAGGGCATCATCAAAAGCCACCGAAGCCATAAGCAAAACCAATAATCGCAAGAATGAGCTGAGCAACAGCCAAAAAGCAAAAATTGAGGAGGTGCGGGAAAAACTTGTGCACTTTGAACAATATTACGCCGAATTGCCCCTAAACAAATTAGCCCGTAAGGACTACACTACGGCCAAGCTGAAGTTTCTGGAATCGGAAAAGGCCTATGAGCGACAAGCCTTCCTGTTGGTCGAAAACAACCTCAACGAAGCCAAGAGGCTTATAAGCAAGTCGGTAACAGCAGCACACAACCATCTGAGCGATTACTTTTCGAACCTTCCAAGCTGGAAGCGCTGGGTGGACGAAACCATTAACTGGTCGCGATCAAACAATGCATCGGCCATTGTTGTAGACAAATTTGCACACAAATGTTATGTGTATCACGATGGTAGGCTGATTCGCGAATTTGAAGCTGAGCTTGGGCCAAACTGGATTGGCAATAAAAACTATCGTGGCGACAAGGCTACACCCGAGGGCAGATACCACGTAACCAAGCTCAAATCCGGGAAAAACACCATCTACTATAAGGCATTGCTGATCAACTACCCCAATGATGAGGACAAAAAACGCTACCGTAAGAATGTTCGCAATGGCCGCATTCCTAACAGGGGTCCAGGCAATCTGATTGAAATTCATGGCGGAGGCGGAAAAGGAGTAAACTGGACTGATGGCTGTGTTGCCCTTACCAACGACGATATGGATAAACTCTGGAAGTTTGTTGCAGTTGGGACACCTGTAACCATAGTTGGATCAACACGAAGCCTTCAGGAGATTAACGGTCACTGACGGGAATGGTTTTTATGAACGACACCAATCAGAAAACACGAAAGTATAAAAAGCGCACATGGCTGGCTATTATGCTGATAGCCTTTTTGCTTAGCCTGCTGTCCGGGTTTTGGATGATCAAACAAACTGATTTATTGCAGGAGTATGCAACCGGCCTGATGTATGCAAAAAATTACGATAGCCTGGCCGGTCGGCTCAACACCAGCGATCCGGAAGCCTACCTTGCACAAATAGAGAAAAGCATCAGGGAAAGCGAAAAGAAGATTAAATCCTACTTACCTGTACTGCCCTATCTTACAATAAACTCAACACTGAATCAATTCAAGCTCTTCGATAAAGACAGAAGCTTACAGCGCGAAGGCCTTGTATCCACAGGAAGCTACACTTTGCTCAGGGGAAACAATAAACAATGGATGTTTAAAACACCACGTGGCCAACTCAAAGTTCTTGGAAAAACCAAAGATCCGGTTTGGGTTCGTCCCGACTGGGCCTTTATCGAAGAAGGACTCAAGGTGCCCCCGGCCCGGCACCCGTCCAGGTTTGAATATGGTACGCTTGGCGATTATTCGCTCAACCTAGGCAATGGATATTTGATTCATGGAACACTTTACAAGCGTTTTCTCGGACTTCCCGTTACACATGGTTGTGTGCGCATGGGCGATGATGATCTTGAGGTGACATTCAAGACTTTGCAGCTGGGGTCGAGGGTATACATATATTAATAAAATTCAGACAGCGAATTGGAAAACAAAGGCATCGAAAGAAACGCAGACCCGGGGTTCACTTCATGGCTAATTAGATGGCTGCCAAGGCAAAAAGGATTGCTTCTGGTTTCAATTATCATCTTAATTAGTGTGCCTGTCGCAGTTTCGGTACTTTATGTTTTATTACCTGTAGCCAACTCTTATTTACTGCCATCAGAAACAATTTTGAACAAGGCTGACGCCGACACCAGCTATAGTGGCAATGCTGTAAACTGGGATAAAAATTCGCTTAAACACATAGCCGCAAAAGAAATTGAGAGAGCTGTTTTGCTCAACAGGCTGAGCCTTGCAGCAAAAGATTCCATTTATCTGTTGCTCAACCTTAACGACAGCACATTATCCATCGAAATTAAAGGGCTAACCGTGCATACCGCACGTGCCAATAAATTATTTATAAGTCGTCGGATACTCCGTGCCAGCCACGATGCACTCCTGAAATGGATTGATCAGCCATTTACATTTCAACAGGAACTGGCCACAATCGCCAAAACACCGATTTTAATTATTGATGCCCCGAAAGACACTTCTGAGGCAGCACGTTTGCCACGCAAACCCCTTGAGCCCGAGAAAGATTTTGTACAGTACAGTCTACTTTTCGATCGCGAGCTTTTAATTGAGATAAAACAATCGGAACCAGCCTTGCCCGAAGATGCAGAGATTCTGGCCAGCTACCAATATCGCTACGATTCTACTTTTAACACTTCTTTCTTAAAGAAACTTACCGATCCATTGCCTTCACATCGCCCAGTCAAGATTCAAATCACCCTGCCTCAGACCGATGCACGCACCATTTTCAGGGCAATGCCTCATTCTGTTTATGCAAAGCTTATACTTATCCCTCCTTACAAAATATAGCTTTACGCAACCATCATTGCAATGATTCTGGTAACGGGCGGCACAGGAATGCTGGGAGCTCAACTTCTTGTTCAGCTGACAGCCAGAGGCCACAAAGTAAGGGCACTCAGAAGACCATCATCGGACATGGGCCTTGTGAGGAAAACATTCGGCTGGTATAGCCGGGATGCTGATGCGAATTTCGGTGAAATTGAATGGGTTGAAGGCGACCTGCTCGATATTGATTTTCTCGAAGATCTTCTCAAAGGCATTACTCAGGTATATCATTGCGCTGCAATGGTTTCCTTCAATCCTAATGATCATGAAAAAATGAGGCGGGTTAACGAAACCGGAACAGCACATCTGGTCAATGCTCTTCTTGAGATCCCGGGCGCTTATCTTTGTCATGTCAGTTCAATCGCTGCCATAGGGGTAAACGAAGACGGTAGTGCGGCCAATGAAACCTTACCCTGGAAACATGATGCCCGCACTTCAGCTTATTCGGTGTCGAAGTACAATGCCGAGCGCGAAGTGTGGCGCGGGATAGCAGAAGGATTGAACGCAGTTATTATAAATCCATCAGTAATTCTGGGGCCCGGCACCTGGCAATCGGGCAGCAGCGCCTTATTCTCGCTGGCTCATAAGGGCATACCCTTCTACACCAATGGAACCACCGGGTATGTGGATGTGCGCGATGTGGCTGTAATAATGCTGCAACTCACTGATATGAGAGTGGTTGGCGAACGATTTATCGTCTCGTCAGGGAATCTGAGTTACCGCGAATTTTTTACTATTGCTGCTACGGCACTGGGTAGCAAGCCACCACGATTCGAAGTCAGGCCATGGATGGGCGAACTGGCATGGAGGATTTATAAGGTGAAAGGATGGCTGAATGGCAAAAAACCTTCAATCACAAAGGAAACCGCTCGAAACGCTCAAAAGGCCCGAAGCTATACATCCGAAAAGCTCATTGCACTAACAGGATTTCGCTTTATTCCTCCTGAAGAAAGCATCAGGCATTTTGCTGCATTGTACCTGAGCGACCAATAATCACCCAGGGGAATCCAGGCTTAATTTATATTCCTTCTAAACAGCATTAATAATCATTGGATGCCGGTTTTTTTGGCTAATTTTACCCACAAGAAAATCCATGCTGGCATGAAAAAGACCCTGATATTATATTGGGCACCGGGAGGTAGCGTTGAGAAAGCTGCCCTGATGTTGCAACAAACCATTGGAACCGACAAGGCCGAGTTGTGCGATGTGGCCTCCTTTCAGGTGTCGCGCCTTGATCAGTTCGACAACCTGATCATTGGCACCGCCACGATTGGAGCAGAAACATGGCGCGATGCCAACGACAACAATAAATGGATGGAGTTTTTCGAAAATACACGCAATTTCGATTTTTCGAAACTTGTTGTGGCCAGCTTTGCTCTTGGTAATCAGATCTTCTACCCGGATCATTTTGTTGACAGCCTCGGGATTATCAGGCAGGAAATTGAACAGCGGGGAGGAAAGCTCATAGGTGCATGGCCTGTTGACGGATACGATTTTACCGATTCGATCGGTTATGATGAAGATTATTTTTTTGGGTTAGCCCTCGACGAAGACACGCAGCCCGAGCTTACAAGTAAGCGTATCAGCACCTGGGCCCAACAGTTGCGACCCCACATGCACTTCTGAAACTTAGCGTCAAATCAACGCTGTTTTTTATCGGGCAACAGATTCTTATAATGCTCGTAACGCTCCATTATTTGTTCTACAAATAAAAACGTTTCGTCTCCACGCACATAGCCATAATACGAAACAGGGTCGTTGTAAAAAGCCGGTCTTGATTTATTGCGAAGGAAAAAATCGACATTTCCGGTCCATTGATCCGGGTTCTTATTGTATTTCGCAGCAAGACGCCGGGCATCCAGCACATGACCAACACCACTGTTGTAGGAGGCCAAAACAAACCTTATTCTTTCATCCGGGTCGGTAATGCTCTCGGGAATCTGCCTGTCGAGATAAAGAATATACTTACCTCCAACCCGTATTTGCTGCTCAGGTGTAGCTGACTGGTCAATGCCGTAGAGTTCCATGACCGGAGGCATCAGTTGCATCAGGCCAAATGCCCCTGCCCAACTCACAACCGAAGGCTTGAACTCTGATTCCTGATAAATTAGTGATGCCAGAAGCCGCCAATCCCAGTCAATTTCCAAGGCAACCTCACGAATAATATTATCGAAAGGCGAGAGCTTGCCTTCGTTGAACGAATGGTATTCGCTTCGCAATTTTTGTCGCAGACCCGGACCAAAATATTTAAGGTATAGCAACCTTGACTGTGTGCTCGACATAAATTCGCTGAGCCAATCGTTAAGCACATCGAGCAAATCGTTATCAGCCTCTTTGCGCACAGCCCAGGCTACTCTTTGCTGAAAACTCAAAGGAGTTTTAATGTCCAGGTTAGGATAATCGCGTATAAAAACAGTTGCAATGTGCTCATCCACCACAGCAAACGGGATTTCGCCCTTTGAAACCGCCTTCATCAAGCCTTCAGGCTCACGCTCGTCATCAATAATGTAAATCGTGTCACCTATTTCATTTGCCAGAACTTCCAACCTGTTGCGGTGAATGGTTCCGTTTTGCACGTGAACGGTTTTTCTGGCCAATTCGAGACTCGAACGTATTAAACTGTTCTCCAGCTCGTTGCGGGTTTGCATCAATTGCCAGTTTCGGGGCAGTCGTTGCACCAACACTTGTCGTGTAATGAATATTGGCTCCGTAAAATCAAATTTCTTCCTGCGATCGCTGGTAACAGTCATATCCATAGCAAGCAGATGTGCGTGTCCGGAGGCCAGCTTTTCGAAAGCCTCATAAATATCGCGCTCAACACTTAATTCCAACTTCACTCCGAGCGATGCCGACAATGTCCTGAGCATCTCGTATTGATATCCAAGAGGTTCGCCCCGGTATATGTAATAATTGATTGCACTGTAACTAGTGAGTACCCGTAGGCGCCCTTCGGCAGCGATTCGGTCCATAGCTGAAATTAAACTGTCGGATTCAGGTTCATTATTCAACCCTGCAGGGGTACGTCTGCACGATGAAGCCATCAATACAATAATCATCATGGATATAAAAAGGTGCAACTTTTTTCCCATGTTCTTGATCTTACATTTTTCAAAAGTAACTTTTTCCCGCCAAACAATTATCGATACTTAATATATGCCAGATTGCCAGACGTGTTGCAATAGACTGATAAACAAATATTTAACAAATTCTTTAAAAGGAATGGGGCTGAAAAGCAACAATCCAAACTAACGATTGCGAAAAAATTTAACAGATGATTATAGTTTTGGTGTACATATTACCATACTTTTGTGTTACAACCATATCAATACCAAACAGTTAATCATGAAAAAACTGGTTTATCTGATTTTCTTGGTTTTCCTGATTCCCATCTATGCTTTCGGGCAGGAAACTGCACAGCAAACTTCCGAAGGTGAGCCGCCGTCCGAAAGTGGCATTGGTCTTAGTATTGGTGCAAAAGCAGGGACTATGGGATTTGGCGGCGAGCTGGGGTTGGCTATTACACCCCGCATACACTTGAGGCTTGGCGGCTCATATTTTCGATATGAGATTGATCTCGAGGCTTTTCAAAGCGAAGTGAAAGGTTCGAGTTATGCTCAGGTTGGTTCGGTTAGCGTACTGGCAAACTTCCATCCGGCACGATATTTCTATCTGAGTGCAGGTGTGCTTTACAATATGTTCGAGGCTGGTATTTATGGTTTGCCTGCCAATCCGATTACAATTGGAAACATACAGGCAAATCCTGACGAAGTGGGCTATCTTGAAGCAACTATGAAACCCGGGATGAATATCAATCCCTATGCAGGGATCGGTTTTGGCAGGGCGGTATCAAAAAATAGGGTAGTTTCGTTTAACATCGATCTGGGTGCTGCCTTCATGGACTCCCTAAAAGCTGATATCCAAAGCACAGGCATGCTCACCCCCACTTCGAGCGAAGATCAGAAGCGGCAGCTCAACGAAAACATTGCCTGGGTTCAGTTTTATCCTATGATTAACTTTCAGTTGAATTTCAGAATATTTTAAATAATCTAGCCATGAATACAAAGAGTAATACCATCTGGGTTGTAATAGTCGCTTTGCTGCTATTTATTCCCACAAGCTGCAAGAAGATAACCAATCCGCTCGATAACCTTAAGTTGATTATTGATTACAACCTTATTAAAACAACCGTTGACTTCCACATTAAGGATGCAGCGACAGGTCAGTTTCTGGGTGCAGAAGCAAGCAATAATGCGCTGATTATCATTTCCGGCAGGGATGCTCAGGGTATTGTTGACCCGATTGGTGCCAGGCTAAAAGACAATTCACTAAAAGTGAACCGTGGGCTGGCTTCGGTGGGGATTTCTCCGGCACCTGCCTACACACCCAGTGAAAGCAAACCAGTCCAGTTTTCGATTGTAGTTATGTCGCCCGGTTATCTTACCACAACAACGCAAATCAGCATTACACAAACTGGCCGTCATTTTGTTGAGGTAGTCCTTGTCAGGCTCAACAATACACCTAACGGCGTTATGGCTACACAACAAAATGGTGCGGCCACATTGCAGAATGGTGCTGTCATCAACGGGGCAACAATTGTTGTTCCCGAAACCGGAACAAGCCTTAGCCTCCCTCAGGGACTGGTTATGAGGGATGCCAATGGGAACCTGCTTCAGGGCGAAATCAATATTACCATGGTGCATTTTGACCCAACAAATCCACAGGCAATCAATGCATTTCCCGGCGGATTGCTTCCGACAGTGAAACGATCCAATGGCACAGTTCAGTCTGGCATGTTCTATACAGCAGGATTCGTTGCCATTGAAATTACTGACCAGAATGGCAGGGTAGCATCAACTTTTCAAAACGGAACCCTGGGGTTGGTAACAGAGATAAACAGTCAGATATACAATCCCAACAACGGTGGCTTGGTTGCTGCCGGCAATACCGTTGGAATCTGGAGCTTAAACGAAAGCAACGGCCAATGGCAGGAAGAAGGCAGTGCCACAATCATGAGCGAGGATGGCAAACTTAAAGCTAGCGCTGAGCTCTCGCATTTGTCGTACTACGCTTTCAATTGGTTTTACGGCAATTTGTGCGAGCAGGGCCGTCCGTTTAATTTCAATATTTCTCCCTCATTACCAGGTTCTTTTTTGATTCAGGCCAACATATACCGGCAAGCGGATAATGTGCTGCTTACCCGCGCGCTGATGTGGGTTTCGAATGGGCAGCCAGCTTACATGACGGGCATGCCCACAAACACACCTGTTCGTATTGAATGGAATACAGAAAATTCGCCGTTTCTATCGGTCTCTCCTGAATCGCAGAATATGCTGCTGGATCAGATTTGTGGAAGCACACCGGCACAGGTTAATTTGCTTGTCAACAACAACAACCAGTTCACAACCATCACTTTTCAGGTTTCTGTATATTGCGCTGACCAGCCCGAACTTGTTATTTATCCATCATTTACGGCCTATTGTCAGCTGGCAAGCGGAGGTCCGGTCATACCCATCGAGATGGTTCAGGGAAATGCAACCGTTTCTGGAATTACTCTTGGTGAAATATACACTGTATGGGTTATTTACGAAGGTAAAGAGTACAGCGCTCAAGCCACGCCTACACAGAACGTTTACTCTTTAATTGACTTCGAGATACCAACCGAAGTTTGTAACGAAGTGTTCGGAGGAGGCAACTAAAATATTTGATGCCTTTTCATTGCAATCATGTCCCTCAAATTCCTATATTTGAGGGACATGATCGTTTGATGAAACCCTTTCAAGTAATTCTCTCAGTGCTTCTGTTGTCAATATCACCTGTGAACGAGAGTATTGCTCATAAAAACCCGGATATTGATAGCTTGAGAATTGCTTATGTTAAAGCGAGCCATCACGAAAAAAACCTTACTTCTGTCCGGCTCGCCCGCGCACTGCTGCCCGATAGTCTGGCTGTGGTAAAATCCCTGCTCGAACGCGCACGCATTGCTGATTCGGATTATAATATCGCTGAAAAAGCGGAACTCAACAACGTTTTGGCGCTATTCTTCTGGTTTAGCCGCCAATACGATAGTGCCCTGCATTACGCCCGCTTAACAACCCTTCTGGTGATTATTCCGGTGAAAGTAGGCCAGTATTCCGGAGCAAAGTAGGCCACTAA
>CAYWLJ010000001.1:0-396248 GCA_964459375.1 uncultured Lentimicrobiaceae bacterium | reverse complement strand
GTATCACCCAAAACGGGAGTGCAAAAGTACTAAGATTTTTGAAATGGAAAAATTTTATTGAGAAAAAAAATTTAAATAATTATTACATCATTGATTATCTGATGCTTTGAAAGAAAACCTACTTCGTTTATTCCCAAAAAACCTGGTATGAATTCATAGTCTGAGCGCATGAAAACAGCCGATAGCTGTCTTCAAAACGCTTTGTGTTCCGCAAATACCAGAAAAACCCCGAAATCATAAGGCAGATTTTTCGAAATTTGATTCTCAAACAACGGTTACAGTTGAACAAAAAAGATATCAAAGTACTGCTCGATTCATGGCTGGTGAAATATAATCGCCTGCAGTTTGTTGAAGAAGATCCCATCTCTATTCCCCATCTGTTCAGAAGAAAAGAAGACATAGAGATATCAGGCTTGTTTTCGTCGATTCTGGCATGGGGCCAACGCAAGACGACTTTGAAAAACTCGGCAAAAATGATGCAGATGATGGACATGCAACCTTATGACTTTGTAGTATCTGCTGGCAGAAACGAATTGAGAAGTCTTGAAACTTTTGTCCATAGAACATTCAACGGCACCGACTGTGTTACATTGGTTTGGGGTCTGCGGGATGTTTACCTGAGGCAGGGTGGATTAGAAAATATTGTTTCAGCCGGTTTTAGAAAGGAAGGGGCTTTGGGCGCCATTGAGGCTCTGCGTTCATCCTTGCTGGCAGTTCCCCACGAAAAACGTACAGGCAAACATCTGCCAAGTCCGCTTAAAGGTTCTGCAGCCAAACGTATTAATATGTATTTCAGATGGATGACGCGAAAGGACGAATCAGGCATCGATTTTGGTATATGGAAATCAATATCAGCTTCCGATCTCATCTGCCCATTAGACGTGCATACCGGAAGAGTAGCAAGGACATTAGGACTACTTAACGATAAAAATGACAATTGGAATGCAGCCTGTTCGCTTACAAACCAGCTTAAGGAATTTGACAGGGATGACCCTGTAAAATACGATATTGCATTATTTTGCGGTGGTTTGTATGAACTGAAGGGTATTAAAATCTAATCAAGTGCGAAGAAAAATATGACAAGGCAAGACAAATGGAAGAAACATTGGCACAATATCATATTCGAACACAACACACGGGCAGGACGCATATTCGATGAAGTGCTGCTAGTGGTGATACTGATGAGCGTAATTGTTGTGCTTACTGACAGTGTGGAGACCTACCGGATGAAACACCTTCAAACGCTTCTTGCGCTTGAGTGGCTGTTTACGATCCTGTTCTTAATCGAGTACATCATTAGAATTATCGTCAGTTCTGTAAAACGCCGTTATAGTTTCAGTTTTTTGGTGTTATCGACTTATTGTCGATCGTGCCAACTTATCTGAGCCTGGTTTTCTCCGGGGCGCAATACCTTATTATTATAAGGCTACTCCGTTTGATGAGGGTATTCAGAATATTGAAACTCGTCAAGTTTACGCAGGCCTCCCTCTATCTGCTTCATGCCCTCAGGCACTCGAGAGAAAAGATTCTTGTCTTTTTTGGAACGGTTAGTTTAATTGTTACGATTGCCGGAACATTAATGTACCTTATCGAAGGACCGGAAGCTAATTTTTACAAGCATACCAACTTCAATTTATTGTGCCATTGTAACCATTACTACTGTCGGATTTGGCGACATAACACCAATTACTCCCGCTTGAAAATTTGTTGCCTCTTTGCTGACGCTCGTTGGTTATGCCATTATTGCTGTGCCAACCGGAATTATTACTTCCGAGATGTCAAGATCGCGACGAGATGATGCTGCAGCACGAAGCTGTCCATTATGCGGCTTTGATGCCTTTGCACGAGGGTCGAACTATTGCAGCAATTGTGGCGCAAAGCTCCCAAACCATCAAAAATAAGACAACCAGCTGCTGATGCTCAGATCGTCCACTTCATACCTGGTAATAGCATAAACAAAGGCACTTGCAAGGCGAGCGTTGGTAATTAAAGGAATATTGTAATCAACAGCAGATCTTCTTATCTGGTAGTCGTTGCGAAGCTCGCTTTCGCTGAGGTCCTTAGGAATGTTGATAACCAAATCAACTTTTCGTTCCTTCAACAGCTCGAGCACGTTTGGTGAATCCGGAACATCCGGCCAGTGAACAAGTTTTGAGGCTATGCCGTTTTCGGCCAGAAAGCGGTGCGAACCTCCTGTTGCAAAAAGCGGTAGTCCTTTATCAGCCAGCATCCTGGCGCTGTTTAATAGTTCGGTTTTTGAACGCATTGGCCCTGAAGAAATCAGCACTCCTTTCTGAGGTATCTGATATCCGACAGCAAGCATAGCCTTGAGTACGGCTTCATAATAGTCGTCGCCTATGCAGCCCACCTCTCCGGTGCTGGCCATTTCGACACCAAGCACAGGATCGGCCTTGCTAAGCCTGGCAAACGAAAACTGTGATGCTTTGACCCCAACATGATTAATTTCGAAAAGAGAACGCTCAGGCGTTTGCATTGGAATACCCAGCATAGCTTTGGTAGCGTAATCGATAAAATTGGTGTTCAGCACTTTGCTGACGAAAGGAAATGAACGCGAAGCCCGGAGGTTGCATTCAATCACCATTACATCATTATCGCGTGCCAGAAACTGAATATTAAAAGGTCCTGTGATTTTGAGCGCCTTAGCAATCTTTCGGCTGATGCGTTTTATGCGGCGTATGGTTTCGACATAAACTTTCTGAGGCGGAAACATGATGGTTGCATCGCCTGAGTGCACACCAGCAAACTCGATGTGTTCGCTGATGGCATAGACAATGATTTCGCCATTGCTGGCCACGGCATCCATTTCCAGTTCCTTGGCCTCGGTGATAAATTGGGAAACCACGACCGGATGCTGCTTCGAAACTTTACTGGCCAGCGTAAGAAAGTGAAGAAGCTCCTCTCGGTTGCTAACCACATTCATAGCGGCACCTGATAAAACATAGGATGGCCTTACCAATAATGGAAATCCAACCTCATCAGCAAAGCGAAAGATCTCCTCCATTGAGCTTAATTCAAGCCAACGTGGCTGATCAATATCCAGCCTGTCAAGTAATGCCGAGAACTTGTGCCGGTCTTCGGCTTTATCAATCATCTCAGGCGATGTACCAAGCACATGCAATCCCTGCCGGAAGAGCCTGATTGCTAGATTGTTTGGAATCTGCCCACCGGTTGAAACAATGGTTCCCAATGGCCTTTCCAATTCTAAAATATCCATCACCCGCTCAAGACTAAGCTCCTCAAAATACAGGCGATGACTCATATCATAATCGGTGCTCACTGTTTCCGGATTAAAATTGATCATTACCGGTTTGTAATTCAGTGATGCGAGTGCCTTTAAAGCGCTAACGGCTGACCAGTCGAATTCGACGCTGCTTCCGATACGATACGCCCCTGAGCCGAGCACCACCACCGACTTGCCGTCATCCTCGAATAGCACATCATGTTCCGAGCCATGGTAAGTGAGGTACAGGTAGTTGGTAATGGCCGGGTACTCGGCAGAAAGTGTATCGATCTGTTTTGCAACAGGTAATACATTCAATTGCTTACGAAGCTGCCGGATTTGAATAATCTGGGCATCAGAGGTACCATCAAAGTGGTTGCCAAATAATTGTCTGGCAAGTTGAAAATCCGAAAACCCCTGTTTTTTGGCCTTAAGGAGTAATTCAGTATCAATGTTGGAAAAGGTTTTCGTTCCAAGAAGAGTCCACGTTTCATGAATCTGAAAAAGTTTCTGCAAAAACCAGCGGTCAATCTGCGTTAGTTCATGAACCGTTTCGACGGTGTAGTTTTGACGAAATGCCTCCTCAATTGCCAAAATTCGCAGATCGGTAGGCTGGCTGAGTGCAGCCTTTAAATCGTCGAAAACGAACTCGCGGTTTCCTACAAAACCATGAACACCTGTACCGGTCATTCTCAATCCTTTTTGCAAGGCCTCTTCGAAAGTGCGCCCGATAGCCATCACTTCGCCCACACTCTTCATGGCCGAGCCTATCTCGCGCGAAACTCCATGAAATTTTGTCAGATCCCACCGTGGAATCTTAACTACGAGATAATCCAGTGCAGGTTCAAAAAATGCAGGTGTTGTGCCGGTGACCTTATTCTTTAATTGATGCAGTCCATATCCAAGCGTAAGTTTGGCAGCCACAAACGCCAGAGGATAACCCGTTGCCTTTGATGCCAGTGCGCTTGAACGAGAAAGCCGTGCGTTGAGTTCAATCACGCGATAGTCCTCGGAGTAAGGATCGAGCGCAAATTGCACATTGCACTCACCCACGATGCCCACCTTTCGGGCAATAGAAATCGAGAGCATTCTAAGCTTATGGTACTCGCTGTTTGACAAAGTCTGCGAAGGCGCTACCACAATACTCTCACCTGTATGAATCCCCAATGGATCGAAGTTTTCCATATTGCATATGGTGATGCAATTGTCGAACGCATCGCGGACAACTTCGTATTCAATTTCTTTCCAGCCTTTGAGCGACTCTTCGACAAGGATTTGCGGGGAATAGGCGAACGCTGAAGTAGCATGTGTACGCAACTGTTCGTCGTTGTTGCAGAATCCACTGCCCTGTCCACCCAAAGTGAATGCGGCTCTGACGATAACGGGATACCCAATTTGAGCTGCAGCTTCAAGTGCTGCCCCGACGGATGATACAGCCATTGAACGCGGGGTTTTGATTCCCGACTCAAGCAGCAGGCTTGCAAACTCCTGCCTATCTTCTGTACGGATGATGGCTTCAACGGGGGTACCCAATACCTTAACCCCAAATTTCTGCAAAACCCCATCCCTGAAGAGCGCAACACCACAATTGAGCGCAGTCTGTCCTCCAAAAGCCAGCATGATGCCATCGGGCCGCTCCTTTTCGATAATCTTCCTGACGAAATAGGGAGTTACCGGCAGGAAATAAATTTCATCAGCAAACTCTGGGCTGGTTTGAACAGTGGCAATATTCGGATTAATGAGAATGGTGCGAAGACCCTCTTCCTTAAGAGCCTTAAGTGCCTGAGCTCCACTATAGTCAAACTCCCCTGCCTCGCCAATCTTTAAAGCACCCGATCCAAGAACTAAAACTGATTTCAGATCTTTTTCTTCCATAATTGTACTGCATCAAAAAACCGGTTGAACATAAATGATGTATCCGTTGGGCCTCCGGCAGCTTCCGGATGAAACTGCGTGCTTAAAAAAGGTTTGGAACAATGCCGGATGCCTTCGTTACTCTGATCGTTGAGATTTACAAAACTGGGAGTCCAATGGTCAGGAATTGAATCGGTTATTACAGCATAGCCATGGTTCTGAGATGTCAGCCATGCACGGTTTGTTCCCATTTCTAGCACCGGTTGGTTGTGACTACGGTGGCCAAATCTGAGCTTTTGGGTTGATGCCCCGGCAGCCAACGATAGAAGCTGATGACCCAGGCAAATGCCAAACACAGGCCGATCGTCATCGAGGGCATGTTTGAGGTGACTGATGGTAGTTTGACACATTAGTGGATCGCCCGGCCCGTTGGAGATAAAAAGCCCATCGTAACTCTCGTTTGATGGATCAAAATCCCATGGAGCGCGCACGACAGTGGTATCAAAGCGTAGCAAATATCTGATAATATTCGACTTCACTCCACAATCAATGAGAAGTATCTTGTGTTTTCCCTTTCCATATTCAATCCGGTCCTTGCAACTCACACCTGCCACCAGATTTGTGGACGAAGGATCAAAAAAATCTATCTCCTCATCAAATTCAATCTTTGCGAGCATGGTTCCATATTCACGGATCTTCTTGGTGAGCATTCTGGTGTCTAAACCAAATAAACCGGGCACATTCTGCGATACAAGCCAGTCCGACAGGCTTTGACCCGCATTCCAGTGATTATAGCGCTCGGAATAGTCAGAAATCAACAGGCCTGCTGCGTGAATTCGGTCCGACTCAAAACTGGTATGCAGCCCATTTTCGATACGATCGGTGGGCACACCATAATTTCCTACCGAGGGATAAGTGAGCACGAGTATTTGTCCGGCGTACGATGGGTCGGTCAGGCTCTCGGGATATCCCGTCATGGCAGTGCTGAAAACGATCTCACCGGCTGCGGGTTTTTCGGCACCAAACGATAGCCCTTCCAATCGGGTACCATCCTCAAGGATTAACTGTGTTTTCCTGAATGAGCGTGTATTTTTCATGTAATTAGCAGATAAAAAAATGACGGCAATGGCCGTCGGTGATTGTGCGTAAAAGAAATCTTGGCTGCAGCTTGATTGATAAGCCAGAGCAATTGTTATTATCGGGGGGATTATTTCCGGTCTGATTCATCTCCGGATTGCAAATGTAATAGGTATTTCAAATGTTTTGCAAAAGCAGAAAAAAAAGCCGGCTGCATTGCTGTCAGCCGGCTCAGGATCAAACATTTCAGCGATTAGAGATTATGCTTCCTCATAAATTCGGTCAACACTTCATCCAGATTTGGCGAACCAATCTCTTGCAAATCATAGTAAACCCTGGTATTGGGTTTATTGATGTTGATGATGCGGTTCAGATCGATTGGGGTACCGATAATTACACCATCACAGTCGGTATTGTTGATAGTGGCTTCCAGGTCTTTGAGTTGCTGTTCCCCATAACCCATGGCTGGCAGTAAGGTTCCAATCCCGGGATAAATCGCAAAGGTTTCCTTCAAACGGCCAACGAGGAATGGACGGGGATCAACCAGTTGGGCAGCGCCAAATCTACGGGCAGCTACAATACCAGCGCCAATCTTCATTTCGCCGTGGGTCAGGGTCGGACCATCCTCAACAACAAGCACACGCTTGCCTCGGATTACATCGGGATTATCGACTCTGATAGGCGAGGCTCCGTCGATGACAATGGCCTTCGGATTGACCTTCTCAATATTTTCGCGTACTGTTTGAATATGCTCTGGTGCAGCACTATCTATCTTATTGATGACAACAACATCGGCTAAACGCAAGGTAACCTCGCCGGGATAATACGAAAGCTCATGTCCGGGACGGTGTGGGTCGGCTACAGTAATGGTAAGATCTGGTTTGAAGAAAGGAAAGTCATTGTTACCTCCATCCCATAGCACAACATCACAACCGCTGGGGTCCTGCTCGGCAGCGCGAAGAATAGCTTCATAGTCAACACCTGCATATATAACGTTACCGCGAACAACATGAGGTTCATATTCTTCCATCTCTTCAACTGTGCATTGGTGCTTAGCCAGATCATCGATGGTGGCAAAGCGCTGTACCATCTGAGCCACGAGGTTTCCGTAAGGCATTGGGTGACGAACGGCTACAACCTTAAGGCCTTTTGCCATAAGATATTCAACCACTTTGCGTGAAGTCTGGCTTTTGCCACAGCCTGTGCGCACAGCGCCAACAGCAATAACCGGCTTTGTGCTTTTGATCATAGTATCTCTCGGACCCAAAAGCATAAAGTTGGCACCGGATGAATTCACTATTGCACTGAGGCCCATTACCTTATTATACGTAACATCGCTGTATGAAAAAACACAAACATCGGCCTTCAGTTCGACAATCAGCCTGGGCAGGTCTTCCTCGTTGTAAATAGGAATGCCATCCGGATAAAGTAATCCAGCTAACTCAACCGGATATTTTCGACCGTCGATGTCAGGTATTTGTGCAGCAGTAAATGCAACTACCTCGTATTCAGGTTTGTTGCGGAAATAAGTGTTGAAGTTGTGAAAATCGCGCCCTGCGGCTCCAATGATAATGACTCTTTGTTTCATACAGGTATGTTTTTGTGTTAAGTGGAAAGTTCTGCAACAAAGGTAGCCATTTACACCAAAATTATTTCGTTGTAGCCTATTTAAATTCAATTTAAATTGCTATATACTTGATTTTCATTATATTATATTGTTATTTTATTAACAATAAAATTACAAAACATACCCATTATTGCAATAAACCCATATTTTTTACTCATTTAACTGTTAATAATTAACAACAACTTCTCCTGCTAAGCCATCAGCAATCACTAAGTGTTGTAGCAGCTTTTTATAACTTTGTGACCTTTAATTGAAGCGTGGCATGCTTGAACAAATTCTCAAAGAGGCTTTCATCGAAGCCTATCAAATACTTTATGGAATCCATCCCGATCTAAAACACGTAACTTTTCAGACTACCAGGCCTGAGTTCCGCGGAGACGTTACCATAGTGGTATTTCCATTCACCAGAGACATCAAAAAGACTCCAGATGTCATTGCCAGTGAACTGGGTGCAAAAATGAAAGAAAGTAGCAGATTAGTCAGAGATTTTAACGTTATCAAGGGATTCCTGAATATTGAGATTGATGACACTTATTGGCTTGGTTTTTTAAGAAAAAGTAAAGGGAAATCAGTTGATGAGCAATTTAGGACAGCCAACCCCGGGAAAATTGTCATTGAGTATTCCTCACCCAACACCAACAAGCCTCTCCATCTTGGGCACATACGCAATAACCTACTGGGGTGGAGTGTAGCCGAAATACTCAAGGCCAACGGGCATAAGGTAACCAAAGTAAATCTTGTGAATGACCGCGGCATTCATATTTGTAAATCGATGCTGGCCTGGCAGAAATGGGGAGGAGTGACCCCTGAAGAGGCGGGAATGAAAGGAGACAAACTCGTAGGCGAGATGTATGTGCGATTTGACAAAGAATACAAAAAAGAGATTGAAGCACTTATTAGCGAAGGACTCAACGAGGATGAAGCCGCACGCAAGGCCCCGCTGATGATCGAAGCCCAGGATATGCTTCGCAGATGGGAAGCCGGGGATGAAGAGGTGCGCAGCCTGTGGGAGCAAATGAATGCGTGGGTTTATGCTGGTTTTGATGCAACTTACAGGCGTCTGGGCGTTGATTTCAAAAAAATATACCATGAGTCAGAGACCTACCTGCTTGGCAAGGACATGGTCGAGGAAGGGCTGGCCAAAGGCGCATTTTACCGTAAAAATGACGACAGTGTCTGGTGCGACCTAAGGGATGAAGGCCTCGATGAAAAACTACTGCTTCGCTCCGATGGCACTTCAGTATATATGACGCAAGATTTGGGCACTGCCGAACAACGTATGCAGGAATTTGACGCAGATCAGATGATTTATGTTGTTGGAAACGAACAAAACTATCACTTCGATGTGCTCCGTCGTATCCTTAAAAAGCTGGGAAAAAGCTGGGCTTCAAACATTGAACATCTGTCCTATGGCATGGTCGAGCTTCCTGAAGGGAAGATGAAATCGAGAGAAGGAACAGTTGTGGATGCTGACGACCTAATGGAAGAAATGGTGGAAACAGCAAAGCGGACAACCACTGAACTGGGAAAAGCCGATGAATTGAGTCAGGAAGAAGCCAAGGAGCTTTTCGAAATGATTGGTTTAGGGGCTCTTAAGTATTTCATCCTTAAAGTTGATCCAAAAAAAACCATGCTGTTCAATCCAGCTGAGTCGATTGATTTCAATGGCAACACCGGCCCATTCATACAATATACCCATGCACGCATCCGCTCGCTCCTCCGCAAGGCCGAAAGCGCAGGCTTGATGCCTTATGAATTCAATTTCAACATTATACAAATTCCGGAAAAAGAAAGGATTTTAACCAAAATACTTCATCAGTTTAATTACACCATAGCTCAGGCAGGCGAAAACCGAAGCCCGGCTCTCTTAGCCAACTATATGTTTGATCTTGCCAAAGAGTTTAACCAGTTTTACCAGTCGGTGCCAATACTTCGCGAAGAAGATGAGTCCATTCGGGCGCTTAGGCTGCATCTATGCGCTTTGGTCGCAAGTACTATCCGGCAAGCCGGAAATTTGCTGGGAATAAATATGCCGGAAAAGATGTGATTGCAAAACCATTGTACAAATCGATTGTTTAGTAATTTAGACGCGTTCTAAATAAAAAAACAACTATGAAGTACGTCTACAAATTTCTTTTGCTCATCACCGTATTACCCGGCATCTTCCTGATTATAGCTTCGAGCAGTGGAAGCCCCGGAGGCAGCACCGGCAGTCCGGGCGATGGCAACCAAACCTGCACAGCATGCCACTCCGGTACAGCTATTAATCAAACCGGTTGGATTAGCACGAACATTCCAGCTGAAGGCTACACACCCGGAGTCACCTATCAGGTTACGCTCAATTCGAGCCATGCAGGGGCTGCACGCTTTGGATTTGAGCTCACAGCCGAAACAAATGCAGGGCAAAAAATCGGAACATTTTTCATCACAGAGAGCAACCGCACCAAGCTTGTGAACCAGAGCAAAGCTGTAACCCACACCTTTAATGGCACAACACCCAGCGGCGGTGGAGCCAACTGGACAATGAACTGGACAGCACCAACCATGGCAGCCGGCAACATAACTTTTTATGCAGCGGTGAATGCTGCCAATGGTAATGGCGGTACAGGCGGCGATGTGATCTACAGAACCAGCATGAGCGTGCAGCCAATGGCTCCGGCCGCGCTTGTTTCGGTGCAGCCTTCAACAGCCGCACAAGGTCAGTTAGTGAACCTGACCATCATCGGAACCAATACCGGATGGACAGGCACCACGCCGACAGTGCAGCTCGTGCCCACAACCAATCCCAATCAGGTGATCAATGCGCAAATGGTTACGGTGAATACTTCTAGTCAACTGCAAGCCGAAGTAAACATTCCGGCAAATGCAATCGCAGGCGTTTATCATGTTAAGGTGAATGCGCTGCAGCTCAACAATGCCTTCACCGTTATACTGTTCACATCATTAGCCCAAACTAAGGAAAAGGTCTTTAGTATATTTCCCAATCCTGCAAGCGGCGATAACCTAAAGGTAACCCACAGTATGAAGCAACCACTGATGCGTGTGATTGACAACAATGGCAGAGTGGTTTACAGCCGGCAGCTGATGCAGAACACCGAAGTTATCGACCACAGGCTATTGTCAAAAGGAGTCTATACGGTGTTGCTTTCCGACAATGGCGTTAATGCCACAAATAAATTAGTCATCAGGTAAATCATCGTTCAATAATTTAAATAAAGACAGGTCTAGTGCCTGTCTTTTTTTTATTTTCGTGAGAACCTAAGACAGAAAATAGAGATAAAAAATGGAACGCAAGTGCCTCGAATGCGGTGAAGCACTGATGGGCAGAGCCGATAAAAAATTCTGTAACGACCAGTGCCGTTCGGCGCATTACCAGCGCAACAATGCTTCCTCCGACAGCCTCATCCGCAGCGTCAATCATCAGCTGAAACGAAACTACTCAATTCTTAAAGCGCTCAACAAGGATGGAAAAACAAAAGTCAGGAAATCAGCTTTAATCAACGAGGGCTTCATTTTCGGACTCATTACAGGGTTGTATACAACCAAAGAAAATAAGACATACTATTATGTTTACGATCAGGGCTACTTATCCATTGAGAATGACTATTATATTTTGGTAGTAAGCAAGGAGACCGATAACAAAACGCGTTAAACTGGACATAACGGCAGGACACACAATCACACATTGTGAAAAATTTTCTAACAATGTTAAGGTTTTCACATTTTCTCTTGTTTTTTAAATAACAATAGCCTTACTTTTGTGCTGTGTCCAAACCACATTAAAACAATGAAATACAATTTACCGCATAAGACTATTGAGCGTCTGAGCCAATACAGGCGGGCATTGCTCATTTGCCTTGACAACGGCCAGACCCACATTTATTCGCACGAAATTGCCCGGATCCAGCATATTACAGCGGTGCAGGTCAGACGCGACCTAATGCTTATCGGATACACAGGCACGCTGCGCAAGGGCTATAATGTTAAAGAGCTCATCGACCTGATAGGGGATATCATCGATTCAACCGAAGGCATCAATGTAGCTATTATCGGAATGGGAAATCTGGGAAGAGCACTTATAAATTATTTCACTGGAAAGCGTTCACATCTGCGCATCGTTGCCAGCTTCGATATCAATCCCGATAAGATAGGAAACACCATGTCGGGTGTGCCTTGCCACAGCATCGACGACCTTCCTCATATTGTAAGAGATAAGAATATCCGGATCGGTATCATGACAGTGCCGGCAGAATTTGCTGCCCAGACTGCTGATTTGCTTGTAAAATCGGGCATTAAGGGCATCCTGAATTATACTCCCAAGCCTGTGAACGTGCCTGATGATGTTTATTTAGAAGAATACGACATGATTACTTCACTCGAAAAAGTAGCTTTTTATGTTAAGCTGAACGAGATGAAGATCGTATAACATTTCCCTGTTTCACTAAAAATGCATAAGGCTGCCCCGATTGGGAACAGCCTTTGCAATTTATTGGAGTTAATGAGTCTAAACAATGGTAATTCGCGTTCCAGATGCTTCGTTGTTCAGCATAATAGCCTCAGTAATAACTGCTTCCTTACCGCTACGTTCCACAAAGTTGATCGCAGCCCGGATTTTCGGTGCCATGCTTCCTTCACCAAACTGGCCTTCATCAAGATAGCGTTTGGCTTCGGCTATGGTGAGCCGATCGAGTGCCTTTTCCTGAGGCGTGTTGAAATTGATGCACACTTTTGGTATATCGGTCAATATGAAATACTTATCAGCACGTATCTGTGAAGCCAGCAACGAGCTAGCTATGTCCTTGTCAATCACTGCATCAATACCCTGCAGCTTATTGCTTTCAACATAAAAGCATGGAATACCGCCACCACCTACTGCAATCACAATATGTCCCTCACGGGCTATTTTTTCAATTGTCTGACGGTTGAATATAACGAGTGGTGTTGGTGAGGCAACAACTTTTCGCCAGCCACGGCCACGTGCGTCTTCCTTAAATACAGACTTAGTTTCAGTTGTCAGCTGCTCAGCCTCCTCGCGGGTATAGAATGGTCCAATGGGCTTGGTTGGGTGCATAAAGGCAGGATCGTCTTTATTCACAAGTACCTGCGTTATAATAGAGATGATGTCGCGATCCATATCCCTGGCCATCAACACATTCCGAAGCTGCTGCTCGATAACGTATCCAATGAAGCCCTGCGAATATGCCACACTTATGTCCAAAGGCATGTCTGGTAAGCCATACAGTTTGTGACCTGCTGTGTTGGCCAGCAGGATATTACCAACCTGAGGACCATTGCCATGCGTGATTACGATGTTGTAGTTCTTTTCGATCAGACTAATCAGATTCGTACACGCTTCATAAGCATTGGCTTCCTGTTCGTCGATTGTTCCTTTTTGGTTGCCCCGGAGCAGTGCATTTCCTCCAAAAGCAACAACGGCAAGTTTCTTCATATTTTATTGGTTATATTTAATCAGGCTTCAGGCTTGCAAATTTATGAATTCTATGTTCAGAAAAAATGTTTGTTGTGATTATTTTCACAATGCAATTCTTTTAAAGTATCCAGATCATGATGCTGAGACGCTATGAGCAATTGCTGTTAAATCATGTTAAATCAATGAGATAGCAAAATTTAACAAAGATTGATGAACCTAGAATGAGGTATTTTTGTTCCTGAATACAAAAAATATCATTTTATGAAAAACCAGACCTTCACACTGCTTTTTATTTTTTCTTTAATTACATCAACAGGAATGTTTGCCCAAAATTCGCAAACCACCAGGCAAAAAGGCCAGCAAACGATACAGGAAGCCGGCAAGATGCAACAAGGTTTGCCTGAACCACCAAAAGCAATATCGCTGATCATTGAAAGGGAAAAAGTTGTGCATCAGTTTGCTCCCCTGCCCTATGCATACGACGCGCTGGAAAAAGCGATTGATGCCAAGACAATGGAGATTCATTACGACAGGCACCACCGAGCCTATTTCAATAATTTCAACAGGGCCATACAAGGCACAGAGTTGGAATATCTTACGCTCGAAGAGATATTTGCCAATATGAGCAAATTTCCGATGGTTGTCCGCAACAATGGCGGAGGCCATTTCAACCACGAGCTTTTCTGGAACATCATGTCGCCCGACGGAGGTGGTAAGCCGGAGGGGAAGCTCATGCAGGCAATCAACGAACAGTTTGGCTCGTTTGATGACTTTAAAAAACAATTCGAACAGGCTGGTGCCCAGCGATTTGGAAGTGGCTGGGCATGGCTCAGTGTGGATAAGAACAAAAAATTATTCATCGGCTCGACACCCAACCAGGACAACCCTTTAATGGATGTGGCAGAGCTGCGCGGTATTCCAATTTTAGGTCTCGATGTCTGGGAGCATGCGTACTACCTCCGCTACCAGAACCAAAGGGGAGGCTATATGGCTGCCTTCTGGGATGTGGTAAACTGGAAAGCCGTTGGACAACTTTACGATCAGGCCATGAATCGCTAACATCAGTCGTGGTTACGGAAACCGGCTCCAAAGCCGGTTTTTTTATTTCTGAGCAATGTATTGGATGCGTTTATCCGAAAATCTACATCATCATGACTGAGCTTCGTTCAGTCAAAAGGCTAATTTTGTCGTGATGAAATCTCAAACGAAGGCATACAGCTACGCTTTATTGACCATACTTTTCTGGAGCACCATGAGCTCTGCATTTAAGCTTACCCTTCAACACATTAACTTTCGCGACCTGGTGTTTTTTGCCACATGGTCAGCTGCGCTGGCCTTGCTGCTCATTGCTTTGCTACAAGGCAAAATCAATCGATTAATCCATCAAAATAGAGCCGGAATTCGTAATTCCATGTTGATGGGCCTGATCAATCCGGCAGCATACTATCTTGTCCTTTTCAGGGCATATGAATTGCTGCCGGCCCAGGAAGCCGGTGTGCTCAACTACAGCTGGCCTGTGGTGCTTGTGCTTCTCTCGGCAATTTTTCTTGGCCAACACATTGGTTGGATTGGAATCGTTTCGGTTCTGATCAGCTTTTTCGGACTATTGATTATCAGCACTAAAGGTAATTTGCTGTCCTTATCATTCAGTTCGGCGCCGGGTGTTGCACTGGCTATCGGAAGCGCATTTCTATGGGCAACCTACTGGATCATGAACCTGCGCGACAAGCGTGATGCGGTTGTAAAACTTACGAGCAATATGCTTTTCGGGGCCATTTATATTACGATTTACATGCTGATTGCCGGACACTTACGAACAATATCCCCGGCTGGATTTGCTGGCGCCGTTTATATCGGACTTTTTGAAATGGGCATTACTTTTGTGCTGTGGATGTTAGCTCTCGAAAACAGTGAGAATACTGCCCGTGTAAGCAACCTCATTTTTCTCTCGCCATTTATCGCTTTATTCTGGATTCGTCTGCTGGTAGGTGAGGAAATACTTCTCTCCACTATTGCCGGGCTTGTTTTAGTTATATCAGGAATACTACTTCAACAGATTTCAACAAAAAGAAAACAAATCACCCCTGCATAATGAATCTTGAAAGGCTCACATCAGAGACTGTTGCAATTATCAGGCTGGCGGGTAATTACATCGAAGAGCAAAGACAGGCCTTCAGCAGCAGTATGGTGGAAGAAAAAGGCCATCATAACTTAGTTTCTTATGTGGATAAGGAAGCAGAACATATACTGAAAGAGGGCTTCTCGAGGCTTCTACCTGGCTCAGGAATTTTGGCTGAGGAAAGTGGATCGGAAGCAGGCAGCGAATTCATCTGGATTATCGATCCGCTCGACGGAACGACCAATTATGTGCATGGAGTTCCGGTTTATTCAGTTAGTGTTGCCTTGCAGCTTGAAGGAGAGGTAATCATGGGTGTTGTATATGATATTCCACGTAGGGAAATGTTTACCGCCTGGGCTGGCAGTGTTACCTTGCAAAACGGCAAGGCTGTCAAGGTTAGTTGCACCAATAAGCTGGATAGCAGCCTGCTGGCTACCGGATTCCCCTATCACGATTTCAGTCGGATGAACCAGTATCTAAAGCTTTTCGAGGCACTTATGTACGCTTCGCGGGGTGTTCGCCGGCTTGGGAGTGCTGCCCTCGATTTGGCATGGGTGGCCTGTGGACGATTTGATGCATTTTTTGAATACAGCCTGCACCCCTGGGATGTTGCCGCCGGTGCATTTCTTGTGCAGCAGTCAGGTGGTGTAGTGAGCACCTTTGATGGTGGGAGTAATTATGTTCACGGCACCGACATCGTTGCGACCAATCCTGCTTTACATCCGGAGCTGATGCAATATATCAGGAATTGCTTTGGGTAGGGCCACCCGGTTTTCCAGGCCTGCGCCTTCTGTATTTTTTTACCTTCGAGCCTTGCTGAGCAGGCTGACCATTGCCTTTGCTGTGTTGTTCATTAGCCTTGCGCTGAGCTGTTTGTTTGGCTCGATGCTCAGGGGGATTTCCTGCTGAGCCTGCCTTACTGCAATTTTTACGCCTTTTTTGAGACCTGCCACGATTGCTGTGGGATTCATAAGCGTCTATTGACAAGCCTTCGCCCAAGATGGATGGCAATGTACGCTTGGTTACTTGCACTCCTATCAGTTCTTCGATACGGCGGAACTTGCCCAACTCATTTTGCGAAACGAAAGTAATAGCTTCGCCTGTGCGTTCGGCGCGTGCCGTACGACCTACGCGGTGCACATAATCCTCGGCATCTGATGGGACGCTGAAGTTGATCACCAGACTAATGTTGTCAACATCAATGCCACGGGAGGCAATATCGGTGGCTACCAGCACCCTGATCTGACCTGCTCTGAACAAATTCATCACTTCGTTACGTTCATCCTGGCTCAGGTCGGAATGAATTGCACGAACGCTCATTCGCCTCCCTTCGAGTGCACGCTCGGTATCTTTGACCAATTGACGTGTTCCGGCAAAAATCAGCACCAAAGGGTAATCATCATTTTCAAGAAGATGCCCGATCAGGGCAATCTTCTGGTTGTCGTGAAGTAAAAAAGCGCTTTGCCTAACATTCTCAGCGGGTTTAGAAACCGAAAGGCTGATCTGCTCCGGATTTCTGAGGATACCCGAAGCAAGTCTGCGTATGCCGTCGGGCATGGTTGCAGAAAAGAGCAGGCTTTGCCTTTCGGTGGGCAGCGTGCTTATTATGCGGTTGATATCAGGCAGGAAACCCATATCCAGCATGCGGTCGGCCTCGTCGAGAATAAGAAAGCGCAGCTCGCCGAAATCGACATAGCCCATGCTGAGGTGTGCAATCAATCTTCCGGGTGTAGCCACAACCACATCAGCGCCATTTTGAAGCGCTTTCTTCTCCTGATCGAAAAGTGAACCTGAGCCACCGCCATAAACAGCTATTGAGCTGATGTTGGCAAAATATGCCAGACCCTGAAGCTGTTGGTCAATTTGAATTGCAAGCTCCCTTGTAGGCGCAATTATGAGTGCTTTGATGCCATTGCCTGAGTCTCCATCCTTTATAATTGCATCGACAACCGGAAGAAGAAACGCAGCAGTTTTACCGGTACCGGTCTGTGCGCAGGCAATGAGGTCGCGCTTTTGCATAATGACAGGTATTGCCTGTTCCTGCACAGGCGTAGGCCTTTCGAAGCCTATTGCGTCCAGGCCTTCTACAATGGGTTCGGCCAGACCAAATTCAGAAAATTTCAATGTCAGTATCGTATTTCCTACAAAGGTAAGTTTTTGGTGTGTGGAATCATTTTCGGATTAGCAAACATTAACTTACATAGGGATGTTTGTTAAATTATGAACTTAAAATAAAGTATTACCTTCTAGCAATCTGGCAATTTCCTTGTTTCTAACTGTTCTTATATTCCAAGTTTGAATAATTTTATAAAAAAATAAATCATGATCTTTGAAAGGTTAAAGCATTTGTTATCAATACTTTTCTTAATAATTAGCTTTACAGGCAGCATACAGGCTCAGGGCGTAAGCACGGATAGCCTGGACATCAAAACAGAGAAATCTCTGGTCTATACTTTCAATATTAAGGAAGAAATCGCTCCGCCAATCTGGCGCTCAACACAAATGGCGTTTAAAAAAGCCAGGGAACTGAATGCCGACCTGATTCTTATTCAGATGAACACTTACGGCGGTATGGTGGACATGGCCGATTCGATACGAACCAAAATACTGAACTCTGATATCCCGGTGTACGTGTTTATCAACAACAATGCAGCCTCGGCAGGTGCTCTTATCAGTATTGCATGCGATAGTATTTATATGGTCAAAGGAGCAAATATCGGGGCAGCCACGGTAGTGAACCAAACCGGTGAGGTGGTGCCCGACAAGTTTCAATCGTATATGCGTGCCATGATGCGCAGCACAGCTGAGGCTAAAGGACGCAATCCTGAAATTGCTCAGGCCATGGTCGATCCCTCAATTTACGTTGCCGGTGTTTCTGATTCAGGTAAGGTACTCACGCTCACCACCTCGGAAGCCATTCGTCATGGATTCTGTGAAGGTCAGGCCGAAACCATTGAAGAGGTGTTGCAGCGTTCCGGTTTCACGAATTACACCATTGTTGAGCATCAGCTGAGTACCATGGATAGGGTGATTAACTTCCTCATCAAGCCGGTCATTAGTGGCATATTGATCATGCTAATCATTGGTGGCCTGTACTTTGAACTGCAAACGCCCGGAGTTGGTTTTCCGCTTGCGGCTGCCATCACGGCGGCAGTTTTGTACTTTGCGCCCTTATACCTCGAAGGTCTAGCCTCGCATTGGGAGATTATTGTTTTCATTGTGGGTGTGATATTGTTGCTTGTGGAAATATTTGCCTTGCCCGGCTTTGGCGTTGCGGGCATAACAGGCATATTCCTAATGGTAGGTAGCCTCAGCTTTGCCATGGTGGAGAGCTTTGACACATCACAAGGAATGCAAATCGATTTATCGCCCCTTATCAAGGCATTCTTCACTGTAATTATTGCAGTGTTTCTGGCTATTGCCGGTTCGATTTATTTAAGCAGGAAGCTTTTAACCTCCAACCGTCTCGGGCATTTGGCACTGCAGCATGTGCAGGATGCAGGCGAGGGATACACAACAGCGGCTGCTGACTACACCGAAATGATCGGAAAGCAGGGCTATGCACATACGGTATTGCGTCCTTCGGGTAAGGTCCAAATAGGTGATGAGCTTTTTGATGCAACACTGATAACGGGTTATGCAGATGAAGGCGAAGCTGTTGAGGTGGTTTCTTACCATACCGGACAATTGTTTGTTCGAAAGAGATGAACTTGGGAAATAAGCTTAGGCTTTTTCAAGGCGACATCACCCTGATGGAAGTTGATGCCATTGTGAATGCAGCCAATAGCAGGCTGATGGGCGGTGGCGGTGTGGATGGTGCCATACACCGGGCCGCCGGTCCGGAGCTAACGGTTGCATGCGACTTATTGGGCGGTTGTCCGACCGGGGAAGCTAAAACCACCCCCGGTTTCCGACTCCTGGCAAAGTACGTGATTCACACCGTTGGGCCGGTATGGAGAGGTGGCGCTTTTAGTGAACGAGAACTGCTTTTGTCGTGTTATCAGCAAAGCATGGCCGAGGCCGTAAAACATGAATGCCGCACCCTTGCTTTTCCAAATATTTCCACCGGAATCTATGGATTTCCGAAAGCTGAGGCTGCCAAAATTGCTACAACCACCGTCTTGCATTATTTAGCAGATAATCCCGGAAACTTCGACTATGTCATTTTCGTTTGTTTCGATAAGGAGAATTATATGATCTATGAGCAGCTCCTGAATATTCCGGGGTGATTGGAATACACGCTAATTGGGCAACTTTTGCCGTTAACTTGAATTGTTATCAAATGAACAAACAGCAAAACTACATTTGACGAGTTGTTTGTCCTATATGTCAAAATTATTGCCCTATCCTTTAATCCTGCTGGCTTTGCTTGTGCCGTATCTTTCTTTGCAGGCACGTCAAACCCCTTCAGCATTTCAGGCCACGCGCATTGTCAAACCCATTGTCGTTGATGGTCGTCTTGAAGAGCCTATCTGGAAAACTGCGCAGGAACTAACCCATTTTACGCAAATAGAGCCTTATAACCTGAGACCAGCTAGTTTCGAAACCAGGGTCTGGGTTCTTCAAGACGATAAGGGCATTTATGTTGGTGCACGCATTGATGACCCTCATCCTGACAGCCTGATAAAAGAGTTGCGTAGGCGTGATGACTTCGGTCTGGCTGATGCATTTGGGCTTAAAATAGATCCTTTCTGCGATGGCCTGAATGCTTATGGATTTTTTATCACAGTGCGCGGAGTGCAGATCGATGCCAAAACCAATGCGGACAATGAAGATGATTTTAACTGGGATGCCGTTTGGAAATCAGCCGCCAGTATCGACGAGGGCGGATGGACTGCCGAGATGATGATTCCCTATTCGGCTTTACGATTTCCAAAAGCCGAGGTGCAACAATGGAACGTTAACTTTTTCCGGAGCGTGCAGCGCTACCGCGAGATAAGCAGCTGGTTTCCACTGGATGCATCCCAAAAAACCCAGAATCGACAAATGGGACGTATGGTCATGGAATCGCCTATCGAACCGCCGGTAAGAATTTCTGCGACGCCTCACCTTTCAGCCGGGACGACCCATAATGGAGAAAAAAAGAAATGGGATTCCAACTACAATGCCGGAATGGATGTGAAAATCGGCTTGAGCGAAAGCTTTACGCTCGATATGACATTGATACCCGATTTTGGCCAGGTCGAGTCGGACCAATACGTCTATAATCTTTCGCCTTTCGAGGTGTATTATGAAGAAAAGCGGCCGTTTTTTACCGAAGGAACTGAACTTTTCAACAAAGGCAATGTATTCTATTCTAGGCGTATTGGAGGGAGTCCTCAAAAATACAGGGAAGTAAGCTCGACATATCATCCCGATAGTGTGTTGCGAAATCCTGAAAGCATACAGCTTATCAACGCTACTAAACTCACGGGCAAAACTGGTCGTGGATTGGGCGTAGGTATATTCAATGCCATTACTGCTCCTTCCCGCGCTGAAGTTATCCTAAGTGACGAGTCGCAAAAAAATATCACCACCGAACCAGCCACTAACTACAATATGGTTGTACTGGAACAGGCTTTGCCAAACAATGGTCAGGTCAGCCTTTTCAACACTAATGTATGGCGACCGGAATGGAAAAGATCTGCATTTGTGACCGGTGCCGAAACTGCTTTGCGAAATAAAAGCAATAGCCTGGAGTGGTTTGGGATGGCGAGTGTTTCGCATTTTGGATGGGATTCGTCGGCTGCTGAACCCGGAGCGCGATACCTGACGAGCATCGGAAAAATCAGCGGACGTTTCAGGCCCAGTGTATGGATAAACTTAGTCAGCGACCGCTTCGATCCGAACGAAATGGGCTTCATGCGTCACAACAATGAGCTTAACGCAGGTATCGAACTGAATTACAATGAGTTTGAGCCAAAAGGAAAGATTCTGAAATGGTCAGCGCGCGGACGAATACACCAGAACTACCAGTACAGGCCCCAAGCCTATATCAGCACATATCTGCAGGCCGATGGACGAATGACGCTCAGCAATCATCTTACAATTGGTGGTTATATCAATAGCAATCCATTTGGTAAGACCGATTATTATGAAGCCCGCAAGCGTGGTATGCCATTCAACAAACCGCCCGAATACTCCTTTGGATTCTGGGGTTCGCCCGACTACCGAAAACGTCTGATTGCCGACTACAGGATCAACTACAGCATAGCACCACTCTGGGATAGTCAATACTTCAACCTACGCCTCAGCCCACGTTGGCGTATCAGCGACGAAGCCATACTTGTTCCGGGAGTAAGCTATGAAATTCAAAAAAATAACCGGGGCTTTTTACGTGACAGCTCTGACAAGGAAAGGATAAAAATTCTGTTCGGAAGGCGGGACGTCAACACCATTACCGGGAGCTTGTCGTTCGACTACTCTTTTGGGCCTAACTCCTCGCTGATGCTACGTTTGAGGCATTATTTGCTTCAGGTGGATTATAAAGAATTCTACAACCTTGATTCAAACGGTGAGCTCGTAGCTTGCGACTACTCGGCCGACGAAGATTTTTCAGTAAATAACCTGAATATGGACCTGCTTTTCCGATGGAATTTTCTGCCTGGAAGCGAGCTTCTGCTGATTTGGAAACAAGCCATAAATGCACAAAAGAGGGGTCAGGATGCTCTGGCCAATTACTTTGAGCAGCTGTCTGATTTGGGTCAGACATCCGGGTTAAGTAATTTAAGCTTCAAGCTATTATACTATATCGACTGGAACCAGCTAAGGCGTCACAAAGGATAATGAACCTGAGACATAAAATTGCAAAAGGGTCAGGAGCATGAATTCTATTTAGGGACTATTCCAGATAGGTATATCCGTAAAGACCTGACCTGTAAATAGATAGAAATTCCTTACCTTCTTCGGCAGTGATACGCCCCTGCTTTACAGAGGTAGTCACCCAGGATTCAACTGTTCGTACAAGTTTTTTGCTGTTGTACTGAACATAATCGAGCACCTCGGCTACAGTTTCTCCATCAATGACCTGATCGATATAGTACCCCTTTTCGTCCACCGAAACATGTACTGCATTGGTATCGCCGAACAGGTTGTGCAGATCACCAAGAATTTCCTGATATGCACCAGTAAGAAATACACCTATGTAATAAGGCTCTTTTCCTTTAAGACTGTGTACCGGGAGGTGATGAGAGAAGTTTCGGGTGGAAATGAAATTATCAATTTTACCGTCTGAATCGCAGGTGATGTCCTGAAGGGTTGCGTGTCGATCGGGTTTTTCGTCGAGACGGTGAATAGGGATAATGGGAAATACCTGATCAATGGCCCAGGAGTCGGGCAAAGACTGAAAGAGCGAAAAGTTGCAGAAGTACTTATCCGACAATAGTTTAGGGAGGATATTCAGTTCTTCTGGCGGCCTTTTCATTTCGTTGGCCATCTGGTGAATTTCGCGTGCAATGGTCCAGAAAAGCCGTTCGATGCGTGCCCTGGTCTTGAGGTCGAGCAATCCAAGGCTGAACATATCGAGCGCTTCTTCACGAATTTGTTGTGCGTCGTGCCAGGTTTCGAGCATGCTGGTTGCATTAATGTTGTTCCATGATTCGAACAGATCATGGAGCAACTCATGGTCGTCAGGGGCAACTTCCTCGTCCTCTTCCCAAATAGGCAGTGAGGCATGCTCCAGCACCTCAAAAACAAGTACAGAATGGTGTGCGGTGAGTGAACGACCCGATTCGGTGATGATGTTGGGATGGGGAATGCCGTTCTTATCACTGGCGTCAACCATGGCAAATGTGGCATCGTTGACATATTCCTGCACACTATAGTTTACGCTGCTGCCGCTATTTGCCGAACGTGTGCCATCGTAATCCACGCCCAGGCCACCACCCACATCCACAAAACCAAGATGAAATCCCATCTTGTAAATCTGAACATAGAATTGTGCTGCCTCTCTCAGGGCTATTTTTATGCGTCTTATCTTATTTACTTGACTTCCAATGTGAAAGTGAACCAGCCTAAGGGTTTCCTTCATATTATTTCGCTCAAGGTAATCGAGCGACTCAAGCAATTCGCTCGATGTGAGGCCAAACTTGCTAACATCACCTCCGGAATCCTCCCATTTACCGCTACCCGAGCTGGCAAGTTTCACGCGTATGCCAATGTTTGGCTTCACTTTCAGACGCTTTGCCACACGGGCGATAAGCTTCAGTTCGTTGAGCTTTTCAACGACAATAAAAATGGTGCGTCCCATTTTCTGGGCCAGCAAGGCCAGCTCAATGTAGCTTTCATCCTTGTAGCCATTGCAGATGATGAGCGAATCGTTGTCGGGATTGGTGGCAATCACTGTGTGTAGCTCAGGTTTGGAGCCGGCTTCGAGTCCTATATTGAATTTCTTGCCATGACTCACAATCTCCTCCACCACAGGTCGCATCTGGTTGACCTTAATTGGATACACAATGAAGTTCTGACCTTTGTATTCATATTCCTCAGCTGCCTTTTTGAAACAGTTGTGCATCTCTTCGATACGACTGTCGAGGATATCCGGAAAACGCAACAAAACGGGTGTTGATACATCGCGAAGCAACAGCTCGTCAATCAGCTCACGCAAATCAACCGATGCGTGACCCTCGCGGGGTGTCACGATTACATTACCTTTCTGGTTAATCTTATAGTAATTGATTCCCCAGCCATTGATGTTATACAGTTCAGCCGAGTCTTCAATCCGCCATTTTCTCATTGTTCAGTAAGCAGGTTTAAAGGTGAAAAATCTTTTGTGATCCGGAACCCCGGGCATGGTGCAAAACTAAAAAAAAAAGAGGGGCAACTGGTCCCTAAATTAAATATCCAATTATTTGATTTGATGGATGTTGTAAGTAATCGACATGATACCCGAAAAAGATTGAAAGAAACGATTGAACAATACAGTCATAAATCGTTGACTTCTTTCAAAAGTCGTATTTCAACTATGTTGAACACTTAGTGCGGCGAATGGTTCAGTAGAGGCGGCCTCGCTTGATAAGATATTCGGTGAGCACCTGATTGTATCCTTTGCGAATATCTGTCTCAATGAGGTCGATACGGTATTGTGCGCACTTCCTTCGCAATTCGGTTTTGCGTTCGGCCATGACCTTGCGGTATTGTTCCTGTATTTCGGAAGGATTCAACCGCAAAGTCTCGCGGGTTTCCATATCCACAAACCTGTATGGCCTGTTTTCCAGATTAAGCAGTTCTTCGGTTGACTTGTCGAGCACATGAAAAAGTATGACTTCATGTTTGTTGTACCGCAGGTGTTGTAAGGCTCTAAACACATCATATGGTTGATGGTTGTCCAGTAAGTCGCTAAAGATAACCACCAGCGACCGTTGGTGTGTTCGTTCGGCAATTTCGTGCAATGCCTTGGATGCAGCCGTGGTTTCGTTAGCTTCAGGAACGTGGCAGCTGATGAGTTTTTCAAGTTCTGTAATCAGGAACTGATGGTGGGCAAGGCTGGTTCGAGCGCGTGTGTGTGTGTTGAGCCTGGTAGTGAAAAGACTCAACCCCACGGCATCGCGCTGCTTGCGCATGAGTTCGCTCAAGCTTGCAGCTGCATACACTGAAAACAACAGTTTACTGGGGTTTGTCGGACCTATTGACGGATGCACAGGAAATCGCATTGAGCCGGAGCAATCGATAACCAACTGACACCGTAGGTTTGTTTCCTCTTCAAAACGCTTGACAAACAACTTTTCCGTCCGGCCGAAAAGCTTCCAGTCGATGTGACGTATCGACTCTCCACGGTTGTAGAGCCTGTGCTCGGCAAATTCGACCGAGAAGCCATGAAAAGGGCTTTTGTGCATTCCTGTAATGAAACCTTCGACCACCTGACGGGCAAGCAGCTCCAGGCTACCAAAAGGTGTCAGCAGTTCACGCAGAAGTTTGTTTTCCAAATGCTTTTTAAATAAGAGAATAGCAATTAATGGTTTGATTTCTCTTCAAACCTGAATTCAATTGGGTTGGGAATTGATATTAGAGAATGGCTTCCAGTTTTTTGGCCAGAACCGGCTTTGGCACAACTCCCACCTGCTTATCGACCACCTGACCATTCTTGAAGAACAAAAGTGTCGGAATATTACGAATACCATACTGCATGGCTGTTTTTGGGTTATTGTCCACATCAAGTTTTACCACTTTGGCCTTTCCGGCATATTCCTGACCAATTTCTTCCACTGTGGGGCCGATAATACGGCACGGTCCACACCAGACAGCCCAAAAATCAACAATTACCGGAAGGTCGGACTGGATTACTACATGTTCAAAATTCGCATCAGTTACATTAAGCGCCATTGGAGAAAATATTAGGTTTTTGCAAAGATAGACAGAGTTGCTCAATTTGGGGTATATCAGTGATGGATTGGGATATTCTAAAGAAATTTATTCGAAAGTGACTTTCAGCGCATGGAATTTTACCAGCTCAGGAAGTACGATGCCTGCATCTACCTTGAGTTGACGGGGAGCAACCAGCGCTGATAAACCATTGGCTTTATCAAGCAGGTTGATCTGTAACCTTTGCCTTCCCGGGTTTCCTGTCAGCAATGCACTGAGCTCCTGTTGCATTTGGCGATTCATCATACCCAGGTCGATCTGTATAACAATGCTTTTCTGGCTCTTTTCAAATACCTCATCAAGCAGCTCTATTTCAACTACTTTCGGTTTGAGCTGGTTGCGGTCGCGATAGGATGGCACAGTGGTGGCATGAATCAGCAAAAAAGTATCCTTAACAAGCAAATGCCTGTATTTCAGATAAACCTCGCCAAACAAGGCAAGCTCGATGTCGGCTGCCTGATCTTCGATACGGAATTTTCCGTAGAGTTTACCTTGAGCCGAATTGAGGTGCTCCACCGCAGTAAGCTGCCCTACAAAAGAAACTTTCTTTCCGTTGAGCGACTGCAAATTCTGATTAAGCTTCTGAATATCAATATTAGTGAAGTATTTTACAGCAAACTTGTAGGCATCCATCGGGTGGGCGCTCACATAGAAACCGATTGTTTCGAGTTCCATTTGCAGTGCTTTTGTCTTGGGCCATGGTTCGCACTGCGGCAATGGCAGATCGGCAAGCTGTTTCTCAATGGCTTCGCCAAACAGGTTATATTGACTGGAAGTACGCGACTCGGCAACTTTTTCGGCCCACCTCATGGCTTTTTCAAGAAAATTTGTTCCCTCATTTCCTTCGCGATGAAAAAACATGGCACGGTGAACACCCTCAAACGAATCGAAAGCACCTGCCATAACGAGCGATTCCAGTGCGCGTTTATTCACTGTACGTGGATTGGAACGTGTAAGGAAATCGGAAAGTCCGGCAAAACGACCGTTCTGTACTCGCTCCTCAATTATACTTTTTACTGCAGCTTCGCCCATGTTTTTTATGGCACCAAGGCCAAATCGGATCTCACCATTACTGTTCACCGTAAAACTATATTCCGATTCATTGATGTCGGGTCCGAGTACTTTGAGGTTCATTCGGCGGCATTCTTCCATAAAGAAGGCTACCTGCTTGATATCGTCAAGATTATGGCTCAGTACCGCCGCCATAAACTCGGCCGGGTAGTGCGCCTTGAGGTAAGCAGTCTGAAATCCGATCTTAGCATAACATGTAGAGTGCGATTTATTAAAAGCGTAGTTGGCAAAAGCAATCCAGTCGTGCCATATTTTTTTTAGTGTCTCTTCAGGATGACCGTTGCTACGGCCGCCTTCGATAAATTTTGAGTAAAGCTCATCCAGTAGCTCCCTGTTTTTCTTGCCCATGGCCTTGCGAAGCGAGTCAGCTTCGCCACGGGTAAAGCCGGCCAGCTTGCGCGACAACATCATCACCTGCTCCTGGTAAACAGTGATGCCGTAGGTTTCTTCAAGTATCTCGCTCATTGCAGGAAGGTCGTAACTGACCGCCTCCCGGCCATGCTTTCGGTTGATGTAGGTGGGGATATAAGCCATCGGGCCAGGCCGGTAAAGGGCATTCATCGCAATGAGGTCGTTGAATGAAGTCGGCTTCAGCTCTTTAAGGTGCTTCTGCATGGCTGGACTTTCATATTGAAAGATTCCGATCGTCTCGCCTCTTTGAAAAAGCGCATAAGTTTTGGTGTCATCAAGGGGTATGGCCTCCGGGTCAATTGTGATGTTTTGCCTTTTTTGAATGAGGGCAATGGTATCGCGTATGAGCGAAAGCGTGGTTAGTCCCAGAAAATCGATTTTCAGTAAACCGGCCGATTCAGCCACAGCGTTATCAAACTGTGTAGCCCAGAGCGAAGATTCCTTCGAAACCGTCACTGGCACAAGTTCACGAAGATCTTGAGGTGTAATCACGATTCCACATGCATGGATTCCGGTGTTGCGCACCAGACCTTCGAGGGCCAGTGTTGCCCGAAAAATGCGGCTTTCATCGCTCTGTTCATTCATCTTGCTTTTGATGGCAATACCGGCTTCATACTGTTCAGGCCGGTACTTTTCCCTGAGCTTTTCTTCGCTCAGCTCGAAGAAGTCGCTTAGCCTGATATTGTTGGTCGATGCCACAAGCTTGTTCACATAGGTCTGATCCTTATCCAAGGCCCTGCTCACATCGCGCATGGCCGATTTTGTGCCGAGTGTGCCATAGGTAATGATCTGGGCAACCTTGTTCTGACCGTATTTTTTGGTGACGTAATCAATAACAAGCGCCCTGCCCTCGTCGTCGAAATCAATATCGATATCGGGCATCGAAATCCTTTCTGGGTTCAAAAAGCGCTCGAAAAGTAAGCCATAGAGCAAAGGATCGACATTGGTGATGCCAATGCAGTAGGCAACCAGCGAACCTGCAGCCGATCCACGACCAGGTCCAACCCATACACCCATACGTCTGGCAGCAGCGATCAGATCCTGAACAATGAGAAAGTAGCCCGGATAGCCGGTCTTCGAAATGGTTTCAAGCTCAAAATCGAGCCTCTCGACAATTTCATCCGTAAGCTCGCCATAGCGCGATTTTGCTCCTTCGTAGGCTAAATGTCTGAGGTATTTGTTTTGACCTCTGATGCCATGATCGAGGGTATCCAGTGGGTCAGAAAATGCTTCAGGAATCTCGAAAACAGGAAGCAGGGTATCTTGCTTTAGCGAATATTGTTCAGTCTTTTCAACAATCTCGGCAATGCTATCAAAAGCTTCGGGTATATCGGAAAACGACTGTGCTATCTGTTCAGGCGTCTTAAAATAGAACTCATCATTTGGAAAGCCATATCGAAATCCATAGCCACGTCCGATGGGATCGTCCTTTTTGCTGTTGTCCTTAATGCAAAGAAGAAAATCGTGCGCATCAGCGTCTTCTTTGTCGAGATAATGAATCAGAATGTTGGGAAAGTATTTGATGCCATGTTTGGCCGACATTGCAAGCAACCACTTATTCAGGTGCTCCTCTTCTTCAAGGCCATGCCTGTTTATTTCGATGTAAAAGTCCTCACCAAAATGATGTTTATACCATAGCAGGGCTTCTTCGGCCTGTCGTTGGCCAACATTCAGCCACAGGTAAGGCACCTCGCCCTGCAGGCTTCCGGTCGAAACCATCAGGCCATCTCTATATTCGAGCAACAACTGTCTGTCGATGCGTGGCACATAATAAAATCCCTCGGTAAATGAGATTGAACTCAAGTAGGAAATATTTCGATAGCCCTTGTGGTTTTTGGCCCAAACTGGCAGCATGTACCCGTTATCCTGCTTGCTTTTATTTTTATGATCCTTGCAAAGGTTAAATTCTGTTCCGAGAATGGCTTTCAGTGGCATGCCATCCGGCGCACCGCCCTGCGCTTTTCTTGTTTTGTTAATTTGCTGTACTGCATTGATAAACTCGAAGGCGCCCATCAGATTTCCGCTGTCGGTCAGGCCAATGGCTGGCATATTGTGGTTGGCGGCACGTTGCACCAGGTCCTTGATCTCTATGGTTGAATTGAGCAGCGAATAGGTACTGTGTGTTCTAAGATGGGCATATTTGGCTGAAAGTTCACTTTCTTTTTCTTTAGCCTTTCCTGACAACAGATCTGCAAAATTTTCCTTCTCCTGAACCTGACGATTCGAACGGAAGCTTATGCCGGCAGGTTGAATGGGGTTGGGGTTTGCTATTCTGAATTCGTCAATAAGCTGTGCAGAAAGACCAGCCTGTCCTGAACTGTAATTGCCTGTACGAAGCAGTTCGAGAAAGCATCTGGCAGTGGCTTCAACGTCGGCGGCAGCATTGTGTGCCTCATCGAACGACGCGCTAAAGAGTTGCGTGTGCAGTTCTGTAAGGCTGGGCAACTTGAATTTCCCGCCTTTACCTCCAGGCAGGCGGCACAGCGAAGCAGTTTCCTCGGTGCAGGTGTCAAGCACCGGAAGGTGCTGGAAAGGATCATCAAGGCCGATCCTAAGATACTCCACCCCTAAAACATTAATATCGAAATTCAGGTTGTGACCTGCCAGCACTGAGGTCTTGAGCAAAACTTCATTGAAAGTTTGAAGTACCTGTTCAATGGGATGCCCATGTTCAAGCGCATATTCAGTGGAGATGCCATGCACCTTGGTGGCATTGTATGGGATGGTGTACCCTTCGGGCCTCACTACCATGTCGCCTGATTCCAGCAAACGACCATATTGGTCGTGCAGTTGCCAGGAAAGCTGAACTACCCTTGGCCAGTTAGAGAAGTCGCTTTTTGGTGCATTCCAGTCCTGTGGCAGACCGGTAGTTTCAGTGTCGAAAACGAGAAACATGAAAGAAGATTTAATTTACTGATTTTGAGCAATTTATAATTTACAGCCTTTCAGCAAAGTTAGATAAATTGTAGCGGGAGAAGCCTCACTGAACAGCACAGCGCACAAAGGAAGTTATCAACAAAATGCTGATATGTCAGCTACTCAGCTTGTTTCGGGTATATTCTTCAGCCGGGTGACAGAGCGTATGCCGTCCACCTTTTTGAGCTTTTCGATGGCCTCGGTGAGTGAGGAAGCATTCTTTACATAAATGGCAATGTTTGCAACAACGAGGCCGTTGGAACTCTCGAGCTGAAAATTACGGATATTCAAGCCCATGTCAATGGACAACACTTTGGTCATCCTGTGAATAAACCCAATACCATCGATACCGGTGACCTTTAGACCTGCCAGAAACATAAGATCTTCGGATCGTTTCCATTTGGCTTTCACGATGTTTTGGCCATATTGCGACATCTGATTAATGGCTTTGGGACAGTTAACCTGATGGATATGCATGGGTTCGCCCTGAAATGAGAGGGCTACAACGTCGTCGCCGGGCAAGGGATTACAGCATGATGAAACTATATAGTCGAGGTTGGCAATATCATCGCCAAGCACACCCGGTTGAAAAACGTTGATGCCGTTGCGGTTGTCGATCTCCGTCTGTTGGTTCTTCTCGATCTGCCGGTTACGCCCGAAAGGATTGGTGATATAACGCAGGATTCCCTGGCTTGGCTTTCCGGGCTGAAAGATCGATTTGATCCGGGCAAAATTGATCCGGTCAATAGCGACAAAATAGTACAGGTCGACAAGGCCATCGAGTCCCTCACTCTCAATAACGCGGTTAATATTTATTTTGGAGGGTTCGAGTGAAAGCTGGCTGAAATAATCTTCTAATCTTTTCCTGCCAATATCTTTAAAACCTTTGCGGTATTCCCTGATCGATTCCCGCAGGCGGCTTTTGGCCCTGGCTGTTATTATGTAATCGAACCATTCTTCTTTTGGCACCTGATTTTTGCTAGTAATAACTTCAACCTGATCGCCAGAGCTTAGTTGATGGTTTAGCTGCACGAGCTTGTGGTTGACGTTGGCACCTATGCAATGACTGCCAAGCTCGCTGTGTATGCTGAAAGCGAAATCTAAGGCTGTGGCGCTTTTCGGCAGGGTAATCATATCGCCGCCCGGCGTAAAAACAAATATCTCGTCGGAAAAAAGATTGAGTTTAAAATCGTTGATAAACTCAAGTGCAGTAGCATCATCCGAACTCAACAACTCCCGAACCTTGGTAAGCCATTCATCCAGACCGCTTTCGCTGTTAGGCTGGTCGCGGTATTTCCAATAGGCTGCATAGCCCTTTTCGGCGATTTCCTCCATGCGCTCTGATCGTATCTGAACGTCGATCCACTTGCCCGAACGGCTCATCACTGTTGCATGAAGCGACTCATAGCCATTGGCCTTGGGCAGCGAAATCCAGTCGCGCAAGCGTGTACTGTTTGGCCTGTAATGCTGTGTGATGGCAGCGTAAACTTTCCAGCATTCCACTTTTTCGACCTCAAGGGGACAATCGGTAACAAACCTGACAACAAACGTATCGTGCACCTCGGAGAAAGGAATTTCTTTTTCCTTCATTTTGTACCATATGGAGGATGCCGATTTTTCGGCCATAAAAATGCGGCATTTGAGGCCCATGCCTGCCAAAGTTTCTTTCAGCGGGGCAATAAACTCGTCGACCATAGCCTGGCGGCCAGCCCGGGAGGATTCGAGGTTGAACGTTATGTTTTCGTAAATGGTTGGTTCCGTGTATTTAAGCGCAAGATCCTCGAGCTCGCTTTTGATGGCATACAATCCAAGCCTGTAGGCCAGAGGGGCAAACAGATAGGTTGTCTCGCTGGCTATCTTCCATTGTTTGACCGATGGCATTGAGTCGAGTGTTCGCATATTGTGCAGGCGGTCGGCCAGCTTGATCAGGATAACGCGAACATCGTACGACAGGGTCAGCAGCACTTTTCTGAAGTTCTCGGCCTGAAGGCTCTCCACATTGGTACCCTCAACCATGGTGTCGATTTTTGTGAGTCCATCGATGATCCGGGCAATCTGCTCGCCAAACATTGTCTGGATGTCAGCAAGCTTATACTCGGTATCTTCCACTACATCATGGAGCAATGCACAAATAATGGAGGTTCGGCCAAGGCCTATTTCACCTGCAGCGATGGTAGCCACCTCAATGGGGTGGTAAATATAGGGTTCGCCCGATTTCCGGCGCATATCGCGGTGGGCTGCAGCGGCCAGCCTGAAGGCCTTTCGCACAATCCAGCGGTCGTTGGTTTCTTTTCTCGTATGCCAAACGTCGATAAGCTTACGGTAGCGACGCAAAATCTCCCGTCGCTCTTCGGGCGAATACCACTCTAAGGCGTTTTCTATGCTAAGCGGAACGTTGGGCATACGTATGTGGTTATTGCAAAAATAACCGTTTTGTCCGACAGTTCCCGTCTTAGTATTGATTTTAGCACTTACAAAACCAGCCTGTGACGCAATATCTTCTGAGTCATTTGGTTGCGCAACATATCCCCCGAAAAGTAACTATTATGTCAAATACAATGACTCAAACAGAGCGGGGCTTATCGTTTTCTTTTGCCAGGCACAACGCTCAAAGATCCTTTGCTTACCTCTGCACGTCGGTACCGCATGTGCTCCAGTATGTAATCGTCTACGGGTGTTATCGACCGGAAACTACGATACAAGGCAGGATAGGCGGTTATGGTGACTGTCAGTTTACCTCCTCTGCGGGCCGATTCGAATTTAGGGTCGACCAGCACATCCGACATGGTGTCGCGAAGTACTTGCGCCATAGCCATCATCTTAGCTTCATCGAAAGTCTTGGCTTTTTTGTCCACGCCCGATTGGGTAATCATGGTAGGAAGCACTTCCAGCTCGGCCAGCACAGGTTGCTGAATTACGCCGGTTTCATTGATGCCCATTGTTTTAAATGGTACTGAATGAACTACCTGACAGCTTTTCAGTCCGAGCGCCATGAATGCAATCAGAGGAATAATAGTTCTTAGATGCATGATAATATTGTTTTTAAGGTTGATGCTCCAAAACATTTGCAACTAAAAGGGTAATGCAATACGTTTTTTAACGTAGGTAAACCAGAGCGATAAATTGGATTTGGTGTCTCCGGGCCCGGAAAAGCTGCTCCGACGAATAAAGTCTAATCTATTGTAAATGCGAATATCCTCGCTGATGGCATGATCAACAATCTATCCCAGGTACCAGTTTGCTACTGAAAAATAGATGATTACACCGGCAATATCGGCGATGGAAGTAATAAGAGGTGCACTGGCTGTTGCCGGGTCAACCTTAAGTCGGGTAAACAAAAATGGCAGAAGCATGCCAATGATGCTGCCATTCATGACCACGAGCACCATGGTCAATGACACAACAATGATGATTTCGGGCGAACGGAAACTGGCTACTGCTGCAACACCCACAGCCATGGTAAGCCCGAGCATAAATGACACCATCACCTCTTTGCCAATGAGTTTGTACCAGTCGGAGAGTTTAACATCGCCAACAGCTAACGATCTGATCATGAGCGTGGCCGACTGCGAACCTGCATTGCCTCCACTATCGATGAGTAGTGGCAGAAAGAACACCAACGATACCACCGATTGGATGATTCCTTCGAAACTGGCAATGGCTGCTCCACTGAAAACGTTCATAAACACCAGAGCCACCAGCCATGAAACACGGCTTTTGTATAGCACTGCAATTGTCTGACGCAATGGGTTGCCAATAGATTCGCCTACTGAACCGAATTTGTGGAAGTCTTCAGTAGTTTCTTCTTCCACAACGTCCATGATGTCGTCCACTGTAACAATACCAATCAGCACACCTTCGTCGTTTATTACAGGAAGAGCCACACGGTCGTAATCCTTGAAAGTGCGGACAGCAGTTTCCTGATCGTCAGCCGGACTGAGGGCAACGAACCTGTTGTCCATGAGCTCACTGACCAATTGGTCGGGTCTGGCAAAGATGAGTTCACGTATTTTGATGTCGTCAAGAAGTTTCCACTGGTTGTCAACAACATACACTACGTTGAGTGTTTCGGAATCCCGGCCGAACTGGCGAATGTGAGAAAAAGCCCTTTCAATGGTCCATTCGGGTCGCAGCGCGACGTATTCGGGCGTCATCAGCCTACCCACACTGTCCTCGGGGTAGCCCAGCAATTGCACAGCCATTTTTCGCTCTTCTGGCAAGAGCAATTGAATTAAGGGTTGCAATACATTTCCCGGCAACTCTTCAAAAAATGCAGTACGGTCGTCTGGCTCAATATCGTTGAGCAATTCCGAAAGCTTGTAATTCTTATGGGCCAAACCATCGATGATTTCTTCCTGCTTTTCGTAAGGGAGCAACTGAAATACTTCTTTGGCCTGATTTCGGTTGAGCATCCGAAAAACAACCACACCCTCTTCGTCGGGCAGGTTTTCGATTAGGTCGGTGATGTCAACTGCATCCAAACCTTCGATGCTCAACTTCAATGCTTTCCAGTCTTTATGACGGATAAGCTCAATAAAATTTCCTGAAATAGTAACCATAAATCAGCCTCCTTGCTTTGTGGCTGCAAGCAGGCCATAGCGCCCTACGCAGCCGGGTTAAACAATCAATCGCGTGGGATAAGGGTCGCTATCCATAATTAATCAATGATGATTTTGTGGCAAAATTAAACAATCGATTGACACAACAATGCCTTTAAACTTTAATGTTGACATTTTCGCAGCCATGACAAGCTAAGTCAATTTTCAGTAAACAGCAGGAAAATGAAAAACATCTCTTCCCTGGGGTTTAAAATAATGGGGCAAAATTTGACGAAAGCGGCAGAAATGCTACATTTGCGACTGCATTCAGGCTGCTTACCGCACTTTCTCATTTTAAAACCCATTTCCGTTAATGCCTTGTGAAAAGGCAGCAAATCATATGTTGTCAATGCAAAATGCCTGTCGTTTAAGCACATTTTTAGTATTATTATTTTTAATATCGGGATATTCAGAGTTATTGGCGCAGACGCCTCCGGTTGTGATCAATAGCTACAGGGATTCTAACTTTGATTATGAGGAGTGGACCGAGATTATTGTTACGCATGACAATGTTGATTTACGGGGCTTCACCATCAGAGACAACAGCTCATCAGGAGCATGGCAGCCCTCTGTCAGGTTTAGAAATATCGATTTCTGGAATCATTTGCGTCGCGGAACAATTATTGTGCTTTTTCACCGCAACCCTACTGATGTAAATTTTCTGAACCAGCTCAACAATAATAAGTACGACGGCCACATAGCATTGTCCCTCGAGAACACAACTTATTTTGAGTATGAGGGTGGTGGATCAATTGGCATGACCTCAATGAGCCTTGCCATTACCGGCGATATGGTGCAGATTCGCAATGCTTCGGATGCCCATATTCATGCGCTCGGACACCGGCAGGACACAACCGTCAACTTTGCCTATTGGGGTTTGCTGCCGCGACCAAAACTAAACCACAGAGCGAATCTTGTGTCGGCGAGCAAGGAAGCCGTCATGGTTACGCCCGGAGCCAGTATCGAGCAGTTTGGATTGCTCAGTCCAATCAACGGATTAACTTATACCACAAAAGGTTTAAAAAATCTTCCGGGACTCCCCAATGGTGGCAATGGTACTGACAACGCCACTTTCTGGCGAAGCCTGCGTCAGCCCGACTGGGTCAATCCTTCGTTGTCTGCCACTTACAATGCACAAACACAGCAGGTGAATCTGAACTGGAATGCCATATCAGATGCTTACCCGGCTGATAACATTCAAGGCTATATAGTGCTAAGGAGTACCATAAATTCATTTCAAACTCCGCAGGACGGTAACATTCACGGCCTGGGTTCGCTGCTGGGTAACGCCACAGTAGTTGCACTTGTCAATGGCAGCAACAGCACCAGCTATGTGGACAATCTCTCGGCCAGCCCGATACCTTGCGGCGGCCAGTATTACTATAGGGTCTATGCTTTCCGTTACGGGCCTGACAATATCGTCCAGGGCAGCGAGCCGGCACGTGGCAGGGCCTACAACGAAACTTCCTTTGCTGCAGCCACAGTCGGCAATCCAATTCCTTCGACTTCGATCAGCATCAATGCCAGCAGCCAGAACGTAACGCCGGGCACGCAGGTCACTTTTAATGCCACACTCAATAATCCTGGCCCCAGCCCTATCATCATTTGGTTCGTCAACGGGGTGCAGCAACAAAGCAGTTCCTCAGCAACCTTTGTCTGGACATACACCACCTCGGCCACAGTAACAGCCACCCTCCAATCGAGTTTACCCTGTGCCACCGCAAGCGCATCAAATCCAATTCTGGTAACCGTAACGCCAAATCCCTGTAACCCGGGATTGATTTCGGGATATGAAGTTGTATGTCTCAACCAGTTTTTTCAGTACAGCACCAATGGCACGCCGGGTGGCACATGGTCTGTAAGCAACACAGCCTATGCCGAGGTCAATAGCGTCACCGGACAAGTTTACACCAAACAAACCGGCTCTTTTACTTTATTTTATACCATTGATCCTTCGGGATGTACTGGAAGTAACGTAAGCTCAAAATTTATTACGATTAATCCTGATGCTGATGCCGGTGCACCCCAGCTTTCCGTTTGCAACTCCTTGCAGGCCAATCTGCAGGCAAACACACCACTGGCAGGCAATGGGTTGTGGATGTTGCATGACGGACCAGCGCTGCCGGCCATTTTCCTCAACGGAGAATATAGCCCTGATAATGTGGTTATTGTTCCTGTTTATGGCACTTACACCTTCCGGTGGAGTATTACCGGAACAAACTGCAGCACAATTGATTTCATAAACATTCAATTCAAACCACACGAGAATCTCTCAATCACTATTAATCCTACAAACCCCGAAATATGCCCCGGCGAAAGCGTTACATTCAATGCAACAGCTTCACATGCAGGAGGCAACAATTCGTTTCAGTGGTTTAAAAACGGATCACCAACTGGCACGAACAGCCCTACGTTCACAGTAAATAATCCTGCAAACGGAGATCAGATAGGAGTCTTATACCAGACCGATGCTTTTTGTCTTGCATCTTCTCAATCGACAGCCGGACCGGCACTCATCAGTGTGTTGCCGGCAACGGCGAGTCCTACCAATGTTGCAGCTTCCCATCCGCAGATCTGTCAGGGCTTCAGCGAAAACATAACCCTCACCGCCTTTGGCGGCTCAGGAGCTGAGATACACTGGTATCAGGGCAGTTGCGGCAGCGCTCCCATAGGCACAGGCACTGATCTGGATATTGCTCCGCCAGCGCAAACAACCACCTACTTCGCACGCTGGGAAACACCAGGCTGCAGTGTTAGCGAATGCAAAAGCGTGACCATAACCGTCTTACCCTCGGTTCAGCCAATGGTGAGCATCAGCGCAAGCAAAACTGAAATATGCGAGAATGAAACGGTGACCTTCATCGCCAACACCTTGAATGGCGGCATAAGCCCTCTTTTTCAGTGGTTTAAAAATGGTAATCTGGTCGGAGATAATGATCCGATATATGCTGCTGAAGGCTGGCAACCGGGCGATCAGATATATTGCCGGCTCAACAGTTCGGACCAATGCGCAAACCCGACCTTGGTGCAATCCAATACCATAGCCCTTACCGTAAACCCCATGATCGTGCCTGCCCTGAGGATTGATGCCACGGCAACAGAAGTCTGCTCGGGAAGCACAGTTGAATTCAGCATCACTCAGATTTCGGGACAAGGAAACAATCCTCAATACCAATGGTTTGTGAATGGGTCAGCCGCCTCAGGGGCCAATGGAAGTGCACTCAGTCTGCAGCTCACATCGGACGTCAGTGTATATTGCAGGTTAATCTCCAGTGAGGCTTGTGTGGCAGTACCATTTGAGAATTCAAATGTTGTTCAGGTGTATGTGCTCCAGCAGGTTGACCCTCAGATCAGCATCACAGCCTCTCAAACGCAGGTTTGCGAAGGCACTCCTGTCAGCTTCGAAGCCAATTACTCCGGTGGTGGCAACAGCCCGGGCATCGATTGGAAAGTAAATGGAATCAGCAGCGGCAACCAATCCACCTTTGTGCTGCCAAACCCTGCGGATGGTGATGTGGTGGTTTGCATACTTACCTCAAGTGCGGCCTGTGCCACACAGCCAACTTCTACCTCCAATAGTGTAACTCTTCAGGTTAGTCCGAACCTTACGGTTTCGGCTTCGATTCAGGCTCTGCAGTACACCGGCCCGATTTGCCAGGGAAGCACCGTTCAATTTGAGGCTAATACAAGCAATGGCGGGATATCACCGATCTATCAGTGGCTAGTTAATGGCGTACCGGCAGGCAACACCAGCATCTTTCAGCAAACCTTCAATCAAGCCGGAACCTATAGCGTCAGCCTTCAATTTACCTCTTCGCTGAGTTGTACTTCACAGAACAGTATTACATCCAACACGTTAGAGATCATCGTTTTACCTTCGCTTCATGTGGGTGTGCAACTGCAGTCGACCCAAGCCGCAGTTTGCGAAAATACTTTGGTTCAACTGCATGCCCTCCCTGAAAATCCGGGCAACAATCCCATCTACGAATGGTTCCGCAATAGTTCACTTTTCCAGACAACGACAATCAATCAGTTGTCAATCAATGCCTTGCCTGGCGATCATTGGCAAGTCAGGCTCACATCTTCTGAGCAATGCGTCATCAACTCCCCTACACTTTCCGGAATATTGACGCTGAATGTTGACCCCTTGCCGCTGGCGCCCCAGTTGATCAATGCAAGTCATACCCAACTTTGTCTCAACAGCGGACTCAACATTAGCCTGAACGCACAAGGCGGAAACGGACAGCAGGTGGAATGGTTCACCGGAAGCTGCGGACAAAACCTCATTGGCACAGGAAACCCTTTGATTATCAATGCCCCACAGCAAAGCACGACCTATTTTGCCCGTTATATCTCCGGGCAGTGCCTTCCGAGTGCCTGCACCGAAGTCAGCATCACGGTTAACGAAACAATTGTTCCCCAAGTAACGATCGCAAGCACCACCACCAACCTCTGTCAGGGCGAAACAGCAAGCTTCATAATCAACACACTAAGCGGTCAAGGATCATCACCGGTTTACGAATGGTTGGTGAATGGTCTGGCCCAGGGCATCAACAGCCCCACTTTCAACTATCAGCCAGCCAACGGCGACCTGGTGCAATGTCAACTTCAAAGCTCCGAAGCCTGTGCCCAACCTGCTGCTGTAGTTTCCAACGCCATTGGAATTACCGCAAATCAGCCTGTTCAGCCGGTTGTGAACATACAGGCCCTGAACGATACCGTTTGCTTTACACAACCTATCATCATTAACTCCAACTTTACCCACGGTGGCGATACACCGCTGTATCAGTGGATGGTCAACAATAACCACTATGGTCAGGTGAATCAGCAGTTTAATTGGTACGCCCCTTCTCCTGGCACCTATCAGATTTACCTGCTCGCCACAAGTGCATTGAGTTGTGTGACAAGCCCAACGGCATTTTCGTCTCCTGTCAATATTGTGGTCCTTCCAAACGTACAACCTCAGATCACCATCAGCGCTCCGACCACCACCCTGTGTGCGGGAGAAGAAATTACCATCAGCGCTGCAATTCAGAATCAGGGTTTTCAGCCTCAATTTCAATGGTATAAAAATGGATTAGCTTTAAACGGCGAAACCTCTCCTGATCTAAGCTTCGTGCCATCCGACAATGACTTTGTTTACTGCGTTATGGTATCTTCAGAGCGTTGTGCTGAGCCAATCACAGTAACGTCTAATAGTCTGACTTTCAACGTAAGTGGCGTTGTTCAACCCGTTGCACAGGTACTCACTCAGACCAACCAGATATGTCAGGGCAGCGAAGTGACGTTTGTTGCTAATATCACTGGCGGAGGCGACCAACCGGTGGTTGAGTGGTTTTTGAACAACATGCTGCACTCAAATGGTTCTAGTTTTACCATCACTCCCCAAAACAATGATAAAATTCATTTCCGATTAACCTCTAGCCTTAACTGTGCACAACCTGCAACCGTTTATTCCGATACCATCACCATGCAGATCAATCCGCTCCTGACGCCAGAGGTAACCATTGAACCCCAGGCAAATGGCGTATGTCAGGGCACTCCAGTAACCTTCGGTGCAAACGCTGTAAACGGAGGAGTCAATCCACAGTTTGATTGGTTTGTAAACGGCAATCTTCAATTTTCAGGCTCTTCTGTTTTTACCTATGTACCTGAAGATCAAGATGTCGTTCAGTGCGTATTAACTTCATCAGAACAGTGTCTCAGCAATACGACAGCCAATTCTGACCCACTGACCATGTCTGTAGTTCCACTTTTTGAACCCTTGCTGAGTTTGCAAACCTCCCAGCCCCAGTATTGCGAAGGCGATCTGGTAATCATTCAAGCCACTGTGAATCAGGCTGGCCCTGACGATTTTTACCAATGGTATGTGGGAGGGCAACCTGCCGGAAGTGGAACATCCCAGTTTCAGTTTGTCGCGGCGGGCAATCAAACCGTACGCTGTGTGCTGACCAGCTCTGTAAGCTGTGCATTGCCCCAACAGCTTAGCTCGGAAGAGCTTTTGGTGCAGTCGCTTCCGGTTTTGGTGCCCAGCATAAGCATCAGCTCAGCACAACAGGAAGTTTGTGAAGGCTCGACGGTGAGCTTCTCAGCAGCCTGGACGCATGGAGGCGACAATCCTGCATTTCAATGGCTGGTTAATGGGCAGATACTTGGTAACCTGTCTGTATTTAGCTACCAGCCAGCCGATGACGACCTTGTTCAGTGCATTATGTTGTCGGATTATGCCTGTGCTGATCCTACACTTATTGGATCGGATTCTGTTGTTATGCGCGTATCAGAGGATCTTGGAATGACTCTCGAAAAAACCAACGCTGGATGCAACGGAGGAACAGGCAGCATAACTGCCGAAGGAAGCGCCGGAAAACCCCCATACCGCTACAGGATCGATGGGTTGACCGAATGGCAGGATTCGGGTTTGTTTAGTATCCTCCCACCTGGCAATTACCTTATCATCATTGAGGACCTTTTTGGCTGTCAACATTCAGAACAAGTGGTCGTCGAATCCGAGCCAGCGCCTGTAATATCTGATATTCAGCATGTCCCGGCTTCCAATGGGTTCAGTAACGCATCGGTAAATGTCATTGCCCAGGGCACTCCACCAATCCAATATTCCATCGATGGATTTATATGGCAGTCATCTTCTGTATTCACCGGTCTGGCAGCAGGGCCACTGGCAGTCTTTGTCCGCGATGGCAATGGTTGCATCAGCCAGCAAATCACTTTGATTGAGACACTTCCTGTCAACATAACTGCAGGACAGGATGCTGCCTGTCGTGGAGGCGATATTACCATCCCCATAACCAGCGATGGTTTTGCCGCTGCCACCAGGATTATTCTTGAGATCAAGTTCGACGATAACATCCTCATCTTTAAAAATATGAGCCTGCTCAACCCATTGTTGACAGGTACAACAGTGCACACCACAAGTCAACCTGGTCTAGTAAGGCTGATGCTCGAAAAAGCTGGCGGAATGGATATGCCCGGGGGGGGTACACTGATGAATCTGGTATTCACTGGCTTATCATCGGGAATGAGCATACTTAAATGGGAACCCGTTTCTTCCATCCAGACTCAACACCAGGCAAGCATAGGAGCCAATTTCCTTAATGGTCGGGCTACTGTGTGGCCGGAACCTGAGATCATGCTCGAAAACCAATTCAGGCATTGTTTAAACAAACCACTGGAGATCAGGCCGCAATTCAATGGCAATATTCAAAACCTGCTTTGGACATTGCCCGGGGGCGGGAACAGTACACGCCCTGAACTCAGCTTCCTAAGCCCTGAGTGGACCCATCAGGGATTATACACCCTGAGTGTAACCAATGAATTCGGGTGTTCGGACACCAGTCAGACTGAAGTTATTCTTTTGGCGTGCGACATTGAAATTCCTGTACCGAGCGCCTTCCGGCCCGGCTCATCAATTGTTGAAAATCAAACATTTAAACCGATATTCGGGCCATTCGTTCCACTAAATTACCTGCTTCAGGTTTACAATCGTTGGGGCAATCTGGTTTTCGAAACCAACGATTATCAATTGGGGTGGGATGGGAGAATCAATGCTCAGGATGCACCTGCCGGGGTATATGTCTGGATAGTTCGGATTACCAACGAGGGCGAGTCAGCGCCATTCGAACAAATGAAAAAAGGGACGGTAACCCTGATCAGGTAACGCCCCTTTGTGCGGTTTGTTTGGTATTCAGATTATGCCATATTTGTATAAACGGCCTGAACATCATCGTCTTCCTCGATACGATCGATAAGTCGTTCAATATCAGTCTTCTGGTCTTCAGAGAACTCTACAGGCGTTAGCGGAAAACGTTGCAGGTTCGCTTTGATGATTTCCAGACCCAGGCCTTCGATGGCATGGTGCAGGTTACCAAAATCCCTATAATCAGCGTAAGCATAGACCACGTCCTCGTGCTGCTCAATCTCTTCCAGACCGGCATCAATCAACTGAAGCTCGAGCTCTTCAATGTCCAGACCTGCTTTTGCCCTAAACTCAAAAACGGCTTTACGACTGAACATGTATTCGAGTGAGCCATTGGGAACCAGGGAGCCACCAATCTTATTAAAATAAGATTTCACATTGGCCACAGTACGGGTGGTATTGTCGGTAGCACATTCCACATACATCAGCACTCCATGGGTTCCTTTTCCTTCGTAAACCACCTCCACCATGGTATCGGCATCCTTACCCGCTGCCCGCTTAATTGCTGCCTCAATATTATCCTTGGGCATATTTTCCGCTTTTGCATTAAGGATGGCATTGCGAAGTCTGGGATTCATTTCTGGATCAAGGCCGCCTTCCTTGGCTGCAATGGTGATAATTTTTCCGAGTTTTGGAAACACTTTGGACATTTTGTCCCAGCGTTTTTCCTTTGCTGCACGGCGGTATTCGAATGCTCTGCCCATATTTCAGGATATTGAAGTTTGGTGTATTTTAAGGGCTGCAAAAATAAACAAGATCAGCCACAAGGTCAAATGTTATGAACAACGACATGCATTGTCGCAGGTGTTTCCGACTTTTGCAAAAGAAATGATGACCACAATGGAACCAATAGCCCTGATTACGCTCATCCTGCTTATCGCTGCCATTGTTCTGATCTTCGTCAGGACAGGAAAAGGTGATTCCGTCAAGTTATCTCAGCTCGAGAATAAGGTTGATCTTATCGATAAGTATCTGCAAAGGATTGAAAGCCAGATTAACGAAAATCTGCGGATGAACCGCGAGGAGCTTTCGCGCAGCCTTAACGATTTCAGCCGCAGTTTCAACGAAAACCTGCGTGGCATAAATCAAAACCAGCTTGACCAGCTCAGGGTAATCCAGGAGCAACAAACGCAGGCCATACAGGTGCTTGCACGCACCAACGAGGAGAAATTAGATCAGCTGGCCCAACGCACATCACAGGGCGCCAAGGAAAACCGTGAAGAGCTAAGCAGGAACTTTGACCGCATTGGAGAAGTCCTGCGTCAGCAATTGAGCGAAATAACCCAGAAACAGCACGACCAGGCTCAGGCCGGCGAACGCCGTTTGGAGGCTATGCAACAAAGAACCGACGAGAAATTATTGCAACTGGCTGATCAGCTTAATCGTAACGCACAGGAAGGTCGGGACAGTATGGCAAGGGTGTTGCGGGACTTTCAGGAACAGTTTACAGCGAACGTAAAAGACTTCAACGACTTGCAACGCCAGAAATTCGCCGACCTCGAGCGCAAGCAGGCCGAGCTTATTCAAAGCACCGAACTCAAGCTCGAAAAGATGCGCGAAACGGTGGACGAAAAACTTCAGAAAACATTGGAAACCAGGCTAGGTCAATCGTTCGAACTGGTGAGCAGGCAGCTCGAAAGCGTGCAGAAAGGACTGGGTGAGATGCAAACACTCGCACAGGATGTTGGAGGGCTGAAACGTGTACTTTCGAATGTAAAAACCAAAGGTATTGTGGGCGAGTATCAACTCTCGGCCATTCTGGAACAGATTCTGGCCCCGGAACAATACGAAGCCAATGTAAAAACCAAACGAAGCAGCAGCGACCATGTAGAGTTTGCCATTCGTCTGCCGGGCCGCGACAACAGCAACGAACCCGTTTACCTTCCCATTGATGCCAAGTTTCCTCTCGAGGACTTTGGCCGGCTTCAGGCAGCCTATGAAGAAGCCAATCCGCTGAAGGCTGAAGAATCTTCCAAAGCTCTCGTAGCCTCCATTCGCAAGTTTGCCGCTGATATCAGCAGCAAATACCTCGACCCGCCCTTTACAACCGACTTTGCCATTATGTTTCTCCCCATCGAAGGACTGTATGCAGAGGTGGTGCGTAATCCCAGCCTGATGAGCGAATTACAAGGCAAATACCGCGTAATCGTTACAGGGCCAACCACCCTTGCTGCTATTCTCAACAGCCTGCAAATGGGCTTCAAGACCCTCGCCATACAGCAACGAAGCAGCGAGGTGTGGAAAATCCTCGGTCAGGTAAAAACAGAATTCGAACAGTTTGGCGAAATACTCGATAAAGCCAAAAAGAAAATAGAAGGAGCCGGCGACGATATCGAAAAGCTTGTTGGCACACGCACGCGGGCGATACAGCGTAAACTAAAGAATATTGATGCCTTGCCCCTGCCCGAAACAGGGCTGCTGACGGCCGACGAAGTCAACGATGAAGAATAGGATATGCTAACAAACCCTACGCTGCTCGTGCCGCGATCTTAATACCTGGCTGATTTCATCCAGACCAATTCCTTTGGCATACATAAGCACCATTAGGTGATAGAGCAGGTCAGCCATTTCGCCCTTTAGTAATTCCTGATCCCTATTTTTAGCTGCAATCACAACCTCAACTGCCTCTTCTCCAACCTTCTGGGCTATGCGATCGATGCCACGATCGAGCAATTTACGTGTGTAGGATTCTGTCCCGGCTTCCGAGGCGCGCTGTTGTAAAATGATATCCAGTTGATACAAAAAATCGGAGCTAATCGAATCACATTCCTCGTCGAAGCAGCCGGTTGTTCCCCTGTGGCAAACCGGCCCTGCTGGTCTAACGGAAATCAGCAAGGAATCCTGATCGCAATCAAGCTTTATATTTTTGACCAACAAATAGTTACACGATGTTTCACCCTTCTGCCAAAGGCGATTACGCGACCTGCTGAAGAACCAGACCATCTTCGTTTCAAAGGTCCTGCTGAGGGCTTCCCGGTTCATATAGCCCAACATGAGCACCTTTAGTGAGGTGGCATCCTGATGATGACGGGGATAAGGTCATTTTGCTTTTCGAAGTTTATCGTATTGATATCGAGCATTGTCTTAAATAACCTTTCAATTCACGAATGTTAATCAGGTTGTAATGAAAGACTGAAGCAGCCAGTGCAGCATCAGCCCGACCGATGAGAAAAGCATCGGCAAAATGATGCATGGTTCCGGCTCCGCCAGAGGCACTTAACGGAATACTAAGTTGATTGTTTTAGGCCAATAGTGCATCGTTGGCAAAACCATTCCTCGTTCCATCGTGGTTCATGCTGGTAAACAGGATTTCGCCTGCTCCCCGCTCCTGACCCTCGAGCGCCCATGCGATCAGGTTCTTACCGGTAGGGATTCGGCCGCCGTTCAAATAGACCTCCCATTGTAGATGTGAATTCAACCTTGCGTCAATAGCCAACACAACACATTGCGAACCAAAGCGTTGAGCAATATCACCCAAAAGCTGGGGATTTCGGATGGCTGAGGAGTTGACGCTCACTTTATCCGCACCAGCTTGCAAAAGCGCGTACGCATCGTTTACCTCAGACATTCCTCCCCCAACTGTAAATGTGATATTCACCGAGAGTGCCACCCTTTCCACCATTTCAAAAAGCGTCTTGCGCCTTTCGTGACTCGCGGTTATATCCAAAAAAAGTAATTCATCAGCTCCCTCATCTGAGTAACGTGCTGCTAGCTCAACCGGGTCGCCGGCATCACTAAGATTGATAAAATTGACCCCTTTTACAGTGCGGCCATCCTTGATATCGAGGCAGGGAATGATGCGCTTAGCCAGCAGAAGTTTTGTTCATTTCGCTTAATTGTTTAAGACTTAATATACTCTCAAACAGAGCTTTACCTAACACAACTGATCGGATGCCAGCAGCGGCCAAAGCCTCGATATGACTTGTGTGACCGATTCCACTGCTTGCAATGATGTGAAGTTGAGGATAATGCCTTTGCAGATCTGCGTAAAGCGCTGTTGCCGGTCCTTTTAGTGTTCCATCGCGTTGAATATCGGTGATGATAACCGTTTTGAGGCCAAATCCAACGAAATTATCAAGCAGAGTTTCAAGCTCCTGACCACTTTCCTCTTCCCAGGCTGCTACCCTGACCTGTTTGCCGTCCACATCGGCAGCAAGAATAATTCATTCGTTGCCATACTGAGCAAGGCAGTCTCTCAGGAGCGTTGGTTTCCTTATAGCTGCTGAACCAATTATTAAAGAACTTATCCCCAGGCTAAGCGCCCGTTGCACTTGAGCAATATTACGATACCCCCCGCCTGTTTGAACCTCTATATCAAACTGTTGAGCCAGACCAGCAATCAATTCCAACTGCAAGTGCTCTCCTGCCCGGGCACCATCAAGGTCAACAATATGCAGCCTACGGAACCCTGCTGTAACGATGAATCCGAGCATTTCCCGGACTGGCACATCATAGGTCGTCAGCTCGTCGAACCGACCTTTGTGTAGCCTCACACATTTACCACCGATGAGGTCGATGGCAGGAATAATCTGAATATTCATTACAAAAACTTTTTTAGAAAATACTCACCCGCTGCCCCGCTCTTTTCTGGATGAAACTGGCAACCAATAAAATTATTTTTCTCAAGTACAACTGAAAATTTGAGACCGTAGTCGCAGAACGCCATGGTATTGTCGCATAAATCAGCATAGTAGCTGTGAACAAAATAGTAATAATCATTAATTTCGGGATAAAGGCCATTGCTATACAGAGTATACCAGCCCATATGGGGCACTTTCACCGAACCTTCAAAGCGCTTCACCTTAGCATCAAAAATGACCAGTCCTTCCACCCCACCCACCTGCGAATTAAGGAACATCAGCTGCATACCCAGACAAATGCCCAGCACGGGTTGCACAAGATTTGGTATGAGTGTGTGCAAGCCAGTCTGGATGAGCTGCTCCATAGTATACTTTGCATGGCCCACACCAGGAAAGATGACCCGATCTACAGCACTGATCACAACGCTTTCAGCAGTTATCCTTACATCCTCCACTCCGCAGCGCTGAATGGCATGGCGAAGACTGGTAAGGTTTCCGGCTCCATGGTCAATAATTGCAACTGTCATCAGAGAACCCCTTTAGTAGATGGTAATTCGCCTGATGTAAAATCCCTGACGTAAGCCATCCTCAAGGCTCGGGCGAAAGCCTTGAAGATCGCCTCTATGGTATGGTGGCCGTCACGGCCTGTGGCTTCGATGTGCAGATTGATTGAAGCATTATCGGCCACCGACCTGAAAAAGTGCTCCCACATGAGCATGCCGATCCCACCAGCTTGACTCTCATCACAATGTATTTCCCACTTGAAATAAGAACGACCTGAAAAATCGATCTGCACCGAGGCCCCGGCATCATCCATTGGCACTGAAAATCCATAACGCTGTAAGCCCGTCTTTCGGCCTGCTGCCTCTTTCAAAGCCTGTCCCAATGCAATACCCACATCCTCAATGGTGTGATGATAGTCAACTTGCAGGTCGCCCTTCGCCTTGATCATCAAATCCGAACGTCCATGACTTGCAATCTGGCCAAGCATATGATCAAAAAAACCAATGTCTGTGCTAATTAATGAAAGGCCAGTGCCATCAGGACTAAATTGCAACTCAATACCGGTCTCGCTGGTATATCGCTTCAATGATGATTTACGGGGAAGCATTCTGAGTAATTTATAAACAGCTTTCCATTCTCTGGTTTCCATCAAAACAGAAGCTCTCAGCTGATCAGGTAGTGGGGCTGGGGCATTGAAGTAGATTGCCCTGCAGCCATGGTTTTGAGCCAACTGAACATCAGTAATTCTGTCGCCGATCACAAAACTGTTGGCCAGGTCATGGCTTCCCTTCAGGTATTTGTCAAGCATGGCCGTTCCTGGCTTGCGTGTTGGCATCCCCTGGTGTTCATAGCTTCGGTCGATAAAAACGTCTTCGAAGCAAATACCTTCATTTTCAATAATCTTCAGCATTTTAATGTGAATCGGCCAGAACTTTTCTTCCGGCCAGTTGGCAGATTCAAGCCCATCCTGATTAGTCACGATAACTAACTTATAGTCAAGCTCACGCACAATCCTGCCGAGCCATGTGATAACTCCCGGAATAAAATAGAATTTTTCATAACTATCCACCTGCCAGTCATCCACTGATTCGTGGATCAGTGTTCCATCCCTGTCGATAACCAGTATTTTCTGCATTAAACAATCATCTTTAGTGTTTTAATAAGGCGCCGATTCTCAGCGGCAGTGCCAATGGTGATTCGCAGACAACCAACGAGCATAGGCTGGCGCGAACGATCGCGTACTATGATCCCATGAGAACTCAGATGAGCGAATACAGCATGAGCATCAACAAAGCGGACCAGTAAAAAGTTGGCATCGGAATGAAAAACGTTCGCTACACACGGCATTTGTTCAAGCTGAGCAACAAGTTCATTTTATAGCGGTTAATCCGTTGAATCTGAAGAGCAAACTTTTCTTGTCTGCCAAGGGCAGCGATTGCTGCAATTGCCGAAGGGTTTCCAAGATTAGAGGGCAGCTTGAAAGTGTCCAGTGCTTTAATGACAGCCGGATCGGCAAAAGCCATTCCAACACGTGCTGCAGCAAGACCAAAGGCTTTAGAAAAGGTCTGGATCAACACGAGGTTCTGGTAATTGTTTAGTAAGGGCAACAATGACCTTTCAGGTGCAAAATCGATATATGCTTCGTCAACAACTACGATGCCGTCGAAATCCTGTAAAATCTGTATTACAAATCCGACATCCATCAGGTTGCCCGTAGGGTTGTTTGGCGAACACAAAAAAACCATTTTAGCTGCCGACATAAGTACTTTTCTGACTCGGGCTGAAAATCAGCGTTGAGAACAACTTCCTCAACATCAACATTTTTCACGGCAGCGGCTACGGCATACATCCCATAAGTTGGAGGCAAAACAAGTAACTTTTCTCTTCCTGGCTCGCAAAACAACCTGATAAGCAGATCAATGACTTCATCACTGCCACTGCCGGTAAATACCCGATCAATGTTCAGGCCTTTGAGTTTCGCCACTGCCTGACGCAATGCAAGCTGTTTAGGGTCGGGATAGCGGTTCAGGCGGGTTTTGAACGGATTTTCATTGGCATCCAGAAAAATACCTGGCGGACCCTTGTAATCGTCTCTTGCCGTGGAATAAGGCACAAGTTTTAAAACATGTTTCCTGAAATACCTTTCAATCATATTTTTCACTTTAACAACCTAACTTCCACAGCCTTGCGGTGAGCTTCAAGATTTTCGGCCCTTGCCATTTCCATGATTACCGGTGCAAGGGTATTTAATCCTTCTCGCGAAATTTGCTGAAAGCTGATGGGTTTAAGAAAACTGTCGATGGTCAGCCCACCTGTTGATCTGGCAAAACCAAAAGTGGGCAGGGTGTGGTTGGTTCCGGAAGCATAATCACCAGCACTTTCGGGGCTGAAATGGCCCACAAAAACAGAACCAGCATTAAGCACCTTTTCGGCAAGCAAATCGGCGTCTGTTGTTGAAAGAATAAGGTGTTCGGGTGCATAGAGATTCGAAAAACGAATGGCTTCTTCGGTGTTTCGCACCAGGATGGTAAGGCTGTTTGACAAAGCCTGACTTGGAATTTCAGCGCGTGGCAGCTGGGTAATCTGCTTTTCGATGGCTTTGTTCACTTCGTCAACAATCCTCATGCTGTCTGTAACCAATATAACCTGACTATCCATGCCATGTTCTGCCTGCGAAAGCACATCTGCTGCCATATAATCAGGATTTGCGGACACATCGGCAATAATAAGCACTTCCGAAGGACCGGCAGGAAGATCAATGGCACAATGTGATCGGCCTGCAAACTGCTTCGCTGCCGTTACATACTGATTACCAGGACCAAAACTCTTGTCCACCTTCGGAACTAATGCTGTTCCGATGGCCATGGCGGCAATGGCCTGTGCACCACAAACGACAAAAACACGTTGCACTCCGGCTGCCCTGGCAGCAAAGAGTATTGCTTAGTCCACAGTTTTGCTTTTATTGGCCGGAGTGCAAAGGATGATTTCACTACAACCGGCAATCACTGCCGGAACGGCAAGCATCAGCACTGTACTGAACAGCGGTGCACTTCCACCCGGCACATACAGCCCGACACTGTGAATTGGTTTTTTCCTTATCCAGCAGCGGATGCCGGGCATCGTTTCGATGACAGGTGGTTCAGTAAGGGTGAATCAGTGAAACGTTTCAATATTCTTTTTTGCAGTAAGAATTGCCTCTTTCAACTGATGTGGCAATCCATTGCCTGCCTTATCTATTTCAGTTCGGGGCACTTCAATACTCTGAATACTGACTCCCTCGTAAAGATTTATGAAACGCCGGACTGCCTCATCACCAAATATCGAAACCTGATCGAAAATTTCGGACATCAGGCTCCATAAAACTTCACTATCGAGCTGTAGTCTGCGGCACAATTCGGGCCAGACCTTTGGTTCAGGGTAATATATGGTCTTAAGCATACCTAATGATTTTTAGTGTATCATTTTTCTATTGGAATAATTAGGATTCCCGCGGCTCCGTTTGCTTTCAGGGCATCAATGTGGTTCTAGAAATCATTTTCATGCACAACCGAGTGTAAAGAAAACCATCCCTCCTTTGCCAAAGGCATGATGGTCGGGCTTTTCATGCCCGGCAGTATGCTGATGATGTTGTTCAGCTTATCGGCAGGACAATTGAGCAGCACATAACTGTATTTCCTCTCATTGAGCATAGCCCTGATGCGGAAAAGCAGCTTGTCCAGCAGCGCCTGATGTTCGGGTGTAAGTCTTTTGGAAGCAATGAGCACAGCTTCCGAACGCAGCAATACTTCCACTTCGCGGAGGCCATTGCTAAATAATGTATTGCCCGAACTCACCAGATCGCATACTGCATCGGCCAAACCCAATGCAGGAGCAATTTCGACAGAGCCATTGGTGAGGTGAATTTCTGATTGTAAACCATGCCGCGAAAGGAAGTTGTTGAGCGTGTTGGGATAAGATGTTGCAATGCGTTTACCGTTAAGCCATTCAAGCTCTGAAAAGTTAGTCTCCCGTGGAACTGCGATGCTTAACCTGCAACGCGAGAAACCAAGTTTCTGCAAGACTTCCACTTTTGCAAGGCTTTCGGCCAGCACGTTTTCGCCAATGATTCCGCAATGCACCACTCCATCTTGCACATACTCAGGGATATCAGCATTTCGGAGAAATATTACCTCCAAAGGGAATCCCGAAGCCTCGGCCTTGAGCTTGTCGCTACCATTTTCGACCACTATTCCACAGTCCTTCAGCAAAGCGAGTGATCCCTCGTTGAGGCGGCCACTTATTTGAACAGCAATTCTTAGCATATGAGTCATTTTTGGTTAAAAAAAACGCCTGAACTATGTAGTCCAGGCGCAGGGATTGTGTTTTGTCTTGTCAGTTAGGCATACAGCTTCACCTTTGGCCTGGAGGGGCGCACTAATGATGCATAAAATACCTGCAGTAATTTTTCATGGTTTACTAAGTGGGTGCAAAACTATATATAATATTCGGTAATCAACTGCACGAATTTTTTGAAAAAAAAAGGTTCAGCATGCTGAACCGCTATTAGACTGCTAATTAGCCTTGTTATTTTATACCTAATTTGGTTTTAACAAGATTGGTAACATCGTCGGCGCTGGTGCCGGTGTAGAGGAGCACCCCCATCGACGAGTCGATGATATAGGTGTAGCTGTGCTCTTTGCCAACTTCTTCGATAGCTTTTTTCACTTTATCTACGATAGGTTTTAGAAGTTCAACCCGCTTATCAGCAAACTCTTCCTCGGCATTTTGCTGAAAATCATGGATTCGTGTCTGCAGATCGGTGATTTCCTTTTCCTTCGACTGACGGATCAGATTCGACATAGTAGCCACTGTGTTCTGATAATCCGTCACTTTTTTCTGGTACTCGGTCATCATAGTGCGCAATTCACTTTCCAGTTGCTTCTGAAAATCTTCAAGTTGCTTTTCAACATCAGTACGCTCCGGCATTTGGTTCATCAGAACATTGGAATCAACATGGCCGATCTTGATGGTTTGGGCCTGAGCGCATGAGATGAGCAACATCAGACCGATGAGGTAGAACGATTTAATTACATTTTTCATTTGCTGATAGATGGATTTAATGAGGCAAAATTAATCTTTTTTAGGCTTTTTCAATTGAAATGCCGGTGGTTAAGAAGCTTTAACGATTTCCTCTTCTGTTCTCCGGTTTGGTGATCTGCATGACCTTACCTACCTCATCGAGCACTTCATCGCTGATGTCGAATCGGGGATTGGCATAAAGCAGCAATGCCCCTGCTGCTTTATCGAATACAAAAGCATAGTTCCTGGTTTCGGCAATCTCCTGCATGGCATTGAATATTTTCTCCTGTATAGGGCTGACCAACTCGTTGCGTTTCTTGAACAGGTCGCCTTCGGGTCCAAAATATTTCAACTGCAAATCTTTAGCCTCGCGCTCTTTCTTCAGTATATCTTCCTCCCGCTTCCTTTTGAGATCCTGAGGCAGCAGCACAGCTTCGGTCTGATAAGTCTTATACATCTCTTCAACTTTATCAAAAATGGTTTTTACCTCCTTTTCCCACTTCTGCGACAGGGCATTGAGCTCTTCCTGGGCATCTTTGTATTCGGGTATGTTGTTGAGGATGTATTCGGTGTCGACAAAGGCAAAACGTTGGTTTTGCATCTGAGCCATAACACCTGTGCTCAAAAATGAGAGCATTAAGAGTGCAACAATGGATTTTAGTTTCATGGCATTAATTTTAATCTGTGTGATGTAACCAAAAAACCTGCCAAACTTTTAATCGATCGACTGGTTAATGGAGAAATGGAATTGACTTTTATTTGCCGAAGGCATCCCATAAATAGGATCGAAGCCGTAACCCCAGTCGAGTCCGAGCAATCCAAACATCGGGAGGAAAATTCTGACGCCGACACCGGCAGAACGTTTCACTTCGAATGGGTTAAACTCGCCAAAGCCCAGCCACGAATTGCCTGCTTCGAGGAAGGTGAGCCCATAGATAGTAGCGCTTGGATTGAGCGAGAAGGGATAGCGAAGCTCCAGTGTGTATTTGGTAAAGATAGTGCCACCAATATTTTTATCCTTGTAATACAATGGCGTAATGGACTCGTTGGTGTAACCACGCATGGCAATAATTTCGCGTCCGTCGAAGTTGCTGTAGCCCGAAAGACCATCTCCCCCGAGGTAAAAGCGCTGAAAGGGTGTAACACCAATTTTACTGTTATAGGCTCCAAGGTAGCCCATTCGAACGCGTGCCGACAGGATAAGCTTATTAACCGTTTCAACATACCATGAAGTCCCAAGTTTCCACTTGTAGAATTCTACCATCCTGAACTTTTCGCTTTCGCTGATTTCATCATAATTTTTATTGGAGAAAGCCGAGTATGGTGGAGTCAGTTCGAAGGATAGCGAAAAATCGGAGCCTGAACGGGGGAAGATGGGTTGGCTCACCGAGTTGCGTCCGAAGTTGATGTTATAGCTGATCACAGTGAAAGTGCCGGTACCATTGCCCACCCTGAACAAGGAGCTGTAATTTTTAAGAGAATATCGCATCAGGTTAACTCCCTGATAAAGCGTAAAGAAGTCATCGGGCCAGGCGAGCCGCTGTCCGATACCGGCAGTTAAACCATCGATTTTGAAGAAAGCCCGGGCTGTATCGCTTTTCGGAAGTCCATCGCTGAAAAGCGAATGGTAATAGGAAAGTGTTAACGAAGTAGGTTTACGGCCACCAAGCCAGGGCTCAGTAAAAGAAGCACTATAGTTCAAATAGCCCTTGCCGAAGGTTTGGAACCTGAGCGAAAGCTTTTGACCATCGCCCGAGGGAACTGGTTTCCAGGCCTCTTTCTTAAATAGGTTGCGTGCCGAGAAGTTGTTGAACGACAGCCCAAGTGTTCCTATTACCCTGCCATATCCCCATCCACCTGATAGTTCAATTTGGTCGGCCGATGTCTCCTCAACTTTGTAATCGATGTCAACAGTACTGGTAGCATAATCGGGTTTCACATCGGGCTGAATTGTCTCGGCATTGAAATAGCGCAGGTTAGCAAGCTCGCGCGTCGTGCGGATCACATCGTTGCGGCTGAACAGTTGTCCAGGTCGGGTGCGGAGCTCCCTGACCACCACATGGTCGTTGGTTTTAGTATTTCCCTTTACGCCTACATTGCTAATTCGTGCCTGCTTTCCCTCACGGGTGCGGATCTCGAGGTCGATCGAATCGTTTTCGATACGAACTTCCACGGGGTCAACACTGAAAAATAAATACCCGTCATCCATATAAAGCGAAGTAACATCGAAGCCATTGGGATTATAGTTAAGATTGGTTTCGAGGAGCTCGCGGTTATAGACGTCACCTTTCTGAATACCTAGAATGGCTGAAAGGGTTTTGTCATCATACTTGGTATTACCAACCCAATCGATATTCCGGTAATAATACCTGTTGCCTTCGAAAATGGTAAGCTTGAGGCCAATATTACGGTCGTCGATGCGATACAGTGAATCAGATATTACCTGTGCATCACGGTAACCTTTTGCATTATACTTTTTTACGATCTTCTCCAGGTCTTCCCTGAATTTTGCCTCATCGTATTTGGATGATTTAAGGATACGAAGACGGTAATTATCTGTAAAATATGATTCGATTCGCCTCAATGCACTCACTGGTTTTAGTCTAAGCACATTGACAGTGGCGTCAACGATGGCAGGACCGAGTGGATCGATAGGATTGAATGAGCCTTTTTCCTTTGTTTCTTTCATACCAGAGCGCACTTCGCCCGCTGAAAGTGATTCATTTCCGGCGATAACGATCTCACCAATCTTTACTTTGGCATTCTTTCTTACGATGATATTCAGATCAACATAATTATCGCGTGAAGGGTCAGGCTTTTGTTCAATTTCCACTACGGCATTCAGAAAACCTTTGCCTGCGAAATGCTTCTGGATGATACGTTCAGTGCGCACAAACAAATGGTCGGTAGCTACATCGCCACGTGATAGGTTAATCTTGCCTCGTATGTCGTCGGCTTCTGATTTTCGTAAGCCCTGAAATGAGAATTTCGAAACACGTGGCCGTTCTTTGAGATCGATGCGTAGAAAAATCAGTCCTCCGGTAATATTGGAGGCTGAAATGCCAACATTCTCGAACAAGCCCTGATCCCACAGCTTACGTATAGCATCAGTAATTCTGTCTCCAGGCACTTTTATCTTGTCGCCCACTTTGAGGCCGCTGAGCATGATGAGCACGTTGGGATCGAGGTATTGCACCCCTTCTACAGAAATGCCTCCAATCTCATATTCGCGCGGACGGGAGTAATCGAAAGGCGAAAGATCCGACCCAATCGGGATTTGAGCAAATGACTGAGCATTAAAGCTCATAAAGCTGACATTCAGTAGAATAAACAGGATTATATTTCTTCCTGAAAAGGCATTTGGCTTCATTCCTGCTTCTTTCCTTTATTAATTTGTTCACTTGTTTTTCCAAACCTTCGTTCGCGGCACTGAAAATCGAGTATTGCCTTGTATAGGTCATCGCGTCTGAAATCGGGCCAAAGTGTTTGGGTAAAGTACAATTCGGCATAGGCAATCTGCCAGAGCATGAAGTTGCTTACACGATGTTCGCCACTGGTTCGTATGAGCAGTTCAGGATCAGGCATATTGCTGGTTGTCAGCAACTTTTCGACAAATTGCTGGTCCACATCTTCAGGCTTGCAATTACCTTCTGCTGCCATAGCTGCTATCTTTTTTCCAACCTGAGTAAGCTCCCAGCGGCTGGAGTAGCTGAGGGCAAGTGTGAGGGTCATACGGGTATTGCCAGCGGTTTCTTCGATGGCTTTTTGCAACTGATTGCGATTGGTTTCGGGCAAACTGTCGAGGTCGCCGATTGCATTCAACCTGATATTGTTTTTGTTAAGTGTCTTGATCTCAGTTTTAATGGTCTGCAACAGCAGTCGCATCAGGGCGTTGACTTCGGTGCGTGGTCTGTTCCAATTCTCGGTAGAGAAAGCATACAAAGTAAGATGAGGCACACCAAGTTCAGCGGCTGCCTCAGCGGCTTCGCGCACGGCTGTAACTCCGTTGTGATGACCGAATACACGGTGTTTGCCATGTTTCTTGGCCCACCTGCCATTCCCATCCATGATGATGGCTATGTGCACCGGAAGCCGGTTGAGATCAATTTTATCCTTGAGCGATTGCTGATGTATCTGTTGCTCGTCCAAAGGTTTAGCTATTTCTTGTATAATCGGTTTTGAAAGGCATCGCACTTATGTTTCTTTTCGAGCGAGAAACGATAGGTAAGCGAAAGTCCTGAAAAATTGTACCAGTCATTTTTGCCGGGATCGTCCCAAAACAACTGATCATTGGCAGGAACAGTGGCAGCGTGATCAATGAGGTCAGAAAATGAGCGCCGCATTCCCCATTCGGCTCCGAGGGCAAGCCTGCTTGTAAGGCTATATTTAAAACCAAGGCCGAAGGTAGTATTCAGAGGCAGGCTCAAAGCCTCATTTCCATTATCATCAGTTGCATTAATCCTCGTAACACCCATGCCGGCAAACAGGTATGGGGTAGAATAACTTTTTTCGCTTCCGGTGATGTAGTTGAAGTAGTTAAATTCTGCCACAATACCAGCTTCCTGAAAGTTCTTGGTGAATGCACTTCCTTTGACGGCATTAACTCTTGCATTGGCTCCGCTTGTTGCAAATTCGCCATTGAGTACCGTCAACCTGTAGGCCCATCGTGTGCTTTTGCTGTAACGGGCGACAAGACCATAGGCAGGTTTGACATCCTGAAACGGAACACCCGGATTCAGGTCACCATTATAATAGGTGGTGCCGGCAGCCAGTCCCACCTCAAGAATTTGACCTTTGAGGCTGGTTGATACAAGCAAAATTGCAAACAAGGCCGTGATGGTCAGTTTGTGCATTTTCATATTTGATTATGCCCGCATGAAGCTGCTGTTTCTCCGTTGCGAACGGGTTGCAAATTTAGTTTTTTTACGGCTTCGCACCTCAGTTTCTTACATCGTGGCCCCACAACAACTTTTCGCGTATTGTGCTGAAAAAATCCTTCCCTTCGGTTTCAACAAGCCGGATGTTGAAAGGGGCTTTACTGAAAACGAGTTCGTGCGATTGATCCACAACAGCCAATCGCGAATCCATGCTCAACGTGAACTGTGTGTGACGTCCGACCACTTTAAGCCTGATGGTGCTGCTGTCGGGGATAACGATGGGACGGACACTCAAATTGTGTGTGGCTATGGGGGTAATGACAAAATTGCCTGAATCGGGTGTAAGTATAGGGCCTCCTGCACTCAGCGAATAGGCTGTGGAACCAGTTGGGGTAGCAACAATAAGTCCATCGGCCCAATAAGAGTTTACAAAGAGGTCGTTCACAAAAAGCTGGATGACAATGAGAGAGGTAGCCTCTTTGCGAAAAACAGTAGCCTCGTTCAACGCATAGTTTATGTCTCCAAACAAATCAGGAGGTGTATTGAGCTGAATTAATGTACGTTCCTGTATGATAAATTTGCTGAACGCCACTGCATCCATGGCATGCTCTATGTCCTGACGGGAAACGCTGGAAAGAAAACCCAGCCTTCCGGTGTTGACACCCAGCAGTGGAATACCTGAATTGCGCACAAGGGGCAGGGTATCGAGCAAGGTTCCGTCGCCTCCGACGGAGAGCAGCATACCCGAGTCAGCAGGTAGGTCGGCATGGTTGGAAAATGTACCGGCGACATTGCCTATTCCGGTATATTGCCTGAGCAGATTTAAAAAAGGTGCATAGACGTATAGTTCTGCCCCTGATTGGCGCAGTTTGTCGAGCATCAGGCGCAAAAACGGCGAGTGTTCGCCTGAGATGCTTTTACCAAAAACTGCAATCTTCATCTGGCAAAAGTATTTTATTGTGCAAGATTACATTTTATTGTCATTTGTGCCTTGCCCATAATCAAATTGGTGCCACAAAATGGATGTAAAACCCACCTTTCTTCAGGTGGTTGACCGAATACTCAAAACGCCATACAAGATCATAGTATGTAACAAGATCGAGTCCGAGACCTGTTCCATATAGCATCCTGTTCTGCAAAAAGTTATCCGGCCACGGTTGGGGTTCGCGCACATAACCGGCGTCGAAAAGGGCATTAAGGTATACGGCATAATGAATTTTAGTGAAACGTTCAGTAACTGGTACTGGTATCTTTCGTATCCTCGGATTGACAAGTGTATATTTCAAATTGCTCTTAAACAGGCCGAAATCTCTTCCATCAACCACATATAGCTCGTATCCCCTGACGAATTCGTTGCCATAACCAAGTCCTCTTTGCAACTGATAAGGCTCTGAGTTGCCCACAACGGTTTTGCCTGTCACGGTGAAAGCCCAGTTCCACCTGAGAGCTATTTTTTTATACAGATCGAAAGTAGCTTTAATAGTAAAGTGCTGTGGCTCGTTATGGAGCAATCCCAGTCCTCTTTGCTCGGCCTGAAGCTCAAAATAGTGACCCTGTAGTGGGTAAGGGCGCGAATCGCGGAAATCATGCTTTAATCTGTAGCCCAGCCTGATCATCTGGAACTCTGCACTACCGTTGAAGCCCATCTCAGGATTAAGCCTGACCAGGGTATCAGCAAAACGAAAATTTTCATAACCCAGGGTAAAATAATGCTGATTGTGAATCCCGGGCCTGAGGGTAAAAATGATTCGGGCATGGGATTGTTGCCGGGCATAGCCGTTTTCGGTACGAAAATTGAGGTATTTATGACCTTCAGATGCATAGAAAGTTTCGCGGCTAAGCTGAACCCCTGTTTCGAGTGCCAGTCCGAGCGTCTGTTTCTTTGTCAAGTATGGAATTTCATAAGTCAGGTAGTAATTCTGATTGTAGCCGGCCCTTGCAAGAAATCGCAGCACCTCCATTCTTCCACGAAAATTATTCACGGTAATGAAAAAACCGTAATTCGTTCTTCTCAGATCACGCAGCTCCCACCAGCTGTTGAAGTTACGCTCTGCAAGCTCGAAGATGGGAAAAGGCCATACATACCAACGCTCGGTGACTTTGATAAGTATATCCTTTGAAAAATCATCGTCTGCCAAAGTCAGGGTGTCGATTTCAACGAAATTGAAAAGTGCACGGTTAAGCAGGTTTTGCCTGCTTTTGCGACTTTTCCTGCAATAATCGGCAAAGCTGAGGGTGTCTCCGGAAAAAAATTCCAGCTCGCGAAAAATAATATGCTCACGGGTCACCTTGTTGCCTTCAATGTTTATTGAATTGACTTTAAAGTACCTATCCGGAAGCTGAAGACATGTATCCGATACCTGAGGATTTGTTGCGGTTTCCTGCGCAGAAATCAATGGAACAAATGCGAGGGCCAGAATAAATGTATAGAAGCCCCTTCTCATATGCTCATAAACTTCATGAATGCCTGATAGCGCTCGTGCAGATCATCAGCGTCGGGATTGCTGGAATAAACACCTAAAACATTAAAATTGAATCTGTTAAGTGCCTGAAGTAAGGGACCTGTTTCAATGCGGTTGGTTTTAATATTCACTTCGAGACGTGTAGAATCCTTATCTGTTCTTAAAAATAGGCTGATAATTTTGGTATCGTTTTCTTCGAAAATGCGCGCGAGTGAAGATAAAACATAATCGATGGAACTCATTTCTATTACAATGATCGAGCCGGGTTCGTTGAAGGAATAGGCTACGGCAAAGGTTTCGATCAGTTTTTGTAATGTTATGGATCCCAGATATTTATGCTCATCATCAACAACTGGCACAACACTCAGCTTTTGCTCGTGCATTAGCCGAAGGACATCGAAAAGATGATCGGACGATTGTACATAGGCATTTGGAAGGCTCAGTGCCATATTCCCAACCGGATCATCGAAGTTGTTGTGAGAGAAAATATCAAGCTCGGATAAAATGCCCAAAAATACTTCGGCATTCACAATAGGAAGATGGAGTAGCCGGAGGTCTTCCATCCAGCTAAGCGCTATCCGTCCGGTATCACTGGTTTTCAGCGCTATGATTCCATCAGTTACAAGTTCTTTGGCAGTCATGGGCGTATCAGTTGTCGTTGGAATAATCATTGAGCATCATATTCATATAGTTCAGATATCTGGTACTGGCAACAAGGCCATTGCTAACCGCCTGTTTGACTGCACAACCAGGTTCATGCATGTGTGTGCAGTTGGCAAACCTGCAATCAGACATCAGACGACGCATTTCGGGAAAACGTTGAGCCAGCGTCTCTTTTTCAAGGTCGTAAAGCCCAAATTCTTTGATACCTGGAGTGTCAACAATCCAACCTCCTGCCGGCAAAGCAATAGCCTCAGCAAATGTAGTGGTATGCTTACCCTTCTGATGTTTACCTGAAATTTCCCCTGTGCGCAGGTTGATACCGGGGATCAGCCGGTTGATCAACGCTGTCTTGCCAACACCGCTGTGTCCGCTGAACAACACCATTTTATCCCTGAGAGACTGACCCAATATATCCAAATTGAGGCCTAAGGCTGCTGAAACATGTAAAACAGGATATCCGGCAGCCTCGTATATTGCTGTTAGATCTTGCAGCGCTTCAGCCATTTCATCCTGAATAAGGTCAATTTTATTGAAAACAATTACTGCCGGTATGTGATAGGCTTCAGCCGTAGCCAGAAAACGGTCAATAAATCCGGTTGATGTGCGCGGATGTGCAATAGTGGCTATTAGTATCAGGTAATCGAGATTGGCAGCAATGATGTGGGCAGCACTTGATAATCGGGTTGCCTTTCGGATAATGAGATTCGACCGTGGCATTATGTTGGTTATCATCGCAGTATCCTTTCCAGGTTCCATTTCAAACTCGACCCTGTCACCCACTGCCAATGGGTTGGTGGCACGAATGCCTTCGATGCGAAAACGGCCGCGCAGCCTGCATGCTAAGGTATCGCCGTTTTCTGCCGTAACATGATACCAGCTTCCCGTTGATTTGATGACTAATCCCGATGGCATTTAACACTGAATTGAGGCAAATATATCAGTAAAAGTACCGCATTAAACCGAAACCTGGTCATTGATTCAGACGCGCTCATTTAACACTAACGTGATAAAAGCAGTTTTTTGTCCATACTCCGTTAACCTTCTGGCATAAATTTATTTTTTCAACCAAACCGGGCTTTCGACATGGATTTATTGATTCTCAGGTTATTTTTCAGGTATTAATTCTATATTATCAATAAGTTTTGTTCTTTTTTTATGGGTTGCTTTTGCTGAAAGTTGATTAAGAGTATTTACTTTTGTTCTGCCTTGTTAATTAACCAATTGTAATAATGCAAACACTTCTACCTTCTTTGCTGATACCAATCATTTTGATGCTCGGGACTTTTGTGTTTTTGAAGCAGCGATTCGACATCAAAAAATGGAATCTTTTATTTCAGGCTCTGCTTCTGGGAGGATTATCAGTAATCATAATGATGTTATTCGACCAGTTTGCAAGATATATGCAATGGGATATGCTACGCAATCTCAAACGTACCAGCTTTTACTCTTTCGTTGTGGTTGGATTTGGGGCCGAACTTGGGAAGTTTATTGTTTTAAGATATATTTTCCTGACTAAGAAGCATTTTCGCGGCCCTTTGGATGGGGCGATTTACAGCCTTGTGATCAGCCTTGGTTTCACGTTGGTTGCCTTGCCGCTATTTGCTACCGGATTTTTCAGTAGCCCGGTAAAACTGCAGTTTGCACTTGTGTACCCTTTTGCAAACGTGTCATTTGCCATCATCACGGGCTTTTTTTCAGGTTTGGGTAAACTTAGGCGCAACAGGTTGATTGACTCGCTGTCAGGCCTTGGAACAGCGACATTTCTGCATGGCTTTTTTTACTTTATCAATCTCACTGACGAAACCACAATCTATTTACTCTATGGTTCCGGCACTTTGTTCATCGCTTCAATACTTTTATTCAAGGCCCGAAACCTGAAAATTGAGGAGAACAATTAATCAACACTTCTCCAGCCGGAATATCCGACCAAACCAGAACCAAAACATCTTATTGCTGCCTGATGCATTCAGGCTTTTGATTATTCTTCCTTTTGAGGATTTTTTTGTTCTTAACACTCTAACATACAACAACTTAAACTAAAAAACGATGAAAAAAAACGACATGATGCAAAAGATCCTTGATGGCATTGAGCGGGCGGGCAATAAGTTGCCCCAACCAGTTACCTTGTTTGCCCTGCTGATGCTTGCCACATTAATACTGTCATGGATCTTTGGTGGTGTGAGTGTGGAACATCCGGGAAAATCGGCCGGTTTGCTCGATCGGAATGGGAATCCGGTCGACAGCATTGAAGTGGTCAATCTGCTTTCACGCGATGGTTTTCAAATGATTATGACCAAGATGGTTTCCACCTTTGCTGCATTTCCTCCGCTTGGGCTTGTATTAGTGGTTATGTTGGGTATCGGACTGGCCGAATACACTGGAATGATATCTGTTGCCCTGAGGCTTTTTGTTTCGCGCGTGCCACGATCACTCATTACCTTTTCGATTGTCATTGCAGGGATGATATCATCTGTAGCAGCTGATGCCGGCTACGTTGTGCTCATACCATTGGGCGGAGCAATATTTTTAGGACTTGGACGTCATCCTCTTGCTGGTATTGCTGCAGCCTTTGCAGGTGTTTCGGGAGGTTTTGGGGCAAACCTGTTTCCAACCGGTCTCGACCCGATGATTGCTGCGTTTACCGAGCCTGCTGCACACATCATCGATCCTGCATACACCGTCAATCCGCTTTCGAACTATTACCTGATGGCCGCCAGTGTTCCGCTGGTCGGGCTGGCCGGAACATGGGTTACCGAACGCATTGTTGTGCCCCGTTTAGGCAAATTTGTGTCCGCAACAGGCATTGAAATTGAAGAGCAACCTCCGATCACTGATACCGAGCGCAAAGCCCTCAGAGCTACAGTGATTTCACTCTTCATCTACACTTCTCTGGTTATACTAACGATTATTCCGGCTGACGGACTGCTGCGTGGAGAGCCCGATGTAAAAGGAGTTAGAAGTATGAGGCCGTTTTATGACTCGCTAGTTCCGGTTATGTTCATTGGTTTTCTGATTGCAGGTCTTGTTTATGGTCTTGTTTCAAGAACCATCAGGTCGGACAAAGATGTAACAACAATGATGGCTAAAAGCATGTCGGCAATGGGGATGTACATCGTCATTGCCTTTGTGGCCGCTCAGTTTGTAGCCTACTTCAACTGGTCGCATCTGGGGAGTGTCCTTGCAGTAAAAGGCTCCGACCTGCTGAACAGCATCGGTTTTACAGGTGGGCCTCTCCTTGTAGCCTTCATCATTGTAAGCTCAATTGTCAATCTGGTCATGGGAAGCGCCTCAGCAAAATGGGCACTCTTAGCCCCAGTATTTGTTCCCATGTTGATGCTTACCGGCTATTCTCCGGAAACAGTTCAGGCAGCCTACAGGATTGGTGACAGCTTTACAAATGTACTTACTCCATTACTTCCTTATTTCCCACTTGTTATCGTTTTTGCTCAAAAGTACGTCAAAGAGACCGGCATTGGCACCCTGATTTCGCTCATGCTCCCGTTTGCCATTGCCTTTGCCCTGATCCGCATACCAATGCTTCTGCTCTGGATATGGCTTGGATGGCCTCTGGGTGTGGAAGGCCCCATTTTTTATCAACCATAATCACTATTTGATTCAACGACAGAAGAAGACACCCTGCACAGCGGTGTCTTTTTCGTTTGATAAGGCCTTCGAGCAAAGGCTTTAGGTAACTTTGGCGCATCTTAAAATATGAATTAATAGTTGTTCCATGAACTATCTGCGCATCCTGCCACTTGGCATTTTCCTGACCATCTTTCAACAATTTCCTGCCAGCGCCCAGACGACCGACAGCATTTACTTATCGCTCAATGAAGTGGTTGAATTGGCCCGGCAGCAATCGCCCGATGCCATGATTGCCCGTCATCGATTCAGGCGCAGTTACTGGGAATACCAGAGTTTCAGGGCCGGCTATTTGCCTAACTTGCGACTGGAAGCAACCTTGCCAAATTTCAACCGCACCATCGACGCCATCACACTACCTGATGGCAGCGAAACCTATCTTGAACGAACGCTTGCCCGTTATGCGGCAAACATCAGTATTAGTCAGAAAGTCGGCTTCACCGGCGGAGAGTTGTTTCTTCAGTCTGGAATTCAGCGTTTAGATAATTTTTTCACGGATACCACAACCCGACAATTTTTATCGACACCGCTGAACATTGGTTTTCGTCAGCCCTTATTTGCCTACAATGCGTTTAAATGGGACAAGCAAATTGAGCCATTGCGGTACGAAGAAGCCCGTCGGTTGTTTCTTGAAGCCAACGAACAGGTAGCTGCTACAGCCATTAATTACTTTTTTGACCTTTTGACTGCACAGCTTGAGCGCGAGATTGCCCGAAAGAACAAAGCCAATTACGATACCCTTTACCGTATTGCTTTGGGCAGGTTTCAACTTGGAAAAATTGCCGAAAATGAATTGCTTCAGCTCGAACTGAATCTGCTCAGAGCAAGCGCGGCCGAGGAAAACGCCCACATTGGCTATCAGAACAAACTAATGAGCTTCAGGTCATTTTTACGTATCATCGGAAACCAGACAGTGGTTCTGATACCACCCAGACCAGAAATATTTTTCGAAGCCAATCCGGCCACTGCCCTTGCCGAAGCCCTCGAAAACACCTCTGCAGGTCAGGCATTCGCCCGCCGTTTGCTGGAGGCCGAGAGCTTGCTGAGCAGAGCCAGAACCGAAGGTCGCTACGATGCCCAATTGTTTGCCACTTTTGGATTATCGCAAACCTCAGCCAGATTTAGCGATGTATATACTAACCCTCTCGACGAGGAACGCCTAAGTATCGGGCTTACCATTCCCCTGCTCGACTGGGGACAGGCCAGAGGCCGTATTCGCATGGCTGAATCCAACCTCGAACTGATCCGAACCTCTATTGAGCAGGAGAGAAACGACTTTGAGCAGAACCTGTACATAAAGGTAATGCAACTTAATATGCAGCAAAATCAGCTGATAATCGCAGCCAAATCAGATACCGTAGCTCAAAAACGCTTTGATGTTACACAAAAGCGATACCTGATCGGAAAGGTAAACGATGTGCTTGAACTTAACAACGCACAGATAGACAACGACAGTGCCAAGATCGGATATTTCCAGGCCTTAAAGAATTATTGGATGAGCTATTATGAGCTTCGTCGACTCACTTTATTCGATTTTGCACAGGGGCAGAAAATTGCTGAACATGCAGAAAAAGCAATAAGGTAAATCACAATTAATCTAAACTTAAATACTACAAAATTCTATTTCGGATAATTCGGTACTTTTGTACCATAATTAATCAAAACCTCAGTAAAATGGCAGTATTAGTTGGTAAGAAAGCACCTTATTTTAAGGCTGATGCCGTAGTAAACGGACAATTTGTTGAGCAGTTTTCGCTCGAGCAGTACCTTGGAAAGAAACATGTGGTATTCTTTTTTTACCCGCTCGACTTCACTTTTGTGTGCCCCACCGAAATCATCGCCTTTCAGGAGCGACTTGACGAATTTGAGAATCGAAATGTGGCTGTTGTAGGCTGCTCCATCGACTCCAAGTTCTCGCATTATGCGTGGTTGAACACGCCTTTTAACAAAGGAGGAATTCAGGGGGTAACATATCCCCTTGTTTCGGATATCAACAAAACCATCTCGATCAATTATGATGTGCTTGCAGGCAACTTCGAATATACGGAAGATGGTGAGATGATCTTCCGTGGTGACTCAGTGGCCTATCGCGGACTCTTTCTGATTGACAAGGAAGGTATTGTAAGGCATCAGGTGGTGAACGACCTTCCGCTGGGCCGCAGCATAGACGAAACCCTCCGGATGGTAGATGCTTTGCAGTATTTTGAGATGAACGGGGAGGTGTGCCCTGCCGACTGGAAGGTTGGCAAGAAAGGGTTAAAGGCCACACAGGAAGGCATTTCAACCTATCTGGCTGAACACATTAAAAATTGATATAAAACACAAAGCGGCCGGCCCCGGGCCGGCCGCTTTGTTCAGAGGCCTTTCGATTTGGCTTCGTTCCAGAGCTGGTCCATTTCGTCCAGCGTCATATGCTGAAGTTTCTTTTCGGTTTTGTCGGACTGGCTTTCGATGTACTGGAACCTTGACCTGAATTTCCTGTTTGCCCTTTCCAGTGCGTCTTCGGGATTAACGCCAATATATCGGGCATAGTTGACAAGTGCAAACATCACGTCACCAAACTCATCCTCTAGCTTACCGGCATCATTTCCATGGTCAGCCTCATACTTCAGCTCATCAATCTCTTCAAGTACTTTATCCCAGACCTGTTCGCGGTGTTCCCACTCAAAGCCCACGCCTCCTGCTTTTTCCTGCATCCTGTATGATTTGAGCAAGGCCGGCAGGGAATTGGGAACTCCTGCCAGCACCGAACGGTTGCCATTGGCCAGTTTGATTTTCTCCCAGTTACTTTTAACCTCCTCTGCTCCACTCACCTTGACCTCGCCGTAAATATGAGGGTGGCGCTGGATCAATTTGTCCGATATGCCGTCCAACACATCACCAATGTCGAAGTATTGCAATTCAGAAGCAATCTTGGCATAAAAAACCAGATGAAGCATCAGATCGCCCAGCTCCTTTTTAATTTCCTGCATATCGTTGTTGAGAATTGCATCGCTCAACTCGTAAACTTCCTCGATGGTTAGGTGACGAAGGCTTTCCAGGGTCTGTTCCTTGTCCCAGGGGCAGCCAGCTCTCAGCTCATCCATTATTGTCAGGAGGCGGCTAAAGGCCTGCAGTTTTTTGTCCATGTGGTTTTTTTAGAAAGGTGGCTGCAAAAGTAACACTACTAAATATACTAATTGGAAAAGGGTACAATTTTGGTATAATAAGCGGTTAAAGGCAATAGGCACGGCTTCCTGCCGTTGATTTAACTGCATTTGAAGGGTAAAAGAGGTACTTTTGCAGCCGCCCCGACATCGGGAGCATCATAGTATGACTAAGAAACTTTTAATTCTCATTGTTTTAATAACAGCAACAGCAGCCCACTCTAAGTCGCAGCCAAGGCCTCCTCTTCCTAGCAATAATTACCAGCTCGAGTATCGTCAGCACTACGGTTTCTTTTACCACCATCATCTTGAATTTGAGCGTTTCAACGGCCATTTTCCTTCATATGAGCTTAGTTTTCAGCGATCAACATTTGGACGTCAGCGCTGGGAGTCACTCTGGGTCTACCCCCTGACGGGAGTTTCGGCTTACTATTCACCGCTTGGAGGTTTCGAGCCGATTGGTCAGGTGTTTGCTTTATATCCATTTATCAGCTTTCCGCTGAACGACAATGTACGTAGCCGACTTAACTTCAGGATGGGTGTTGGCGTGGGTTATCTTACAAACAGATATCATCCGACAGATAACTTTCAAAATTTTGCTATTGGGTCGCACATTAATGCCGCTGCAAACTTTTTTTTCGACTACCGTCAGGTCATTAGTAAGCGCCTGACCTTGATTGCCGGTGCCGGGCTTACACATTTTTCGAATGGTTCAACCAAAACGCCCAACTACGGTCTCAATGCTTTTTCTGCTGCACTGGGGCTGAACGTTTTTCTCAACGAGCCCAACCCATTTCTCGAAATTCGTCAATATCCCGTGCTTCGCCCTTTCGAATACGACAATAAAAAATGGTATGTTATTGAAGTGGCACAGGCGATTGGCACGCGCGACATGACGATGGAACTGGGCAAGCGATACCTTGTAAGCAATACCGCCATCAACTGGCTTGTCCCCTCAGGCATGAGGGCAAGATTTGGTGCCGGGCTCGACATCACTTACGACGACTCAGAACGCGGCATGCTCGACCGTCGGGGAGCTATTCTGGGAAGAGAGCTTTACAAAAACCGTCTGGAAATCATTAAGCCTGGCCTTTCCGGAATCTATGAAATGAGGCTTTCGCGTGTTTCCTTTCAGTTTCAGCTGGGCGTACATCTGGCGGGAGCTGACAATACCGATGGTGAGATTTTCGAGAAAGTAGGAGCAAAATTTTATCTCAGCGACCCGTGGTTCGTCAACATCGCTCTAACGGCGCACGGCGGAAGGGCCGACTTTATTGGCTACGGCATAGGCTATCGTTTCGACCGAACTCATTATCCCCGAAAAAAACCGAGATGGAACTTCTGAAGCGTTTTTTTATCCTATTGGCCGTAATTATTGTGGTCTCATGCAGCAAATCCGATCAGGGCTGCATCAGCAATCCCGGCAAAACTGTAATGGAAATCAGGGGTCTTTCGCCATTTCACAAACTTTCGATGCACGGAAATGTGGATGTTGTGCTGGTAAAAAGCGACACGAATAAGGTTGAAGTGTATGCGGGCGAAAATGTGATATCCGGAATCATCACCGAAGTAGATGAAAAAGGGCAGCTTCACATCCGTAACGAATATCAATGCCGTCTGCTGAAACAGAAGGAACGAATCAACAGAATTACATTACTTTATAGGCGGCTCGACACCATTGAGTACCGATCGGTGGGTACTTTGAGCACATTAGATGCTACAGGCGAAAGCACCTGGGTTAATCCTGACAGCCTGGTGCTTGACATTTTCGAAGGTGCAGGCGACAGCATCAGATTGCGAATCGAAACACCAAAGGCCAGGATACAATATCGATATGGTACTACTCCGGTCCGGATATCCGGTGCAGCCAATGTTGCCTTTTTCTACCACAATGGTTATGGTTTACTGGATGGGTGGGATCTGAATACTACCTTCTGCTATATTGAAACTCGGAGTCCGAATAATTTGTACACCAAGGCAGATCTGGCACTGGAAACCACGATTAATGGCGAAGGCAACATTTTTTATCACGGACAGGTGAGTGATGCCTTTGTGAGGCAGAATCTGAAAGGATCTGGCAATGGACGCGCTGAGCGTCGAACTGTAAAACCATGAACAGAACGCTGATCTAGTACGCCCTGGCAAAAACAACCCGGCCTGCGGATGGTTTTCCACTATAGACACATGTTCCTGGTTCGCGGTTGGCTTCCAGAGGTATGAGCCTTATGGTTGCCTTGGTTTCATCCTTAATCGCCTGCTCGGTCTCAGATGTTCCATCCCAGTGAGCAAGCAGGAACCCTCCTTTTTCAATTTGAGTTTTAAACTCATCCCAGCTGTTAACCTCAACAGTATTGACCATTCTGAAATCGAGCGCTTTTTTATAGAGGTTCTGCTGAACGGCTTCAAGGGTATGCTGAACGGTGGATACAATACCGTCCAGGCTGACAAATTCTTTCGACAAGGTGTCGCGCCGGGCAATCTCGACAGTACCCTGCTCGATGTCGCGCGGACCAATGGCAAGGCGCACGGGAACCCCTTTGAACTCCCATTCGGTGAATTTAAAACCGGGCTTCTGAGTGTCCCGATCATCGAGTTTCACCCTTATTCCGACAGCCTCCAGCTGCTGTTTGATCGCCCGGCCCTTGTCGCAAGTAAGCTTGTATTGGTCATCATTGCGATAGATTGGAACAATAACCACCTGAATGGGTGCAAGCTTAGGTGGAAGAACAAGGCCATTGTCGTCGGAATGCGTCATAATCAGTGCTCCCATCAGCCTGGTCGAGACTCCCCAGGAGGTTGCCCAAACATAATCGAGCTTGTTTTCGCGGTTAAGGAACTGCACATCAAAAGCCTTAGCAAAATTTTGCCCGAGGAAGTGACTGGTTCCGGCCTGAAGAGCCTTTCCATCCTGCATCAGCGCTTCAATGCAGTAGGTCTCAACTGCACCAGCAAAGCGCTCATTGGCCGATTTCACGCCCCTGAGTACGGGCAGCGCCATCCATTCTTCAGCAAACTCGGCATAAACACGCAGCATCTGTTCAGCTTCGGCAATGGCTTCCTCTCTGGTTGCATGTGCAGTATGTCCTTCCTGCCAGAGAAATTCGGCAGTGCGCAAAAAAAGCCTGGTACGCATCTCCCACCGCACAACATTGGCCCATTGGTTGATCAGCAAAGGCAAGTCGCGGTACGACTGAATCCAGCTTCGGTAAGTATCCCAGATGATGGTCTCGGAAGTGGGCCGGACAATGAGTTCTTCATCCAGTTTAGCCTGCTCGTCAACGACAACACCCTTACCATCAGGATCGTTTTTAAGCCTGTAATGCGTTACAACTGCACATTCCTTGGCAAAACCCTCAACATGGCTGGCTTCCTTACTGAAAAAAGACTTCGGGATAAACAGGGGAAAATATGCATTTTCATGACCCGTGTCTTTAAACATTTTGTCCAGTGCCGCCTGCATTCGCTCCCATATGGCGTAACCATAGGGTTTTATAACCATACAGCCCCGCACCGCAGAATTTTCGGCAAGGTCAGCTTTGTTTACAATATCGTTGTACCATTGAGAATAATTATCTTCGCGTGTGGTTAATTCCTTGGCCATCGCAGTTTGGTATAATATTTGTAACTTTTTGAGCGTGGAAAAGAAGCGCAAAAATAAGAAAACCCTCAATAGAAAACCGATAAACCTCAGGAGGAGCAAAGTATGAAGACCTTAAATATTTCTTTGGTTGTAGCTGCAGCAATGCTTGCATCGTGCTCTGCAAGCAGTTTTGTGACCGACGATGCTTACTATTCACGCAAGCAGAACAATAAAACTATGGCTTCGATAGAAGGTCAAATGATTGCTGCAGATGGCGCAACAAGTCCGAGCCAGAATATTCAGTACGAATATGAGACCCAGGTTCAACAAAATGCTGGTGAGCAGGCCGAACAAGGACAAGCAAGCCCAACCTACTCAAAAACCGAGACCGTAACAGACCCTGATGGCACTACATACACTACGACTGAGATTTATTATGATTCGGATTATGCAAGGCGTTTCCGTCGTTTCAGTGATAATCCGGGAAGTTCATTTGGGTATTTTGATGGGTATTATGATGGATGCTTCAGCTGTTCCCGAAGCTCATTCGGCTTTGGTTTCGGTTACCCATATGGATGGGGCTTTTCCTACGGCTTTGGCAATCCCTTCAGCTATTCTCCTTTTTGGGGATATGACCCATTCTTTTATGACCCATGGGGCTACTCATACCGCAGCTGGGGCTGGCCCTACTACAGCTATGGCTGGGGTGGATACTGGAACGGTTATAATAACGGCTATTGGAATGGTTTTTGGGATGGATACTACTATGGTGGAGGAAATGACTGGGGATGGTACAACAGACCTAGAACCTATTATGGCCATCGTGGAAGCAGCATAGGTGGTGGATCGCTTGTGCCCGGCGGTAGTCCTCGGGGAGTTCAGCAAGCCGATGCCTCAGGATCACCACGGTCGTCCTACACACGTGAAGGCATCGCTGGTGACACATCGCCTTCGACCACATCGGAGCGAGGCACAAGAAATTATGAAAGAAGTGCCGGAGGAAGTATGCCGGTTGCCAGCGAAAGAGCTGTTCGTCAGGAACCAACCACAGGCCGTGATGCTGCTGACCGTATTTCGTTGCCACGCGAGGTACGAGGCACGGAAGCGACATACAACCGTCCTACAGCATCTGAGCGCATAAACAACTACAGACAAGAACGTTATGACAGACCTAACTCACAGAATCGACCAGCCTACGAACGACCGAAACAATATACCTCACCCAGTGTCAGGCAGCCAAAATCGAGCAGTGAGTATGTAAGACCGCAGGCCGAACCTAGCCGCAGCTCAGGGGAAATGCGTGAGACACCATCGACCAGAACACCCTCTGGAACAGGCGTTTACAGACAGGCTACACCCTCGCGTCAGGAGCTGGAGCGCACTGTCAACCCATCGCAGGGCACCATGCGTAGCCGGCCTGCCCAATCGCGTCCTTCTGGAAGCTCCGGAAATTGGGGAAACAACAGCTATGAGCGAAGGAGCTATAATGCACCTTCGGGCAACTCCTCGTCAGGCAATAGTAGTCCCAGCTATTCCACTCCATCACGTTCGTCGAGCTCATCAGGCAGCTACTCAGCACCATCAACGAGAAGCTCCGAAAGCTCGGGAAGCAGCTCAGGGAGTTCAGGCAGCAGCCGTGGCAGCAGTTCGGGAAGTAGCTCCGGAAGCCGCAGGTAGCACCATTGAAATATCTTATTTTCAGTTTCATCACATTGCGACCACTGCTCAAATGCAGTGTCATTAGGAGAGTTATTTATCAATAAATCAAATACTTGATACCATGAAACGCTTTATTGCAATCACGATTGTTGCGTTGACCATAACAGGAGCATATGCCCAGAACGAGAGCGACGCACTTAGAATTAGTCAGCAATTTTATCAGGGAACAGCACGCAGCATGGCAATGGGTGGAGCTTTTGGTGCCATAGGAGCCGACTTTTCCACACTAAGCACCAATCCTGCCGGACTGGGTTTATTCCGTAGTTCGGAACTCAGCTTTAGTCCGGTCATAACCAATATCAAAACGGGCTCCACATACAACAGTATGTTTGGGGAGGACACACGCACCAGTCTTAACTTCGCCAATATGGGCCTGGTTTCGGCCAACAAGGTAAGTGGCACACAGGCTCCATGGAAATACTTTCAGATCGGTTTCGGGATGAACCGGACCAATAATTTTAGTCAGAGAATGTTTATTCAGGGCGATAACAACGACCATTCGCGTGTTGATGTTTTTCTTGACAAAGTGAATGGCACAGCACCCTCGCAAATTGAAAGAAACTTTCCATATGACATTTACCCCGCATGGTATGTATATCTTATTGATACTGTGCGTAATAATCAGGGACAACTGATTTACACATCCCCTGTTCCACAGGGTGGCATACGGCAATATGAATCAACGAATACCTGGGGCAGTACCAACGAATGGCTTATATCCGCCGCAGGCAACCTTAATGATCAGGTTTTCGTGGGCGCAACACTCGGATTGCCCTTTACGCGCTATTTTCATGAATCTAATTTTACTGAGAAAGATGTTAATAACTTGATAAGTGGTTTTGACGAGTGGAACTACAGGCAAAAAATTGAAACACGCGGATGGGGATTAAATCTCAAACTTGGTGTTATTGTATGGCCGATCGAATGGCTGAGGGTGGGAGCTGCCGTACATACACCTACATGGTACAGCCAGTTAAACGACACCTGGTCGACTTCGATTGATGCAAAGCTAGGTCCCGATTATAATGAAAAAAACTCCCCCACCGGTGAGTTTACCTACCAGTTGCAGACGCCTATGCATGCCAACGGAAGTATTGCCTTTATCATTGGACAGAATGGCATCATCAGTGCTGAATATGAACACGTTGACTACACGAAGATGCGTCTGAGATCATCTGACTACAATTTTCTGGCGGAAAACGATGCCATCAGGGATGTATATTCGGCAACCAATATTCTCAAACTTGGTGGTGAATGGCGTATAAGCAACTTCAGCTTCCGCGGGGGATACGCCAGCTACGGCAGTCCCTTCAAGGATGGCATTAACGATGCCTCACAACGCAACCTAAGCTTCGGACTAGGTTACTCCGAGAAGAATTTTGGTCTTGATCTTGCCTTTGTCAACGGACAACGCGAGCAGGACTATTACATGTATAGTTCAGCAAACTGGAATCCAAACGCAACTGCACAAAAAATTACCGCAAATCAGTTTGTACTCAGTACACGTTTCAGGTTTTAAACAACCCGATTAAGTTTGATTATATACCCGGCTGCCTCTAAATGGGGCAGCTATTTTTTTATTTTGTGAAGTTGTTCGCAAAATTCGCTTCAATTGCCAAGCCTTCGCAAGCCTGCCCGGGCCGCAGCATGGATACTGCTGCGGTAGGCAGTTGGTTTGAGGTTCAGACATTTATTGTACCAATCCCTTGCTTCACTTAATTTTCCTCTCAGTTCATTGATTTCCCCTGAGCGAAGTGCGGCGTTGGCAGCAAAATACTCCGTTGAATGCATACCAAGTTTATATGTTTCAGCATAAAGATTAAGTGCTTCATCCAATTTATTCAAGCCGTCGGCAGTTCGGGCACGTCGGTAAATCAACTCGAGTCGATGGGGGTTGTTCAACAAGTTGAGCTGATGGCTTGCCTTGTCAAGGATTTGCTCTGCTTCTGTATAGTAACCACCATCGAAGCGTAATCGTGCAGTAACAAGTAGCGGATGTGGAAGTTGGGTTGAAGCAGCTTCACGTTGAGCCTCGGCATCCCTTTCGCTTTGGCTGGCATTGGCTTGTCGGCATAATTTCATTTGAGCAACATACCCGAATGAGTCACCATTTTGTAGAGCAATCCATCCAAGTTTACGATGAGCATCGGCAATATACATCGAGCCCTTGCTGGCACTAATGAAACGCTTGTAACTTCTTTCGGCCATTTCGCTTCCTTTTCTTAACAAGGCCTCACCAAGTAAATAATCCATGAGGGGGAATTCAAGATAATCTGATGATACCGGCCTTGAGTTTAAAAGATTAAGTGCAATTTCATTTTTACCATCACGCATTTGCAGGTAAGCCAGGGTATAATTCAGCATTAAATTGCTTCGATCGAGGGTGTTCATTAGATTGATAACCATTTCCTTTGTAGCCTGATCTGTTTGCATGGCTCTGGTGGCCATACCGAGCATGATTGCGGCATCAGCACGCATGAAAGCGAAAGGGTGCGTCTCGTGCAGCTGCAGCACTTTGGTTAAATGCGCTATACCCTCACGACTATCCACATTAATCGATATCATCCGCAAAGCCCAGGCGAACTGTTCTGGTAAACTTCCCAATGAAATCTGTACCATGCCATAGGTTAGCAGGTTAGGAACAAAACCAGGGTACTGCTCATAGGCCGCAATGATTCGTGCATAAGTACGGCGCATCTCGACAGCAACCTGCCATTGTTCGCCTGCCCTTAACCGCAGCATCAGCGAAGCCATTCCACTGTAGCCCAGAGCCCACTGCTGCCAGGGGTCGGACGACCTTAGTTCAGATAAATTCTGCTGCAGCTTCACCTTTTCCTGCTGGAAGACCTGGACATCATCGGGTGAGCCTGTTGCGAGGGCCTTTTGAAAAATGAGCTGAAGCGAAAATACGTCAACCAGCAGATTGTCGGGCCGTTGTTGTCGTTCGCGTGCCAGCAGTTGTTCAGCCCTCACCAACCTAAGACGCGAAGTTTCCTGCCATGCCTCCTTTAGGTCAGGAGTAAGCAACAACTGGCGGGCATTTACCAAAAAAGTGATGAAAAAAATAATCAGAGTAAATAAGCAACGCATCTTTCAGGCCTTGGAGGCAAAAGTAAACATGCCAAGCCTTCGGACAACCAGTAAAACGATTGAAATAACCATCAAGCCTATGGGTATGATGATCAGGAATTGATAAGAGGTTTTCTTTTTTATCGACTGAGTGTCGCCGAGCATTTGATACGCTGCCCAGAAAAATGGATGCGACTTAAACTGGTTCGATTCCAGAAGCCATGCGATCTTGGCCTGTTGCAGTGCCCTGTCCTTTGTGAGTCCCTTTGCCAGATTGCGGTAGAAGTACTCCATTAATCTGGCGCCCGACTGGTCGTTGACTTCCCAACCGGTCATCACCACCGATGGCACACCGGCATAGATAAAAGCGCGGCTCAGGCTCATAACCCCTTCGGCTGATCGCAGCTTCCCCAGGCCGCTATTGCATGCACTCAGCACAACAATAGCCGCTTTGAACCTGAGCGCATAGAGTTCATAACCAAACATTTCGTTGGCAAGCGAATCATCAGGATGGAAAATCAGCTTGGAATATAGAGGGTTTTCGTCGTCGAGCAAGGTGTGCAGGGCAAGATGAAGTAATCCATATTTGGGAGCAGTTTCGATAAATGCTTTTTTAGTAGCATCGGATCCGGAGAGCACCAAACCACCCCAAATGTTTCGAACCATTTCGGCTTCTTTCGAAGCAAAAGGCAAGGGTGAATAATTTAATTTTCCAGACACAGATGGTTTGCTGTAATCCGGTGCCATTGCGAGCACCTGCCCAGCCTTACGGCCAGGATCGACCTCGAAATCTTTTACCAGTGCTGATGATGAGAGGTAGGATAATGGAAAATCGTACAACAAAAATGGCAACTGGGTATAATTGAAAGTTTCTCGCTGCTCGGAAGTCAGCTTATCCGGGTCAATAAGCAGATCGAACGGCAGATACCCCAAAACTCCATCCGGCACAATGACCAGACGCCGGCCCTGGATGAATCCTTCAATTGGTTTGATAAGCTCGGAATAAAGGCTCGTGCTGATACCTAGAAACGCCTGATAATCCGCAAAACTGTGACTCATCAGGTTTGCGAGTATGATGTGCCTGAGGCTGTCGACCCCGGTTTCAAGGCGATCAGGCAGGGCATTTTTCAGGAGCAGCGTGCTGTCGCGGCGCAAAGCAAAAATATAAAGGTGATTCGATTCGATAAAATAATCGATGAGTACCTGATCTGGATTAAGATTTTTCTGTACCTGTTGAATTGTCAATGTGGCCGGAGCATAACGCAGGGCATAATAATCGGGGTGTTTTGTCTCGATTTGCTGCATCAGACTGTCGTAGGAACGAGTCAACACAATGCGTTTTGCATCGAGGATGGCGATGCGGGCATTGTTCGGCTGAGGCCTGAGGCGTTCGTCAGAGGCAGCTCTGGTGAGTGCGTGAATTTCGAGTCGGAGCCGCCTTTCGGTCTCGGTGGTCTGTGTGGGCACTCCGGCAGCTTCGAATGCCCGCAGCTTTCGAATGGAGGACAACAGGACCGATGACTTGGCCCTGCCTGCAAAGCCATATGCAAGGTCGAGGTTATTCTGACCACCTCTTATCTTAAAAAGTTCCCAGGCAGCCCTGACCGCATCCTGGTATGTGCCCCGCATATCGTCACCCAGTAAAAGCCGGCTCTCGTCGGTGGCAAACTGGCTGTATTGCTCATAAATACTCAGACTACGGCTGTAAAGATCAACGCTTGCAGCGAGGTTTTGAATATCCTTGTTAAAAGCATACCATTCCTGATACATTCGGGCCTTGTCGATGAGAACATTGGCGTTGTTGAACGAAAGATAACGCGACATGCCATTTTCAGGCAATGTCTCATTCTCCTTCACAAGGTTCATCAAAGAATCTACTTTCGAGAAAATCGCTTCAGCTTCTTCGAATTTAAGAAGTCTGGATTTAATAAAAGCTTTGATTCTTAATATGTTAATATATTCTTCATCCGTTGAAGGAAAGATGACAGCATAAGCCTGCTCCGCTTCGCTGATGCTACTTAAGGCCAGATTAAAATCGTTCATGGCAATCCCAATCCTTGCTTTTTCGAAAACTGAGTAGGCATATTCGAAGTGGCGGTTGCCTAAATAGTATTCTGCCGAATTGATGCACTTTGAAATATTTATCAGCGCTTCGTCAAACTCACGAAGACTCCTGTAGGTAGTAGCGAGATTACGACTTACCCTGATCTCAAGCAATGGCGTGAGCTGACTTTGCTGCAACCTGTGCAGGATGCGCAAAGCCGAATCGTGTTGGGCAGTCCGGTTATACATGAAAGCCAGGTTATTGAGCGCCGTCAAGGTATTGAGATGGGCATTTCCCTGTGATTGCGAAAAATGACCGTAAGCCGACTGAAAATATTGTATGGCGCGATCGTAGTCGCCTGCAAGCTGATATGAGTTTCCTAAATTTACATGAAGAGTACCAATAATAAAATCGTATCCTGACTTATCCCTTAAAAGTTCATCGGCAATTTTGAAATAATTTAGGCTTTCTTCGACACGACCAGTCATTTGAAGGATGCGTCCGTAATTGACATAAAATAATATAAGGGCAGCATTATCTTTCTTCAACACTCTTTCTTTCATTTCTCTTGCCCTAACAATATAGATGTATGCGCTATCGAACAAACTCATGCCCGAATAAACAATCGCGAGGTTCTGGAGCACATCGGCATGGTCCAGAGGATTGATAAGTGGGTTTCTTATTGTCATTTTTTCGGCCTTTTTAAAGGCTTCAGAAGCTTGAGTCAGTTCACCAACATAATAATTTGCAATACCCCTGAAGTTCAGAATTCGCACCAAAAGCCCTGTATCAGAGAAATTGGTGGCCAACATCATCCTTTCGGCAGAATCGAAGCATCTGATAGCGCTTAAGTAATCGCCATGGTCGTACAACAGCCTCCCCTTCAGGAATTCGGTTTCAGCTGTCATTTCTTGGGCATTATCAGTTCCGTGGAGCAATCCCATAATGCTGTCATGATAGGCCCAGGCTTCCGCACCGCGTTTGAGCTGCCTTAGCTGGCCGGCTTTAAGCAGGTAGTGCCTGATTTTAGCATCCGGCGACAGCTTACGCGCATTGATTTTCTCAAGCCAGTGCAGGGCACTGTCGGGCATGGCCAGGCTATCGTAATAACGGGCCCTACGTAGCGGATCGGCATGACCGGACTGAATCTTCTCGGTAAAAGTGAGCGGTAGTGCAGCTAGCGCGATAACAATGTAAAACAATATAATTCGTATGTTCATGCCCGAGTGTAAGCAGCCATGCGAAAATAAAAAAAGGAAGCGCCGGGCTTCCTTTTTTTATCATAATTGGGCCACTTTTACATTTTGATCAGCCTGGCGCTGATTTCCAGTCCGGTTTCCTGGTTCGATGCCCGAACAACATAAACCCCTTTTTCGAAGAATTCGGTCGAGAAATAAACCGGTTCAGCATCGCTGCCAACAACAAGCTGACGGCTCAGTATGCGTTGTCCGGCACTGCTGAAGATCTGAATGGTGTATATTCCGGATGGTATGTCATGAAAACGGATGCATGTGCTTTCGCGGGCCGGGTTGGGCATCAGCACCATGCCTTGCGCAGTTTGCTGCTGTCCGATGCGGGGCATGCGTACGGAAAAGGCTCCGGTCTTATTGCCTTCACCATCAATCAGATGGCTTTCTGATAGTACCCTGAAAGGAAAAGATTGATCTGCCGGAAGCTGATTCAACCTGACTTTTAAATTAAGGACCTCGGTTTCCCTAATTCCGGCTCCAAGGCTGCTGATGCGCACAAGTCCGTCCTGCAGGCGGTAGCTGCCGAAGCCTAAGGCTGCATCCACTGATATTACAGTTAAAAAATTAGGATCGTAAGACAGTGTAATGCCATAAGCAGAAATCTTGCCAACTGATACAAGTTCTACAGGTATTGTAAGCTCTGTGTGAGGAACTGCTTCCTTGATTATTGTACTCAAATGTATAAATGGTTCATAAGTTTCACGTCCAGTTGGAACTAAAATCCCATCCGTATCCCCCAGCCTGCTGCCGCCGAGGTTGGAAGGGCCGCCTCCGGCATTTACGATGAGGTCGATCTGTGCCTCACCAAACTGCCAAGCACCGGCAGGGAAGGCTTCACCAAACAGGTAGTGGTTGACGGCAACAAACTGGTAGTCGTTCATATTCACCACTCCGTTGCCATCCACATCTGCGGCGATGTATTGCCAGGTGTTGAACTCTATTTCACCATTCAGAAACATGAGAATATCGTTGGCGTTCACGATATTGGCTTCATAACCCGGAAGGGTGGTTGATGCCCTGATTTTAAACTGGGTGCCGGATACATTATTGAACACATAATAGCCATTGCCATCGGTGGTGGTGGTTGCCTGCAATGCGTCAGACATATTGTACAGTTTTACCGTGACCCCCTCGATCGGATAAAGCGGATTGTTGAAGTAATTAACATAGCCCCATACGGATTGGGCGTTCAGCTGAAGTCCAGCCAGAATTGTAATAAGCTGCAGCGCGATGATCTTTTTCATGACATTTTGTTCTTTCGTTATACAATTTTGAGCTTTTCATTTACTTTTTACGTGCATTAATACCACTCAATGTCAAAATCGCATCAAAAATTTTCGACTTTTTTTAAAAAATCTTATATTTTATTGATATTAAGGTCATTACAGATGTTAAATTTTTTCATTTTTCTGTGTCCTGAGCTTACTGCAATCGGTTTCATGGCGGATTTTAGGATTCGGCAGTAGCCAAAAGGTTGCATTTGAATCATGTTGCTCTATTTTTGTCTGCTCAACCATTTGATCCAATACCGGCCACTATGACAAACTACATCCATTTCTCTCCCTATTTCCCGCCCAACTACATTCATTTCAGCCGGGCACTGCATGAGGCTGGGGCGCGTGTATTGGGTTTGGGCGATATGCCTTACGATCAGTTGCCAGCCAATCTGCGTCAATGGATGACCGAGTACTTTAAAGTCGGCGATTTGCACAATTACGATGAACTGGTCAGGGCATTGGGATATTTTACACACCGATACGGTAAACTTAACGGTATTGATGCTCATAATGAGTATTGGCTGGAAACGGAAGCCCGTTTGCGTACCGATTTCAATATTGAAGGCATCAGAATTGACGGGCTTTCTCAGATTAAGTTGAAATCGGAGATGAAAAAGGTGTTCATGCAAACCGGCCTCAAAGTTGCCAGGGGAAAGGTAATGCACAACAAGGAAGAAGTGCTTGAGTTCATCAACGAAGTTGGGTATCCTGTTGTAGCAAAGCCAGATACAGGCGTTGGAGCAGCACGGACGTACAAGATTGTCTCTAGCTCGGATGTTGATGCCTTCTTTGCCGACAAGCCCCAATCGGACTACATTTTCGAAGAATTCGTCGAAGGAACCATTTTTTCGTTTGATGGCCTGGTTGACAAGCAGGGCAGACTGATCTACTGGAATGCAATGCAGAACGAACGTGGAGTGATGGAAACGGTGAACGAGGACACCCATATCTACATACTTACATTACGCCATATCCCTGCCGATCTGGAGCATGCCGGACGAAAGGTTGCTGAAGCCTTCGGACTGAAAGGAAGGTTTTTTCATTTCGAGTTTTTCCGGGAGCATAACACGGAGCGTCTGGTCGCCCTTGAGGTGAATATGAGGCCACCCGGAGGATTCACCACCGATATGTGGAACTTTGCAAGCGACATTGACATTTACAGTATCTGGGCTGACATGGTTGTTCATGATAAGTTCGAACTGGAATTTGAACGAAAATACCATGTGTGTTTTGTTGGTCGCAAGGACAAGTTCAGGTACAAGCATAATACTGAACAGATTCTTGAAGCCTTGGGTTCAGCAGTTGTATTCCATGGCCCGCTCGATCCAGCGCTATCTAAGGCGATGGGAAACTATTGCTACCTCCTGCGCCATGAGAATCCGGATAAAATACTTGAGATGCAACGATTTATACACGAATTTGACAAATAATACCATGCACACCGAACATCATCGTTGGTTCAGCCCTTCGCTGCACCGCGACATGGACATGAAAGTTTATGGCTATTACGGAAAGCCACTGCTCATTTTTCCGACCCAGGGCGGCAGCTTCCATGAGGCCGAGGATTACCTTATGATTCAGGCACTGAGTTTACATATCAACGAAGGCAGAATAAAGGTATTCACAGTTGATAGCCTTGATTCCGAGGCCTGGACGCGGGAAGGAGAGGCAGTTCATCATCGCGGAATCCGTCATGAGCAATACAATGGTTATATCATGAATGAAGTGGTACCGTTTATCCGTAATCACTGCAACCAACCACAGGGCACCATTGCCGTGACCGGCTGCAGTATGGGAGCGTACCATGCTGCCAATTTCTTTTTCAGGCATCCGTTTGTTTTCGATACCGTTATCGCGATTAGTGGCATCTACGATCTGAAGCTTTTCATCGGCGACTGGATGGACGATACCGTATATTTCAATTCACCCCTGCATTATCTGAGGAATCTGGAGGACGAAAATGTACTCAGCAGGCTAAGGCAGAATACTATTGTTGTTGCCGTTGGCCGGGGTGCATGGGAAGAAGAAATGATAGCAGACACAGATGAATTGAAAGACATACTCGAAGCGAAAAACATCCCTGCGTGGATCGATTACTGGGGCAACGATGTGGATCACGACTGGCCCTGGTGGCGGGTAATGCTGCCATATTTCATTGGCAAGCTATTCTGAATACCAAAACACTTTTCATGAATACCACCAAATCTATTTATCTGACAATCTGCCTCTTTTTAGCAATCTTTATCTGGTCGTGCGGGCAGACTTCAAACCAGACTTCCCCGCAAAACCCCGACCCGGCACATAACAACCGTGTTTCGCTCGACTGGTCAGGCACTTACTACGGAGTGATGCCATGTGCCGATTGTGAGGGTATTGCTACCACAATTCACATCAACGAGGATGAAACCTTTGAGATTCAAATGAATTACCTAGGCATGGATGGCAACAATACCTTTGTTAACAATGGACAGTTTGAATGGGACGAGGCAGGCAATATTATTACACTGGAGGGGATTGAGAACGGGGCGAATCACTATCAGGTGGGTGAAAACAGCCTGATCCAGCTAGATATAGATAAGAATCGTATCACCGGCGAACTAGCTGAGATGTACGTTCTCGGCAAAAAAGTGCTTAGCAGTGAAGAAGTGCTATTGCATGGAATATACTGGAAGCTTATCGAGGTTGGAGGCATTGCAATTGACGGAACAAAAGAAAATCTGAAACAAGCCCATTTAAAACTCGATATTTATAAAATGCGTGCCTATGGAACTGGTGGTTGTAACAATTTCTTCGGAACAATAGAATTGCCTTCCATAGGAAAAATAAAATTCAATCGAATGGCCTCGACCATGATGGCTTGTCCGGATATGGAGACCGATAAACTGTTATTTAATGCATTCGAAAATACCGATTCATACAATGTTTCGGAAGGAATACTGACCATAGCAGGTGGAACAAGATCCTTGGCTGTGTTTAAAGCGATTGAAGAATAACAAAATCATTTTCAAGGTGTTAAGCACTTCAAGGAGAGCTTGCGCGTGTTTTAATATTTCACAAACCTTGCTGAACTAATTCTACTGTCGTGAACGAGCTGAATAAAATATATACCCGAGGGTAAATGGTCAAGGTCAAGATTTAAACTGTTCAGGCCGCTCATGACAGAAACGGGCTTGTCCTGCATAATGACCCCGGAAGTATTAATTATCCTCAATGTGGCGGTTTCATCTTTCAGTCCATAAAATTCGACCCATAACGCGTCCGATGACGGATTAGGTCTGATAAGCAGCAAGTCGGTAATGGCAAATGAGTCGTTGGAGGAAGATGTAACAAGGTAGCCAAGCTCAAAAAAGCTCAGAAGCTTTATCATCAGCGACTTCCTGGACTCATTGATTTGCAGGGGATCAAGATAGCCAAACTCGATGGCCGAGGCAATGGTTTTGTAGGCAGCAGTTTGCAGGCCGGTCATCACTGTAACAGAAGGAGTGTATTGGGGACGAAGAAGAGCAAAGGCATTTCCGACAGGTGCCACTTCGAAAAACAGGTATGGAGCTGCAGTATTTGCATAGGAAAAGCTTAGTCCCTGCGCAAAACTACCCTCCACCCCATCGATATATGTGGCTGGTATCGATGTAGATAAGTAGCTTCCAATAACACTGAATTTCTCATACAAGAGCGGAGGCCTGTTAAATGCCCAGATTGCAGATCCCTCAAGATATAGATTTCCTCCATTGCTTAGATAAGTTGCAAGCTTCTGCGCCTGATCCGTGCTGAGGCTCCCGCTGGTAGTTACCCCGCCGAGGCAGGCGATCACAGCACGGAAATCGGACAGGGAATCAGGCAGTGTAGTACCAAAGACGTAAGGTATCGACAACTGGTTGAGGGTGTTGCGGATTACCTCGCTGGAGAAAGCTGATGAGCTTCTCAGAAAGATAAACAAAGGATATTGTCCAATTTTCAGGTGAATCTGCTGGTTGATAACCGTGTCGCCATTCAGAAAAGCCCTGAATCTGACCGTAGCAATGTGACCCACCGGGCAATCAGAACTTGCTGTGAGCATAAATGGCACGGATATTTCACTACCGGCAGCTAAGTTTGACAGTTCAATACTGTATTCATTCAGTGAGATGTATTGGTCATCCGACTCAGTAATCAACATGAGCAAGGGTGCATCAGCCCGACCATTATTGGCCAGTGTAATCACGAGTGGTGCCATTTCGCCCGGATCGAGGCGACGGTTATCATTATCCTCAATCTTATGTTCCACTTTGATTATTTCGGCAGCTCTGGCATAAAAGCCGCCAGTGCCTTCCCGGTTTCCGAGTTCAGAAGCAATTTGGACATTTAGCGGAATATATTGGCCATCGGGCGTGTTGCTGAGCAGCTGACCTGCGAAAGCCGCCTGAATTTCGCTGGTGCCATTGGCCGGGATATCGATAATTGAAACGTTCTGAAATAGTTGGATAAAGTTACTCGCAGAACTGAGGCTTATCTGTACGTTGGACAACGGATTGTATGTGAGGTTACGAAGCGAAAGATCAAGAACCAGTTTGCCTCCTGCTATCGGGCTTCCTCCCTCCGTGCAGCGCGCCATAAGGCTAAACTGCACAATATCGGAAAGTTGAAATTGCTGTGTATCCGAAAAACCCTGAAGGTCTTTGGCCTTGACTGTGATGTTGTGAATGCTCTGCTGCGAGCCCGGATCACCACTAAGATAGCCGTCAGCAGTGAGCGAAATGCCTTCGGGCCAGTTTTCGGGCCGCATGACAAACGATTTGCCGGAAGGCAGCAGCCTGTTGCCCGAGCCTCCAATTAGGCTGTATTCCTTTTGTTCTCCGGCCGAAACCCCTGCATACCAAAGTACAGGTTCGGTCATGCTGAGGTCGCTGTAATGGAACTCAATCCCGCCATCCGGATAAAGGGTCAAAGTAAACTCACCGTATCCGATTTGCCGGTCATAATACATAATTGGCTTTTTCCATCTGAAGGTGGCATGGCTGGAATTGCCTTCGTACCACATTCCCTCTGAACCTTTTGTACCGGGGTAATACTGAACAGGGCTAACCAGAAAGGCTGAGATGTTTTTCATAGTCCTGAAAAGCAGCCATGTATCCTTGTAATATGGCCATGGGAACAGTTCAGGCCCGAAAAGCAGGAAGCCATCGCGATGCATGAAGATCTCGGAATACTTCTGTCCAAAAAACGGGAACTCAAAGTCAATGGTTTTACGTGCGTAGCGGTAGTTGGGGCTCTCGGTCTGCAGTTGCTGTTGCTGGGCCGCAGGAAAGGGCAATTGCAGCTTTTGCGGGTGGTAATTGTACAAAGGCGTCCAGTGGTACGGGGGTTGCCCTCCAGTAGCTGATAGTTGAATACCGGCGTCGAATACAGGGATATACGGGGTAGTAATCTGCACACCATCGAACACCGGAGCATGCACTACACTGAGCCTTGTAAGCGTATTGTCGGCCAATGTCACATTTGTTTGCGGGCAGGGTACCTCGATTGGTTGCGGAGTGGTGTAGTCGCGCAATGCGAAATATATGATCTCTCCTGAGCCATTGCCTGTGGTGTCGTTTTCGAGTACTTCTAGAAAAAATCGGGCAGGCAGTCCGCTATCAAGTTCATTCAGGAGAGGCGTCAGGTCGAGGCCTATCTCGATGTACTGGTTAAGTGGATCTGTTGTACCACCCTGCATATATTGCGGTCCGCCCTGAAAATTGAAAACCGGAAACATCAGTCGTTGAGCTGGAACCCGGTCGGAAGTGTCGGCCGAAACACCAACGTTGATCCTGACCTGCTCGCGCATATTGTGTTTTAGGATTAACTTCATGGTAAGTGCCGGCTCATAGGGTTCATTCAACTCAAGCACCTCCACCTGCTGATTCCAGATTCCACCGAAATAAATATCTTCAGACAACAGCCTGTACATCATGTAGAAATAGCCATCATTGCCCCAGTTCGCTCCGTAGGAGTTTGCCACTTTGAAGGCTCCTACTTCGTAATCCAACAGATCAACAATTCCATTGTTATTGATATCCAGATGGTTAGTATACTGACCATCGCCGTTATAATCCCACCGGATGCTGTCGTTGTAGCCCACAATGGTCATTGCATGTGTGGCCTGGTGTCCTTGAAAATAAATCATAGCCAGCTTGCCAGCTTCTGGGGTTCCGGGCGGCAGGGATTGCAATCCCCATGGGCTTGCTGCATTAAAATTGGCCACACCACCAACCGCCGAACCCTCGAGATGATGAGCCAACCAATGTTTGAGCGTGAGGAGGCCTTCCACTGTATTGGTTTTGATTCGATGAACCTTCTTAATCCGGTTGCGCATGGCATTGCGGTAGAATTGGTAGCCGCTGATCCACTTGTTGCCGTTATCGATGGCCATCCCGCCATATTCTGCCAGTGTTGGCGTGCCAAGCGTTCGAAGAATTTCAAAGCTCTGATAATAATTCACTCCGTAATATCCATTGTAGTTGGCAAAATTGTAAACGAAATGCGAAGGAAACTGGTTCTCGGGCAATGATGCATCCCGATCCAGCTTGCGGCACATCTCGTAAGTAAAATTATAAGCCACCCCGGCAGCCTGACCGCATGAGGCACTGCTCTGATTGAAAATAGGGCGCCAATAAGGCTGCGTGGAATTATCGACTACAGGAGGTAATGGCAGCCAACGATATTGATCTGGCAATTTCAGCTCGGGCAATAAAACCCCCAGCACACTGTCTGCAGGGCTTAAGTATGCAGCATTTTGGGCAGTGATAGAAGTCGGGCTTGCAGTTGAAAGGGTTAAGACCAATAAAAAACACAAGATTCGGGGAAGCATAAGCTTAACTTTTGTATTCACCAAAGTTAAACGGAATAATGTTCTGCCTGCCCGTCAGATTCAGGGCACCAATCGCGAAATGGGGATGCTAATGTTGAAACCAGCCTGCTGTAACAAGCCTGAGCCGGTGGCAAAAAATACTTCAGCATTGGCAAAGAAGAATAATTGGGTTAATCCATAGCCAAACTCTATTACGGGAGCGCTACCCCCGGCAAAACGGGCAGCAACACGAAACTGTTCGTTGAAGCTGCGCAATGCAAGAGAGGGGATTCGCTTGATGATGAGGCTTCTGGAATTTAAACTTGCGTGCAGGACAGCATATGGCTTATTGGTAGAAAAAGTATAGTAATTTGCCGAGCGGAAGCCCTCGCCACGCCACTCCTCCCCTACCAGCAAAGGATCGGCCCTGAAATGCCTGAAGTCCTGAAAACGCATCGAAGTGGTGTCAGTAAACAATCCCGCTGCAAACCCGTACCCGAGAGTGCCAAACAGTCTGCGTGTGATTGAATGCCGCATTGAAAATTCCCATTGACTGAACTGCATATCGGAGCCAGCCAGCTTCGGAAGACCGGTGTTATATTTCAGACTTAAAGTGGGATAACGCGAATAGGCCATTTGTTTGCGGCCATCGCGGATACGGTAATAGTGCTCAGGTGTCCACGACAGTGTAAACGAGGCTATTGAAGCACGGTGCACTTCAAACAATTCCGGCCGATGCAAAAATGAAGGAGGAATGTTGGGCGTAAATTCGCGGTTTGGAGGAGTGTAAAAAGCAAAAGTGCTGTGATTTGCGATTGGTTTTCTGTTTGCAAACTCAAAGGATGCTTCGACGTTTAAACCATTGACAATATCGGTGGTAAATAAAAATGTTGCAAAGTCCTTCTCGTAAAGTTTCATCCAGTATCTTCCCAAAAAAAGTGTTGTCACAGCATTCATAAATGGCTCAATGCCTGACGCGGAATTGTAGTCTGAGGTAACCCGGCCGGCTGACACGTTCCATCTTGTTCTCGACATGGGGCCTGAAAGAAACTCTGTTTCAAAACTGTAGTTAAAAGTCTGACGCGCAAATGCATAGGAAACATCGATGAAGGGTTTAAGTCGTCGGGCATTTTTAAAGTCGTGAACCAGGCCAATTCTTTGCGACCATAGCAATCCATCAATGGTATTAAACCCTATTGCGCTGTAATCAGCGAAGCCGTTGTGTGAGAATGTTGTTCTATCGTCGATTTTGTAGTTATTCTTACCGAAAATGAGTTGCGTGAATAACGGATTACGCTTCAAAGTGTCTTTTTTAGCCCCTTTCAGAGAATCTTCGCCAAAGCTCTCTGCTTCGCCAGCGGTGAGTGGCACTGGTCGATTATTGGCCCAATAGTCTGGTGTGCGCAGCCTTGCGCTGTCGGCAATCTCGGTGTTTCGCGGTTTGATCTCAAGATTTTGTGGTTTTTTATGTTTTGTTTCCAAAGTGATTAGCCGGTTCATTTCGCGCATTTCGGCACGGCTGATGTTTTCCTTAGCTGCAAGTTGCTCAATTCGCTGTCGTGATGGTTCTTGCCTCGCTGTGGTCGTAACAATACCCGATGAATGAAGATTCCTGTTCGGCAATTCTTTTTCCTGATCGCTCGCTTCCATCATTCGGGCAAAGCGTTGATGATCGAGCTGAGGATTCAGACGCACAGTGATATCACTTAATGTTGCTATGTAGCGAAATGTACCCTTTCCACCCAAAGCATCGATCGCGAGCTTGTAATCGTGGCTTACTGGCATCCAGACTAAGGGCTGAATTTCCTGATATACCTGTCTGAAGCTCAGCTCGTAAAGATTCGTAGTTACCACCAGATCAACCGCCTGCAGATTCCAGCTGCCTTCGCGGATCATGATGGTGCCACTGTACACATCCTGCCCTTTTCGTCGCGGAATTACCCTGATCCTGCTTACCGATCGGCCATCTTCGAGGTAAGTGCCTTCGAGCCTGAAGCGGTAAATGCTGAATGCATTGCGGCTCAGAGGCGAAATCACGCCATTGATGTCGTTGTACAGGCTCAATGTTGCAAACTGCATGGGCAAATCCTCGTTTCTAAAGCCCGACGAACGTGTTGAAAGCACCTTGGTCTGCAAAGGTTGACCCCGCCTGTATTGTATTTCCGATAAAGTCTCCGTAACAATGTATTGTCCTTCACGGATGCCATCGCGCTTGAGCTGGGGCCTTAGCAGTGCAGGTATCTTTTCGGGTAAGCCAGTGCCTTTTACGTAAACCCGGGCCTTGTATTCATCCAGTTGGCTGCGGTAGTAAGGTCCGAGTGCAATGGCTTTGCGCATGATGAAGGCCGCAGGGTCTTCGCCCGAAGCTGTCACAATTACTTCGGGCAATGCCATGGCTTGTGGTTGCAGCACGACATCAAGCCTGTATTGCACACCCTGCCTCAATTCGATCTGCTTTCGATACGAGGCATAACCAAGATATTGAACCACAACATGATGCTCGCCTTCGGGCAAGGGGAGCACATAATCGCCATCGCTGTTGGCTGTTGTCCCTTTATTAAGCAAAGGCACATACACCGAGGCATAAGCAACAGCCCTGCCATCAGCGGCCGAAATTTTACCATGCAGTGTTTGTGCCTGGATGGGAAGAGGCAAAAAAAGCATCAGAAGAAAATAGATCCGAAAGGTTGGGCTCATGAAACAAAGAAAACGAAAAGATAACCTTGAATATTGGGTTTAAGCTTTTTTAAAGCTGATTGAAATTCAATTAATTTTTGTCAGTGGTGCAACTGATTGAGAAATTCTTCCGCTTTCGAAATCACCCCTGTGCGCTTGAGGGCGGGCATACGATCAAAGTTTACGGTCAGCATACCAATCCGGGGATTATTGATAAGTTTGTCGCGATGCATGTAGATAAACCGCCAGAACAGCGCGTCCCAAACCTCTGTCCATGGTTCTTTGGTATAGTCGGACATGCCGAGTACATAACGGCTGCCGCTGATGTATGGTTTGGTGGACATCAATCCACCATCTGCAAACTGGCTCATTCCGTAAACATTGGGCACCATCACCCAATCGTAGGCATCAATATACATTTCCATAAACCATTGATAAACGTCATCAGGATGAATTTCGCAAAGAAGCATTAAATTTCCTAAAACCATAAGCCGTTCGATGTGATGGTTGTAGGCCGACCGGTTCAATTTCAGTATTGTATGGTCAATAGGTTGAATGCCCGTGGTGCCATCATAGAAAGCCTTTGGCATGGTTTGAGTAAATCCAAAAAAGTTAGTCGTCCTCTCCCTACGTCCAACCAGCAGATAAACACCCCTGATGAACTCGCGCCATCCTGCAATCTGGCGAACAAAACCTTCTGCTGAGTTCAGCAAGGCCTCGCCTCTGATATAAGCCTCTGATGCCATTTTCAGAGCATCGCCCAGCAGCAGAAGCCCGGTATTGAGGAGTGGCGAAAGGAGACTGTGGTAAAGCAACATTTCGTTTTGGGATATTGCGTCCTCGTAAGGGCCAAACCCGTTGAGCCGCTGAACCACGAACTGCTTCAGCCATGCGTGTGCTGACGGGTGATCAACCGTTTAAGGAAAATGCATGTCGACTCTTCCAAGGTTATCGGAAAAGTGCTGCAAAACCCATGTTCTTGCGTTTGCAATTTCCTGCGTTTCGGATGGCCATTCCACAGCAGGTGCCGGCCTGCCTTTGGGCCAGGGTTTTCGGTTATCTTCGTCATTTGTCCAATGGCCGCCAAGCGGCTGGCCAAATGAATCGAGCAACAGTCCCAGCCTTCGGCGCTCACTGATGTAAAATTCTGTCTGGAAGAAACGCTTTTTTTTCTGGAGTGCCTCGCGGATTGTGTCGTCAGTGTGAAGGAAAGAAGGATTATGGTGAAACGCAAGCCTGATAATAAACTGTTCAGCTGTCAGATTTACCCGTTGGCCAAGCCAGTAGTCCACCGGATTGCAGTAGTGAACAACCTTAACACCCTGTAATGTAAGAGCTTGCAACAGTTGTCGGATATCGTCCAGCTCAGTCAAACTGTCCACATAATGAACACGATAGCCTTTGTCAATCAGCGCCTTGCAATATGTTTTCATGCTTGCGCGGTGAAACACAAGTTTCATTTTGTGAAACCTGTATTGGCGAAAAAATAAGTACTCTTCCACTAAAACCACATCTCGCCCGGGATGAAGGCATGGGTTGGGATCGAAAAGCTGATGCGTAAAAACAAGACTTACTTCAGGGGTATAGATATTCATTTTAACCTTGTTTTATTACGGCAACGTTGGCTGCAATACTTTATCTCATTCCAGTCGGACGCCCATTTTTTACGCCAGCTGAAAGGAAGACCACAAAACTGGCATATTTTTTCGGGAAGGTATGGTTTTTTGAAGGTTGTATTATTCTTTTGGCGTGTCATGATGCAGGCTTAGATTGCTTTTTGCAGTGCATTGCAGAGTTGATGAAAATAGAGATTGCAGTCTTATTATTCATTGGGGTTACAACTTTTCCAGAAACATGAACGAAACCAGGCATGCAGCCTTTCGAAGACAGCGATAAACTGTGAAAAAAAGAATTTATGATAAAGCCTCACTCCAAAATTTCCGCTGATTTACGCTTAACATCAACGAAGTCAGCATTACCTGCCAATAAATTTCCACAAGAATCCACAGGTCAATTTAATTGGCAACTGCATTTTTTCATTGGCGTTCAGAACGGGCATATACCAGAAAGAGCTTTCGGTTTAAGGACTCATTGACATAAAGCTTACAATCTTCAAACAATAGGGAAGATCTTTTGTTTCATATCCGAATCTAAGGTTTTTATTCGTATGCGCACCCTGATCTGGCACCGCAACGACCTTCGCTTGCACGACAACCCATTGTATTCCAACTTAAAGGCAAATTCTGAGGTTATCCCTGTATTTGTCTTCAATCCTGAGCTTTTAGAGAGCCGACAGCATGGATTTGCCCGTATGGGGCCATTCAGGCACAGCTTTCTGGCCGAAACAATTGAGGATCTCAAAGCATCGCTTATTGAAATCGGGCTAAAGCTTCAACTTTTTACCGGCAGGCCTGGCGAGCTGATCCCGCAGTTGGTACGCAACCTGAAAATTGATGAAGTTTGGGCAACAAAGGAGCACACTGCGGAGGAAGTTTCGGATGAACGCGAAGTTGGCAATCACATTGCACCAGCCAGACTAAGGCTCTATGATGACCGCACCCTTATTCAGCCAGACAGGCTTCCATTTGCAGTTGGCCACCTGCCTGATGTGTTTACCGAGTTTCGGAAAAAAGTGGAGGGTTATTCCGGCATCAGTGCCTTGCTTGTGCCAATGTTAAAGGTTCATCCGATTGAAGACCCGGGGCATTCTGAAAGTCTGACTGATCTGTCAGGTTTGAGTTTACAGAAAGTGCAGCCTGATGCCAGGGCCGGATTCCGGTTTAAGGGAGGCGAGCGCGAGGCGCTTAAGAGGCTGAACGACTATTTTTTTGAAAATCATCATGTGGCAACGTATAAGGAAACCCGCAACGGGCTGCTTGGAGCCAACTACAGTACGCGCTTCTCGCCCTGGCTGGCCAATGGAAGCCTCTCGCCACGACTGGTTTATCATGAGCTAAGGCGTTACGAAAATATATATGGTAGCAGTCAGAACACCTATTGGGTATTTTTTGAGCTGCTCTGGCGCGATTACTCGCGTTTTGTATCCATGAAATATGGGAACAGGATCTTCAAACCCAGAGGCCTGCGCAATCACGATCATCACTGCTTGAGAAAAGCAGAAGTATTCGAAAAATGGCGCACCGGAAACACCGGAAGTGATTTTGTGGATGCCAATATGCGCGAATTGTTGCTCACAGGCTGGATGAGCAACAGAGGACGGCAGAATGTCGCAAGCTACCTGATAAAAGACCTCGGACTTTGCTGGCTTGATGGAGCTGCCTGGTTTGAGTCGCAGCTCATTGACAACGATGTGTGCAATAATTATTTCAACTGGATGTATCTGGCCGGCGTCGGTAACGATCCACGCGAAAACAGCTATTTCAGCATACCTAAACAGGCGCAGATGTACGATCCTGACTATGCATACCGCCGTTTATGGTTAAATAAGCAAATGTCCGGAACTAAATAGTCCCGGACATTCAGTTTCTCTTTGCCGGCCCATAAAACTGCTACGACTCTTCGGGTTCGTCGATGTAAGGAGCGTTTTTGAAAGAGTGCACCAGACCAATGATACCGATTACAATAAACAGCCCAATAATTAACATCGCTACCATAGTTTCAGAGTTTAATCGATTTAACATCCCGTTAACCCCACAAATATAATTTTAATCATTCGTTAAGAAAATTTTTTAAGAAAATTTTTCCACAAACTGATGTTGATTAATTAAAAAAGCTGCGAAGACCTGCGAAAAAGTAACTTTGCCCTGAAGTGCGAAAAACTTAACCACCATGGCCATTACCCGACTCGACCAGCAAAAACGGAAGATTCTCTTTAACGACACTCCTTTCATCAGTCTGATGAAAAAGCGCATCTACAATGTGCTGCTCGTTTCGTCAGTGTATGATGCCTTTATGCTCGAGGAAGACGGACGCATTGAAGAGCAGCTGTTCAATGAGTATGTATCACTCAATCTGCGCTATCCGCCCAGCTTCCTTCTTGTAAGCACCGGCGAGGAGGCCATCGAAAGGCTCGAACGGGAGAAGATCGACCTTGTTATCATCATGTTCAGCTCCAAAGAGAAAAAAACTTTCGAGCTAGCCGAAAATATTAAGCTTTGCCGACCAATGGTGCCAATTGCAGTGCTTGCCCCACTATCGCGTGAGTTATCGCTGCGTATGGACCGCAAAGAACTGAAAGCCATCGATTACGTTTTCAACTGGCTGGGCAATGCCGACATCCTGTTGGCCATCATCAAGCTGATTGAGGATAAAATGAATGCAGATCACGACATTCTGGATGTCGGGGTACAATGCATCATCCTTGTGGAGGATTCGGTTAGGTTCTATAGCAGCTATCTTCCAAACATTTACAAAATCATTCTCACTCAGTCTAAATCCTTTATGACTGAGGGGTTGAATGAACATCAGAAAAACATGCGAATGCGCGGGCGGCCAAAGATTTTGCTTGCCACAACGTACGAAGAGGCCTTTGAGCTCTACGAAAAATACCAGCAAAACCTTCTTGGCATCATTACAGATGTTTCTTACGAGAGGGGCGGAAAAAACGATCCGGCAGCCGGCATTAGGCTGTGTAAGATGGTCAAGAAAAACAATCCGTTCATGCCCTTGCTGCTTCAGAGCTCCGAAAGCCATAACGAAGAGCAGGCCAAGCAGATCAAAGTTGGTTTTATCAACAAAAATAGTAAGACCCTGTCTATCGAACTCAGACGATTCATTCGCGCATACTTTGCTTTTGGCGATTTCGTCTTCAAGGATCCGGTAACCGGCATGGAGGTCATGCGCGCTGCTGACCTCAGAGCCATGCAGGAAAAGATATTTCAGGTCCCCAACGAGTCATTGCAATATCATATCGAACGCAATCATCTTTCGAAGTGGCTGAGGGCAAGGGCTTTATTTCCTTTGGCCGAGCTGTTTAAGATGTTTGCTGCCGATGATTTCAATGATTGCGATGATGTAAAACGATTTGTGTTTGATGCCATAGCGGCATTCAGGCTCAATAAAGCCCGCGGTGTTATTGCAGAATTTAACCGCGAAAGTTTCGACGAATACCTTAGCTTTACGCGTATCGGACAAGGATCGATTGGTGGAAAAGCTCGTGGATTGGCCTTCCTCGACTCGCTGATTAAAAGAAACAACCTCTTCGATAAGTACGAAGGATTGCAGGTAAGCATCCCCAGAACCGTGGTATTGTGCACTGACATCTTTGACGAGTTCATGGAGGAAAACAACCTCTACCCTATTGCACTTTCTGAAGCCCACACTGATGATGAAGTGCTGAAAGCATTTGTTGAGGCACGCTTGCCGTTCCGTACTCACGAAGACCTGTACACCCTTGTTTCAGTGATCAGGAAACCATTGGCTGTTAGATCGTCGAGCCTTCTCGAAGACTCGCACTACCAACCATTTGCCGGAATATACAGCACTTATATGATACCGCTTGTCGAAAACGACGAACGTAGGATGTTCAAGATGCTGAGCAATGCCATCAAGAGCGTTTATGCCTCGGTGTTTTTCAAGGACAGCAAAGCCTATATGATGGCCACCAAAAATGTGATCGACGAAGAAAAGATGGCCATCGTTCTTCAGGAAGTGTGTGGTAAAACTTACGAAAACAGGCATTATCCTGCCATTTCAGGCGTAGCACGAAGCTATAATTTTTACCCTATAGCCCCTGAACGGCCCGAAGACGGCATTGCCAGTATAGCCCTTGGCCTCGGCAAACATATTGTTGACGGAGGCCAGACGCTTCGTTTTTCGCCAAAGTTCCCCAACAAAGTGCTTCAAACCAGCCAGCCCGACATTGCCTTGCGGGAAACCCAGAAAACCTTCTACGCCCTTGACCTCAGTCCGGAAAGCTTTCTGACCACCACCGACGAGTCGGCCAACCTGCTTAAGCTGCGCATCAGTGAAGCAGAAAAAGATGGTGTGCTCAAACTGGTATGCTCAACATACGACTACCAGAACAACGTACTCCGTGATGGCTGGGCCGAAGGTGGCAAAAAGCTGGTGACTTTTGCCAATATCCTTAAATACAAAACTTTTCCGCTTGCTGAGATACTAATGGACTTGTTGCAGATCGGACATCGGGAAATGAGCAAGCCCGTAGAAATTGAATTTGCCGTCGAGCTTAACAAACCTCCCGGGGTTTTAAAGTTGTTCTATGTTTTGCAAATCAGGCCAACTGTCGATTACGACGAAACCGTAGCGATTAATCTAGATAATATCCCCGACGGGCAAACCATCATTAAGGCATCGCACACGCTTGGCAATGGGCTGATCAATGATGTAACCGACATTGTTTACGTAAAACCGGAAGCCTTCGATCCATCGCAAACCCGCGAAATAGCCCAGCTCATTGGCGAGGTGAATAACCGCTTTCTTGCCGATGGCCGGAGCTATGTGCTTATCGGACCCGGAAGGTGGGGATCGAGCGATCCTTGGCTCGGTATCCCGGTGAAATGGCCCCAGATCTCGTCAGCAAGGGTGATTATCGAATCAGGACTCGAGCATTACCGTATCGATCCATCGCAGGGCACACATTTCTTCCAGAACCTTACTTCATTTGGCGTAGGCTATTTCACCATCAATCCCTATATCAGCGATGGTTTTTATGACCTGGATTTCCTGAACAGCCTTCCTGCACTATACGAAGACAAGTATATCCGGCATGTGCTCACCCAAACCCCAGTTGTTATTGCCATTGACGGCCGGAACACCACCGGTATTATTTTCAAGCCCGGAATGAATAGTCTTTCTTCTGTTAAAACCTGATTAGGTAATCTATCAGGTTTTCATCACGTTCGAGATTCAACTTCTTACGCAACCGGTAACGTCCTATCTCGACACCCCTGACCGAGATATTCATTAGCGGAGCTATTTCCTTGGTTGACAGGTTCATTCGAAGAAATGCGCACAATCGGAGCTCCCTTGGCGTGATCTCCTGATGCTGCTGTTTGAGCCTGCTCAGAAAATCGTCGTGAACCTCATCAAAGGTTTCGTCGAAAAGTTTCTGAAATCGTTCGTTCCGGAGTTCTCTATTGATTCGGGTGACAAGGATTTCCAGTTCGTCTTTTTTACTCTGGTTCAGGCTGTTATCGTTGAGCTGGATCAGGCTGGATTTGATAGCATTCAGAATTTTGTTCTTGTTTATGAGATGGAGTGTAGTATTGGCCAGTTCCTTGTTTTTATGTTCCACTTCTTTCTGCAATGCGTCGTTGCGGAGACTAACAATCTCTTTTTCAGCAATTAGCGCCTTTTCCCTGAAGGCTCTCTGTTGGTCCAGTATTTTTTGTTCGTGCTTTTCGCGCTCTTCGCGCACGGTACGGGCTATACGCCTCTGCTGCACCATTACGTTGCCAACTACAAAGAGTATGAGGGCAATAACATACAATATGTATGCAACGGTGGTGCGATGAAAAGGTGGTTTTATATCAAATGGAAAGCTATATACTTCATCAGCAGTGCCTCCTGGCAAGCGCGATCTGACCTCAAAAACATAAGTCCCTGCAGGCAGGTTTGTGTATTCTTTGTAGGTGAGTCGGACCCATGGTGACCAGTCGCGGTCGAAACCTTTGAGTCTGAACGAAAACTCTGTACTTCCGGCAGCCTCATAAACAGCACTAGAAAAACGAATCGAGACATCGTTGTGTTTGTAGGGTATGTTCAGGCCTGACTGCTGGTAGATATCCGCAGCCCTTTTCGGATCGAGATTGTAAAAAGCTTTTCTATCCTCATTTCCCTGAAAGGACATCTCTCTCAGCAGTACTGCCGCAAGAGCCTGTTGCCTGCGCCGGAACATGGGGTCGTAATGCAGCAGGCCGTTTTTTGAACCGATGAAAACGTTGCGGTTGTCGTAAACGAAAATATTCTCGTACGACACGATAATCATGTCGTTAATTCGGTTGAATGGCGAAGTGATGTCCTTGTAGTTACCATCTTCCATCAGGCGCATAAGGCCGAGCCTGCCTTCGGCATAGTACCAGAAATTACCGGAATTGTCAGAAAAAATCTGATGGATCTGCCTTTTTGGAAAAATTCTGGAAAGGCGGGCGTCGGGCTCGAAGCTTCCTGTTTTTTTATTGAACGATTTAAATCCCTCCGTGGTAGAAAACACGGTTTGATCATCAATGGCATGAAGCCCGTAAGGCAGATCAGGGGGAAGGCCACGTTCGTTGAAGTACAATCTTGTATTCAGCGCTTTCTGAAGCCTGGTATCAAGTTCTACTTTAAAAAGACCCCTGTAGCCATGCGCAATCCAGAGAAAGTTATCCATACGACGAACTGTTCTGCTCGATTCGTTGAAATCATTCACTTTCCAGCCATATTTCCATCCTTCGCCTTCGCGGATCATCACGGTAAGCCCGTTGTAAGTGCCACAAAGCAAAGTATCCGCGTTCTTATTCCAGGGCAGCACAGTCCAGTATCCCCGATCGTCGGCAAGGCGTATGATCTTGTCTTTTAACACCATAAGGAGTCCAAAATTGTGGCCGCATAATAGTTTGCCATCAACCACAATGAGTGACCACACTTGTCCTTCGGTTCCGGGTATTAACTTAAAAACCGTACCGATCCTCCGCATATTGTCAAGTTCACTGAGCGGAGCAAAATAAAGCCCCTGATTCGTACCAACGTATAGTATGCCATCATGGACCACTGATGCATAAGTACTCTCAATATGGTAGGTATGATCATATATGCTCAGTGCGGAATTGACTTCAATATAATCAATACCATTATCGAGGCCAAGCCAAAGGTTACCGTCGCGATCCTCGCCTATGCTGAGCACCGTATTGTTGAGCAGGCCTTTGTACCTGTTCACATGCTGAAGTATCTGCCCTTGTTCATTGGCAATGTAAATTCCGTTTTGTATGGTTCCGAATGCCAATAAGCCACTGCTCAGCCTGATACCGGAAAAAATGATATTCTGCTTCAGCTCATCGTTAACAGTTGTATTCCACGGCCTGAGTACACCATTATCCAGAATGAACAAACCATCGGTGATAAATCCGACAAGCAAATCTCCACCCGATAACGGCAATACGCAACGAAGCTCATCGCTGTGAAAACGTTCATCAGCACTGACCACTTCAAGGCTTTGATTGCGAAGCCTGAATAGTCCGGCCGAAGCATCGGCAACGAAAATATCGTTCCCGGACTGATACGCATGTCCGAATAAACTTTGCGGACTGATGAAACGCATTTGCCTGCCATCATAGATCATTATCAGCCTGAATGTCTGAAATACAATGTCGGTATTGGTTTTGAATATCTTCCACACTTCATCGAACGAGCGGAGCTCTTCGGGGATAAGATAGGTGAGTGAGTTGTAAATCAGCTGGCCATCACTGTCTGGCGCAAAAAATCCAAGTTCCTCGTAGGCTCCCACAAATATTGTATCGCCCACCGAAAGCACCGAACGTACGATACTTTTGTTCGGAACGCGGAATAAGGACCAGTGTTGACCATCGAATTCGAGCATGCCGTCGTTGTTGCCGAAGTACATCAGCCCTTTATGGGATTGCGTAATGGCCCAGTTCTGGGTTGCTGCCTTGTATGCAGTACGCGGAAAATTGTTAATCAATGGTAAACCGGTGTGCTTTATCTGAGCCTGAGCAACTGTCCCGGCAAGGAAAATAAAAAATAACAGCAAGCGCAGACAAGTCCTCATCCGATGTTCATGTTGTTGTCAAAGGTATCAAAGTTAATATTTTGATGAATGGTCGCTATTGTGGCCGCATTGAGGCAGGATGAACTGATCAGAAGTCGCTCCCGCGATCGAGCCGTGGACAGTTTGCAATCAGTTGAAGTAAGGCTTTTGTTTGAACCGGCTTATACAGTACATCGTTCATGCCCAGGGCCAGATACTCCTCCTTGCCCTGCTGCATCACATCGGCGGTGAGTGCTATGATGGCAGGTTGACGGGTTTTGGGCAGCGTTTGCCGGATGCGTTGGGTGGCTTCAAGACCGTCCATCACAGGCATTTGGATATCCATGAGTACCACATCGTAAATTCGACGACCGAGCGATTCAAGTGCCTCCTGACCATTTTCGACCATCTTGGCCTGATAGCCATATCTGTTCAGGATGGTCATGATGATGCGCTGATTGATGGCATTGTCCTCGGCAATAAGGATATCCAGCGGATGATATGAACCCAGCCGCTCGTCGAGGGTGATGTGTCGCTCAATGGTATTCAGGGTATCGGCTTTGCCGCAGAGCACTGCCTCAGCAACTTCCAGAAATTCGTGCATATCGACAGGCTTCATCATAATCACGGTGTCCTTGCGAATTACAATGAGCTTCTCGTTGGCTTTTTCGCTCTCCTTGAAAAGAATATGCGGCCTGGCTGCACGCTCCCGCACCATATCAACAAGTTTCAGGTCCATTTTGTTGCCTGTACGCAGGTGGGTAACCAGCAGGTCGCATTGCGGCAAAATGTTGTCCAGCTTCGGGTACTCTGCGCTTGACAATTCGATATTCAGCGTAGTGCCACAAAAATCACAATAATCGGCAAGCATGCTGTTCAGCACATCATTTTGGGTAACCAGCCATATTTTCCTGCCTTTGAGTATTTCAGGTGAAGGCAGTACATTGTATTCATTCACAGGACGGTATGGCAGAGAAACCCTGAAAGTGGTACCTAATCCAGGTTCTGATTCCACACCAATGCTGCCATTCATCCTTCTGACCAGATGATCAACAATGGCAAGTCCCAGACCGACTCCCTTTTTAGTCGCCTTTTTACCAGTTTCAGATTGAACATAAGGTTTAAACAGCAGAGGCAATACTTCCTTGCGAATGCCGGGCCCAGTGTCGCAAACTTCAAAAACAAGCATCCTCCCGGTTTCACTATTTTCGTTAAAAACACGAAGCTTTACGGTGCCTGTTGTGGTAAACTTTACAGCGTTTTCGAGCAGATTCATCACAATCTGTCGAACACGAAGGTCGTCGCCCATGAACACCTGTGGCAAACGGGGGTCAATATGATAAATGACTTCAAGACGTTTTTCAAGTGCTTGTCCTACAATACTTTGAATGCTCTCCCGGAAACTATCAAACAGATTATAAGGTTTATCGTGAATGCGAATGGTTCCAGCCTCAATTTTCGAATAATCAAGAATATCATTAAATAAGGCAACAAGCATCGAACCACTTTTGTAGATGGTTTGTGTGTAATAGAGCTGCTTGCTGTTCAGGTTGGTGTCGAGCAACATTTCGGCCATTCCGATCACGGCATTGATTGGAGTTCGGATTTCGTGGCTCTTGCGCGAAAGTAACCTGTTGCTGTTGTCGCGGGCCTCGTTTGCTTCACGGTGACGCTGTATGCTCCTCATTTGCATCTGTCTGCGCCATAAACAGTTGCTGATTATCTTATTCAACCAGTAGGCGCTGACATGGTTGGTATTCAAATAATCCCAGGCAGGCTGTTCGAGTCGGATGAGGGCCAGTTGCTCAGTGGAATCGTCGCACAGCAGGATCAACGGAACTTCGGTGTATTCGGCGGCTATGCCTTCCATCAGTTCAATATCGGCAGCCAGAAGGTAATCAGGCCTGAATAGCAATACGACAACATCTGAAGGCAAAGGTGAACGACCGTCGGATAACTCAAGCTTGTAGGATGAAAGTAATGGCCTGAGCAGATACTCATCTTCCTTTCGTGCAGATATCAGTATGACTGGCTTTTCCATCTGATTGGGTTTGGACAGCCAAGTTACGAAAAGACATCATAGCTGAGCAGGGATTATCATTGCTGCGATTTTCTAACTTCGCCGGTACAATTGATTATATGCCTCAGAAGTTTAATGACCGAAAAGTTTTCAGCCTGAAGGAAGTGGCCGAGAGTGTTAAGCGAACGCTTGCATCCAGATACGGATCACGTTTCTGGGTTAAGGCCGAAATGAATAAACTCAACAATTATGATTATTCAGGTCATTGTTATCCTGACCTGATTGAGCGTGCCGATGGCCGCATTCTTGCCCAGATGCGCGGCATAATATGGGCAATCGATTTTCGACGCATCAATACTGATTTCTTTCAGGCCACCGGAGAAAACCTGTCCGATGGCATGCAAATACTTTTCGAAGCCTCGGTAAGTTTCGATCCCAACCATGGCCTCAGCTTAATCATCAGCAATATCGACCCCTCCTTCACCCTGGGTGAGCTCGAGCGCGAAAAAAGAAAATGTATTGCACAACTGCAGCGCGAAGGGATCTGGGATAACAACCACCGACTTCCTATGCCTTTTCTTCCTAAAAGACTGGCGATCATTTCTGTGAGTACCAGCAAAGGTTACGCCGACTTCATCTCGCTGCTAAACACTCGTTCTGAGGGATTTAACATCCAGCACATGCTGTTTCCGGCCATTCTTCAGGGCGAAAAAGCAGTGGAGCAGATCGCGGCTCAATTAGAAAAGATCCGTAAAGTGCACAGTCATTTCGATCTTGTTGCCATCATCCGCGGTGGCGGTGGCGATACCGGACTATCAGCATTCAACCATTATCGTCTTGCAGGCATTGTTGCCATCTTTCCTCTGCCTGTGATGACGGGCATCGGACATGCCACCAACCTGACGGTAACCGAAATGGTGGCCCATACACGCGCCATAACACCAAGCGAGCTGGCCGATATCCTGCTCGAACGTATGGAATTTTTAAAAGATGGGGTTGATCGTTCGGCCCAGGTGTTAAAAAAAACACCCGAATTCATTAAGGGGCAGAGAGCCGAACTCAACAGACTTAGTCAACAGTGTGCTTCAGGTGCAGCAATGGCGCTCACAGCAAACCGGATGCAAATCGCACACACCGTACAAATTTTAAAAAATAACACCCGGCAGCAGCTGTTAATGCGCGAACAAAAGCTGACCACAATATCAGATACGTTACGCAGGCTCTACCCTATTGCCATTGAGCGCAATGCGCTTGACCTCCTCCACCTGCAAACGCGACTTTCGCTGGGATGCGGCCGGATGCTGGGTATCAGTTTTCATAAATTAGATACACTATCGCGAAGCATTGCCCTCTTGCATCCTTCAAGGGTTTTGCAACACGGCTACAGCATTACCAGGCTCAATGGCATTGCCCTTCGCGATGCCTCCGGTCTGCAGGAAGGCAATGTGATTGAAACCCAGCTTTCGAGCGGGAAAATTCAAAGCAGCATTATAAAAACCGAATAAGCATGAAAAATCAAAACCTCACTTTTGAGGAAGCCTACAAGGAGCTTGAAATTATTGTCAAATCGCTGGAAGACAACGCCCTGACCATTGATGAGATCACAATACACATCAGTCGGGCTTCAAAGTTGATTACCTTTTGCAGAGAAAAACTGAAATCAACAGATCTTGAAGTTCAGCAGATCCTGAACCAACTGGACGAACAGTCAGGAAAATTGCAGAACCCACCGGATAAAACCACCTAAACGAAAGACTTACGGAACATTGGAACCAAATTGCCCGATAAGGTGCAGTATCCTCCCATGGTATCGGCTGCTAAACAACTATGAACAGGTAGTATTCCGACCATATCGCCTGGCCTGAACAGCATTGGTGAGCCGGATATAAACTGAATCACGCCATGCTCCTGAGATATAGAGCAAAGCCACGCCCCGGGCAAGGGATCCGACCATCCATCAGTTTCGGGTCTGACCAGATAACCATATAGACTAAAACCGTCTTCGGCATCAATAAAATCTTTCGAAAGATGCACGGCTCCGGCATGAACGACCATCTGATGCCGCTCTGGATAAACCGAAACCACCGGACAGTACAAAGCTACCGCAATCTGATCAATACGACACGAGCCGATATGGTACTGCATGACATCAAAGAAAACAAAGTTGCCCGGCCTCCACTCGTCGAATGGAGGAAGCATTTCGAGCATTGAACAACTGGGGGTATCACCCCAACTAAGCAACAATCCCGGGTAACCCAACCTTTCACGTGCCGCACTCATTTTTTCGTATGCAACTAAAGCAATGGCCTCAATAGCCTGATATCCAACTGCTTTATAAGTATGACCTGCATGTGTTAATAGTCCGGTGAGCGTGATATCGGGTGCCCTGTCAAGCTTATCAGCAAGCCTTGCAATGGATGAGGTATCAGCAGCATCAATACCGGTTCTCCTATGCCCGGTATCAAGCTCAATCATCACATTTATAGGATTTTGCATGGATGATACCAATGCCAAAGCCTGTTGATCGTTGTCGATAATTACCGTTAAGCGTATGCGTGAAGCAAGCAGGTTGATCATTTCCATTTGGTTGACATTCAATGGAAATGCAATGGTAATATCGTACCAACCATGCGCTGCGAAATAAAATGCCATATCGACAGAGGAAACAGTAATTGCCTCCACCCCTTCCTGCCGAAACCATTGCCCGACCACGCCCGACTGGTGAGTTTTGAAATGTGGACGAAACAACACCTTGTGTGCATCGGCCTTGGATTTCACTTGCCTGATGTTTTCGATAACCCTTTGTTCGTCGAGCATCAATGTGGGCCTTGTTATTGCAGGCATGAATTCAGGGGTATTTTTTTCAAAATTAACCAAACTCTTTACACATCCCATGCATGAGCTAAACGAGGCCTTCTCAGCACACACATCATACGGACTTTATCATTTGTGTAATATGTGCGCCCAGCTAAACTATTAAATTTGCAACCCAATGACACCACGAAAGAAAATTCCTCAGGCAGCTTTGAAACATGGTCTAAACAGTGGGCAAGTGCACTACGAGAATGCGATCTTGCCTAATGGGCTCAGGCTTGTGCATAAACGTGCCGATGTCGAGCTTGCCCACCTGGCCTTGATGATCGGTGCAGGAACACGGCACGAGGGCGCCCTGCCCGAAGGCATCGCACATCTGGCGGAGCATATGCTTTTCAAGGGAACAACACGCCGCAAAGCCCATCAGGTAGTCAATTTTCTCGAAAATGTAGGAAGCGACCTTAACGCCTACACCACACGCGAAGAAACCTGCATTCACGCTTCCTTTCTGAGTCCATATTACGGCCGGACAATTGAACTGTTTGCCGATGTGGCTTTCAATTCAAATTACCCCGAAAGCGAACTGGAAAAAGAAAAAGCAGTAGTGCTTGACGAGATCAACTCGTATAAGGACAGTCCGTCGGAAGAAATCTTCGACAGGTTTGAATACGAGCTATTCAAGCCTCACCATCTGGGGCGTTACATACTGGGAACCGAAGATAGTATTCCGCAAGTATCAAGGGTTCATATGTTGCATTACGTCAGTAATAACTTTAATCCCGAACGTATGGTGCTTGTTTCGGTGGGCAACATCGCTTTCCGGAAGTTTTACGATCTGGCTATCAGGTATTTCGGAGATTTTCAGCAAACCGACAATGATGCGCGCCATACCCCACTGACCAATTACTGCAAATTCAACCTGAATGTTCCTTCTGAAAGCCACCTGAGCCATATCATTATCGGGATGCCCGGATACCACTATAATCACCCTGATAAACTAGCTCTTATCCTTCTGAACAATATACTTGGCGGCCCTGCCCTAACTGCCCGGCTGAATCAGAACATCAGGGAAAAGTACGGTATTGCCTACAGCATTGACTCGCAACTTGCCAACTACACCGATGCCGGCTGGCTTGCTATCTATTTAGGCACGGATCCTGAACAAACCGGAAGGGCTATCGATCTGGCCATCAAAGAGATGAAAAAACTCCGTGAAATGTCGTTGGGTACTTTGCAGCTTTCACGGGCAAAACAACAGCTCATTGTTCAGCTGGCCATCAGTCGCGAATCGCGTATGCATGAAGCACTTTCGGTTGGTAAAACATGGTTAGTAAAAAATCAGGCCAGCAGCGTGGCCGAAATCATTGCTGAGATCGAAAACATCAGCGCCTCAAAATTGTTGGAGGTTGCAAACGAGGTTTTCGATGTTCAAAAAATGGTCACATTGATTTATCAGGGAGAGCATTGAAAATGAAAAACCTCTCAATTGCAGCCTTACTATTATTGTTTATCACACTGCCTGGTAGTTTCTTGCTCAAGGCGCAGTTGAACAATGTAGCTGCAGTGGATGAAACCGTCGGGAAACCTGAATTGGCACTTAAAATTGTGCGGGCTCGGCAATATTTGCAAAGTGTGCAGATGGTTTTCGAACTGTCGAACCACATGGAATGGTTGAAACACTGTTGGATTGGGGTGAGCTTTTATGACCGTGAGGGCGAATTTCTTTACCGCGAACTACCCCTGATGTACACTTCACTGCCAAAGGGCAGGAGCCAGCGTCAGGAGGTCTGGCTCGAAAGCACCGATTTCGAAGACATTGGTACGGTATTAATCAGGCCAATGCTGCTTGAAACAGCCCTGCGCGAAATGCCTTTCGATACCAGCCTGCTTCAGATCGTTCGCGATAACAAATATAATTTCAGGATTGTCTTTGAAACTGAAGAATGACCAATCCACGACTGGAAAATTACATCGTCGCCCATAGCAGTCCACCTTGTGAGATTCTGCATGATTTATGGCGCTACACCTGGCTGCACACCATTTATCCCAGAATGGCAGCCGGACCGCAGCATGGCCTTTTGCTTCAGATGATCTGCCATATGCTCCGACCGGTAAAAGTGCTCGAAATCGGCACATTCACAGGTTATGCTGCAATTGCCATAGCGCTTGCCTTGCCCGAAAAGTCGAACATCATCAGTATCGAAGCCAGCGAAGAACATCTGAATATTGCATCAAGGTATGTGGAGAAAAGCAATCTTCAACATAAAATAAGCCTGATTCATGGTGATGCAAAAGAAGTGCTTGCACAGATGAATGATCAGTTCGACCTTATCTATCTTGATGCCGACAAAGTATCTTATCCTGACTATTTTCCGGAGGTGAAACGGCTGCTCAGGCCGAGAGGATTTTTGTTGGTCGACAATGTCATATGGGGTGGTAAGGTGGCTGACCCGTTAGCGAAGGACAAGGAAACAGAAGCCCTGAGGAGCTTCAACACGCTTGTAAATCAGGATCCGGATTTTGAGCAGTTGATATTGCCTCTGCATGATGGCTTGCTCCTTGCACGCCGTATAGCCTGATGGGTTGATTTTTGCAGACGTGGTTCACGCTGAATTCTCAACACGAATTATTGGTCAAAATCATATCTTTGCTGATTCTTCCGGCCAAACCGGTAAAATTTCGCATCCATGAGCAGAAAAAAGGTTCACGACAAGGATTTTGAGATCTATATTCCTCAGGATCAGATCGAACGTGCTATTCATTCGATGGCCGAACATATCAATCGTGATTATGCCGGGCGCAACCCGTTATTTTTAGTGGTGCTGAACGGCGCTTTCATGTTCGCTGCCGAGCTGATGAAAAGCATCGACATTGAATGCGAGGTTTCGTTTGTCAAATTGTCCTCATACAAAGGAACAGCTTCTACCCAGGTGGTTCGCGAACTCATCGGCTTAGACCATTCCGTTGCTGGCAGGAACGTCATTCTGCTCGAAGACATCGTGGACAGTGGCCTGACCATTCTGTTTGCCATCGAAAAACTTAAAAAGCTTGAAGCGGCCAATGTCAGGGTGGCTACGCTGCTTTTCAAGCCAAAGGCCTTCCAGTATACCTATGAAATTGATTATGTTGGGATGGAAATACCCAACGATTTCATCATTGGTTACGGCCTCGACTACAATGAACACGGGCGAAATCTGCCAGACATTTACCGCATTGTTGGCGCTTGATAGTATCAATTTGAACCTGAAAATTACACTCCGAATGTTATGCTGAATATCGCATTATTTGGCCCTCCCGGTGCCGGCAAAGGAACACAGTCGAAGCTTCTGATTGAAAAGTACAACCTCACTTACATCTCCACCGGTGATATACTGCGCGAAGAAATCGCCAACAATACAGCCCTTGGTCGCGAAGCCAAGGACATCATTGAACGTGGCGGTCTGGTGCCTGATGAGATTATCGTTCAGATCATCGAGAAACGAGTGACCATGAATCTCGACTCGCGGGGGATTCTTTTTGATGGTTTTCCCCGTACCGTAGTGCAGGCTTATATCCTTGAAGGTCTGCTGCTCAAGCTCAACAGTAGCCTCACCTGTATGCTGAGCCTTGAGGTGCCTCGCGAGGAACTCATCAATCGTATGCTTGAACGGTCGAAAACCAGTGGTCGCTCCGACGATACCCTCGAGGTCATCAATGTGCGCATGCAGGAGTACGAGAACAAAACACGACCAGTTATCGACTTTTACAAAGACAAGGGCAATTACCATCCGATCAATGGCGTCGGAAGTGTGGAAGAAATTTTCGAAAATCTCTGTAATACCATCGATAGCACCTTCCAGCAAAACTACTTCAACGTGGTGCTTCTGGGCAAGCCAGGTTCAGGCAAGGGCACCCAGGGCGAGATACTTGCAAAAAACAACAACCTAATCTACGTTTCGACCGGAAAACTTTTGCGCCGCGAAATAGCACTGGGCACCGAACTGGGCTTAAAGGCCAAGCCATTTATGGAGCGTGGGGAGATTGTTCCCGACGAGATTGCCATCAAGATTATTGAACGACAGATTGCCGATCACCCCTCAGCTTCAGGATTTATATTCAAAGGTTTTCCACGAACCATTGTGCAAGCTTATATTCTCGATGGACTTCTACGACGCACCAACTCGAAGGTGAGCCTCATGCTCAATATCCGTCTTTCGACCCTCGAAGCCATCAAGCGCCTCAACGATCGGGCAAAAACTGAGCGCAAGCGCGTTTACGATGGCACAACCGAGCTCATCCTGAACAGGCTAGATGAGTACGAAAAGAAAACCAAACCCGTCATTGAGTATTATAAGCGGCAAAGCATCTTCTTTGAGATCGACGGGGCCGGTACCGAGGCTGAAGTAAACGAAAGGCTTCAGGAGGCGATTGTTCAAACGCGCCGTATGTTGCGTTCAGGCTGACAGGAATTAAACCCTCATCTTTCCTTATCTTTGCGCCATATCGAAAAATCATGGCGAGTTCAAATTTTGTTGACCACGTTAAGATCTTTTTCCGATCGGGTAAAGGCGGCGCAGGATCGATGCATTTCAGGCGCGAAAAGTTTGTGCCCAAAGGAGGGCCTGACGGAGGCGATGGCGGGCGTGGCGGCAATATCATCCTCAAAGGCAACCGTAATTTATGGACACTGCTTCACCTGCGCTATACCAAGCACATCTTTGCAGGCAACGGCGAATCGGGCAGCAAACAACAGAGCACCGGAGCATCGGGAGATGATATTATTGTGGAGGTCCCCCTGGGCACGGTAGCCAAAAATGCTGAAACCGGTGAGTTTATGGCCGAAGTCACCGAGCACGGACAAACACTGATCCTATTGCGTGGAGGACGTGGAGGACTTGGCAATACACACTTCAAGACGGCTACCAATCAGGCGCCGCGTCATGCTCAGCCCGGTGAGGAAGGCATCGAAATGTGGGTTGTGCTCGAACTTAAAATCCTTGCTGATGTTGGCCTTGTCGGGTTTCCCAATGCCGGAAAGTCAACCCTGCTTTCGGTAGTTTCTGCAGCAAAACCCGAGATTGCAGATTACCCATTCACAACCCTTACACCAAATCTTGGTATTGTAGGCTACTATGACAATCAATCCTTTGTCATGGCCGATATACCTGGAATCGTCGAAGGTGCCAGCGAAGGAAGAGGTCTGGGCCTGAGGTTCCTCCGACACATCGAACGCAATGCCGTGCTGTTGTTCATGATACCGTGCACCAGCGACAACCTTAAGAACGAATACAGCATTTTGCTGCGCGAGCTGGAAGCCTATAACCCCGAGCTGCTCGACAAACCTCGTGTACTTGCAGTGACCAAGTGGGACCTGGCAGGCAAAAAATTAAAAAACAATCTGCTGAAGAAGATGCCTGAAGTGCAGTGCGTTTTCATCAGCAGCCACACAGGCGAAGGTTTGCAAAACCTGAAAGACATACTCTGGCAGAAGCTAAACCAGCAGAAACCACTCTTTGCCAACGATTGGATCTGAAAAACCATTTGTGATGAAATTTTTTTCTGTAATAACCTTCAAAGTGCTCTGTACAGCACTCATGGCAACAGCTACTGTGATGTTGCCTTCAATTTCTATTGGTCAAACCAAAGCCGATACGCTTAACGAAACGCTCAGCCAGTCGAGAAACCGCAACATCAGACATCAGCTCGATTACCGCTTTCGTGGTGGGAGCGGCAGCTTCGAGAGGCTCTTCTACAGCATGGTTAGCTATACCCCGGAAGCGCGACGACAGTGTGTTGTAGGAACGGCTATTCTATCATTTTCGGTAGATTGCAATGGCAATCTGGGCGATTTTGGTCTAAAGAACCCCTTGCATTTTGGCTTAAACGAAAAACTTCAGGAATTTTTCAAAGCCTCGGCCGGGCAGTGGAACCGCTGCGATGATGATCGGTATACCCGCTTCGAAATACCGGTGTTATTTACCATTTCAGGGACAGAAACCAGTGCCCGTGGATTTCTTGTGGTCGAAGAAGAGGTGGCTGGCTATAAATGTAAGAGCGACAAGTTCTATTTCAGCGAGTATGAAAAATACAGGAACAAGGGGCGAGTGCGGCAGGCACTGCGTTCGCTTGATCAACTGATTCGTCGCGACCCATACAATCAGGACTACTTTGACCTCAAGCGTCAGCTGCTAACCAACCAAGCCGATACTACTGGACAATGATTGAAGCACTGCTTGATGCCGACAGGTGGCTGTTTCTGCTTCTAAACAGCCTTCATCTGCCACTGCTCGATCCGTTGATGGTTTTCGTTTCGGGGCGCTTCGGGTGGATTCCTTTTTATATCCTGATTCTTGCCGGACTGATCAGATACAGGAGATGGGAAACTGTTGCCATTCTCATTTTCACTGTTGCGCTCATCAGCTTGAGCGACCAGCTTTCGGTATGGATTAAGTATCAAACCGCCAGACCAAGACCGTGCCATGAACCAGACCTGATGCAGTTGATCCATTCCGCCGGAAAAGGTTGTGGAGGCCAGTTCGGCTTTGTTTCATCCCATGCAGCAAACAGTTTTGCACTTGCTTTCTGGATCTTTAAAATTCTCAGACCACACTTGCCTAAAATTGGCCTTATCATGTTTGGCTGGGCAGCAATGGTAAGCTACAGCCGGGTTTATCTCGGAGTGCATTACCCTGGCGATATTATTGCCGGCGCTGCAGTTGGACTTCTATGCGGATGGTTGGTCTGGCGCATTTATGCCTTATGGCCTTGCAGGATGACAGCAGAAAATTGCTAGGTTGGCGAAAAAGTAATCACAACAGCTGTGTTGCGTTCAAGGCCGCATAACGAAGCTGCCTTACCCTGGTTGATGGCAATCTCGAGCATGCCATGCGTGCCAATGATGGCCACCAGATCGGCCAGACCGACATCCTGATAACCCTTGTCGATGCGATGGATACGGTAGCCGGCAAAATAAATCTCAAATTTTCTGTTGCGCTGCTCCCTCCTGAATAGCTCAGAAGTGATGTTGGTGATCGCGTTTTCGTAGGCGTCGATATGCGTCACTTGTCCACGAATAACATTGCCACTCACCACCGGTTCGAAAAGGAACCTGCGCGTGATAACCGGCCGAGGTTCGCCCAACTCCAGCAAGGGAACGCCTTTAAGCAACATAATAGCCACTTTGGTAAAACGGTCGCGGGTGCTGAAAGTAAAAAAACCACTGTCCTGAAGCACACTGATCTCAATGGACTCTTCCGGTGCAGATTCGCCAAAAATCATGCTGAAAATCCCGTTGTCCGATCCGATGAAATAGTGGCCTTCAAATTTCATAACCACATGAGGATGTTCAATAGACTCTTCGGTGTTGATGGCCAGTATATGTACCGTGCCTCGCGGAAAGGACCTGAAACAGTTACGCACTGCGAAAGCGGCACTCTCAATATCGAACGACCTGATGTGATGCGACACATCGACGATTGTAACCTCAGGCAGGCTCGATAATATGGTTCCCTTGACAGCCGCAAGGTAATAATCAGAAGTTCCCCAATCGCTTGTCAGCGTTATAATAGCCATTCAATCAGAAGCTTAAGCTCTCAATGAAGTTATATAGAAAATTTTAAGAAGAGCTGCACAAAGATAGACAAAGCGTTTGAGCCTCATGAATTCATTCTTAAGCATATTCATGAAAATATTGCTTAATGATGTAAAGGAAATAAGCAGGTCTATTTTGATATTTTCAAACAATATATCCCTGCTTCGTAAGAGCCAGCCTCAGCGGACAGCTTTTCGCTACCTTTGCAAATCTAAATTTGAATCACCTTAAGTGCTGCATGGCCGAACAAATCATTCAAATCGACAGTGTGAGCCCTCTCGAACTTTTTGGGGTGGCCGATATCAATCTCGAGCACCTGAAAAGACTCTTTCCCAAGCTCAGGCTCGTTGCCCGTGGAAATTTTTTGAAGGTGATGGGCGATGATGAGGAAGTTCAGGCCTTTGTTCACCGGTTCGAACTGATGATACTCCACCTTGAACGCTTCGGGAAAATGAACGCCCAGCTGATCGACCAGATCATGGCAGGAGAAGCCAGCGATGAAACCGTGCGTACTATAGCGGACAAGGAGGTATTGGTTCATGGGCCGGGAGGACATCAGGTGAGAGCCATAACCGCCAATCAAAAGCAGATGGTCAGCGCGATCAGTCGCAACGACATGGTGTTTGCCATCGGGCCTGCTGGTACCGGTAAAACTTACACAGCTGTGGCTTTGGCTGTGCGCGCCCTCAAAAACCGGGAGGTAAAGCGTATTGTGCTCACAAGGCCGGCAGTGGAAGCAGGCGAAAACCTAGGATTCCTGCCTGGTGACCTCAAGGAGAAACTCGATCCCTATCTTCAGCCCCTCTACGATGCGCTGCGCGATATGCTGCCAACGCAGAAACTGCTGAGCTATATTGAAGACAACACCATCGAAATCGCTCCACTGGCCTTTATGCGTGGCCGAACCCTCGACAACGCCTTTGTCATCCTCGATGAGGCCCAGAATACCACTCCAAGCCAGATGAAGATGTTTCTTACCCGCATGGGTAAAACATCAAAATTCATCATCACCGGCGACATCACCCAGATCGACCTTCCCAATCGCCAACCATCAGGACTGATTCTCAGCATGAAAGTCCTCGGCCAGACAGAAGGCATTCAGTTTATCATGCTCGATGACAAGGACGTGGTGCGCCACAAACTCGTTACCCGTATCATTCAGGCGTTCAGAAAGCATGAAGAAAACGGCAGCCCGGGCATCCCATCGGGCAAAAACCAACCCGGCGACCAAAAAACATCGATATGAAGGCCATCACCTCCACAAAATTTAATTTTTCCGGGCAGACCGGCTTTTACAAAGGTAAAGTGCGCGACGTCTATCATATTGGCGACGAACTGCTTGTGATGATTGCCACCGACCGAATCTCGGCCTTCGATGTAGTGCTGCCTAGTGGAATACCATATAAAGGTCAGGTGCTCAACCAATTGGCCCATCATTTTCTGGATGCGACCGCGAATATTGTGCCCAACTGGAAGATAAGCTCACCCGATCCCAACGTAACCATAGGCCGTCAATGCAAGCCTTTTGCTGTCGAAATGGTGATTCGAGCCTGCCTCACCGGCAGCGCCTGGCGTAATTATCGCAATGGCAGCCGCAACATCTGCGGGAATACCCTGCCAGAGGGAATGCGCGAACACCAGAAATTTGCCACGCCTATCATCACACCTACCACAAAAGCCAGTCAGGGTCATGATATGGATATTGCACCCGGGGAGATTATCCGTCAGGGACTCATGACCGCTGAACAATTCGAAACTGTGGCGGCCTATACCCGTTTGTTGTTTTCCGAAGGCAGCCGTCTGGCTGGCGAACGAGGCCTGATGCTCGTGGACACGAAATATGAGTTTGGATACGACAAGGAAGGCAACATCCTTCTCATCGACGAAATTCATACCCCTGATTCCTCCCGTTATTTTTATGCCACAAGCTACGAGGCTGACTTTGATGCAGGCCGACCTCAACGTCAGCTTTCGAAGGAGTTTGTGCGCGAATGGCTGATGGAGCAAGGCTTCATGGGCCAGACCGGCTTGCCGGCACCAGAAATGCCCGACAGCTTTGTAAATTCTGTAACAGAAAGATATATAGAGCTTTACGAACAACTGACCGGACATTCATTCGAGAAAGCATCATATCAAAATGCAGAGCATAGGATGCAGATTGCAGTTGAAAATGTCTTGAAGTCATTGCGCTAGTCAGCAGCCTTACTCGCCCTTTTACCCAGCCATACTCTCCGTACTTAATCTGAAACAATCCGGAACACAGAGCCTGATTATGTTGATTTCACGATCAGTTGACGATTGCTTTCTCACGACCAGTCGGCATTGGGATTTCCGTGATGTTAAATATTATCTGCAAGTGCCTCGAGTAGTCGTTCCAACTCCTCTGCCTTTTGTTTGTTCGATGCTGCTCTCCAAGCTTCGGCCAGACCATCGATGAGGCGTCGCATGATGGCCACATTGTCGCAAGGCGTAAAATAGCTTCGCTCCCTGTCAAGCTTTAACTGTCGGATATACAATTCGATCTCATTGCGTGTGAAAACTGCCCCTTTGTTGAATGGATTGAGATAAAAAAGCACCTGTTCTTCTCCTGCCTGCGAAACGGGCAGATCGTAGCGTTCATCAAGGTAGGCCAGCACAAAATGACGGGGCAGGTCAACCCCGTAGATGGGAATTCTCATGCCGCGGGCTATTAGTAGGTAAAGAATCCCCAGCGAAATCGGATTGCCCTTGTGGGTTTCGAGCAGGTTCTTGATGTAAAAATTATCAGGCGACTGGATGTTGGCTGTATTGCCCGAGAACTTGTTTATATCGTAGAGCACGTGGTTAAATACACGTGTTTTCTCCAAAGGAGTTAGATGGGGATTGAGCTCATTATAAACATCCTGCACGAGCCGGCCGACCTTTCGGGTCAAAGCATCCACATCGAGGTCAGGATACTGGTGGCGCGATACAATAAGGTAACCGGTAAGCAAATCCTGACCACCAAATCGCTTCCAATGATGCAATTCATTGAAGAGATGTTGTTGCTGAATCTCAGACACCAGACTTACAATGCGCTGTTGCACCAGATCGTCAGGACAATTGCCGAAGGCCTCTTCCAGGGCGGGAACAGCCTTCATGCCATAATCGAAAATGCGGCTGCGCACCTGGGCATAGAGGTTGTTGTCCGGCTCATCAACCAGACTAATCAAGGCCTGAAGCTCACTGTTAAGGTTCATTTAATGAAAAACTTCTCCTAAGATGCATCAAATTTCCTGCCTAAAATTAACGTGCTCCAATGTAGAAATGTTACAGGAAAACCGGCAAACTTTTTGACAGTGTTTTTTAAATAACCTCCTCAAGCCACAAAATCACCGGCAATTTTGTCAGTGAACCGACATATAAAACCCGAAAATGCGAATCTGAACTGCCGTGACGTATCCGCCAACTCTTTATTTAACTGTTCAAGCGAATCAAAGATGCCGTTAAAACAATCATAGAATCACATGCAATTATCAATATCAATCCTTTGGTTAGCGCTTGTAAAATGCCTTGCGTTCTGCAAGTTTGTATGCTGCTTCCGGCATGAAAAACCTCATATCGCGACCCTCGGACAAGGCCTGGCGCACATAGCTCGAGGAAATCTCAATCTCGGGCGCATTGACCATCGTAACTGAAGAATGCTCAATAAATGGCCCGCCGTCGAAGCCTTTGCGCGGATAAGCAAGTATTTTGTAAAATTCCAAAATGCGTTCGTAATTTTTCCACTTACCAAAGGATTGCAACGCATCGGTGCCAATCATCAGATAAAAACTCCGTGTGGGATACTTCTCGCTCAACCTGGCAAGCGTATCAATGGTGTAGGATGGCTGAGGCATCCGAAACTCAATATCGCTCACCCTGAACTTATTATAATCCCCAATAGCAGCCTCCACCATGTCGAATCGGTCCAGTTCATGAAGCAGGCCTTTCTTTTCTTTCAATGGGTTGTGTGGCGAAACAACGAACCACACCTCCTCCACCGGTCCCCAGTTCAGCATATAACTGGCAAGCATCATGTGACCATGATGGATGGGATTGAATGAACCAAAGAATAATCCGGTGGGCGTGTACTTACTGCTCAGCATATCCACTGAAACGCATTATTTGTGTAAAGCTACGAAAGATGAAACATCCAGACACTGACATCAGAAAAATCGATAACTCAAACCATTCTGAGCAGTACTTTACCTTCCGACATATGTCCCAGATAGTGCTTAAGGCCGGTTGCAACATCCTTTAATTCAACTATCTGACTGATTTGTCCCTGATATTCACCCGACTTCATCAGCTGGGTTATCTCGTTTGCGACAGAAGTCTTCACATCCCTGGGATTATCGGCCCACCATCGGTTGAGATCAAACCCAACAACCTGCTTTCCCTTGAAGATCAGCTCCAGCACGTCGAGGTCGCATAAAGACTGATTCGACAGACCACCATAAACCACCAAACGGCTATCGCGTGGCATGGCACTGAGCATAATGCCTCCAATGCTTCCCCCAACGGCATCAAAAGCAATACGGCAATTGAGTGTACTTGTGAGCGTACGATACCTTTCGGTAAAATCCTGGTCTGATGATACCAGAACATAATGACAACCTTTTTTTATCAGAAATTCAGCTGTCTGTGGCTTTCTGACAATGTTGATGGTCTCCAACCCAATTCTTGCAGCAAAAAGCCTCAGCCAATCTGCTAATCTGCTGCCGGCAGCGTTGATAGCAATAGCCTCAGCACCATCGTTAAGGGCCAGCTGAAACAAAGCGTGTGCAGTGTAAGGATTCACCAGGAAAGTGGCTATCTGATCCCAGCTCAGATCACCGCTAACCCGGATTAGCTGAGTTGTGCGCGCAAGCATAAACTCAGCCCAAGTTCCATCACCTTCATTACCTGCGAAACAAGCAACCCGACTGTCGACCCAACCCTCATCAACCCCCGCCCCAACCGCAACAACAGTTCCTGCTCCTTCGAAGCCTGGCACAGCAGGCAGTGGCTTTTTCACATTGTAGCTGCCCTGCAGAAAAGCAATATCACTGGGATTGAAGGGAGCTGCATGCATCCGGACGAGCAAAAAACCATCCGGCACGCTGTTTATTTGTCTGGTGCCTGTCCTGAGCGAAAGGATGACTCTCAAAAGGTTAGATTGCGCATGAACCTGCTCAACAACCTGATATTCAATCGGAAAATTCATGATTAATGAAATCATTAACTATTGATGCAATGGCAGACTTGGCGGCTTCAAGCTCATCATTGACCACAATCTTGTCGAATCTTTCGACGAATGTCATTTCATAGGCTGCCTTGCTGATGCGTTGCTGCAGACTTTCTTCACTATCGGTGCAACGTGATCGCAGTCGCTTTTCAAGTGCTTCAACCGATGGAGCCATTACAAAAATGGCTAATGCCTGATTGCCAAACTGATGTTTGATATTCAGGCCACCTATCACATCAACATCGAACACCACATGATTGCCCTTTTCGGTTAGCCGCTGCACTTCTGATTTTAGTGTACCATAGTACACTCCCGGATAGACCTCCTCCCATTCAATAAAATCGCCAGCATCAACTCTATGGCGAAATTCCTCAGCATTCAGAAAATAATAATCCCTGCCGTCAAGCTCTCCCTCACGCATGGCACGGCTTGTGGCCGAAACAGAAAATGAAATGCCTGGTATTGTTGCCAGCAAATGCCTTACTAAGGTTGTTTTGCCTGAACCCGAGGGGGCCGACACCACAATGAGCTTGCCTTGTGTGGCCATACGCTTACAAAACGTTGAACAATTGTTCCTTTACTTTCTCCAATTCATCCTTCATCTGAACCACCAACCGCTGAATCGAAGCGTCGTTGGCTTTTGAACCCATCGTATTGATTTCGCGACCCATTTCCTGGGCAATAAAAGCCAGTTTTTTGCCGGCGAAATCCTCATCAATTGTCTCGACAAAATAGGCGCAATGCTGGCGCAAACGCACCTTTTCCTCAGTGATATCGAGTTTTTCTAGGTAATAGATAAGCTCCTGCTCAAAACGGTTCTGATCGAATTTCTGCTGATTTGCAAACTCCATGAGGTTCTTGGAGAGACGATTTTTTACCTGTTCAATTCGCTGGCTTTCGAAAGGATCTGTCTGATCCAACAGACTCACAATCTGCTCAACACGGCTGAGCAGGTCTTGCTTAAGCACCTGTCCTTCGCGTACCCTGAAGCTGTCGAGAGCCTGTATGGCCTCGGACAGCGCATCACGGAGCGGACCGGCAAAAGCATCGATTGCTTCCGGCTCCGAGGAGGCAAAGAAACCTGGAAATCGGACCAATAGTGAGAAAACATCCTGCGGCAAAGCCTTTCCCAGTTCGAACGACAGCTGCTCCAACTGTCTCCAGGCTTCACGCGCTGCTTCGGCCTGAATCATCTGACCATTAACACCGTTGCTTTCCACATTCACTGTTAAATCGATCTTGCCACGTTGCAACTTTTCAGCCAGCAGATTACGCAAGTCGAATTCGACAGTCCGAAACTCGTTAGGAATACGCAAAACAAGATCTAACTGCTTGCTGTTGAGCGCTTTGATTTCGAGGGCTACTTTACGCTTACCCCAGTTGGTCTCGGCCCTGCCAAAGCCTGTCATCGATCTTATCATGCCTGATGATTTTTGCCCGACGAAGTTAGACAATTTAAACAGGAAAACTCTTTACTCATTCACAGGCCCTTCAAATATTGATATTGATAATGACAGCCAAGCCACTATATTTGCGATAGATTATCACCCTATGATCAAAGCTGGTGTTTTGCTGGTTTTTCTGGTTTTCATTACAATAAAGTCATTTCCTGACAGCAATGAAATGCACAGGATCGACAGCCTCAGCCAGCTGCTCGATAAACAAACCGGAAGCCAGAAAATCAGGACACTTCAACTAATCATTGAACAATACAGAAGTTTATCCCCGGCAAAAAGCATCGAACAAGGCGAAACGGCACTTATGGACGAACCCTTTGCCCAACAGCCCGACGCGAGGGCTGCTATTCTTCGCACCATGGCCTCAAGCGCTCAACATGCTGGTGATCTTGAGCTCGCTGAACAATTTCTCCGTCGGGCCATACTGCTATGCCGGACGAGCGGCAATGAGCTTTTATTAGGCCATATGCTCACTGAACTAGGCAATCAGTACCAACGTCAGGGGCGATTTGCCGAAGCCCGGAATGTTCTGAACGAAGCCCTTGCTCACGCTAAAAAACTTGATAATGATACCATAGCCCTCAAAGCGTACATCGAGCTTGGCAATGCTGCCTACGATGCCGGCGATATCCATCAGGCTTTGGACCACTACCGTCAGTCGCTTGTGCTGGCCAATAAACTGAATGATGTGCTCAATAAGGCAAAAACCATGCTCAACATGGGAATGGCAAACTGGCAGTTTGATAATAACGATTTGGCTATCAGTATGTTGAAAGAGGTTGCAATAATTCTTGATAGTCTAAACGAAATCCACACCCTCGGCATTGCATACAATAATCTTGGTCTGATTTATTTCACCGAGCGAAAGGATTACGATACTGCGGCATACTACTTTAATGCCTCATACCAAATTCGTGAGCAGCTAGGCTCTCCTGTTCCCCTCGCTCATGTTATTGTAAATCAAGCTAATTTACTGACCGCAACCAATAAATTCAACGATGCTATCAAGCTGTTTGAACGCGCATTGGAATTATTCAGTCGTGCCGGAATTCGTTCTCAGGTGGTCAGGGTTCACTTTCACCTGGGGGAGGCCTGGCAAAGGATGGGTAACCGCAAGGCATCAAGGGCGATGTTTGAAAAAACGCTTGAGCTGGCCAGACAGGATGGCCTCATCACTTTCGAAAGACTTGCAAGGGAAAAGCTTCTGGACCTTTACGCAGAGGCAGGCAACTGGCAACTATTTATGGAGCAGTTTGCTCATTACAGAAAACAACTTAATGACCTATTCGAAGAATACAACCTTGTTTCATTAAGAGAAAACCAACTTCAGGATACCCTAATTGCGATTCGTACCGAAACCAAAGCTTTGGCCATCTTTAATACTAAACTTCAGCAAAGGGTTAAACTGCTCGAATCCATTCTGATCAGCCTTGCCACGGCTACGGGAGCTATCATCCTGATAATCATCAGCAGGCGTTTGATTATGAAGCTCATTCCCAGCCATTAACGGTTGTTTTTCGGAAGTGCCAGTTTTTACAATTGGAAATTTGTCGCATATCTGCTACATTTGCTTCAGTAGAAAAACAGCCAGACCATTGGCAGTCCGCGATGAATTCCGAAGAATCATATCAGCTCTACGACGACCCCATTCGCTATTATAATGCGATGATCAACGACATCGATCGAGCCAGAGACTACATCTATATTGAAACCTACAGGGTGGGCAACGATACTGTTGGCGTCCGCTTCAGGGATGCACTCATGCGAAAGGCCCGTCAGGGTGTCGAAGTGAAGCTGCTCATCGATGCATGGGGTGGATCAGGGGTGGCTAACCATTTCTTCGACAGCCTGATACTCTCCGGTGCTGAAGTGCGGTTCTTTGAAAAAATAAAATTCAACACCGACATCCTCACCCGTGGTCATCGCCGCAACCATCGAAAGATCATCGTGATAGACGATGAAATTACCTATATCGGGTCGTCCAACCTGACAGGCTACAACCTCAACTGGCGCGAATCAGTCCTTCGCATTCACGGAAGCATGAGCTTGCCTTTCAAGAAGATATTTAAACAAGATTGGTCAATCCATAACAAATATGTCTTTGTCAAGGAGAACTTTCTCAGGCTAATCAGGCACGGTCAGTTTGAAATTGTACGAGACATGCCTTCCATCACCAAACAACGCATCATGATGCGCTATATGCAGATGATACGTAAAGCGAAGGAATCGGTGGTGGTGGTCACACCCTATTTTTTACCGGGATATCGACTGAGGAAGGAACTCACTGAGGCCGTCAGGCGGGGTCTTGATGTGCGTGTAATTATCCCAAGGCGATCGGATGTAGGACTGGTTGATATACTTCGAAACAAATACCTGGGCCCGATGCACGAGGCTGGCATCAAATTTCTCCTTTACAAGCCGCATAACCTGCACGCAAAACTCATGCTTGTGGATGGAACAATTTTCTCTGTCGGATCATCCAATTTCGACTATCGTAGCTTCAGGTATATGTACGAAATCGCACTTGTCGGAAATAACGAACTCATTGCAGTACAAGTAAAACGACACATTGAAGAGACCATCATCGAATCCGAACTGTTCAACTTCGAACACTGGAAGAATCGCCCAATCATCAATAAATTTTTTGAATGGCTTCTGCTTCCATTTCGTCATCTATTGTAAATCAGTACGTTTTATAATTAAATATTTGGTTTTCTTTATCAACTAGTCATAGATTGTATTAATTTGTTTTTTAACTTTGCCAAGTCTTGTTATTTTTTTAACACATATACTTAACACGGAATTTTATGAATTCAGAACCCATGACCTCTCAATTGGCCATGCAACTGGAAGACAAGTATGGCGCACACAACTACCATCCGCTGCCGGTGGTGCTCTCCAAAGGCGAAGGCGCATTGGTTTGGGATGTTGAAGGCAAGCAATACTTCGACTTTCTTTCGGCTTATTCAGCTGTAAATCAAGGGCATTGTCATCCAAAAATTATTGGCGCGCTCATTGAACAGGCAAAAACTCTAACACTAACCTCACGTGCGTTTTTCAACGATTCGCTTGGTGTGTACGAAAAGTATGTAACGGAATATTTTGGTTACGACAAGGTTTTGCCGATGAACACCGGTGCCGAAGGCGACGAAACAGCGCTCAAGCTCTGTCGCAAATGGGCTTATACCAAAAAAAACATTCCGGAAAATGAGGCAAAGATCATCGTTTGTGAAAACAATTTCCACGGACGTACCATCACGGTAATCAGCATGTCCACCGATCCCGACTCACGTGGAGGATTCGGTCCCTATACACCGGGATTCATCACCATTCCATATAACGATATTCCTGCACTGGAGGAAGCGCTTAAAGATCCTAATGTGGCTGGTTTTCTTGTTGAACCCATTCAGGGTGAAGCCGGAGTTTTTGTTCCGGACTGCGGTTACCTTAATAAAGCAGCTAAGCTGTGTAAAGCCCATAATGTGCTTTTCATTGCTGATGAAGTGCAGACCGGGATTGCCCGCACAGGCAAACTGATTGCATGTGAGCACGAAAAAGTACGTCCAGACATTCTAATTCTCGGAAAAGCTTTATCTGGCGGTGTTTACCCTGTTTCGGCCGTGCTCGCCGACGACGATATTATGCTTTGTATCAAGCCAGGGCAACATGGCTCAACCTTCGGCGGCAACCCGGTAGCAGCGCGTGTGGCCATTGCGGCACTCGAAGTAGTGAAGGAAGAAAAACTGGCGGAGAGGGCAGAAACTCTCGGTAAAATATTCCGGGCCGAAATGGAAAAGCTGGCTGAAGAGTGCAATCTGATTCAGCTTGTTAGGGGCAAAGGCCTGCTGAATGCGGTTGTCATCAACGACAGCCCTGAAAGCTCCACAGCCTGGAATCTTTGCATGCTTATGGCCGAAAGTGGCGTGCTTGCCAAACCAACCCACGGCAATATCATCCGTTTCGCACCACCGCTTGTTATCAGCGAAGAGCAACTCCTCGAAGCCTTAAGTCGGATTCGTAAAAGCTTTCTTGAATACAAATCATGAACCGGAAAACGGCTAAATCAAAGAGGTTTGCACATTCGAATTTGTGTGCAGACCTCTTTCTTATTGCCTTATGATGCTGCTTCAGAACCTGCAGCCATAGCCTATGTAAATGATCGTTAGATATCCGATGCCTGTCCGGAAAACACCGGATTTGGCAGGCTTCTAGCTTCTGTAACCAATGTGCAGCCAGGGTTGCAGTTCGTTGTTGTCGGACTGATCTGACATAAGTAAGGCCACCCCAGGCGAAAGCTCAACATAACGTAGGCCGTTGCCGATATTCAGGTCGGGTGCCAAAGCTAACAAATAGCCCGACCATCCCATGTTACTGCCAACTAATCCGCCATGCGTCATTGCCGAAAGGAACCCATTGTCGAAACGCAGGAGTTCCCTTTCAAGGGTGAGTATGTACATTCCCGATACCAGTGGGGGTGTCACAGAAAAATGCAGATAGCTTTTTCTGCTGATACCATCAGGCTCATTTGCTGTGAGAGGCGAATTCGCGACAAGAAAAAGCCACACGATGATAAGGTGTCGGAGCATGGTTGTACTTTTCTCGGGTTTATCCTGTTAAAACACAGTTTGAGTCTAATATAATAGAAAAACCGGCAAAGGCCGGTTTTCATGCATTTAGATATTTAGTTTACAGGCAGTTCAGGTAGTTCTTCTCAACTTCGGACCAGTTGATTACATTCCAGAATGCATTCACATAGTCCGGCCGTTTGTTCTGATATTTCAGGTAGTAGGCATGCTCCCAAACATCAAGGCCGAGTATAGGCGTGCCTTTGCAATCGGCCACATCCATGAGAGGATTATCCTGATTAGGCGAGGAACAAACGCAGAGTGATTTATCAGCTTTCACACTGAGCCACGCCCAACCTGAGCCAAAACGGGTCTTTGCAGCATTGTTGAACTGTTCGCGCATATTTTCGAACGAACCAAAATCGCGTACAATGGCTTCGGCCAATGCACCGCCAGGTTGCCCACCGCCATTGGGCGACATGATGCTCCAGAACAGTTCGTGGTTAAAATGTCCACCACCATTGTTGCGCACCGCAACTGGGTATTTGCTTATGTTGGCCAGGACTTCCATAAAATCGGTGTCTGCAATTGGGCTGTCTTTTGCTGCAGCCTGCAGATTATCGAAGTAGGCCTTGTGGTGACGTGTGTGATGGATTTCCATCGTCAATGCATCAATGTGTGGCTCCAGAGCATCGTATGCATATGGTAATGAGGGGAATACAAGATCTTTTACTTTTATACTCATCGCTTTGGTATTTAGTTTCGCAAAATTAATATCTATTTAGAATTGTTCTAGATTAAATGCGTCGAATTATACAAAATTGACGATGAGAGGTTCAAAACTCAACCAGAAGTTTCAGGTTGAGCTGACGTGGGGTGAGGTAATTGGGGACGCCATATTGCCGGTTATTCACGTCCTTGACCCATAAATAGGAGATGGTATTCTTGATCTGGAGCAGGTTAAACACTTCAAGGCTGGCCCACAAATTTTTCACATACCGCAGTGGGAAAGCCTTTTTGTCGTGATCGTCGGCCAGAAGCTGTTTGCTGAAGCCTATGTCAACCCTTCTGTATTCAGGCATTCTTCTTGTTTGCTGCCATCGCTGGCTTCCGGGCGGACCAAATGGAAGTCGTGAACCAAACACCATTGTAAGATGCACTTTATAAGTGGGGTAATTGGGGATGTAGTCCTGGAAAAACATTGAGAACAGTACTCTTTGGTCAGAAGGTCTGGGGATGAAACCCGGAAATACCCTAACGGTATCGGCGACCGTCGTATTTCGGGTATGCCAGTAAATGCGTTCACCATCATCGTTCATATAATAGTCGTAATAATCACCGACAATGTCCTCGGCTGTTTTCATAAACGAAAGGCTGGCCCAGCTTTCGATGCCCTTTACAAATTCACCGTTGATTTTCAGGTCGATGCCGGCAGCATACCCTTTGGCCTGCTGGTCGGCATAATAGCGAATCCTAACGTTTTCTACTTCGTACGGAATTAGTCGGTCGAGGTATTTAAAGTAAACCTCTGAGGTCAATACGAACGGTCTGTTCCATGCCTTAAACTGATAATCCGTTCCTGCCACCAGATGGTAGGATCGTTGGGCTTTTGCATTGCTGAACAGATCTCCGGCAAAGTTCCTTATTTCGCGGTAGAACGGAGGCTGAACATAGACCCCCGCACTCAGCCTGTAAATAAGATTCGGATTCCGGAATGGTTTGAATGAGGCGTTGGCCCTCGGACTGACCAGCCACTCATTCGAGTAGCCCCAATTGGTTAATCTGAGGCCATAGGTGATGGTATACTGGTTATCATTGCGGTCGAAGAGCATTCTGCTTTGCTGAGCATAAGCGTTCAGATTCCACATACTCAGGCGGTTGTTTGCTCTTGCAACATCATTGAGGATCAAATCATACCTTTCATGGTTTGGGTTGCCAACCTGGTCAACAGGACGTGGAAGTGTGTAACCTGCCGAATCGACAAGTTCCCACTCGTTGAGCCTGTCGTAAACCCATTGCTTCTGCAGCCTTAATCCCCACTTCGTAGCAAGGTCGCGTCCACTTACCGAACCCTTATGCTCGAGGTTGAGCACGCTGGCGCTGAAGTAGTTACGGGCATGATCGATAAAAGTGCCCACCCCCTGAGCCTGAACGACATTGCCAAATTGCTCGCTGGCTGTATTGGTTTCAAGTCGGCCAATCCAATATTGGCCCATGATGTCGAAGGTTTCAGCTTCTACGGTACTGAATGCAGAGGCCGTTAACCAGAGTCTGGTGCTTGCAGAAGGTTTGAATTGCAGCGAAAGCGCTCCCATTCCGGTTCGGTAACGATCCACCTCCTGCCCGTCAAAGTAAACGGTAAGCCGGTAAGCTTCCTGAAAGGTTCCGAAATCTGTTTGTCTGGTCTGTGGAATGAGCTTGAAACGATTGCGGGAGTAATGGCCCAGGGCGGTGAGTTCGGCTTTTGGGTGGATTGAATACGTGATCAACGCCTGAACATCGATGAAGTCGGGTCGATATTGTCCTTTGGTTTCCAAAGCATTAAGCACATATTGGGTCGTTTTGTACCGGGCACCTGTAAGATAGGAGGTCTTCTGATCAAGGCTAATTCCCTCGGAATGCATATTGACTCCCAGCAGGCTTAAAGCTGCCGATGATCTGAAATCCTGAGGTTTGCGATAACTGATGTCGAGTACGGAAGAAAGTTTATCGCCAAACTCGGCTGAAAAGCCACCGGCTGAAAAGGTGATGTTATCCACAAGATCAGGATTGATGAAGCTGAGTCCCTCCTGTTGCCCGCTGCGGATAAGGAAAGGCCGGTAAATCTCTATTCCGTTCACATACAGAAGATTTTCATCAAAGTTGCCTCCGCGCACATTGTATTGCGAGCTTAGTTCATTGTTAGATGAAACACCAGGAAGGGTTTTGATGAGTGTTTCGATACCTCCACCAACAGTTGGCAAAAGGCTGGCTTGTTTCGGGTCGAGGCGTGTGAGGCTGAGGGTTTGAAGACGCTCGTCCCGGATTTCGGCAGTTGGAAGGGTGGTTGAACCAGGAAATAAAACAACATCAAGCACAAAATCACCCTCCATTCCGGCATCAATCTGGCGCTCGGCAGCAATATATCCGATGAAGGAAAAAACAACCGTTTGTCTTTTACCAGATTCGACAGCAATATTGTACAATCCTGCTGTGTTAGTGATGGTCCCTCCCGGTTTTCCCTTTACTGCAACATTGACCAAATCCATGGGCCTTCCTCTTTCGTCGGTAACCTTTCCATGCAATATGAGCTGCTGTGACCTGCCGGTGAAAACACCGAACATGAAAAAGAAAAGGAGCAGATTTTGAAGGAAGTAATGCATGATTCAAACAATAAACAACAAAGCTCTGGTTTTATTTCGGTATCGCAAAAATTCATCAGCAGGGCCTGTGACCTGCTCAGGATTGTTATGATAAACTAATTAACAGTAAACCTTCTGAAATGAAAAAGCTGCTACGGATTCCGCAGCAGCCGTGCATATCTTTACAAAAAGTTTTTACTTATATAAATTGCCCGATTTGTCGGCGTCAACGAGGGCTTGATAAATACCCTTTTTGCTGATGGTGCGAATGCCGGCCGACGACACTTTGAGCGTTACCCATTGATTCATTTCTGGAACCCAGAACTTCTTTACATGAAGGTTAGGCTCGAATGTTCTTTTTGTCTTGCGGTTTGAGTGCGAGACGCTATTCCCAGTGATAACTTTTTTTCCGGTAATCTGACAAACTTTCGACATGACTTTCAGTTTTTATCCACCTTCTCAAAAGGGAGTGCAAAGTAACGCATTTTATTTTAATCGGACAATACTGAAAGCAAACTTTTTGAATGTTGCAGAAAAAATCAGGGAAAGTTTATTTAAAACGATTCTAAACTACTTGAGTTTAACTAATTTTGCATCGCAACACTTGAATACTTTATCAACGAAAACAGCATATAAGTATATGAAGATTGAAAATGAAATGGTTGGTGTATTGGCCTACCGCATTCATATTGAAAACGCACGGGGCGAACTTCTGGAAGAAGCCCCGCTGACACAGCCCCGCACCATGCTGTTCGGTACCGGAAGGGTGATGAAAAGCTTTGAGGAACGTCTGCTGGGTCTTCGCTCCGGCGATAGTTTCGAGTTTTACATCAAACCCGAAGAAGCTTTTGGAGCATACAATACCGAGTTGGTTATCGATGTGCCAAAGACTGCTTTCATGGTCAAAGGCGAAATTAAGCCAGGATTGCTTGAAGTTGGCCGCACCATACCCATGATGGATCGCGAAGGAAATCCTTTGGACGGCAGGGTCATTGGTGTCAATGGTGTTTCGGTATCGATGGACTTCAATCATCCCCTTGCTGGCAAAACTTTATACACAGTTGGCGAAGTACTTAATGTGCGGGAGGCCACCTACGAAGAACTCAACCCCGCTCCATCAGGCTGTGGCTGTGGCACGCCCGATTCCGGATGCTGTGGTGGAGGTGGTCATCACCACCATCACGATACGCACGATCATGCTCACATACATCATGGCGGCGGATGTGGCCATTGTGGCGATGGCGACGATTTCAGCGGCTCCTCCTGCAACTGCTAAGCCAAGGACAATTCAGCGAAAACAACCAAACTTACCGGTCTTGTCAGGCCGGTTTTTTTTATTGCATAACAAAGCCGGCTTGTCTTTCGACAAGCCGGCTAATGTTCATTGAGAAATCAATTATTTAATCGCAAGCTTCTGTATGGCCTGACCATTTTGTGTATCAATCTGAAGGATGTAAACTCCTGACCTCATTTTTTCGGTGCTAATGCGCAGCTCGGGTGTTTCAGGACTAAATGACTGAACTACTTGTCCGATCTGGTTCAGAATGTTCACTTTTCGGATGATATTATTTGAAGAGAGCATCACATAGGTTTGTGCCGGGTTGGGATACATGCTAACATAGGTCTGTTCTCCCTTTTCGTTTACCCCAACAAGAACGGTAATCCAGATATTGATATTGACCTGAGGAGTTACTTGATCGTTGCTGCGTACGTGCAGCTTGCCACGCTGAACCGTCAGCGGAGGCAGATTGGCTGCGTTGATATTAACCGTTACATCAGTTGTTGCTCCAGGCTGGATAGTCATCTGACCAGGGGTTGTTGAAAGCCAAACCGGACGTGCGTTACCTTCGAGTTTGGCACGAATATTCCAGTTGCGGGGAAGGGTAAGCAGCGACCATCCCGGGCCTGAAGAAACCCATGCGCCATCGGGATGCTGTGGACCGTTGTCAGCACCAGCGGGGAACAAACCAGCGGGTTGGTCCATCCAATAGCCTACCCAAAGGTCACGGCCAGTGATGAAAACCGGTGTTGTCAGGTTAATACTGTTCCATCCCGGAAGAGGGTTAAAGGCTTGCTCGAGCACAAGCTGGCCAGGACCGGGCAAATTGATGCTGCCCATATCCCAAACCATAATTTTATGTGCGTTGGCTGGTTCATTGATATAGATCTGAAGCTGAGTAAGCAACATTCCATTATACTGAGCAACCATGGAAGCCGGGAAGCGAACGGCGGCACGCCATTGCGCACCATTTGTGAAGCCAATTCCTGTAGCATTTTCGCCGTCATAATTCAGGATTACTGTTGGTCGTGTGTCGCTTGCAGGCGAACCCCCGTTGCTTGGAGCCGGTGATTCCACAAATTCACCGTAGGCCTGCGGAAGCTCTGTCTGCGGTAAGTAATTTGTTGCTGACTCTGTTGGAGGGTCAAATGAGGGAACGATATTAACATTGAGTGGCTGACCACCGGTGTTTGTGACAGGCAGGTTGCGCGTTTGCTGGGTACCCTCCTGAATGGTCAGGATAATTGTTGAGCTGCTTACCTGGATGGTTGGCCCGGCTACACCAGCCACAAGCTCTGCATAACCAAGGTTATCAAAATAATATTGAGGTGTCATCCCGGTTGTTGCACCGGCATAGAAGTTAACACCACCAAGCTGCTTGGTACCTGGCTGCCCTTGTGCCTGCAGACTGTAGCGCCACTGATACACCTGCACATTGTTGATTTTAACTTTGGCCGAGTCGGCATCAAGGTTAATTTCGTTGATGACCTTAAACCAAGTGTTCATTGGATAAGTAAATGTGGCGGCATTATTACCACCTGCGTGCATGTAACCTGTTCCGTTGTTGTCGAAATAAACCTCAAAGGCCCATTCGACACCAGGATTTTCGAAGTGCTGAAAGTTGTAATACCCGGCTCGGCTTGTAGGAACAAACATATCAAACTCCACGAGATACTTCCCTGAGGTTTTGTTTCCTAATTTAAATACAAGGTCGGTGGTTCCAGCAATCTTTACCGACATTGGAGCACTGAGTGCTTGTTCGTTGCTAAAACGTGCATCTTCGGCAGTACCTGGAGTGTTGCTCCAGGTGCGGAACCACTGTGGTATGGTCTGGGCTACATAACCATTGTTGGGAAACTCATCAAAATTACTCTGATAGAGCCATTGTTCAGTCTGAGCTTCGTAAACAAGATCGTCAACATAATAAATCGGGGTCATGCCTGTAGTAGCGCCTGCATAAAAATTCACGCCCCCAAGTTGCTTGGTGCCCGCTTGTCCCTGAGCCTGAAGGCTGTATTGCCATGTATGCACTTGCACACCGTTAATCTTTACCTTGGCCTGATCGGCATCAAGGTCAATTTCGTTTTCCACATTGAACCAAGTGTTCATAGGGAAGGCGAAAGTAGCGGCATTGTTCCCACCAGCGTGCATGTAACCGGTGCCGTTGTTATCGAAGTAAACCTCAAATGCCCATTCCACCCCCGGGGCTTCGAAGTGCTGGAAGTTGTAGTAACCGGCGCGGGTGGTAGGGATAAACATCTTCCAGTTGACTTTGTACTTGCCGGAGGTTTTATTGCCAAGTTTGAGTACATTGTCGTTTGTTCCCGAGATTTTGAGCGACTTAGTCGGACTGGACGCCTGTTCATTACTGATTACACCGTCTTCGGCCGAGCCGGGAGTATTGCTCCAGGTAATCCAACGGGCAGGATTCGACTGGGCAATTTTAGCACCAACGGCATAGCTTTCGAAGTTTTCCTGATAAACGATTTCCCTTCCTTGGGCATTGGCCGGCAAAACATTTGTCAGCCAGATCAATGCAAGTAAGATAAATGTAAAATTTCTCATAACATTGGAATTTGGTTAATAATAATAATGAAGTTGCTTTTGATGTACACAAAAGTAGTTTTTTTGAACGCGGAGCAAAAAAAATGTCCATCAATTAGATATAAAGACCTTAGTCATTCGGGCACGGTCCTCATTAAAGACATATAACACCCTCAGACTGATAAGGTTATTGTATTGCTTTCGTGTCCAGGGCGTTGACCCTCCGAGTGTTGTAAATTCACGTTTCCGTATGTGTGCCATGGAGTATTCATACCTGAACGAAAGACGAAAACTACCACGAACCCTGTATTTCAGATCAAGCAGCACATTCAGGTCGTGTGGACTATAAACAGCGTTTCCGGCACTTGTTGGAGTTTGTTTGCCATGTTCGAATTCCTCGGCCCTGACAAGACGCGCGTAAGAAAAGCCCAAACCCGCCGTGAAGAGATCTTTATCGGTGTAATGTAGCATCACAGGAATCTGGAAATAATCAAGCCGCAGGCGATAGGCTCCTGTCAGGGTATCGTTGCCGCGAATGGTAAAATATTGTGCTTTCTCATTGGCTCCCCGCTGTGTGTAGGCTGCCTCCAGCGAGACGTCGAAATTGCGGCCAATATCGAGCATTACACCAGGTCCGAAATGAAATCCAGGCATTTTATAGCCATACACCTCGTCGCCGTCAACTTGCGCCATGTTCAGGCCAGCGTTCACAAATCCTTTGAACAACTGAGCACTTGCATATGGAGACATTAGACTCAGCACGAAAACCAATAGGATAAAATACGCTTTCATCATTGCAAATCTACAATTTTGACAAATACAGATTTTCGAAACTTTTTGAAGTCTTGCACTAATCGTAAAAAAATGATTGTATGAGTCAACCTTTATAATATAAATTTATATTGTTGATTTAGTGAACATTGAGTTCAATAACCTCATGATTTTTAATATAGTCAATCTTCAAAATTGTGTTTAACGACTTTACATTTCGATCTCCAGTCATTTCTTTTGTCATTATATTAATACAATTTTTAGCCTTCTAGCATTAACTAATTAATTTTCAATTAAATGGAAAAAGCTGTGATTGTTTCTGCCGCACGAACACCGATCGGTAACTTTGGTGGAGCACTCGCTTCGCTGAGCGCTGTTGAACTTGGTGTCATAGCCACAAGGGAAGCAATACAAAGGGCTGGTATCGGACCGGAGCTTGTTGAGGAGGTGCTGGTAGGCAATATTCTTTCGGCTGGATTGGGACAAAATATAGCCCGTCAGATCGGTTTAAAAGCTGGAACGAAACCCGAAACTCCGGCTATGACCATCAATCAGTTGTGTGGATCAGGGCTGAGGGCTGTGCACATCGCTGCCCAACTGGTACAATCTGGCGATGCCGAAGTGGTGCTCGCCGGTGGAACAGAAAGCATGTCGAATGCTCCCTATTTGCTGCCCAAAGCACGACAAGGCTACAGAATGGGCGATGGTACACTGGTGGACAGCATGATATTCGACGGCCTGACTGATGCGTTCGACAACGTCCATATGGGCATCACAGCCGAAAATATTGCCGAGCGCTGGGCCATTGGTCGGGAAGAACAAGATTTGTTTGCCCTGCAAAGCCAGCTCAAAGCCGAAGTGGCGCAGAAAAGCGGACGTTACAAGGACGAGATTGCCCCTGTTGTTTTGCCTCAGCGTAAGGGTGAACCCATAGTGGTTGTTAATGACGAATTCCCCAAACATGGTATGACGCTGGATAAACTGGCAAAGCTCAGGCCTGCATTCAAACCGGATGGTACTGTGACGGCTGGCAATGCCTCAGGCATTAATGATGGTGCTGCAATGATGTTGGTTATGAGCGAACGTAAAGCAAAAGAACTGGGGCTAAAACCCATGGCAACCATTGTGACGGGTGCTTATGTAGGTCTCGACCCAAAAATTATGGGCTATGGCCCTGTTCCCGCCACAAGGAAAGCACTTGAACGTGCCGGCTGGCAGATTGATGACATTGAACTTGTTGAGGCCAACGAAGCCTTTGCAGCACAGTCTCTTGCGGTAGTAAAAGATCTGGGGCTAAACCCTGACATTGTAAATGTAAATGGAGGCGCAATTGCCCTTGGCCATCCGGTTGGCGCTTCAGGCGCCAGGGTACTCACTACCCTGCTTTATGAAATGGGGAGGCGCAACCTGAAGCGTGGATTAGCTACACTGTGCATCGGCGGCGGTCAGGGCATTGCCATGCTGGTTGAAAGATAAAAACCAAATACTTTAACTTATGTATAATTTCAAGGATAAAGTAGCTGTAATTACCGGGGGAGCTGATGGCATTGGAAAGGCAGCTGCCATGCGGTTTGCCCACGAAGGAGCGACTGTAGTGGTTTGGGACTTTAACGAAGAAAAAGGAAATACCACAGTTGCTGAAATATGTGCAAGCGAAGGCAAAGCCTATTTTTTTAAGGTAAATACTGCTGAATTTAATATGGTCAAGGAGGCAGCTGCCAGGACTTTTGCGCTTGCCGGCCACATTGATGTGCTGATCAACAATGCCGGAATAACCCGCGACAGCACCATAAAAAAAATGAGTCCCGACCAATGGCAGCAGGTGATCGACGTTAATCTGACCGGTGTGTTTAACTGCACCAAAGTGGTGGCAGAGTATATGCTCGAACAAGGAAGCGGCCGCATCATCAACACTTCTTCAGTGGTGGCGCACTATGGCAATTTTGGCCAGACCAATTATGTTGCAGCCAAAGCCGGACTCATTGGCATGACGAAAACTCTGGCGAAGGAGCTTGGGCGTAAGGGCATTACTGTGAATGCTGTTGCCCCAGGTTTTATCGCTACGGAGATGGTAGCCAAAATGCCCGAACAAGTGCTTGCCTCCATGCGCGACAAGACCCCTTTGGGAAGGCTTGGCAAGCCCGAAGAAATTGCCGCTGCCTATGCCTTTCTGGCAAGCGACGAGGCCGCCTTTATTAACGGAGCTGTATTGAGTGTTGACGGGGGTGTTGTGATCAGTTAAACAAGCAAAGTCATGCAATTACGCAATGCGATAATACATTCGACCGGTATGTATGCACCCGATAGGGTGGTGCCCAATAGCTATTTCGATGCACTGCTGGGCGAAAACGTAAGCGAGTGGCTCGAACAAAACGTGGAGATTTACGAAAGGCGATGGTGCACCGAAAACCAAAGCACTGCCGATCTTTGTGTTGAGGCTGCACGCGATGCCATGCAACGCGGAAATGTCGGAGCCGAAGACATTGATTTGCTGGTCATTTCGACAGATACACCTGAATATATTTCTCCGTCAACCGCATCTAAAGTTCAGCACCTGTTGGGCCTGCACCGTGCAGGCACTTTTGATCTGAATACCGCCTGTGCCGGTTTTGTTACCGCGCTCGATCTGGGAGCAAAATACATCAGGGCTGATGTAAATTACAAGACAGTAATGGTCATTGGCGCCTACGCGATGAGCAAGTATCTGAATATGAGCGACAAAAAAACAGTCACCCTGTTTGCCGACGGCGCAGGCGCTGTCATTCTTAAAGCTTCTGAAGAGACTGAACGAGGGTTTCTCACCAGTCAGCTCATTACACGTGGGGAATACTCCGGCTATATGGGCATTTATGGAGGTGGGACGAATATGCCTGTCAGTCAGACTGTTCTGGAAAATAAAGACCACCTGCTGAAATTTGTTACCAAATTTCCTAAAGAACTTAATCCTGAGATGTGGAGCATGATGGCCCGCGAATTGTGTACCCGAATTGGGGTAAAGCCTGAAGAGGTAGATCATTATTTTCTGACACAAATCAACATCAACAGCATACGCGAAACGATGGAAAAGCTGGGGGTTGACCGGTCGAAAACGCCCACCGTGATGCACAAATACGGCTATACCGGTTCGGCCTGCATCCCCTTAGCCCTGCATCAGACGATTATTGAGGGTAAGGTAAAGCGCGGCGACCTGTTGTATTTTATTGGTTCTGGTGGTGGATTGGCTTTTGCAAGTGCTGCCTTCAGGTATTGATTTATGGAAGCAAATGCACAAACTACAGGAGCCTGGATTTTAGTACTGCTTTACATGGCAGGCCTGCTCTATCTTGTGTTTCGGGGAGCACGTCAGACACGCAGCCTCAGCGATTATGCCCTGGGCAGCGTCGTGTTTTCGCCTGTTGCGGTCGGGCTTTCTCTGGCCGCATCTATGACCAGCGCAGCCACATTTGTAATTAATCCGGGGTTTATCGCCAACTTTGGTGTTTCGGGTGTAATCAGCTATGCCATTGCCCTGCCTCTGGCAGCAGTAACCTCGCTCGTGCTGCTTACCAAAAGTTTCCGGCGCTATGGCCAGACTGTAAAAGCGCTCACCCTGGCACAATGGATTGGTTCGCGCTACAACAGTAAACCTTTTGCCCTGCTCATGGGAGTGCTAGCTCTGCTTCTACTTACATTCATTGTTCTGATCGTCGTTGCCCTCACCAAAGTGCTTTCATCAGCATTACAGGTAAACGAAACACTCGTCATGATTTCGTTGGTTGTTTTCGTTTTCGGCTATATGATGTTCGGAGGTGCTAACAGCATGGTTTACACCAATGCCATTCAGGCAGTTATCATGATTTTGGTGGCACTTATACTCATTGGCAGCGGATATGAGCACCTGAAGGATGGGATAGGAAACTTTTTTGCCAAGCTGGCTGCTATTGATCCTTCGCTTGTTAAAGCGACCAATCCTGCCAGTCCGCTTTTCCGCGACTTTTACGAGATCATTTTTGCGCAGGTGATAGTTGGGATTGCCATTGTTGTTCAGCCCCATATCATTACCCGTTCGTTGCTGCTTAAAAGTGAGAACGACGTAAACAAGTTTCTTGTTGCGGCAGTAGTTGTCGAGTTGTTGTTTTTTGCTGTAGTTATTGCCGGATTGTATGCAAGGTTGACTTTTCCTGATCTTAAGGCTTTTGGCAGTGCCTTGCCCAACGATGGCATCATTCCGGCTTATGTCAGAGCAGTGTATGCCGGCAGCCCGCTCGCACTGATTGCAGGATTGTTTATCATCCTTGGTCTCATTGCTGCGGGTATGTCAACCCTCGAAGGTCTGGTGCAGTCGGTTTCAACAACCATTACCTCCGATCTGATCAAACCGCTGCTGGGAAAGCGGTTGGACGACATGAATCTTGTTTTCATTAACCGCCTGGCCATTGTGGGCATGGCCATCATCACGATTTTTCTGTCGTACAGGCAGCTGACCGCACCAAAACTAAGTGTAGGTATATTTGCCCAGAACGGGGTATATGCCTATTTCAGCGCAGCATTTATTCCGGTGATCTTTGGAATCTTTGTGAAAGACATCAAGGCCTGGATTCCTCTGGTCGCAGCATTGACAGCAATCATATTTCATTTTGGCGTCTATTACATTCTTCCTGCTGGCGTTGAGCACTTTGGCTGGCAATTTGGTTTCTTCACGAAATTCCTTCAGGGCACGGTACTAAATCCGGCCATTGCAAGTTCAACAGCGCTGGTAGTGTCGAGTATTATTGGTGTTATATTATTAAAAATGAGCAGACTAAGGAAATGAATATTTTCGACTGGACATCGCGTTGGGCCATATACAAGCCGGAAGCCACGGCTCTGGAAGAATTCGAAACAGGCAGGAAACTTAACTGGAGGCAATTGGATTTACTGTCATGTTATAATTCAGGGTATTTTACCAATACCCTGGGCCTGGTCAAAGGCGACCGTTTGGCCATCCTTGCAGAAAATTCTCTGGAGTTGGCCATCCTGTTCGGAATGGCCCAAAAAACAGGCATTATTCTGGTTCCACTCAACTACAGGCTCACACCGGCCGAACTGGACTATATGCTTAAAAACTGCGGGCCGGCAGCGCTGATCTACGACACAAAATTTGAGGATAAAGTAATGGTATGCCAGTGCCTTCCCAAAACCAGATTGACCGTGGATCAGCTTGCTGATAAGAACAACGCGTATCTTGATTCAGGGAAATCTTTTGGATTCAACAACACCCTTCTAGAAAGCCATGATGCGGTTTTTCTCATTTACACTTCAGGCACTACGGCTTTTCCCAAGGGTAGCGTCTATACTTATCAGATGCTGCTCTGGAACAGCATCAACACCCACTTACGGCTTGATCTGACTTCGGAAGACCGCTCGCTCAACTGTGCTCCATCGTTTCATACCGGCAGCTGGAATGTGCTGATGACGCCTTTCTGGCATCATGGAGCCTATACGCTGCTGATGCGTAAGTTTGATGCTAACGAGGTGCTGCATGCGCTCGAAAATTATGGAATGACCATTTGGTGGGCCGTGCCTACAATGTTGAAAATGCTTGCCGACCAGCCAACATTCGATCAACTTAAGCTCGAAAAGCTACGCTATTTTGTTGTTGGCGGAGAAGCCATGCCGATCCCGCTCATTGAGCTATGGCATCACAAGGGCATATTGATCCGGCAGGGCTATGGGCTCACGGAGGTGGGACCCAATGTAACATCGTTGAGCCACGAAGCCGCCGTACGCAAGCAGGGATCTATCGGAAAACCGAATTTTTATTACCAAATCCGTATTGTTGACGAGCACGGTCATGACCAGCCTGTCAATGTTCCCGGCGAGCTATGGCTCAAGGGACCGACAGTAACGCCGGGCTACTGGCACAACGAGCAGGCTACAGCCGAAGCGATTGTTGACGGGTGGTTTCGGACCGGTGACCTGGTGAAAGCCGATGACGAAGGATACCTATATGTGGTTGATCGCATTAAGAACATGTATATCTCAGGAGCCGAGAACGTTTATCCTGCAGAAGTAGAGCATCGTTTGCGCCAGCATCCCGCTATTGAGGAAGTGGCCATCATAGGTGTGCCTGACGATAAGTGGGGCGAGGCAGGTCTGGCTTTTGTCAAGCTAAGGCAAGGAGTGGAAACCAGCGAAGAAGAACTGAAGCAATATGCCCTGATGCATCTGGCAAAATACAAAGTGCCAAGGCAGGTATTGTTTATCAACGACCTACCCAAAAACGATGCTGGTAAGATTGACCGAAAAAAATTACGAACCATGACGCAACTTGAAAAGTAATAATTCATCATTCTATTAACCTAAAAATTATCCAAACGATGAACAACAGATTATTTTCGCTTTTTGCGCTTTTTATTGCGCTTGCAGCCACCTTCACTTCATGCAAGAAGGACGACCCCGCTAAGCCGGCCACAATGGTCGAGTTGACCCTTTCGGTTGACAACAAGACTGCCACCCTGGTATTTTCGGAAGGGGTATACAGCAAGGCCGATAAGACCGGTGCTCTGGATGGTAACGCATTCAATGTAACGATGGCCGGTGGAACAGCCATTGCCGGCTCGTTTCAGGTGACACACACCGCTGGTGCCAGCACCGTTACCTTTACCTTTACCCATGGTGGTGTGGCCAACGGCCAGGAAGTGATCACCATCACTCCGAAAACTGCAACATCCATTTACAATGCTGCCGGAGCAGCCACGCCTACCACCGAATCGAAGAGCGTCAACCTTCGTGAACTGGGACTCATCGGCCGCTGGTATTCATCACGTGCCAATGTTGCGCCAATCCTTATTCAGCTGGGCATCGACTCGATTTATGCTGAATTCCACGCCAACAACACTTACACCGTAGAATCCTTTTCCGGAGGCGCCAAAACTACGCTTACCGGTACGTTCACACAAACAAAGACCACTACCAATGACATTTGGACAATCGTAGTGAATCAGTCGCAACCGACCAGCCTGAAATCGGAAGGCATTTTCAAATTGCTTGCCGGCAATCCGGTGACAATGAAGTACGAAATTGCCCAAACCGAGCCTCAGATTCCCGGCGTAACGCCCCCTACACCAGCAGGTGGAATAGGAAGCACAAGTGGTGGTGCCTTTGGCATGCTCAATGTACAGACCTACATCCTCATGAATTAAGCAAACAACCCCAAGGGGATATTCCAGAATCAGATCCGGGACGGTCGTGGGACCGTCCCGGCTGGTTTTCAACTGCAATTACCATAAACCAAACCTCAGGAGATGAAAAAAACGCTAACGACTTTTCTTTTGATGCTTGCCTTTGGGGCAGGAGGATTAGCACAAAACCCCGGCGTGCACTACTTCCAGCAGGTCGTGCCTGAAAAAGCCAATAAGGAATTTCAGTTTCTGGCTTTTTTTATCAACCAGGGTGTGGCATCCAACTTTTACCCCCAGAACGAATTTCTGCGCGGACAGGTGATCGGGAGGCTCTTCGGGGCAAACAGCACGACTACCTCCGATACCGCAAAAGCACTCTATATTGAGCAGCGGATAATCCCATTCTTTATTTATCAGCCACACCTCTTTGATGGCAAAGCTATTCTGCGTGCCTCGCTCGAAATCGACTGGACCTATGGCGATGCCTCATACGGAGTGGGCGGAAATCTCGGCTCAGCCATTTCGGCCGACCAGGTAAACATTCAGACACAAAACATTGAACTTGAGCTTTTACCAAAGCCAGGCTGGGCCATCAACCTGGGCCTGCAGCGCATGTTCGACACCCCATTCAACCCTTACAGAACCCTGTTCGATAAGATGACCAACAGCGCCTACCGACTGGCCTATTACGGAACCGATGCCGCAGGAATTACCATTCGGCATGACCGCGATTTTGGCCGGTATAAGTGGGGGTTCTATAAATACTACGAAAACGATGTATTTCGGGATGATGATGTAAACGTGTTCGAATTCATGGCTGACCGAAGCCTCAGTCCGCTCTGGAAACTGGGCGTTTCGGCCAACTATGTGCGCGACCGCGCTTCTGGAAAAGGAGGAGTGTCCATCCTGGGTCAGGGACTAAACTCGCTACTTGCGGACCACAATGGAACATTCAAATTCAAATTCGGACCAGTGCCATACAAGGCTGATATTGTCTGGGTTGGCACTTATTTCAGCCGCAATCTCGACATGATGGCAGACCCGGTATCCGTAAGCGGATTTTTCAATTATAACATTGGCCGTGCTCATGTATACAAAAGCGGACAATGGGAAAAAGGGGCTGATATCGGAGGGTTTGGAGCCAACCTGAAAGGCGTATATCGCTATGGACAGACAACAGACGATCATGTAAAGCTCGATCTGATCTATACCAGCGGAGACAGGGATGGTCTCGACGATAAAAAATACAGCGGAGTGATGACGGCCAACACCTGGGGAGGCCCCGGAGCTATTTTTATCAGCAGCGGTGCATACATCCTTATGCCGCACGGCAATGTGGTGAACCGATTTACGCCCGCCATATCCGATATCTCGAACATGGGCTATGGTCTGAGCGCTGCCACGACCACGCTGTCGAAAGCAATTGTGCCCTACAAGTTTATCGGCAGGCTCGGAGGAGCACTGGCATTCAGCAACGTAAAACCATCAGCCGGAGGTTATCATATCGGCACCGAAGCCAATTTGGCCCTCATCTATAACCCGGGCACCTATATGAGCATCGAGTGGCATACTGCACACCTATGGCTTGGAAACTTTTACGACAGTGCCGACCAACGCTACAGTGCACCGGTCAATGGTGGCATACCGGGTGTTCGTCCGGTCAACCCATGGACATCCTTCCTCGTTTTTAAATGGTTAATGTTCTAATGCCCCCGGATCATGAAAAACCATAACACACTTATAATCATAATTATGAGCATCGTTCTAGGCAATGTTGTGCTCAGCCCTCAAGTTCATGCCTATATGACCGGAGATAAGCATAAACGCATACATCGCTATGCCAACCTGCCGCGCATCAGCAGTTTCGACGAGCTGGAATACCCTTACGTGGTCAAAAAAGCCCAGCTCAGCGATCAGCTGATGATTGCCTATGTGGACGATGGCAACCAACAGCTGCCCCCCGAAAAAACCATCATCCTGATTCATGGCCTCGGTAGCTACCTCAAAGCGTGGAAAAACAACATCCCTGATCTTTCCAGAAATTACCGTGTGATTGCCATCGACCTGCCGGGATATGGCAAATCGGGCAAGACCCCGCACCCCGGAACCATGACCTGGTATGCTCAGGCTGTTGTGCAGCTGATGTCTCATCTGAACCTCGAAAAAGCCTGGATTGGCGGTCACAGTATGGGCGGACAAATCGCCATGGTGATGGCCCTTACCCATCCTGAAAAAGTGCAGGGCCTGATTCTGGCTGCACCAGCAGGATTTGAAGCCTTCAGTAAAGGACAAAAGCAATGGTTTCGGAATGTAATGACGCTTGACGGGGTAAAGAAAACCACGGTTGACGATATACAGAGCAACCTGTACTACAACTTCTACCATATGCCGGATGATGCCGAGTTTATGATTACCGATCGTATCATGATGCGGCACGCAAAAGACTTCGATGCGTACTGCTATGCTGTAGTGCAAAGTGTAAATGGCATGGTCGACGAGCCCGTGCTGCCATTTCTGGAAAAGATTGATAAACCCGCCCTTATCGTATTTGGAGAGAATGACAACTTAATCCCCAATCGCTTCCTGAACCCGGGATTTACGCGCGAAATTGCCGAAAACGGACATAAAAGATTAAAAAACAGCAAACTGGTGATGATCCCGAAAACAGGTCACTTTGTACAATTCGAAGCTTCAAAGGCCTTTAACGAGGCTATAAAGGAATTCATCAAATAGTAACTCAACGCAAGTTGTGAATAAAGGCTGTCGGCAACCTTGGCAGCTTTTTTTATATCAGGCCTTAAGCTGCAACCATCGCATCGGTGGCAACAGCTTAAACATGTATCTTTGCGCGGCGATGAAAGAGAAAGAAAAACCGAAAATAAGCATCAAAAACCGCAGGGCCTCGTTCGAGTACTTTGTGGTTGAAAAGCTTATTGCCGGCATCGTGCTCACAGGCACAGAGATAAAAAGTATCCGCGATGGCAAGGCAAACTTGAATGATGCCTACTGTGGTTTTGGGGGGCATGAGCTTTTTGTACGCGAGATGCACATCGCTGAATATAGCCATGGTACATACAACAACCATGAGCCCAAGCGCGAACGCAAACTCTTGCTCAACCGGCGCGAACTGAAAAAACTTTCCATCAAAGTCAAGGAAAAAGGATTCACTATCATTCCTCTGCTTCTTTTTATAGACGAAAAGGGCCTGGCCAAACTCGAAATAGCTTTAGCCAAAGGCAAACACCACTACGACAAACGCGAAGACCTGAAAAGCCGCGACATCAAGCGCGAAATTGAACAAGCCTCAAAATACTGACACAACACATGAACAAACTATTCATTACCAGTTTTGTAATTCTGTTTTTTGTCCAAACCGCCCTGTCGCAGAAAGCGGTTCAATGGAACAGCTTCGAAAAAGCCGTCCAGCTCAGCGGACAAAAGCCCAGAAAAATTTTTATCGATATGTACACCGACTGGTGCGGCTGGTGCAAGAAAATGGACAAGGACACCTTCGAACACCCTGTGATCGCAGCCTACCTGAACAAACATTTCTATCCGGTGAAATTTCATGCCGAACGCAAGGACACGGTGACGTTCATGGGCCAGCAGTTTGTCAATACCAACCCCGGCCGAAGCCGTCACTCGCACGAACTGGCACGCACCCTGCTTAGTGGCAAGATGTCGTATCCTTCGTTTGTTTTCTTGGACGAGGAACTGCGTGTGATCACATCGGTTCCGGGCTACTTTCCTCCGGCCGATTTCGAACCCGTCCTTCATTTTATTGCCACCAATGCCTATCAGACAACAAGCTGGGAGGAGTTCAGAGCTAAATTCAGCGGCCTGGTGAAGTAGGTACAGGAAGGCATGTTTGTTTCGATGCCGAATCGATGAATTATAGGGATGGGCTTCGTCCAGAACAATCAGGAAATGGCTTCTTTATTTCAACCTCTTTGAATCCGTGAGTTTTTTTTTCAATGGATTTTTTGGATTTCGGTTTACCAAACTATTAGCATCAAAAAAATCTTATCTTAAGTGCATTGCGGAAATCCACATCACTCAGGTTCGGTCAGGATTATGTTGCATCACATCGTCTGAGTTAATACCTTCGTGCGTAGCAGGGTATTCCGGGAGACTGTTTTAAATTTATTTCCAACCTCATATGTAAGTTATTAATAGATGTTATAATCAAAACCGAAATGAACATTCAACGCCCAAGCTATGAGGAACTTGAACAAAAGCTCAAAGATCTTCAGGCTCAGTTCGAAACCATGAAAGTCGAAAGAGCTACCCTTCAGTTGACTGACAACGCCGAGGACGTTGAAAATGCAGCCAAAGGCGATCACTTCCATATGCCTGAATCGGATAGTTTTCCTACAATAAACCTCATCCGGGCTTTTAGTGCCATCAAGGACCACATCTGGATCCTGGACAAAAACCACAATATTTTGTGGCAAAATCATGACGTGTCTCAAGAACTAAGTTGCTGTTTACAGATTTCTCACGAAGAACCTTGCTTTTTTCAGCTGCGTGGTGTTTCGGAGCCCATTGCTGGCTGTCCGGTGGTCCGTGCAAGACAAAGCAAAAAAAGGGAATCATTTGAAATCTGTCATGATGAGAAGTATTATGAAGTAATCGCAGACCCTATTGTCAATCGCGAAGGGCAGCTGGATGGATTTGTGCACATTTTATCAGATATTACCGCTACCCGGAAGGCGCAATTAGCGCTGGATGAAACTGAAAACCTATTTAAATGGCTTTCTGAAAAATCCAATGATATTATTTATCGTTACGAGTTTAAGCCTCATCACAGGTTTACTTATGTCAGTCCTGCAGTAACCCGCATTACCGGATATTCGCCCGAAGAGCACTATGCTGACCCTGAATTGGGAATGAAGATAGTACATCCGGACGACAGGGAATTACTCTCTGCATTTTTCGGTCAATCGGGAAAATTTGTAACACCCCTTGAATTGCGCTGGATAAGGAAAGACGGTACAGTGCTCTGGACCGAACAAAACAATGTATCAATTTTTGATAATCACGGCGATCTTGTTGCCATTGAGGGTATTGCGCGTGAGATTACCTATCGGAAAGTAATTGAGGAAAGTCACAAGGAACTTGAGCGAATACTTCAAACTATTGTTGAAAATATCGACGGACTCATTTACCGCTGCAGATTCGACCCAAACTGGACGATGGAATACATCAGTCCGGCCTGCTTGAGCCTTACAGGCTATTCTCCGGAAGAAATAATCAACAACAAAGTACTATCCTTCAACGATATAATACATCCGGATTGGCGAGAATACTGCTGGCAGGCATGGCAAAAGGCCCTTCCTGACAAGCAAACTGTAGAGCTGGAGTACCCTATTATTACTAAAACAGGGGAGGTGAAATGGGTTTGGGAAAGAGGTTGCGGCATTTTCAACGCTGATGGAAAACTGATCGCACTCGAGGGTTTTATTACGGATATCACCCAGCGCAGAAATGCGGATGAGGAGTTCAGAAAATTATCCAGAACAGTTGAACAAAGCCCTGTTAGCGTGGTAATCACCGATACAGAGGGCATTATTGAATACGCAAACGAAAAATTCACCCTTGTGACCGGATATAGCAAGGCCGAAGCCATTGGTCAGAATCCCCGAATATTGCAATCGGGCGTACAAGGCAGGTTATTTTACCAGAAAATGTGGGAAACAATCAGCGCCGGGCAGGTTTGGACAGGCGAGCTTTGCAACAAGAAAAAAAACGGAGAGCTATATTGGGAGTCGGCAGTCATCAGTCCGATCCGCAACCTGAGCGGGCAGGTTTCGCATTATGCTGGTATTAAAGAAGATATCACAGAAAATAAGCGAACAGCAACCGGAAATAAAATACTTGTCAGGTTATCCAATTTACTTCATGAGGAAGAAGAACTGAGCCGCTTCTTCGAAGTAGTGCGACAGGAGCTTGGACAGCTTTACGACATGAAAAACTTCTTTGCTGCCCGTTATGAATCTGAAACGGATACATTTAAACAATGGGTGTTCTACGATGAAAAAGATAGCTTCGATAGTTGGGATGCCAAAATTTCAGTTTCAGGTCACGTAGCCAAGTGGAATCGTTCTATTCTTCTTCATGGAAACGAGGTCATTGAGTTCGGCATTCAGCATGGCATTCCAGTCACAGGCACCATCCCCTTATGCTGGCTGGGTGTCCCCATAGTGGTGAACAAAAAGGTGTACGGGGTGCTAGTTGTGCAGGATTATGGGAATATTCAGGCCTATACCGAGGCTGACAAAAGACTGCTCGAGATGGTTGCCCACGAAATCGGCATATTTATCGAAAAGCAGCAATACATGCGTGATCTTATAAGGACCAAGGAAAAGGCAGAAGAAAGCGACCGTCTGAAATCGGCATTTCTGGCCAATATGAGTCATGAGATCCGGACGCCAATGAATGGAATACTGGGATTTTCCGAACTGCTCAAGGCCCCCGACCTAAGTAGCGAAGAACGCGAGGAATACATCGCCCTCATCAACAAAAGCGGTGAGCGCATGCTCAACATTATCAATGATATCATAGACATTTCCAGGATTGAGGCAGGGGTTGTAGAGCTTAATCCGATTGAAACCGACATTAACGAACAGCTTGATTTTATATTCAATTTCTTCAAACCTCAGGCAAACGAAAAAGGTCTGAAGTTGCTACTGAACAATACCATCAATGCAGAACATTCGCGCGTAATCACCGACAACGAGAAGTTGTACGCCATACTTACCAACCTTGTGAAAAACGCCATCAAATACACTCACCATGGTCAGATCGAGATTGGTTGTTTCCGAAACAACGAGCTCCTGGAATTCAACGTGAAAGACACGGGTATCGGCATTCCTGCTAACCGTCAGGCTGCGATTTTCGAGCGATTTGTTCAGGCAGATATCGATAACCGGATGGCTTATCAGGGAGCAGGCATTGGCCTTTCGATAACCAGAGCCTATGTGGAAATGCTTGGAGGAAAAATATGGGTCGAAAGTGTAGTTGGAGTTGGCTCCACCTTCAGTTTCACCATTCCGGTCAGTAGCGAAATAACGCCCGACAAGCCAAAGAACATAGCAACGACAGTAGACAAAACCAGCGATCGTCCTCAAAAACCGGTGATACTTGTTGTCGAGGACGATGAAACATCCAGATTGGTTCTCGGAAATATGATCAGAACCCTGGCAGAAAAGACCATCTGGGCAGAAAACGGAGCTGAGGGCGTAGAGGCGGTCAGGCAAAATCCGGATATCAATTTGATTCTGATGGATATGCGCATGCCACTGATGAGCGGTTATGAAGCCACTGAGAAGATAAGGAAATTTAATAAGGATGTAATTATAGTGGCTCAAACGGCATACGCAATGGTGGGCGACAGGGAAGAGGCCATCAAGGCCGGCTGCAATGATTATATCACCAAGCCAATCAATTTAGAAAATCTTAAAAAAATGATCACCAAGTACTTTCCTTGATAATCAAGGTTTTTTAGTAACTAGAAACTACGTAAAGAGCTTCTGACTTATGACAACCACTGCAAAAATTTTCATTTTAGGCAATGAGTCCGGCGAAGTTCATTCACTCAAGTCGTTGCTTTAGGAAATACTCGAAAAACCAATTATCTTCACTGCATTGCCTCCAATTGATGCCAATATTTGGAATCACTTTTACAACAAAGATTTTCAAGTCATTATAGTGATAATTGACGACCTTGATAATCCTGAATTGTATCGCCAACTGAAAACAACAGAATAACTAAAGGATATCCCGACACTTAATATTTGTACAAATACTGCAAAAAACCTGATATACAAACAAATACTTGAGGCAGATACAGATGTTGTTTTGTGCAGTCCTTTCGAAGCATTCGAGCTAGGATCGATTATCAAGGTATTATTGAATCTGGGGACAAATTACACCGCTCAGCGCGAAAAACAGGCCATTTCGCTTACCACATCAGAAGGCAGAAAAGTTGCCCACGTTGTAAACTATTGTGAATAATCAGAGGTGCTTGCGCAAGCGGGGCATTGGACGCTCGATCTGGTGAACAATAAACTGGTATGGTCGGATCAGGTGTACCGCATTTTTGGTTGCAAGCCGCAGGAATTTGATGCTACATACGTAGCATTTCTCAGTTTTATCCATCCGCAGGACAGAGAGATGGTTGACATAGCTTACCGTACATCAGTTGCGCAGCGCTTGCCTTATCAGATCGAACACAGGCTTTTGCTCAAAGACGGGTCGATTAAATATGTCGTGGAAAAAGGAGTAACCTATTACGATGAAAGTGGCAACGCAATGGAATCGTTGGGTATCGTGACAGATTTAACCGAATATAAGTTAGCGGAAAAGATCGTAAAAGAAAGCCAAAGTACCCTCAATATCATTGTAAACAACATCCCACAGACTATTTTCTGGAAGGACATCCAGGGCATTTATCAGGGTTGCAATCAACATTTTCTTAAGATGATCGGGCTGCTACGCCCTGAGGAGTTAATCGGTAAAACCGACTATGGTCTTAATATTCCAGAGGAAATAGCTGAAATGTTTCGTGCTGATGACCAGCATGTAATGCAAAACCGGACCATTAAATGGCACATTGACGAAACCTATGTGCAGGCTGATGGGAAAAGGCTGAGGCTGAATACAACTAGGATTCCATTGCTGGATGAAAACAACAGGGTGACTGGCGTGATTGGTGTTGTTGAGGATGTAACAGCAAAAAAAGAAGCGGAAGAAGAGGTTCAGACTAAAAGCTGGGCATTAGAATCGTCGATCAATGCCATTGCGGATCTGGAAGGACGGCTCAACTATGTGAACGATGCATTTCTGAAACTTTGGGGCTATAACGACAAAAAAGAAGTACTAGGCCGTCCGGCGGTTGATTTCTGGATCACGCACGATGAGCCAACAAAGGTTATCACGACAAATTAAGAGAAGGGCCACTGGCACGGCGAAATTACTGCTGTTCGCTCCGATGGTAGCTTTATAAATGTTCAGGTTTCTACTAGTTTGGTCACCAATCCAATGGGGCAGGCACTGTGTATGCAGGCATCGTTTCTGGATATCACCGAGCAAAAGAAAACCGGGTTGATGCTACGCGATCAAATAGCTCAGCGCGATAAGCTTGCCGAGCAGGTGCCTGGTGTGCTTTATCAGTATCGGCTCAGACCCGACGGTACATCTCATTTCCCTTACGCCAGCCAAGGAATAAAGGATATTTACGGCGTTTCGCCAGATCAGGTTCTGGAAGATGCAAGCGCTGTTTTTGAAATGCTCCATCCCGACGATCTTGAAAGGGTCACTGAGTCCATCATGACTTCAGCCCGAACCCTGAGCATCTGGCATGATGAATACCGTGTAATTAAACCTGAAGGAAAAATTATTTGGGTGGAAGGAGAATCAACACCTGAAGCTCTTGAGGATGGAAGTGTATTGTGGCATGGATATATCCAGGACATCACCGATCGGAGAAAAATCAGCGAAGAGCTTCAACAATCAGCGGATATCATCAATAATATGCAGATTGGGCTTTTCGTTTACGAACTTGAAGACCTGAGCGACGACCGAAGCCTTCGCCTGGTTGCATACAATAAGTCCAGTGTCCAGTTAAGCGGTGCCGAATTGTCAGGTAAAATTGGCTTGTATATTGATGAAATCTTCCCTCAGCTGCGAAAGTTAGGCATTCCGAAGCGATTTGCCGATGTGGTGCGAACCGGCATCGGTGGGGAGTATGAGGATATTTACTATAAGGAAGATCAGTCACTGGATGCAGCCTATTCCGTTAAAGCATTTGCACTGCCAAACAATTGTGTTGGGGTAACCTTCGACAATATCACCAATTCAAAGCTAGCGGAGCTCGAATTAAAGAAGGCCAATGAAATTGTGGAAGAAAGTATTGCCATTGTTTCCGCCATCATCGAAGGCACTTCCGATAGCATTTGGGCATTCGACATCAACTTTAATGTTTTATACATAAATCATGCTTTTCAGCGCTTTTATCATGAAGCTTTCGGATTTTGGCTGCAAAAAGGCAGCAATTTGCTGGATTGCATTCCCGACTCGCTTCAACGAATATGGAGGCCCCGCTATCAAAGAGTAATAGCCAATGAGCATTTTACCGTGGTGGACAAATTAGAAACAGCCCAGGGTAAATTTTTTGTACTGGCTTCATTTAACCCCATCATTAAAAACGGAATTGTAATCGGAGGATCCTGCTTCGCATGCAACATTACCGGGCGCTTTAAAGCCGAGGAAGCACTGCGCGACAGCGAAATGCGTTACCGCACCTTGTTCGAGCCGAACCCTCACCCCATGTAGGTTTACGAGCCCGACTCGTTGCGCTTTCTGGCTGTAAATGATGCAGCAGTCAATCATTATGGATATTCACGCTCGGACTTTCTTTCAATGACGCTTAAAGATATTCGTCCGGCTGAGGATTTAACCCGATTTTATCAAAATCTTGCCGAGTCGCCTGAACCTGGTATTGAAGCATCAGGAAACTGGAAGCACATTAAAAAAGATGGCAGTGTCATTGATGTAGAAATTACTTTGCATGCGCTCGAATTTGATGGACGGAAAGCTAAGCGTGTGCTGGCACACGACATCACCGAGCGAAAAAAAGCTAATGAAGCTTTACGCCTGAGTGAGGAGCGATTCAAATCGATCATCGCCACATCTAACACTGGAGCATGGGAATACCATAGCAATATTGACTATTTATGGTGCAGTCCGGAATATTTTACCATGCTGGGCCATGATCCTGAAGCCTACATGAAAAACAGGAAATGGAACATCAGCGATACTGGATTGCCCTGATGCATCCGGATGACCGTGTGGAAGCTGCGGATAAGTTTGCGGAATACAGAAAGAATGGCGCTGATGGGATTTACGAAAACTACTTTCGGATGCAGCGAAGCGATGGAAGTTACGCGTGGATATGGTCAAGGGGACGAACCTTTCAAAACACTAATGGTGAGCTAATTGACCGCACCCTTGGAACACACATTGACGTCACCGAAAGCAAGAGGGTATCAGACGCGTTGCGCGAATCGAATGAAAACCTTAATAATCTGTTTAACTATGCCAACGCGCCAATCATAGTTTGGGACCTCGAGCACAGTATAACCAGATTTAACCATGCATTCGAAAATCTAACGGGACAGAAAAAGGAGGAAGTTCTCGGCAAGCATATTTTGCTGTTTCCCGAGGAAAGAAAAGCAGAGTCGCTCGAACTGATTAAAAAGGCCACTTCGGGTGAGTCGTGGAAAGCGATCGAAATCCCGGTAGCTCATAAATCTGGAAAGATGAGTACCCTGATATGGAACTCAGCCAATATAAAAAAACCACAATGGTGAAGTTGTTGCTACTATCGCGCAGGGACAAGACATTACCGAACGAAAGCAAGCCGAAGCTGAGCTGCTGGCAGCGAAAGAAAAGGCTGAGAAAAGCAAGGAAAGAATCAGGCTTCAGAATCAGGAAATTACATTTAACAACGAGCGCCTCGAAAGCCTGCTCAAAGTGTCGCAACTTAACTCAAGTTCCACACAGGAACTACTGGATTTTGCTCTGGCTGAGGAGGTTAACCTGACAAATAGTAAAATTGGCTATATCTACTGTTATTCGGAAGAAAACAAACAACTTGTCCTGAACACCTGGTCGAAAGAGGTGATGAAAGAGTGTGAGGTTTTGAATCCTCAAACAGTTTATGATCTAGACCAGATAGGATGCTGGGGTGAAGCTGTGCGGCAGAGAAGACCAATTATTCTAATGATTATCAATCAACTAACCATCTAAAGAAAGGAACCCCGGAAGGCCATGTGAAACTGAAAAAGTTTATAACCATCCCTGTTCTGGTTGACGATAAAATTGTGGCCGTTTGTGGTGTAGCCAACAAAGAGTCGGATTACAACGACTCGGATATCCGTCAGCTTACGCTTTTGATGGATAATGTCTGGAAAATTTCGGAACGTTATACGCTAATCAGGGACCTGGAGAATGCCAGAAATAAAGCCGAGGAGAGCGACCGCCTGAAATCGGCATTTCTGGCCAATATGAGTCATGAGATCCGGACGCCAATGAATGGAATACTGGGCTTTGCCGAACTACTTATAGAGCCTGATCTGACCAGCGAGGAGAAAGACCAGCACATTGCACTAATCAATAAAAGCGGACAGCGGATGCTCAGTATTATCAATGATATCATCGATATCTCAAAAATCGAATCAGGCCAGGTAGTTATGCGCATCACCAAAACGGACATCTCTGAACTGGTTGGTTACATCCTTAGTTACTTTAAGCCTGAAGCAGAGGGCAAAGGGATTCGTTTTATACTTAAAAACAGCTTATCGGAGCAAGACAACAATATTGAAACCGACAAGGAAAAGGTTTACGCCATACTGACCAACCTTGTAAAAAAATGCCGTTAAATACACCCTTTACGGGCAGATCGAACTGGGATGCATACACAATGGCAACGGGTATTTGGAGTTTTACGTTACAGACACGGGAATAGGTATTCCCAAAGACCGCCAGCATGCCATCTTCGAGCGATTCGTTCAGGCCGACATCGAAGACCGGATGGCCTATCAAGGTGCTGGTCTGGGACTGGCCATTACAAAGGCGTATGTTGAAATGCTGGGAGGAAAAATCTGGGTTGAAAGTGATGTTGGACAAGGATCGACTTTTCACTTCTCCTTGCCATGCCCAAAGACAGTTGGTGGTGGTGGAGAAGCTTTGAAGCAGTCCGAACCCATGACTACCTACGACATAAGAAAACTGAATATTCTCGTGGTTGAGGAGGTTGAAGTTTCGGAATTGCTGATGCTCAAAAATAAAAAGCAATTCAGCAGAACTTTGAATACTGCCAGAACCGGCCTGGAAGCAATAAAACTGCTTCAGGAAAATCCAGACATCGAACTGATTATGATGGACATAAGGCTTCTCATCATGGATGGGCTGGAGGCAGCACGTGAAATACGTGAATTTAACACCGGAGTAGTCATACTCGCTCAGACAGCCTATGCGCTGGCAGGTGATTGCGAAAACGCATTAGAGGCAGGCTGCAATGATTACATTACCAAGCCTTTAAATTCTGAGAAACTTAAAGAGCTGATTAAGAAGTGCTTCCAATAAGATAAAGATAGCTAAACCAAAATGAAGTTAATCATCAAAGATTTTTCTACACCCCCTGACGACTCCCGGTAACCCTCAGCGTCTCTTTAAAAGCTTAATTAGCCTTCACCTTTTCCTCGGATACCATGGGCAAACGAAATCTGGCGAGAAGTAGCGCCAGACCGATACCCGTTACCATCTGCCATATGCCCCACCAGGCCGCCATAAAAGCCATACCACCATTGGCGTTGAAAAGCTTGGGGTTGAAGATGAGCACCAAAGCAAGTCCCGAGTTCTGAATACCAGTTTCGATGGATAAGGTGCGTCGGTCGGCACGCGACACCTTGAACAGGGTTCCGGTAAAATATCCGGTAAACAAGGTTTGGGCATTAAGAAGCATAACCACGACACCCAGCGGAATAATGATGTGGTTGATGTATTTGGCGTTGGCAATCAAGGCTCCTACAATGAAAGTCATGTAGAGGAATATCGATGCCACACGAATAACTTTGCGGTATTTATCCACAAAAGCTGGATACCTGTGCCCTACCCACATTCCCAGAAGCAAAGGAACACCCAATAAAATGAATACGGTTTGAGCCATTTGCCAGAAGTCGATCTCAATTGGTATATTCAGGTGCCTTGCCTTCTCGTAATAGTCAACATACATCCCACCCCAAAAAGCAAAATTGATGGGAGTTACCAGCGTAGCTGAAAGCGTGGAAAAAGCAGTAAGGCTTACTGATAAGGCCACATTTGCTTTGGCAAGGGATGAAATAAAATTCGAAATGTTTCCTCCCGGGCAGGCAGCTATCAAAATCATACCCATCGCGATCGAAGGTGGCGGATTGAGCAAAATGATCAATAGGAATGTCAGCGCAGGCAGCAGGACGATCTGCGAGAAAATACCCAGCAAGGCAGACTTCGGATTCTGCACCATGGAGATAAAATTGTCTTTCTTGATGTCGAGCGCTATCCCAAACATAATAAATGCCAGCGTAACATTCATATATAGCAGTCCGCCCTCGCTGAAGTTGAGCCTGACGTTGTCAATAAGTGCAAGTTTGTCAAACATGAGCCCGAAATTTTGGGCAAGTTAAAATACTTTCCAATAAAATAAAGTATTTCGGATCTTTTTTATGAGTAGCATTTCACTATATCGCTGTTTATCTGTTATTTAAATAATTACTCAATGACTTTCATCCGCAATCCGAACTATCTGTCAACTTATTTGTATTGTTGTATGATCGAAAAGCTCCTATCCATGACTAAAACTACCGTCCTTGTAACAGGTGCCAGTGGCTATGTGGCTGGCAGACTTATTGAGAAACTGCTCAACAGTGGGCACATCGTGCATGCCACCGTTCGAAACAAGAGCGACCGGAACGCAGTGGGCCATTTGCTTGCACTTGATGGAAGTGCAACAGGCAGGCTCAGGCTTTTCGCTGCTGATTTATTGGACGAAGGGTCGTTTGACGATGCCATGCAGGGGTGCGAGGTTGTTTTCCATACTGCCTCACCATTTTTCAACAAGGTGAAGGATCCGCAGCGCGATCTTATCGATCCGGCTGTTATGGGAACCGCCAATGTGCTCGGAACGGCCATACGCACACCGGGTGTCAGGCGTGTTGTGGTCACAAGCAGTGTGGCTGCCATAATAGGCGATGCAGCCGACTGCCTTACCTACCCGGGAGGCATTGCCACCGAGGAGCAGTGGAATATTACCTCGAATATAAGGCATCAGCCCTATAGTTATTCGAAAACGATGGCCGAGCGCACAGCCTGGGAAATAGCAAGGTCGCAGAGCAAGTGGGATCTGGCTGTCATCAACCCATCTTTTGTTATAGGGCCTGGACTGAAAGCGCACAACAACGCAGAGAGCTTCAACATCATCCGCAAGCTGGCCACTGGCATGCTTCGCTTTGGCGCCCCTGATTTTACGATAGGCGTAGTCGATGTGAGGGATTTGGCCGAAGCACACTATCGTGCGGCCTTTTATCCGAAAGCCAATGGACGAAACATCATTTCGGCCCGCGAATCGAGCCTGCTGGAACTTGCCGACATGCTCAGGATAAAGTTCGGCAACAAATATCCGTTTCCAAAACGCACCCTGCCGAACGGAATCATCTGGCTGATGGCTCCACTGGCCGGCCTGAGCCGAAAGATGGTGAGCCGAAACATGGGACAGCCCTGGAAGGCCGACAAAAGCATAGGCATCAGGAAGCTTGGAGTTACTTATCGACCTGTGGAAAAATCCATTACTGAGATGTTCGATCAGATGGTGAGAGCAAGATTGGTTTAGTCCGAAGCCCCGTCCGGCAATGCCTGAGCGGTATCGAACAAACACAGTTCCCAGGCAAATCCATTTCTTTTTAAAAATGCGAGCTTTGCGGTTGCTGGGATTTGAATGGCATACCTCAGCTCATCCTGGCATCTGTACACCAGATTTGCTTCAGGCCTGCTGATATGTTGTTTAATAAGTACCCAAGCTTCTCGTCCTCTGGCTGTTATCAACAGGTATTGCTCGCTCCCTGGCCATGAGGCATATTCGAAACTTAAACTGTCGGATGAAATATAGTGCAGGCCTGTTGCATCCCAACGTGCAATGGCCACCTGTTGGCGCGCCGGATGATCGGATGGTACAATCATGGAAACAAAGGTGCCTCTAGGCGACCATACAGGAAAGCTTACACCAACAGGCAAACCCTCCATCATATTGAGGTTGTCGTACTTCAGGTCGTAGGTCATAAGTCTCCATTCGGTCTTGTAAGGCGTATAGGCGCTGAAAGCCAGCAGATTGCCTGAAGGATTGAAAATGGGTTGTCGAAGAAATATTTTGCGATTGACAAAGCGCGATAGAAACTTATAGTCGCCATTGGTCCAGGGTCTGGCATCGGTCAAAGCACCAGCCCAGGCGCGGGCTTTGGGGTGAGGCGCCAGATAGACGGGAATTGCAGGGAACGCCAGGGCTTTGGTTGAATTGTCTTTAAGGTCAATCTGAATATGACGGAAGCCTTCATCGGTGCGAAAAGTCAGCAGCAACGCCTCTGAAAAACCATCCCATTGCATCAGTAATGGCTCACCAGAGAAAGAACCAATCCGCTTGGCGTTGCAATCAGACTGCCCTGAACTGGCCATTGGCATGGCAGGGCATAAAAAGGTCAGCAGGATCAGCCGCCTGATCATTGTCCAGAGGAGGCTGATTTCTTGTTGGTAAATAGCCAGGGCATCAGTTCAGATTCCTTGAAAGTATAGTCCCAGGCATTATGCCCTACTCCCGGATAGATGGAAAACCGGGGATTGGCACCGGTTTTCCTTATGGCTTCAACCATTGCTGTGCTCAGGCCAATGGGTACCACCGGGTCGGCATCGCCATGAAACACCCACAGCGGCACTTTTGAAGCAAAAAAGGCGGCTGTCTCGGGTTTGCCGCCACCGCAAACAGGGAAAGCGGCAGCAAAAAGCTCAGGCCTGCGATAAATAAGCTCGAATGTGCCCATGCCTCCCATGGAGAGTCCACCAAGATAAATACGTGAATCATCGATCCAGGGCGTCGATAAAAGGCTATCGAGCAGACTGATAACCAGTTGCATGGGCTGGGAAGGTTCACGCTCCGGCCTGAATGCAAACGTGCGGCTTCCATCGTCGTGCCATGTAAAATCGACCGAAGCCCAATATTGCTCTTCAGGGCATTGCGGAAATACCACAACAGCCGGGAAGTCTCTGCGATTGTATTTTTCGAAAAATGCCGACCCGTGAACCAACTGCTCCTGGTTGTCGTTGCCACGCTCGCCGGCACCATGCAAAAATATGATGAGCGGATATTTTCCTGAAACCTCGAATCCCTCAGGATACATGATGCGGAAGGGAAGCGATGAATTGCCCCTGGTAAATGTGGCAGAGGTATAAAAATCATGTTGACCTCTGAGCCTCGTAAATACGAACAGCAGCAGCATCCCAAGAACAAAAGGCAGGTATTTCATAAGCTATGTTACAATGCAAAAATAGTTTATCAGGGTTTGAGCCAATTTACTGAAAGCGATTTCAGCTTGTCCGACGAGCCACCAATCATAATTTGAAACTCGCCCGGTTCCCAGTCATAATCCAGCTGAGCATTGTAGAATTTAAGCATTTCTGTAGTAACGACAAAGGTAATCTGTTGGATCTCGGCGGGTTGCAGACTTACTTTTTTAATCCCCTTGAGCTCTTTCACCGGTCTGGTGATGCTCGCCACTACATCGCGCAGGTAAAGCTGTACCACTTCCTCCCCTGCCCTGTTTCCGGTATTGGCAAGGTCAACGCTCACCAGCAAAGTATCGTTGCCTGAAAGATTGGTTTTGTTCGCTTTAAGCTCACCATAGGAAAAATTAGTATAACTGAGTCCAAAACCGAAGGGGTAGAGTGGCTCGTTGGGCACATCGAGATAATTGGATTTGTATTTCTGAAACCATTTTCCGGACTCGAGCGGACGGCCTGTGTTTTTGTGGTTGTAATACACCGGAATCTGACCAACATTGCGCGGAAAAGATACCGGTAACTTGCCCGAAGGATTTGCTCTTCCAAATACGGCATCAGCCACTGCATTGCCCGACTGTGTACCACCAAACCAGACGTTGAGGATGGCAGGTATATTATGGTGCTCCCATTCCAGTGTCAGCGGTCGGCCAGCGAATAAAACCATCACTACGGGCTTGCCTGTAGCCAAGAGTTCTTTCAGCAATTGCTGCTGACTGCCCGGCAATCCAAGATCTGTTCGGCTGGCACTTTCGCCCGACATTTCTGCCGCTTCTCCCATCACGGCTACCACCACATCGGCCCAGCGTGCAAGGGCTACTGCCTCCTTCCGAAGTTGTTCCGGGCTGCGTGAAGGGTCGATATCAGGCTTGCCCCGAACGGCCGTATGGCGGTCGAGCACCGGGTCGTCGGTGATGTTCGATCCCCGTGCATAGCGGATTTCAGCCTGATCACCGGCCAACTGGCTGAACCCTTCGAGCACGGTTACGCTCTCGTCATGATCAACAGCTACGCTCCACATGCCTGCCATGTTAAGCCTGTTATTGGCAAGCGGACCCACCAATGCTATCCGGCCTTTGGGAGCAAGTGGAAGCAGATTGTTTTCGTTCTTGAGCAGCACGAAGGTGGAAGGGGCAATTTTTCGTGCAAAGTCATTATTTTCCTGAGTAAATATTTCCTTTTCGGCCCTTTCGGGATTGATATACCGGAATGGGTCATCAAACAGGCCAAGTTTATATTTGGCTTCGAGCACCCTGCGACATGCGAGGTCAATGTCGTCTTGCATGATCAGTCCTTCGTCGAGCGATTTCTTCAGTGTGGCAACGAAACCTTCGCCCACCATGTCCAGATCAACGCCCGCTTTCAGGGCCATGGCCGAAACCTGTTGCAGATTGCCAACCCCGTGCTCAATCATCTCGTTGATGGCTGTGTAGTCGGTGACCACAAACCCATTAAATCCCCATTGGTTTCGAAGCAAATCAGTAAACAACCATTTGTTTCCGGAAGCCGGGACACCGTCAACCTCATTAAAGGCAGTCATGACGCTTCCTGCTCCGGCCTCGATACCGGCTTTGTATGGCGGAAAGTACTCGTTATACATCCTCACACGGCTCATGTCCACGGTATTATAATCGCGGCCCGCCTCTGATGCGCCATAGAGTGCAAAGTGCTTCACACAAGCCATCAAGGTATTGTTACGGCTCAGGTCGTTATCCTGATAACCAAGCACATAGGCCTCGGCCATCCGGGCACCCAGCCACGGATCTTCGCCGGCACTTTCGGCAATTCGTCCCCAGCGGGGATCGCGGCTCAGATCAACCATTGGCGAAAAATTCCAGCAAATGCCATCAGCGGTGGCTTCGATTGCAGCAATGCGCGCCGTCCGACGAACCAGCGCAGTGTCGAAACTGGCTGCCAAAGCTAGCGGAATCGGAAAAACAGTGCGGTATCCATGGATGACATCGAGGCCGAAAATAAGCGGGATTCCTAGCCTTGTTTCCTCGACGGCAATGCGCTGCAACTCCCTGATTTTGGCCGGACTTCGCACGTTCAGGATGGCCCCCACCTGCCCGTCGGCAATTTTGCTTCCTATAGCCGACGAACGTGCCTCACCTGTTACAATATCTTCATAGCCCGCCAGCAGATTGAGCTGACCGATCTTTTCCTCAATCGTCATTTTTGCCATCAGGCCCGACACAAAAGTGTCAATTGAAGAATGCGTAACAGATGACTTTTCCGGCCGGTTGCATGCTGTTAAAATGGCAACCAGAACAATAAATACAATGCGAAGCTTATTTCTTTTCATCACGCTGCTTTACAAAACGATTTCCAGGATATTGTTGCTTTCTTTCAGAATTAGTCTGAGTCCTTTGAGGGCCAGTAGAGCGCCGCCCTTGCGATATGCCTGCTTTTCGATGGCAAAGGTAAGCGTGCGACCGTTCAGCACAATTTTCTGAGGACTGTGATTGTGATTCTTAACGGAATATTTTATCACTACAGGCTTGTCAAGTAATTGATAATCAACCTCAATACCATCAAACGTGAAGGGCATTACCGGGTCGAGGACCAGTTGATTTTTGCCACAGCGGATTCCCAACAATCTTGTGATGATCAATGCCACAAAAATTCCGGGTCCGCTCGAGTAGATTCGCCATCCGCCACGGAAGGTCAGTTTTCCGGAATTGAGCAGATGATAGTCCTCATCGGCAATGTACCTGTTAGGAAAAATGATATCGGAACTGCTGTAGTAGCAATTGGACTGTCGGGGGGCCGCTTGGTCAACGATACTCTGATATCCTACAGGGACTGCCTGACGGAGGGTTCGGACAAATTCGTCGGCATGGCCAAGAATGGCAAGCGCTTCGGCATGACGGATATGCTCATGGACATACATCAGTCCAATTTCGCGTCCGAAATAGGTGCTGGTTTCTGCTCTTTGGAAGATACGCATCTGGCCGCCGGTGTACTTTATCGGTTTGTCCATGAGGCGGGCACCGTCGGGTCCTTTCAGGTGCCTTTTAATGATTTCCATGTGCATCCCTGCCTGCTTTGGTTCGAAAATCTGACTGAGTACGCCGCGATTCATGGGCAGTATGCTGTAATTAATGCCCGTTGTTCGATCCGAAGGGTGCAGCAGGAGGCTGATTGTTCCATCATCCTCCAGCTTGCCATATCCGGCCACAACACCCTCTTTCACGAGATGTTTGTGGAAATCGTTGTGTACCTGAGCGCTTAATGCGATCAACTGATCCGCAAGCTGTTGATAAGAGCCTGACTTAAGGGCGTTGCCGAGCAGGCGGAAAGCCTGGTAGCTCATCTGCACCGTCCATGCCGAGATGAGCCGTGCAGCCAGCAGATCGGATGCAGGCTGCAGCGAGTCGTTCCAGTCGCCCCCGCCGAAAGGCACCAGCGATGTTCCATTTATAAAAGAGGCGGTGATCATCCTGAGCCACCTTTCTACATGCACGGCCAGTGGATCGACCGCATCAAACGTCTGGTTGGCAGGATTGTACCAGGGAAGCTCCTCGGCCATAAAATCGTAATCTGCAGTATGTTCCAGATAATTACTCAGGGCAATCATTACCCAGTAGGTGATATCGCCATGCGCTTCGTGGGCACGAATCCGGGCATAACTATCAAACATCCACCACTGTGGCCAACCTCCGTCGGGGTGCTGATTGCTGAATATGGTGCGCAGAATCTGTCTGGCTTCCTTGTGTCTTCCGAGGCTGAGAAGCAACTCAACGGGACCCTGCGAAACGTCACGCGTTCCCCAGGCAGCCCCGCCAAACTGCTCAAGACCATAGGGAGTGAGGTAATGCGTGAGCGCATTATTTATAAACCATGGCAGAACGGTGTTGATGGCGCTTACATCGGTGTGGCCGCCCCGAAGCTTAAAGCCCGAAGTAATTTGTCTCCAGCCTGCAAGAGCTGACAATCCATCTTTGGAAAAATCAGCGGCTGTCTCCCTGATAGTTTCCCCTGCATGGAAACATGCAAACGACATTTGAAGATCGCTACATCCACTGAAGCTGTATACCAGAATCTCATCACTGTGCTTGTCTGGCTTGTCCACTTCAACCTCAACCAGTCCATCGTATGCCGTGAGAAAAGCAGCAAATACGGCCTCCGGAAACTGTTTACCCATCAACGATTGATCTGAGGGCACGATAATAGCACCAAAATTATCCTGCAAATGCACCGAGAATTCGACCCCGGCATCAAAATGATTCGTTATTCTGAGATCAACCCGTTCGCCACTGACCAACCTGAGAAGGAAGTTGACCTGATGTGCTGCTGTCGATGTCCATGTAACAATTTCAATCACAAGATCTTCTGACTTATATATCCATCGGCAGAAATTGAAGCCCATTTCGAATGCCGAAGGAAGGCCGAGGAGCTGCCAGTTTTTACCTTTTCTGACGAAAACCCTTTGTCCTGTGGGTGATGCAAGGCCAAACTGATTGGAATAGATCGAGTGAAGCACATTGAAATTCGTATTGCCGGAAGTAATATGTGCATTGAATATTCCATTCATGAAGGGATTCGTTGACATGATGCGCTCATCAGGCAGTAGGCTGTTTCCGCTTCGGATGATGTGACCATGGGGTCGATCAACAATCAACTCCTTGTCTTTCAACACAATATGGTTACCGTTGTGTGTGAAGAACGACAGCAGTGTGTTGCTTTCATATTCAGCATGCAGCCTTTCATCACCAAAAAAAGTATTGATTTCATTCTCTGATAAAGCCAGCGAGTTAAAATAATGCGGAGGATTGAAAATGCTCACCTTGGGGCTTTGTTTCCACGGAAGATAAGGCATTGGATTGAATGCCTCAAAACTGCCCAGCGTCGGACGGATAAGTTCAACATCAGTTAAACCTGAAGGTTCAGGATGATTGTCCTGAAAGATGAACAAAAACCGCAGCACAACGCCTGAACCCGGGTTGATTGTATAGGCCCTCGACTGCAGGGCAATGAGCGACGATTCGCCAGCGTATTCACCGCCAAGATAGGGCTGCCTGAGCCCGGGAGGAATATTGCTTATGCGATTTTCCGGCCCATAGATCTGAGCACCGTCAGTTGCGCCAGCCACCGCACCTTCCGGACTAACTGCGAGCAGCCATGGGTTGCCCGAGGGTTCGCTCAGATTCTGACGGCAAACGCTAATTTTTCCATAGGGTTCGATGTCGAATATTCTACGCTCAGTATATTGGCTCACATAATACTCATTAACCATGCCGGATCCCTGGCGCAGTCCGGCATCTTGTATGCAGATGGCATCAACCTCTTTGGGTTTGCTACCTGTGTTGCTGAGCATCAACGTCCACATCCAGGCCGTTTCGTCGGTCGAAAGCTTAAGTTCTAACAAAGATTTTATGCCTTCAACTTCTGATCGGAAATAAAACTTATTGTCTGTGATGCCGAAAGTTCCCTGTGCCATTGGGCCCATGAGCGGTATCGGATGCAACAGATTTTCGTGCATTCGAAGGAAAAGTCCTGTACCTGAGGCCGTGTGCACACTGCCTTCACGAAAGTTGATACGGACTGTCCCGCAATTTATGCTCCCAACAGAACCATTTGGCAGAAACTTGATCTTCAGACCTTTGCTGTTGCTGATCTCCATCATTTCAAAATAATCTCAAAATTTATCATCTGGTGGTGCGGATGCTGATATTGGATCCTGAGCCTGCTGTGCATCAAGCCGAAGTTGTGTGAATGTCCATCAATGTGTACAAAAGCCACATTATTTACGCGCCCGCCTTCGAGAATCAGCTCGCCCATCAGGTCGCGATCTCCCATGAGTTTAAGCTGTATCCTGCCGGGAGCAACCAAAATGCTGAGCACATCCGAAGTGGTATGAAGCAAGTTTAATCCGTGGGTAAGCTTCAAATTAACCGGACTCAGCACGGCATAAAGGGGAGGCCAGGTCAGCTCGCCTCCGCTGTAGGGCAGTGCTATAGTTTCGCCTGTTGCCGGATGGGTGTAAGTCAGCTTTCCTGTTTGTTCTTCGTTATAGTAGTTTGCAACAAACAACAGACCTTGTCCTTCCTCTGTTAAACGCTGACGTGCAACGAGAAACGGGGTTCCCGATGCGTAATGCTGCCGGGCATCCGACAAATCGAGCAAAGCTTTGTAAGCTGGTAGGTGACCTTCGGTATCAAACCCTAACCATGTACCCAGATGAACCACACTGCCTTTATCCAGGGGCATCTGCCATCCGCATGCCGCTCCGGAGAGGGTTCGGGCAAGCACGTTGCCGTTTTCGATATCCTCCTGATTATAAATTATTTGCGGATTCGCACATTTGACATCTTTAAGCTGAAGCAGGTCAATCAAGGGCGAATCAATGCTCTCCTTGCCATAGGGCCGAATATTTAGAACATCGCTGAGCAGGGTGCATGGTTGCTGGTGCAGATCCCGCTGAGGCAACGAAGGGAAAATGACCAGCTGACCACCAAGCCGGGCATAATCAACCATTACTTCCTGCTCGCGCGCATCCATTTCGTCGGTGCAGAAGGCCCAAACCTGACGGTATTTTGATAAAGCCTGAGCGGTTGAACGGCTCAGGTCGGCCAGATCATAATCTACATTGAGCAATTGTAAGGCTTTGAGCAAGCCATCGAACCAGGCCGACCGGCGTATGGCAGCCGGCACAAAGTATAGGGCTGAAGCACCGGTTTCGGGACGCTCGAGCTCAGTGGCATAATATGGAGGATAGAAAAGAACACAAATCTCTGATCGTCGGTTTGACTTAAGAATAAGCTGCTCGAGGGTGCTGATCAGTTGATTGGTCTGTTTCACAAGATGAAAGGCTGTGGTTCGGCTTCCATCGGCCGTTAGTGGGTTGAACCAGTAGAAGGTATCCCCTGAATAACCCTTCCGGGCCGGATTTTTGCCCTGCGAAAACATATAATAGTTCCATCCCCTGAGGCCATGCGCAATGCTGGCCTTGTAGAAAAGGGACATCTCGCGCGGATTGGTCACTACATGAAACTCGCGCGAACCACTCTGGAACTCAGCGGCAAACAAGGGCTTATCGCCTTGCATGGCCAGGGTAATATCGTTGATGATACGGTCATCGTGCATGTTGCGGTAGCTGAGAAACTCCGGTATGTGGTCAACACCGAATAACAGTTCGCTTTTATCGCCGTAAAGGTCGTCGTACATAGTATTATTCACCGGAAACTCATACCCATGTCCATAAATCCATCCAGGCAGATTGTGGTAAAGAGGCACGGTAAGACCACGTTCGCGAATCATTTCTGTGAGCATCCTCAGGTAATTGCCATATTCAGAACGCCAGAACAGATGCCAGTCGAAGTCACGGGCACGGTCGGCTGAATTTACGTAAGGCGAGCGTCCGTCGGGAGGCAGAAAGATCTGATCAAAGCTTTGATAACGTGTGTTCCAGATATGGTTAAGGCTTTCGATGTTTCGATACCGCTTTTCCAGCCACGCAATGAATCGCTGCCGGGTGGCCTGACTATAATCGGCCTGATGCGCCAGCCACGAAAAGACACCGATTTCGTTGCAAAGCTGCATCATGATGACCGGGCCGCCATTAGAAGCCTGATGCTGTGCAATAAAAGGAATGATCTGATTGTACCAATGTTCTACATATTTCAGATAGGTGGGGTGAAACAGATTTACACCATCACTGTTAACCAGCTCGTTCCGGCTGTTTCTCATGCGCACCTGTTCAGCATACTGCTCAACAAACCAATCGGGAAGCCCTGCACCGCGGAATTCGGCAAGAATAAAGGGTCCTGGCTTGAGGATACAGGTCAGTCCATGTCGGGCACAGGCATCCACCCATGCCTTGAGGTTGCGCTGAGGATGGGTGCTGCCTTCCAGATCGAACAATCCTTCTTCGGGTTCGTGCCACGCCCACGGAACATAGCTGCTCACTGTGCGCAATCCGGCCTCGACAGCCTCTGCCAAATGCTTATCCCACAATGCACGATCGATCCTGAAATAATGAATCTCGCCCGACAGTAGAAAAACAGGACTGCCGTCCTGCTCGAAAACACCTCTACCCAGTTTGAACTCCATTGTACTGAATAATTGTTTAATTATTGCTTTGTTTGCAGCGCCCTGCGTTCGTCGAGCTGCCTTTTTATTTCCAACGACCGTTGCTCAGTCAGCGAATAACGCATCAGAAAAAATACCGAAAAAAGACTGAGCAGCAATGGAATACCAATCTCCACCACGCGCATTATCAGCATGGTAAAACTACTCTGTTTCTTTATTTTTTGCAAGTGAGGGTCAATCTCGCTGATGGTGAGGAGTGCTCCCTCGGGGCTGACATTTCCGAGGCTTATCAGCCTCGATTGCACCTCGGCAAGACTCAGACTAAGGTCTCGGTAGTGTTCGGCGCGGTCGTGTTTCAATTGGTTTATCTTTTGGTCGAAATGAGCCTGAAGATCAGCAGCTTTAGCATTGGCTTTGTCAACAAGAGATGCCATATCGATGATGGAGTTTTTCTCTTTAAGGTGATTTTCGAGCGACACCTGCATCTCCCTGATGCTTCCCTGCAAAGCATCGACACGCGTAACCTGTGTTTCGTCGAAGGCAGTGAGCACAATGAGTGCTCCGGCCACAAAGCTGGCCAATGCTGTGCCCATTTTGATGAACCACCAGAAAACTGAATAAAAGCTACCTTCGGTGCGTGTACCGGTTTTCAAATCATCTTCGTCGCAAATATCGCCCACCATCGATGACCCCAGCGTGAAAAAGAACAACATCCCTGCCGAAAGTAAAACAGTGGGAATGATTATCAGATATGGATAGTCGGGATTGTAGCAGACAATTTTGGACAGTTGAGCCAGCACCATCAGCCCGATGGCCAGAAGAAGGGTATTGCGTTTTCCAATTTTGGGGCTGATGATGTTAAGCGGAAATACAGCAAGCAAGCCTGTTACAGCCCAAACGGTTCCGTTGAAACCAAGAAGCCATGACCCTGCAACTTTATCGCCACCAAACACATAGAATATTGGTATATAAGAACCCAGCAGGCTGACAAAGTTGAAGCCCATTGCCAGGGTAAATATAGTCAGGGTAAGGAAGATAAAGTTGCGGTTGCGGGCGGCATGGTGCATATCGGTCCAGAAACGTGTCTTTTTCTGTGTCGAGGCCCGTGCAAACCCGGGCTCACTAAGACTGGAAAACCACCAGATGGAAAGAGGCACCAACAGGGCAGCCACAATAAGAGACACGTAACGCATACCATCGGCTTCGTTACCTCCCGGCCCTTTGAAAAACTCCATATTGGCCAATGCAAACAGCCAAGGTGTGCTCATGGCAAAAAGGTTGCCAACAAAACTTTTTGCGCTAAAGAGGCGTGTGCGTTCATGAACATCCTGCGTCATCTCCATGCCCAGTGCGCCATGGGGAATTTCGAAAATGGTACAAGCGGTAAAAAACAGCAAGAGCGAAAAAAGGATATAGACAAGCTGAAAGGCTTGAAAACCAGCTTCTGATGGAAAAATCCCACGTATCCAATCCCCTTTCGGAATCCACCACATGGTAACAAAAAAGAAAGCCACCAGTAAACCGCCGACCAGCAAAAAAGGCCTTCGTCGTCCCCAGTGTGTGCGGGTATTATCTGACATATGACCGATGATGGGGTCGGAAATGGCATCCCAAAGCCGGGGAATGATCAATATGAGACCAAGCCAGAAAGCGCTTAGTCCCAAACTGATATTGCCCATCAGTCCAACCAGTATTCCAGCAATATTGAAAAGGGCTATGGGTATAATACCCCCGGCACCATAAGCAGCCAACTGATTGAACCTTATTCTTTCACTAATGCTAGTTGTCTGACTCATGGGTGATGACATTAATGATTAATTCTCTGAATAACTGATCTCGATGCGTGCCGGAGAAAAAGGCACATTGATAATACTGTTAGGGCCAGCACTCAGTTTGCCATTGATGCGCACTTGAGTCGGGGTTTTGCCTCCATTGAAGTTCTTGATTCTGATTCCGTTAGGCGGAAGATTAAGTTTACCCTCAATATCAATGATATAAGTGTCACCAGCCTTTAAAATGCTGTAGGACACATCCCCATAATAGGTTGGAAGTTTTTCGACCGAAATACCACCGGGGTAATCAATCCAGTCCTGACTGAGGGCTGCAGCCAACACCAGCGACTGATCCAGCTCATCTTCATAAACAAACATCGACCGGATGGCATTGATAAAATCGCTTCCCACCCAGGTGTGGGGCATGTCGCCGATAAAACGCGGCTCACGGTAATGCTTCCAGACTACTTCTGCCCAATGGTTCCAGCCCTGCGGACGGCGATCGGCCAGAAAGAAATCGACCAATTCGTGGGCAGGCTCCGGCTGATCGAGAAATACGAACGAACCGATGAGGCGGTTTTCGTATGGTGTGTAGTTCACCCAGTCGAGTTTACCATCGCGACGGTTCTTAAAGAATTCGTAATACTTATTGAAAGTATTGTACACCTGCGGTTTAGGGAGGTGCTGGTATTCGTTGCATGGAGTAAGGGCCACGGTGGTTGAAGTAGCATCAAAATCGCCAAGCTCAACGCAGCCGGGAAGGTAATCGATGCCCCTCACCTGCATTGCCAGCCGGATGGAGTTGTAAAGATCCACTGTAAACTTGTCTCGGACTTTTGCAATACGCTCATATTCTGTTGGTTTTCCCAATATGCGTTGAATTTCGACTGCATCCTTCAGCCCCTTGATGATGAAAAAATTGTCCCAATAGGAATGCATGGGCTTTTCGGAATAGCCTTCGTGGCTGATGCTTTCGGGCACAATGCCATAATGAGCGCGGATGCTGTCGTTTCCCAGACGGTAAAAGTCGGTGCTACGCTCTGCGATGAGCGATTCGATATAACGCACCGCATTGAGCACGTAGGGATTCATTTCGCGCAAAAAGGCTGTATCCTGTGTAAAATTGAAGTATTCGCGGATAAGGTAGATGAGCTGGCCATGGCTGTCGTGCTCCGGAACCGGGTCGGGGCCACGGAAATCAACCACGCAGGGCACCTTACCGCTTTCGTATTGATAAGGGGCATACCAACGGATGAAGTCTTTCACTTCCTGAGTAATTCCTGATTTTAGCAGTGCCGACGAGGTGAGCGACCCATCACGGATCCAACTGCGCTCATAGCTGCGCGATCCGGGCTGGATGCCCGCCTTGTCGCGGTTAATCAGGATATAGACCAGATTGGAGAAGTAAGTATCGACAATGGGCCTGGCCTGTGGAGGAAGGTTGAAGTTGATCTGACCAACCTTGTTGGCCCAGAATTTCGATGCCATGTCGAATGCTTCGGCCATGGACTCATTTTCAGGCCATTGGTTCGGGGCATCAAGGTGATGGTAAGGTACTACCGCAAAGAATTCTTCCACCTGATCTGCTGCCAGTGAAAAACTGAACGCAATGGCGGCCTGACCTAGCTTATCAGGGTCGTTGAGCGAAGCCTGGGGCGACCACCAATCGGCACGTATAATTTCAGCTATATTCCCTTGTCGGGTGGATGCAGTTGCCATGCGATCCCATTCGACACTGAAACTTATTGTTTTATCATCAACCCTGAGCTGACGCTTGCTTGCAGTTTCGCTAATTTTGTGCACCTTTCCCGTGCCTCCGGTGAGGTTTAAAAACTGATACCAGGGATTGACCTGAAAAGGTCGGATCAGTAAAATTAGTTTTAAATCAACGGGTTTGCCAGAAAGGTTTTCCAGTCGGTAACCGATGTTGAGGCGGCTATTCTTGTTGGCCTGACCATCTGATGTTACTGATGATGTCAGCCTGATATTGCCTGCCACCATATCCACAGTCGGCGAAAAAGCAAACTCTCCGGCATCCCAGGGCGAGCGTAGGGTGTGCATGGTTTTGGCACTGCTCCAGTCGTAGTATTTGCCGTTGACCATAATCAGCGGTTCGATGCTGAATGTGGCTTTGTCCACCTCAATCATGCCATCTTCGCTGATCATTGCCTCGTGGGTGTCGTTGTTTACGCCGGTCACTGTCCAGTAGGATGCCTGATCAAGAAAATACCGGGGGTAAAGGCCCGCAGGGCTCTTTTTGGCAAGATGTCTGAAAAAATCGTTTTTTGTTAAAGAAGCCTCTACCGGCAACAATGATATTTCCCGAATACCTGCAACGAGGGGTGATTTAAAGCCAATGTTCAGGCGCAACATCATTGCTTCGGCTTCCCGCAAAGGCACAAAAGTTTGCCTGGTGAGCAGATTTTCTGCATCCCAAAGTTTTTCCCAATGTTTGCCATCCAGACTTGTTTCGACCACCAGCGTTTCGGGTAAAGCATCATCCGACCAATGTATATGCAACCCGCCAAACTCGCGTCGGATGCCAAAATTCAAAACTACCTGAGCTTTTGTTGCCGGCTTGCCTTTCCATACAGTATTGGGCTTATTATCCATCAGCGAGCTGGCTTTGCTGCCCCGTTGAGCAGGGCTTGCCGCTATGCGTGGTTTGGGGAAAATAGCTGGTGGCGCTGCAAGGGGTTCAAACCGAAGGTCATCAATCCATACGCTTCCTTTGCCTCCCAGAAAACTTGCTACGGTAAATTCGATTCGATCCATCCGACTGAGGTATCGGTCGTTGGTCGGGCCCCAGGCAAACTCTATATGGCGCCGCTTGATGCGAATACGCTGCCACTCGCGTGGAAAGTCGTAATTGCGATTGTTTACCCACCAGACGTTGTGTCCGCTCTGATCAATAAACTTAATCTCGAAATTGTTCGAAGGAGAGTCGGCTTTCAATAAAAAACTGATTTCGAAATGCTCGGGCAGGTCGAGGCTGATGAACTTCTGCATTCCGCCATAGCCTGTGCCTTTCGTAAAGTCGTAGTCGAAGCGCAGGGCCTGACCAACAAAACCCTGGTCAGTACTGAGCGAGGCATCAACCCCATCAGCCAGAATCAGCTCCCATCCGGGCGCATGCTCCATGCCATCAAGCAGTTTTTGTTGAGCAGATGAAACAACCGGGCAAAGGGTTATCAGAACGAACATGATCCTGAAGCGTATTCCTGATGCAATCATATCCAGCTCAATTTGTGTTGTTCGTATAGCTAAACCCAAGCTTTGTCATGCCTTGCTGAACTACAGGGTCTTTCATTACATAATTCCAGACAAAGCCTGTGCGGAAGTTTTCGATCATCAGCAGCATGGGTCCCTGGGCAATTCCAATATAGTCGTCGTTTACCCAGCCGGCAGTTTCATTGAACGCATCATAGAAACCATACTTGCCCCAGATCTTATCACCCTTTCGTTGAATGATATTGCGAATTGTCGGCAACACGACTTCCGGGGCAAAAGGCAGGGATGATAAGGAAGCATAGGGCGCAATGGTACCATCGTCGAAATAGTTGTAGACAGGTCCGCTTGCACCACGGCCTGCATAGCCATAGAACTCACGACCGTTGGCATTGTATTTCGCTCCAGGCCCATCGCTGGCCGTAACACCCCAGGTAAGCGAGTCGTAACCTTTCCAATTGTGGATATTCTGAATGGCATATTGCTGTTGAGCGAGTGTTGCCCGCCGCGAATTCTCGAAATAATCGATGCCTTTATCTTTCATATATTTATCTACTACACCCCTGAGATCGAGAAAAATATGGCTGAACTGATGTCCAAATAAGGGAGGGAAAGCCACGTGGGCGAGGCCGGGATAGGGCTCTTTCCATTTGTAATATGATAACCAGGCATCATAGCTGCGCTCAACATTTTGCATACCTGTGCCCGCGGCAAGTATGTAGAGGAACAAGCCTTCGTTGTATCCGTGCCAACCCCAGTTGATGTTGCCACTTTCCGGTTTCCACCCCATCGAAATGGTATGGGGATGTGTGCTTCCTTCGGGCATGTCGAATATGCTCCAATCGAGTCGTCCGAGTATTTTTGCAACTAACTGCCTGATTTCTTGTTCTTCGGGTGTGTCGCCATCATAGTAATTTCGGGCAAACAGCATGCCCATAAAAAGCAATCCAGAGTCGATAGACGATAACTCGCACTGCCACTCGCGCGTACCTGTATCTATCTTCAGAAAATGGTAGAAAAAACCTTTGTATCCGGTAACGTTGGTATCAGCACTTTGTATACTTCTGTCGAAGAATCGCATGATATTGAGGGTGATACGGGCTGCCTCACTGCGGCTGATCCAGTTACGCTCGGCGCCGGCAGCAAAAACAGGTAGAGCAAAACCCGTTGATGCAATTGACGATGGCGCCCACGAAGCTGCCCTATCCTTCACTATGCCCCATTCGGGGTGATGTTCATAGATAAAGAACTGAAACGTGGCGTGCTGTATGCTATCGAGCAGTTGCTCATCCTCCTGGGTCAGGGGATAATTTATTTTTCCAAACGATTGGAAAGCTCTGTGCTCCCGTTCAACACGTGTGCAAGATCCGAGCAGGAAGGTTGCCACCAGTGCACCCGCCAAAGTCATTTTCATAAGTTTATCTTTTATATTTATGATGGGATTTGTTTGCTTTTCATCATCTGGTAAAGCCGAGCTTTGTCATTGCCGACTGCACTTCGGGAGCCGACATAAACAAGTTCCATAGCAATCCGGAGCGGTGGTTTTCGATCATCACCAGGATCGGACCCTGATCGATGGCCAGATAAGAACCTGCAAACCACCCCCGACCGGGATTGAAAGCATCTTTGAAACCATACTCGCCAAAAAGTTTGTCGCCGAGAATAAAATAGAAATGACGCATAGCCTGCATGGAATATTCGGGCGTAAACGGAATGGACGAGAGTGCGGCAGTTGGGCTTATGGTGCCGTTGTCGTTTGTGGGCTCGTGCACCCGGTATCCCGAGGGGTCATCGCTGGCCGTCAAACCCCAGCAATCGGCGCTGTAGCCCACAAAGTTGAAGGGATTTCTCACACAATGTTCCCGGTTGATGCGCGTGTGATTAACGTTTTGTGTCCAATAGTTGGCATATTGGTCGCTAAGGTTTCGCGGATCAAGACCCAGAAACGAGTAATGTGCAAAGAATAGCGGCCCTCCGTAATCGAAGCCAACAGGCAGATTGATACCATAAAACTGTTTATTATTGATAATGTTGCCATTTGAGGCCCAGCCCTGATGATACACTTGTGCCGACACAGGAAAAGTTTCGGAGGTAGCAGCCATAAAGTAGGTAATCAGCGCCTCGTTGTAGCCTTTCACTTGCATATTCATTGCCCAGCCGTGGTTTGGCGACCAATGCCAGTAAAGCACATTTTGTCCGCCACGCGTAAACCAACTCCATTCGATTGTATTGAGCAGGTTATTAATACGCTGAATAATAACCTGTTCATTGGGCACGGAAGGGTCGAGCCATTGCCGAACGGTGAGGAGCGCGGCTGCCATGAACGAGGTTTCGACCAAGTCGGCGCCATTGTCGAACTGACTGAAAGGCTGCACCCTGCCAGTACTTCCGTTCAGCCAGTGAGGCCACACCCCATGAAAGCGATCAGCGTTGCCAAGAAAATTGGTTACCTTATTGAAATGATTTACTGCCTGCTCTCTGGTGATGAAATTACGGTGCACGCCTGCAATAATACCCATCAGCCCGAAACCACTGCCACCGATGGTGACAGTTTCGCCCGACCCAAGGCGTTCGCGTGCAAGACCGCTGACAGGGTGAGCGTAATCCCAGAAATAACGGAATGAATGCAGTTGAACTTTATCGAGCAGTTCCTCGTCGGTAAGCAGCGGAAGTTTTGGATTGGGATTAAGGCCGGTGACAAACTGGTTGGAGAAACCGCCAAAAGGTGCCCCTGCTTCAGATTGAAGCGACGAGGCGATTACCATCATGTATTGGCGGTAATAGTCGAGCTCTCCGGTGCTGATGGTCAATGTTTTTCTATCTGTCGAGAGCGAATAGGCTGGGCTTGCTCCCGGTGTAAACAAAAAATGTTGCTCAAAGTTACTGGCCAGCGGATCCGAGAAGCTGGCGATGATCTGTGCTCCCAGGTAATCGATATTTTTTGGCACCTGGGGAGGCCTGAAATCCCTGTTATTGATGGTAACGCTCACCAATTTTAATTCGGAGGGTATGGTGTTGAAAAATAATGAAAGTCCTTGAAAACCCTCGCCAGCATCACCACGCAGTTTTTCACCTAATCTTAATTCATAATTGGCTCCATTGTCAAGGGCTGAGCGCGGCCTGATCACCACCTCACGATTTTCGGTGGCAAAGAAAATATCCACATCCACCTCAGCACTTCCTCTGAACAATCGGATATTCTCACCCACGGAGCTCACCCTTAATGGAGCAGAAAACGTGAGCCTGAATTCCGATCCGATATCAATTCCATTTGTCGGTCCTGACAGATTGAGCGTTATGGTTCCGGCCGAGGCCGAGCTAAGCTGCAAGCTACCCTTGGGCTCATCATTGTCTTTGTTGCAACCGGCAATGAGCAGCAACACGGTCCAAACAAGCCAGAAAATTCTTTTGAAAATGCCCATATATGATCTTGTTGAAAAAAAACGGGGAAGGGCAGCGGGTGCCACCCCTCCCCAGTTAACCTAATTCACTAACAATAAACACTTAAGGTTTTTCGGATTGATACATCAGACCAATCTCGGCAGGTGTGAGCACTTTGTGGTAGATGCGCACATCGTCGAGTTCGCCTTTGAAGTGGTTGGCGCCCGGGAACTGATAGCCTCCCCAGGGCTCATTGGCCCACAGGCTTCCAGCACGCGACTGGATGAAGCCAAAGGCCAGTTCATTTTTAACATCCGGCATCTGTCCGCCCCACTTCATACCTTTTACACCACGCATGGCATCGCCATCAGGCCAGAGGTTGAAATCGAAGCTCTTCATTTTTTCTCCATTGTAATAAAGAGTTCCCTTCTTGGCATCGCCGTTATACGTGTAGGTAACCATCAGCCATTTGTTGCTTACCATCGCTACATAGTCTGCAGTTGCAATCGATTTGGCGAAATCCCATCCCTGCCAGCCGCCATTTCCGTTGAAGGTTGCATTGCTGGGGAACCACATGTCTTCGGAAGCAGTTGTACCGTCGGCCAATTCGTAACGGATAGCAAATTTGGCGCCATCCAGACCTCCAAAAATTTCAAACTGCAAACCATAGAACGCTCCCAGGCCAATGACAAAGTGACCTTTATCCTGCGGCATGGCTTTTACCCAGAATGAGATAGTGAAGTTCTTGGAATTGATCAGCTGATCGCCGTTGGGGATTTCGATGATGCTGGTGGTACCATTGAAACTGGCTGCTTTACCGGCAGCTGTGTTGCGTGAATTTACATAGGTAATATCAACCACACCAGCAGCGGCTGGGTTGTGGCTGCCTGCGTTATCGTTGGCATTGTTTTCGAATTTCCAATGAGCAATTGCGCCAGAAGGAGCAAATGTTCCTTCGGTAGTAAATGTGCGTTCAAAAGCGGTGAGGGGCTTCTGTTTATTGCTCATAATGGCTCCGCTGAAACTCAGCTTGTAAAGGGTACCGGTTCCTAGATTGGCTTTAGGTTTGATAGTAATGGTAGCACCCGACACGGTAATATCTATTTCGATGTCGGTATTGTTGTAGTCCTGTTTGAGCTTGATGTTAGCAGCTGTTGCTGTGGCAGCATCAACATCGGTGCTGAAAGTAGCTACAATGGTTGGCATAACAGGCACATTGGCAGGCGAAGTGGCGCCATTAAGGTCAATGGTGCCTGATTTAAGCTCCTTGAGCGTTAGCTCAGGATCTTCTTTTTTACATCCCTGAAACACAAGGGCGGTGACGGCCAGAGCCATCAGGAGGACTGCAAACAAATTTTTGCTTTTCATAGCGATTTTTGATTAGGTGAAACAATAATTATTGGATTAGTGGTTAGTTCCAGTTGGGGTTTTGGGTTAATGTACCCTGCGAAATATCGATTTCATTCTGAGGTATTGGCAACAACTCGTGCTTACCGGCCTGAAAGCCAAGGGGCCCGAGTACTTGCAGGGCCTTACCGGTACGGACAAGATCCCAGAAACGGTGGCCTTCCAGGGCAAGCTCAAATCTTCTCTCAGTGAGTATAAGATTTCTCAGGGCGTCTCTATCGGTTACGGTAATATCTGGCAAGATTGCGTTGTTGCCCATTCGGGCACGTGCCCTGACTCTGTTCAAATAAAGGTGTGCCTGGTCTGGCTTATTGTTCTCGTTTAGGGCTTCGGCAGCCATGAGCAGCACATCCGAAAAGCGCATCAACCTGCGATTGTGGCCAAATTGGGTATTGGTGCTGAACCCTGGTATCCACACTTTGCGGTTATAACACTCGCGCTCAACTATATTGCCATTGTCGTCGTATAAATAATCAGGTGTCGAACCATCGCCGAGGATGGTGATTCCATCAATTACATCGCCCAAATCAATAATGGTGAGCTTCATGCGTGGGTCGTTGGCCTCGAATCCGTTGCGAAGATTTTCGGATGGCCGGTTAAAACCCCAGCCTCTGTTGGGGGTTCCTCGCACGCCTTGTGTGTTGGCGTATTGGTTGCCTAATTCATTTTCAGTTTCGAATGCACCAATCTCGAACACCGATTCGATGCCATGCTCGCCTTCTCGGGAATTGGCGTGTGCAAAATTGGCCTCCAGATCGTAGAGCTGACTGCCATTGATTACCTCAAGGGCATACTTTTCGGCATTGACAAAATCGTTACGAAAAAGATACATTTTGGCAAGAAAAGCTTTGGCAGCGCCTTTGCTGGCTCGACCGAACTCCTGACTATTGTACGCACCTTTTTCAGGAAGGCGTGAGGCAGCAAACAGCCAATCTTTCTCGATCTGGGCATAAATTTCGGCAGCAGTAGAACGCGGAACTTTCAAAGGAGGATTGGTGGTAAGCACGAGCGGTACTCCTCCCCAGGCCCGTACAAGGTCGAAATAATAAAGGCCACGCAAAAACCTGGCTTCGGCCACATATCGCCCGCGCAAGTTTGTGTCCATGTTGATCAGCGGCACTTTCTCAATTACCACATTGGTGCGCTTGATGCCTTCGTAAAGTGTTGCCCACCAACGGTCGAGGCCATCCTGGGTAGGGGTTATGGTAAAATTATCATAAGGCCCGAGCGTATTTAGCTGGTCGTTGGGATTGCTTCCTTTGTGTGTATCGTCCGACATGATGTCGAGGATAGGATAGCCACCGGAATGATAATGCCAGTTGCGGAGTGTCACATATGCTGCATTGGTGGCCAGTAAAGCATCTGATGCCGTTGTTGGAAAAGCTTCCTGGGTGAGTTCGCCCTGAGGTTTAATATCCAGAAAATCCTTGCACGAAGTGCCGATGAGCATGAGCGCGGCGATGTATGTTATTGTTCTTTTCATGGCTTCGGTTTTAGAAGTTAATATTTAATCCCACGGAAACTACTGCTGCTATTGGATAAATCCCGTTGTCGATGCCATTCGACAATACGTCGAATCCACCGATCTCCGGGGTGTAACCTGAATACTTTGTGAGAGTGTAAATGTTATTGGCCTTGACATAGGCACGCACATTATCCATCTGAACCTTCTCAATCAGGATCTTTGGGAGGGTATAACCCAAGCTGAGGTTGCGGAGACGGATAAAAGAACCGTCGAGCATAAAGAAATCCGAGGGGAAGTAGTTGTAACCGCCAAACGAAGGCCTTGGCACAGTATTGCTGGTCCCCTCGCCTCGCCATCGATCGAAAACATATTTTTCAAAGTTGTATGGGTCGGGGCGGACTACGTCTTTTCCATTGAAAATCTTGTTGCCGTATTGTCCCTGAAGATCAACCGACAAGTCCCAGTTTTTGTAGTTCACCTCCACATTGAAGCCAAACACAAATTTTGGGATGGGTGAGCCTATATAAGTGCGGTCGAGTCCATTAATGCGTCCGTCCTTATTGACATCGACAAACCTTAAATCACCAACTTCGGCCAGCGACATGTGCGGATAAGCATTCAGCTCGGCCTGATTCTGAAAGATACCATCAGTCAGATAACCATAGAATGCCCCGACCGGCAAACCAACACGGCTAAGCGTAACGGCCTGACCATTGCCCAGATAGCCACCAATCAGGGTTGAATCGATACCGCTGTTCCCGCCAATGGTCAGCACTTCGTTGTGAATGGTGGTGCCGAGCAATCCAATGGAGTAATTGAGATCCTTGCTCAGGGTTTCGCGCCAACGGAGGTTGAACTCAAAACCACGGTTGAGCACCTTGGCGGCATTGTAACGTACACGTTGGCCCATGCCATTCCCCAGATGACCGGGCGTGGAAAGCTCAACTAATATGTCATTTGTGATCCTGTTGTAAAAATCGAACTCACCGGTCAGCTTATTGTTCAAAACCCCTGCTTCAAGACCGATATTGGTTTGGGTTGTGCTTTCCCACTTGAGTTCGGGATTGCCGGTCTTGCCATAAGTGGCGGCAGGAAATGCAGCATCGGGATTGGAAAAAACTGCAAAAAGTCCTGAGTTGACTCTTGAGAAACGGTCGAAATAGGTGATCTTATCGTTGCCAATGATCCCCCAGCTGGCCCTGAGTTTGAGCATACTGATCAGGTTAATTTTCTGCATAAACTTTTCGTTGGCCAGATTCCATCCTAACGCTACCGATGGGAAGTTTGAATAGCGGTTAGAGGGAGCAAACTTGCTGGAACCATCGCGCCTGAATGTTACCGTGCCGATAAACCGATTGTCGAACGTGTAGTTTAGGCGTCCCAGATATGAAATCATGCTGTAGTAAAGGTTAGCATCCACTCCATTAAATATGCTTTGCAGCATGTTGATGTTGTTAGTCTCGTCGAGGATGTATGGGGGAAGTATGTACCAAAAGTCACGGTCGTTGCGAAGGATATTCTGGCCGGCCAGCCCGATAAACTCAGAACTTGAACGTTGCATGGTGTAACCAGCCACAGCATTGAAGCTGTGCCTGTCGAAAGTTTTCAGCCATGTGAGGGTGTTCTCCCAAAGCCAGGTAAGGCTCTCGTTCTGACCCTTAAAGAGGTCGCTGAACTGATTGTCCTGCTGCGAGGCTGTTCCATCGGGATTGTAAACAGTAAAAGCCGGCGTAAAACTCAACGATTTGTTAAAACCTCCATCGATACCAAAGCTGGTGCGGAAAAAGAAATCCTTGCTCAGGTTAAGGTCTGCAAAGAGGTTGCCGACTGCCCGGAATCCAGTGTTGTAACTATTGGAATACTCCAGATCGGCAAGGGGATTACCTACATTATAGACCACTCCGAACGAACCATCATCGTAATAGGGCTTGAGCAATGGCTGTGCACGGTAGACCGAATAAGTAACATTGGGGGCATTTCGCTGCTGATAGGGCGAAAGCGTGAGATTGTTGCCCAAAGTTAGTCCGTCAATCACTTTGTAACTATTGTTTAGCTTAAGTGATAAACGCTTGTAATAACTTTTTGGGATAATCCCATCCTGCTGGTACAATCCAATGCCAATGTAGGAACTGATGCGCTCGTTGCCCGCCGATATGGCTATTTGGTGGTTGTGCATAGGTGCAGCGCGAAAAACCAGACTTTGCCAGTCGGTATTGGGCACCGCATCCACATTGTTATATGATCCTGATTTGATTTCGTTTGAAATAATCGCGAACTCACGGCCGTTGAGCAGATCAATTTTTTTTGTAAGTTGCTGCATGCTGAATTCGGATGACAAGCTCACCTGTGGCTTTCCTGCGGCATTGGCTGTGCCGCGATTGGTGCTGATGAGAATTACACCATTTGCACCCCTTGAGCCATAGATTGCCGTGGCTGAAGCATCTTTAAGCACTTCCATCGATTGTATATCGGCCGAATTGAGAAATGAAATATCATCAAGTATCACCCCATCTACAACATAAATGGGAGATGAGTTGCCAAAATTGCTTACTCCACGAATGCGCACTGCAAGTCCGGCACCCGGCGCACCACTCGTCGTTGTTACCTGCACACCGGCAACTTTCCCCTGCAAGGCCTGTGTCGGATTGCTGGCCGTAATCTTGCGGATGTCGTCGGATTTTACCGAACTAACGGCACCGGTCAAATCGCTTTTACGCACTACGCCATAACCTATAACAACAAACTCTTCGAGCATTGTAGCAGCTTCTTTAAGCGCCACATTAACTTCGGTACGTCCGCTAACATCGATTTCCTGAGCTTCATAGCCAGTGTAGGAAAAGACCAGAATGCGATCGGTCAACTGAAGTTCAATTGCATATTTTCCATCAATGTCCGTAGTGGTTCCGCGCGATGTTCCTTTAATCAGGATATTAACGCCAGGCAAGGTTTCGCCTCCCTGGCCTGCTGATACTGTTCCACGCACAAACCGTTGGGCAAGAAGGCCAGGCGATGCTCCTATAGTTAATAAGAGCACTAGAAAAACAAGCCTTGTTATTCGATTGGAGTTCTTCATGAGGTTTGGTTTTTGATTCAACATTCATTATTTTGGTTCTTAAAGGCAAAGTCAAAAATATAACCGTCTGCAATCGTTTGCACAAAATATGCATCAACTTGACTACTTCGACCCGAAAACGGTTGCAATTGTACCTACAAAACACCACATCATGGATTGATGTAAGAAGTGTTAATTATTGTTTAACAATACTTTATGGATTTTCAATTTTTCACGCAATAAATTAATACCCCAGAGTTTTTCGAAATCGTTTTCAGGCAAAAAATCGAATTTGACAAAAAAAGTCCGGCCCTAAATGGGCCGGACTTGACCAAATAACCAATATTCCTGTTTACCTCACAACAATTGAAATCGTTTCGATACGTGTTTGATTCCCAAACGGAGCCTTAAGCCTGACAAAATAGATTCCTGCAGGCAGGCCGTTGGTAGAGTATTCAAACAAATGTCGGCCTTCGTTTTGCCAACTGGAAATCAAATTCGCAACATGCTGTCCATAGGCATTAAACAGATGGATTTCAACAGGTCCTGAACTGGAAAGGTTTACGGGTATTTTCATTCTGTCGCCTACTGGATTCGGATAAACAGCTCCAAGCATAAGGTTACCCTTGCCAGGCATCATCAACTCATGCGTATTTAGGATGTTTGCAATACCCGAGCCAATCATCTGCTGATAAATATAATTATGACCTGCATCGTTGAGATGAATGCCATCGCCGGAGTTGTACATCGACTTGATAGTACCGTCGGGATTGGCCAGCTCGTCAAAAACATTCACTGCATTATTGCCGTATGTATTCAGAATGGCTGTGCGCACCTGCATGAGGTTTTGAAGCTGGGCTGGATTGCCAAAGTTGCGCGGCTGCGTGGTGGTAATGCGGTAATGTTTATTTTGTGCAATCGCTGGTGCCAGTATAGCGCCAAAGTTCGACATCTGCTCTTCAACAGTGTAATTATTGGCTGCATCGTTGCTTGGCAGGTTGACAATTATTGCCCATGGATTGTACACTAAAGCTCGGGTGATGTTGTTATTTTGAGATGGCGAAGGCCGGCCGGCGGGCGGCACGAAGCCCGTAGGCATCACATGATAGGTGGTGAAACCACCAACGGCCAGATTTACAACCACAGCATTGGGTTCGATGTTCTGAACATAGGTGCGGAATTTACCCACCCATGAGTTGGCTGCACTGGAGGCGCCTGTACCGGCGGCTGTTGACGAACCAAGCACGACAAATACCGGGCGATCATTACCGTTGATTGGCTCACCTTTAACCCTGATATTATCGAAGTAAACTACACAAGGAGTATTTACGTTCTGATGCTGGCTGAAGAAGATGGTTTTGATGCGGGTGAGATCGGCCATCAATGGATTATCCTTGAAAGGTTGCACCGGCACGCGTATCTCGGTCCAGCTTAGTGGCGGAATACTTGCAGTGTAGTTAGCCAAGGGGAATTTTTCGGTCTTGTGGTTCGAAAGATCTTCGAGGAATATGTAAGGCATTTGTGCGGTTGACCAGCCCTCTGGTGCAAACACCATTATTTTAATGGTGTCGGTGAGCATGAAGTCGTGCCCCACCCAGCCTATGCTGGCCACAGCGATAGACCAGTTGCCTCCGGGCGCAGAAGTGTAGTTCAACTTTAGAGCATAATTACCTATATATGAGTAGGTTGTACTTACAGGCCATTTCGACCCACTTGCAAGCTCCAATACACTTGGAGGTGTAAATGTGCCCCAGCTTGGATCGTAGAAATCAGGGGTCGGGCTGTCAGCGAAGAAAATGATATCCTGATTGACAGGCTGTGGCTCAACAATGGCGAAAGGTGCCTGGCTGGTAGTCTGAACTCCGGTGACAGGGTCGCTGATGCGTATCAGACACTGGGATGATGTGGTTTGGGGAAGCTGCCACAAATAACTGCCCGTGGCCGACGGATGATTGGAAACAATGCTTGTCCAGTCGGTCCCATTGTTTAAAGAAAGCTCGATGTTTACAACGGGTGCGTTGACCGAGCTGAACAAAATTTTCTTCTGGCTGCCTTTTTCCCACCGCTGGTAACCATTTGGCGATTGCAGACTGATGCTGACAGTCAGAGGCACGATAGTGAAATTACCACTTGTACTGCTAACCGAAGGGTTTGCCACATCCGAGACACGAATTCTGGCTTGGGTGGTTGTGGGGGCATCAACAAGCCAGGAATACTGACCTGTAGCTGCTGGAGTGCTTTGGGTGATGCTCGACCAATCATCGCCATTGTTAGCTGAAAATTCAATTTTGACATTATCAACCATTTGACTGGTCCAACTGATGGATTGTGTAGTTTGTTGCGCCCATGATTCGCCACCGACAGGGGAAGTAATCTGCACCTGGGATTGACCGGAGCTAAGCAACTGGAAACGCAACACCCGATGATTGTTAAAATCAGCAACAAAAACATTACCAGATGCTTCGTCAAGGAACATAGCACGTGGTGTATTAAAATTCGAAGCATTTGGTGGTGTTCCGGCGGTTCCGGTATTGAAGTCAGGCTGTCCCCAGATGTAGTTGGCAGGAGCACCATTGGGCAAGGCTGCTGCATTTTCAAAAACCACAATGCGGTGGCTGTTCTCCTGTATAACATAGATCCTGCCGCTATTATCGCCTTTTACAAACCTCAGGTTTGTAAACCCGCTTTGAGTGACAGCTGAGACATCCGTTGTAAACCCGGTTTGACCCAAAACTCCATCGGCAGGCGCTCCATTGGGAAGATTGCGGGCATTGTCGAAACGTAGTACACGTCTGTTAGCGGCATCACTCACCCAGAGCCTGCCAAACAAGTCCACATAAAGGTCGTTGGGGTTTTTCATTCCGGTTTGGGTGGTTGCACCAACAGCGCTTCCAAAATCCGGCTGACCCAAGACACCATTGGCCGGTGCTCCGTTTGGCAGCAGTGCTGCATTGTGATACCATACCACACGGTGGTTGCTCCAGTCGGTTACCCAGAGCGTGCCTGTGTAGTCCACGTAAATACCCACAGGACCACCCAGCTTTTCTGCTGAATTGCCGTTCGAATTGGTGGTAAAATCGGGTTGTCCGAGCACAGCAACAGCAGGCGCACCGTTGGGGAGTGTTGCTGCATTATCGAAGCGCAACATACGGCGGTTACCAAAATCTGCGACCCACAGGCTACCCGCCAAATCGATATGCAGCCCAATCGGGTTATTGAACTTTGAAGCCGTCAGGCCTGAGCTGTTCGAGGTAAAATCTGTTTGTCCCAGCACTGCCTCGGCAGCAGACCCCGATTGCAATGCTTCGGCTGATCCGAAGCGAAGCACCCTGTGATTGCTACGGTCGGTCACAAATACTTTGCCCGATACCGGATCCATGGTTACGCCATTAGGGCCGTTGAGTTTGGAAGCGCTAAGGCCGGATGTGCCGGTAGTCAGGTTGTCCTGTCCGATTACACTCAATGCCTGAGGGTTGTTTGTAACCATTAGGGAATTGAAATAATCAACCGAGAAACGAAGAACTCGATGGTTGTTGAAGTCGGCTACCCAAACGTTCTCTCTTGCTTCGTCCACAAACATGGCTCGGGGCGTATTGAAATTTGATGCTGTGGGCGGAGTTCCAGCATTGCCCGAAGTAAAATCTGCCTGACCCCAGATGTAATCAGCAGGTGCTCCGTTGGGCAGAGAAGCTGCGTTTTCGAAAATGGTGATGCGGTGACTGTTTTCCTGTATTACATAAAGCCGGCCACGCATGTCGCCAGTTACAAACCGAAGGTTAGTAAACCCACTTTGTGTGACGGCACTAACATCGGTGGTAAATTCTTGCTGACCTAGCACGCCGTCAGCAGGAGCTCCATTTGGCAGGTTGCGGGCATTGTCGAAACGCAGTACACGTCGGTTAGCGGCATCACTCACCCACAGCCTTCCGGCATAATCAACGTATAAATCGTTGGGGTTCTTCATACCTGTTTGCGTGGTGGCTCCTACAGCGCTGCCAAATCCGGGCTGTCCCAGCACACCATTTGCCGGTGATCCGTTGGCAAGTGATGCCGCATTGTTATACCAAACTACCCGGTGGTTGCTCCAGTCAGTCACCCATAGGGTTCCTGTATAATCGACATAGATCCCAACCGGTCCGCCAAGCTTTTCGGCCGTATTGCCGTTGGAGTTGGTTGTAAAGTCGGGCTGTCCGAGCACCCCATCAGCAGCTTCACCATTGGCAAAACCAGAGGCATTCTGAAAACGAAGCACACGCCGATTGCCAAAATCAGCCACCCATAGCCTTCCCTGCAAGTCAACATGAAGTCCGATCGGATTATTAAGTTTACTTGCAGTGAGACCGGAGCTATTGGAAGTAAAATCGTTTTGACCAAGAACTGCCTCAGCTGCTGAACCGTTTTGCATGGCATTGGCTGAGGCCCAGCGGAGTATGCGATGGTTTGACCGGTCGACCACAAAGACTTTGCCCGTAAGGGGATCGACAACAACTGCGTTGGGGCCATTTAATTTTGTTACGCTAAGACCTGAGCTTCCAGTAGTGAAGTTGTCCTGCCCAAGCACTCCAACCGCCTGAGGGTTGTTTACAATCTGGCCGCTGATGCTGTTGGTAACGGCGTATGCAACCAGAATAATGAGAAAACGTAAGAGTCGGTTCATTTCGAATCAGGGTTTTGGTGTTAATTAATTTTGATTGCACCAAAAATATTCATGCACAATCCCCTGATGGTAAGAAATCCTTTCTTGAAAATAGACCTATTGTTCGTCAGCTATGCTTCTTATATAATTTTCCCTGAAAACCCCCGGAGTGATCCCGAAATGCTGGCGGAACAATCGTATAAAATAGGCTATATCGGGCAAACCACACCTCCATCCCACTTCCGAAACAGGGCTTCTCTCATTTTTCAACATTTCCGCTGCTTTTCCCAACCTGAAATGCTTAATCCACTCACTTGCCGAAAGCCCGGATACACGCTTCAGGCGGGTGTGAAGGGCAGTGCGGCTCATACCCATGGATTCGACAAGCTGTGGAACACCGAAGTGTTCATTTGCAAACTCATTCAGCAAAACCTCATTCAATTTTTCAAGAAAGTGCGCATCATCACTCTCAAGCTTCTGAACTTCAGCAAGGGTCCAGGGGGTCAGCAGTAATTTCTGTCGGAGCTTTTCTCTGGCAGCCAGAATGTTGTCAATGCGCAGCCTCAGTTCGTCGAGCATGAATGGCTTTCCCATATAATCATCAGCGCCGTATCCTAATCCTTCAAGTTTATCGGCAATGAGGGTTTTTGCAGTCAGCAGAATGACCGGAATGTGGGCGTATTTTCCGTTACTTTTTATTCTACGTAGCAAACCTATTCCATCCAGAACCGGCATAATGATGTCCGAAACCACAATATCGGGGACTACCGATTGCATCTTATCCCAACCCTGATGCCCATCAGAAGCAGTGTAGACGCTGTAGAACATTGAAAAATGCTCAGAAATATAGTGCCGCAACTCAGCATTATCCTCCACCAGCAATAAAGTTGGTTTGCGGCCCGCTCTTCCGGATCTTTTCAAATTCCCCACGCTTTTTGTTTCGTGTTGAATTGCGCCCGATGACATTTCGGGGGGCAATTGAACCCATGTGATTAGTTTCTCGTCAGCATTCAGATGATGTTCTCCAATGGGGATACTGAGTTCAAAAACGGCCCCTCCTGTTTCAGGAGCTTTGGCAACCAGCGAGCCATGATGCAATGCGGCCATGCTTCTGGCTATCGACAATCCGATACCTGTGCCGCCAAAACCTCTCAGGCGACTATTATTACTTTGGTAAAAGCTATCGAAAATCCGCTCCGCCTCATCAGGAGGGAAACCAATACCCGTATCGGTAACCCTAATCATAACACATTCGTAATCTGCACCTTCTGTCTTTTGCTCTGCCAACAAGGTTTCAATTGTAATCTTACCTTTTTTTGGCGTAAACTTTAATGCATTGCTCAGCAAGTTGAAGATGATTTTTTGAAACCGGGCAACATCAATCCATACATCAGGCAGGCTGGGATCTGTTATCAGCTGCAGCTCAATACCAGCTGCCTGAGCCTGCGAACCAGCATCGCTGCAGAGCCCGGCAAGCAACTGATTGATATTGTGAGGAAAAGCCTGAAGCTTTTGATCATGTTGTTCCAGACGCTGAAAATCGAGTAGTTGATCAACAAGTTCAAGCAGATGCATTAAGTTTCGGTTCAAAGTCAGCAATTGTGCCTGGAGCCAGTGATCTTCGTTGCTATAGCGTTTCAACACTTCATGCAGCGGACTCATCATGAGTGTTAGAGGTGTTCTGATTTCGTGCGAAATAGTAGTGAAAAAGCTTAGCTTAAGCTGATCGGCCTCGTGCAACTGTCTGCTGATGCGTTCAATCTCTTCTTTTTGTTTGATAATCTCCGAATTTCTACTAAGCAATTCATCCCTGGTCGCCTGCAATACCAGATTTTGGTTCTCAACTCTTTTTTTTTCCTCCTCCAATTCTGTTGTTCTTATTTTGACAATCGACTCGAGTTCCTTACGACGCAGCGCTTCTGCCCTGAGCCGGCGCAGCACGAAAAGGGCAATAATACCCATCATTGATATGACAAATAACAATCGAGCAATGCCCGTCTGCCACCATGGTGGAACAATAACTACAGTCAAGCGGCCTTCGTTCTGACTCCAAACCCCATCTGCATTCGATGCTTTAACTCTAAGTTTATATGTCCCGGGGTCGAGGTTGGTAAAGGTTACCCTCCGCTGCGAGCCAATATGATTCCAATTTTTGTCAAACCCTTCTAACCTGTAGGCAAATGCGCCGTCCTCAGGCGCAGCATAATTGAGAACAATAAATTCGAGCGAAAATGTGTTCTGATGATGTAAAAGCCTGATTGTCTCCTGAAATGCAATATCCGATTGCAGCAGGCCCTTGTCTGGCACCGGCACGACTTCCTCGTTCATAGCAAGCAATCGTGTAAAATACACCGGTGCTTCGAAAGTGCTTTTGCCAACATGCGCGGGATCGAATCTGTCAATGCCGTACACGCCGCCAAAAATCAGATCACCATCCGGCATCAATACCGCCGACTCGCTCAGGTATTCCTGCACCTGCAATCCATCGCTGGCAGTGTAATTCATGATAGTTCCATCTTCGCGGTCAATGCGGCTTAATCCACTGCTTCCACTTACCCAGATATGCCCGGCTCGATCGGCCCTCACCGAGGCAACACTGTTGCTGCTCAATCCATCAGCCTTCGTGATTCTTCGGATAAGCGACAAATGACCATCGAGCTGATACAACCCCCTGCTTCGTGTTCCAGCCCACGTATTTCCTTTTTCATCAATAAATAGGGCTTTAACTTCGGCATCGGCCAGGAGCTTGTCCTTGTCAAAAAAAACCTTTTTAAAATGCAATTTGTTACCATCATAAACTATTTCAAAAATCCCGTTAAGTGTACCGGCAATCAGACTCCTGCGCCCGGGATGGTAAATAAGCGCCAGAATAGTGGATGGTATTTGCTTGCGATCGGCGTTTTCATACGCCACAAAACGCATAGTGACCTTATCAAAAAGGAGAATTCCATCATTAAGCGTTCCCACCCATATCATGCCGTCAGCATCTTCGGCAAAAGCCCAGACATCCTTGTATCGATGCTTTCTACCTTCGGCAATATCCCTGAAGTTAAACCATTTACCCGAAGGTGTTAGTACGCACATTCCTTCGCCATAGGTACCAAAATACAGGTTCCCCCGGCTATCCTCGAAAATTGTCTTAACAACCTTGCCGGCATTGAAGAATTGATCAGCTACTCTTGACTGACCTCCTCTGATCCTGTAAACTCCAGCCCCATCAGTCCCAAGCCAAAGATTTCCGGTCTTGTCGGAAAGTACGGCCATCACCATCTTCCCTGAAACAACCCCCGAAACTTGCTTATCGCTTATTGAAATTCGGGGATTGGACGAAAGGTGGACATTTACTCCGCCTTTGTTTGTTCCTATCCATAGATGACCTTCAAGGCTTTTGAACAACTTGAATATTACTGCCGATGATAAACCATTAGGCCTTCCGGAAAATGTATGCTGCTTGCTGATACCAGTAGTAGCGTCAAAGATCAGGAGCCCGTTTCCATCTGTTCCCAGCCACATGGTGTTGTCAACTGCCACAATAGACCGGATATCCGGCGCGTGAAAACCATCGATGCTGACTTTCTCGAGCACTTTGGCACTACCAGATGAATGTTTAAAAAGACCAACCGAAGTCCCCACCCAAATTTCTTGCTCGTGAAACGCTATTGTATTTATTACCAGCCTGTTTATTGAAGTGTTCCGGTCATTAATTTTCCAAAAATCCATTGAGCTTTTTGTTCTGCTCCATCGGCTAAGCCCCTTTTCGTCCGAGGCAAACCAGATGCTGCCAATGCTATCGATTTCAATGGCTCTGATTGTGCTTCCCGGATCTTCGGGCAACGAATGCTCCGCGGCATTGTTCCATTGCCCATTTTCGGGGTCGAAGAAATAAGTACCGTAACCTTGGGTCCCTGCAACTAAAATTCCATAAGAGGTTCGTCGCAAAACCCATACTCGTGCACACCATTGTTGACCATCCCTATCGTCCGTGCACAAAACTGACAATTTGCCATGATGACGATTGTAATAAAATATGCCAGCTCCCCAAACACTCACATACAGATTCCCATTTTCATCCTCAGCAATACCGGTAATCATCCTATCCTTGAGAACAGTTAAACCAGAATCGGGCAACCATGGTTCTTTAATGTGAATTCCGTCATAACGTACCAGTCCTTCACGTGTTCCAAACCACATAAACCCATATTGGTCCTGATGGATGACAAAAACAGTGCTGTTGGGGAGCCCGTTTGGTATGCTTATCTGCTTAAATAGCAGCTCTTTGGCATAGGTATCTGGGTTATAAAAGGCTAAACAAATCATCAAGCCCCAAACAAAACTGTTTGGTAAAACGCGTGAAAAAAACTGAAACAACTTAGTTGATATGCACATTAAAACCCAATGATAAACTCTGTTAAGTTATGTTCAGGCTTGAGGTTGAGCTTCTTGCGAAGGCGATAACGCTTTTCCTCCACACCGCGCACCGAAATATTGAGCAATGGAGCAATTTCTTTTGAAGACAAATTCATGCGCAGATAGGCACATAATCTGAAATCACTTGCCGTAAGGTCGGGATAGGACGCTTTGAGTCTTCTGAAAAAGTTTTCGTGGGCTTGGTCGAACAGATGCTCAAACATTTCCCAGTCGTGCTCACTGTTCAATCCGCTTTCGATGAGTTTGATGATCCGGTTGTGAAATTTATCCGGATAGCGTGTACCAAGCTGTTCCTTCTGGCCTGCCAGCTCTTCGCGTATGTCGATCAGCAGCTCGTTTTTGCGGATCATGGCCATCGTGTTCTTTGCCAGTTCCATGGTTTTTGTCACCACCTCCGATTGCAGCTTTTCGTTGTTCAAACGTATCAGCTCGGCTTCGGCCTGCTCGTTTCTAGCTCTGATGCGATCATTTTCTTCACGAAGGGCTATTTCTCTCTTCTTGAGCTGCTTACGTCTGTGATTGGCCTGGAGTAGAAATACGAAAGCCACAGACAACATGGCATAGGCCAGATAAGCAAACCAGCTCAGATACCAGGGAGGCCTGATCCGGAATTGAACGATGGCTTCCTGGCTGAAAAATCCAGACCTGTCGTGCGTTCGCACTTTCAAGGTGTAATTGCCATGAGGTAAACGCGAATATTCAGCTATGGTCCGGCTCGACCAGTCGTGCCAGTCGTTGTCAATGCCTTCGAGCATCCATTGAAACATGCGTGTAGGCTCGGTATCGCCCTGTACAGCAAACCTAAACGATGCGGTATTAAGACTAAAGGGAACGTAAAAACGAGAGGCCTTTGTCCCCGATTCAAAAAACTTGTACCTGCCCTGCAAATTGCTGAAAACAGCCTGAATGAACACGCTGGGCTGTAGCTCGTCAGCCTGGCGATCATCAGTTCGCAATAATGCAAAACCATCCTCCATACAAATTAGAAAGGAATGGTCGGAAAGCGGAATAATGTTTTCGTAACCCTTGATCAGCTTCAGTCCGTATTGTTGATAAATAAGCCTGTACAACATTCTGACCTTGCCAAGCCTAACCTCGAAAAGTGCTGCTTCCGTGGGCAGAATTAGCCAGTATCGGTGTGGGTTTGCAGGAATTATGCGAACAGCCCTGGCAAAATTGCCAAGTTGTTGGTTGAGCACATTAGCGGGAACAAAACGCGCACTTAGGGCATCCCACTGATAAAATCCCATAGGGCTGGGAACAACAATGCGTCCATCAATGTTGAAGACATGGTTGACCTGGTGTGGTAAACCGTAATTGTTCCCGATCAAATCATAGCTGACAATGCTGTCAAGTGCGGCTGATGGTTCTGCCAGGTAAAGCCCCGAAACGGCATGTCCGAGAAAGATTCGGCCTGATTGGTCAGTCTCCATGATACGCACAGGTGCATTCCATCCTGCAAGCAACTTGCCAGCCTTCCATAGCCCTCCCTGACGGGTGAACTCGATAAGTTCGTTGTATGTTGACTGCAGCATGCGCTCCGTGCCGTTGAAGATAAGCTTGCGCAAATTGTAACCACCGTATATATTACTCACCTGTTGAAACTTACGGCCATCGTAAGCAAAAGTGCCATGGTTGAGACCACAATACAGCATTCCGTCGATGACTTTTAAAAACCAGACCTGTCCCTGGCTACCCTCCAGAAAGCCGGTACGATGCAGGAAGCCATCATAACCCTCATCGTAAACATAGATACCCTGGTTGGTTCCAATATATAGCTTGCCATCGAAGTGCGCAGCCGTGTAAACACTACCTGTTTCATAATCCTCATCGCGGTACACCTCCACCGGGGCATTGAGCCAGATATAATCAATACCGCTGTCGAGTCCTGCCCATAAATTGCCTGCGGCATCAGCCTCCACCGATAGTATGGTATTGTTTTGCAATCCATTACCAGTTTGAATATGGTGCAACAGTTTGCCCTGACGGTCAATTACTACAATCCCCTTGAGTATGGTGCCAAAGGCATAATGACTGCCCATCCGAACCCCGTTGTTCAGATTGAACGAGGTAAGAAGTTCATCAGCTTCTGTTTTCCATTCTTCAATGGTATTACTGCTGTCGAGGAGAAAAAGTCCCTCTGTGCTCGTTCCAATGATCAGACTGCCGTTGTTGTGCTCGAGTACGGTTTTTACTTCCGTATTTGAAAACCGTTCGGAGCCGGGAATGTGCCTGAGCGAATCATCAACCAGTTCGTAAAGGCTGCCTTTGATGCGCTGCACAAATAACCTCTTGCCTGCTTTCATCAGAAAAAGCACTGAGCCGGGCAGCGTAAGACGACGAATTGTCTGTCCGTCATACACAAAGATGTTCCCAAAACTTTGAAAATATACCATATCATTCAACTGCTCAATACGCCATATCTCTTCGTTGCGGAAATTTTCCCTGCCGGCAAGGTGCTCAAGCGATTGATAGGCCCAGTTGCCCCTACCCGATTCGGTCCAATATCCAAATGCTTCGAACGAACCGGTATAAACCCTGTTGCCTTTTACAGCAACAGACCGCAAAATGGTGTTGCCCGGATACGAATACACCACCGGGCCTGAACCGTCAATCACAAGCAACCCATCGTTGTTGGCGACAAACTTCCTTCCCAGGCTATCGGAAGCCACCGACCAGTTTTGGTTGCCACCACCATATTCATCGGCGCCATAATGAACAACAACATATTGGTGCTGGCTGCTTGCAGGAAGCCACATTAAAATAAGAAAAACGCTAAACGTTGAAAATAACCTTAACATTTGGGCAAGATGACGAAATGGTTGCTTATGCACAACAAATCCGGGTAAATTTATGGAAATGTTAGCAAAGGCACACCATAGTAGTGCTTTCAGTTGCCTTTTTCGAATGGCACTTAAGCATTGACAGTCTCAAAGCTTCATACTCAGGTTGATGCGACTGCGCTCGGTATCAACCGAAATCACTTTGACACGCACTTTCTGATTGAGCTTTACAATCTGATTAGGGTCACGCACATACTGGTTTGCCATCTGACTCACGTGTACCAAGCCGTCCTGATGCACCCCGATATCGACAAATGCACCAAAGGCTGTAATGTTGGTGACTATTCCGTTGAGCTCCATACCCGGCTGCACATCCTGAATGCTGCGTACGTCTTTTGAGAACTCGAACTCCTCGAATTGCTGACGCGGGTCGCGGCCAGGTTTTTCCAGTTCCGTAAGAATATCGGACAGGGTTTCGAAGCCTGCTTTTTCACTCGTATACTCCTTAATATCAATAAACTGCTTCAAATCTTTACGTCCTATCATTTCATGAAGACCAAGACCGGTTTTCTGTGCCATACGCTCCACCAGATGATAGCTTTCGGGATGCACAGCACTGGCATCCAGCGAATGCTCGCCCCCGCGAATGCGCAAAAAACCGGCACTCTGCTCAAAAGCCTTTGGCCCAAGGTGTGGCACCTGCATAAGTTGTTGCCTGTTGCTGAATGGGCCTTTTTCGTTGCGGAATCTGATGATATTGGAAGCCAGCTGAGGTCCTATACCGCTAACATACGACAGCAATTGTTCACTGGCGGTATTCAATTCCACCCCAACTGCGTTAACACATACCTCCACAGTATGTGACAGACTTTCAGACAAGGCTTTTTGATCCACATCATGCTGATACTGTCCAACTCCTATCGATTTAGGATCGATTTTCACTAATTCAGCCAACGGATCCATCAACCGGCGGCCAATACTCACAGCACCCCTAACGGTAACGTCGTAATCCGGAAACTCGTCCCGGGCCACCTTCGAAACTGAATAGACCGATGCACCGCTTTCGTTCACCATCACCGCCATCACTTCCCTGTCGAACCGGATATGCCTAATAAACATCTCCGTTTCGCGCCCGGCTGTACCATTACCCACCGCAATCACCTCCACTTTGTAAGCATTTACCATGGTGCGAAGCTTCTTCTCGGCTTCCTTTACTTCGTGGTTGGGTGGGTGAGGATAAATGGTATCGTTGTGAAGCAATTGTCCTTGCTCGTTGAGAATAACAACTTTGCAACCTGTACGGAAGCCCGGATCGATGGCAAGCACACGCTTCTGCCCAAGTGCAGGAATGAGCAGCAATTGCCTGAGATTATCAGCAAACACCCGGATAGCTACTTCGTCAGCTCTCTGCTTGTAATATTCACGCACTTCCGTTTCCATGGTGGGTGCAATCAGGCGTCTGAAAGCGTCGGCTATGGCTTTTTCAACCTGTCTAGATGCCTCGCCTGTGTCACGAACGAACATTCTATTGATCATGCTGATGGTACGGTCCTCGTCCACTTCGACCGTGGCTTTCAAAAAGCCCTCACTCTCGCCTCGCAGTATAGCCAGCAAGCGGTGCGAAGGGGCTTTGAGTAGCGGCTCTTTCCAGTCATAATAGGTCATGTAGGTTCGTCCGTCTGCTTCCTTTGCTGCAACGACTTTACTCACAAGCAACGAATGTCGGAGAAAAACCTGCCTCACCCTCTCTCGTACCACTCTGTCTTCGCTGATTCTTTCGGCCACAATGTCGCGTGCTCCGGCCAGAGCCTGCTCCTCGTCGGCAACGCCCTTTTCAGTATTCACATACCGCCTGGCTTCATCCATCAGGGAACGTGGTATTTGCTTCATAAGAAAATCTGCCAGGGGTTCAAGGCCTTTTTCGCGGGCAATTCCGGCGCGGGTTCTGCGCTTGGGTTTAAACGGCAGGTAAATGTCTTCGAGCTCCTGCATGCTTACTGCCTGCTCGATGAGTAAGCGCAGTTCAGGTGTCATTTTCGCTTGCTCTTCGATCGATTGCAAAACAGTTTCACGTCTTTTATCCAGGGCCTGAAGCTGTAGCCAGCGCTTTTGAACCTGTGCAATAATCTCCTCGTTCATCGATCCTGTCAGCTCCTTCCGATAACGCGCAATAAATGGAATAGTGGCACCATCGGCCATCAAACTCAATGTGTTGCGAACATGCTGGTAATCCAGTCCCAATTCTTCTGCTATCCGGCGGGCATACCCTGTAAGCACTTCCATAACCATATTTTACCCAACGAAATTAATCAGATTCCAGCGTTTGATGTCACCCTAAAAAGTCGGCACCATTTAACCAAATTGTCCATGTTGAACGAATTCATCAAAACACCCTAATTTAGCCAGAACTCAAAGCATCTCTTTCTGAACCCCTAACCTTATGCTCAACAACACATTACGCATTCATTTACTTACATTTTTGTGCTTGATGGCACCGTTTTCAGGGCAGTTGTTTGCACAAAATACCATTGGTGGTCAATGGGGCAATGATCCTGATCAGCGGATCATCCTCTGGATGCTCCGGGGAGATCTGCGGCTGCCGGTTGACTCGGCGCGAACCGGACCAACAGGCCAATTTACGATCAGCCCGCGATGGAGTGTCCCTCCCGGCATGTATTCGCTCGAAGACGAGCATGGCAAACAGATCCGCATTATTCTCGGGGCAGGCGCTGTCAGGCTCATAAAAAATGATGATGATGTCCGGTTCGAGGCATCGCCCGACAACCAAAGCTGGCAGGAATGGCAGGCAATCAAAGCGGCTTTCATCCAAAAGCAGGACGCACTCGAGGCAGTCATTGAGCGCTACCCGTTAACCGAAAAGTTCAGAAAAAAGGCATTGAAAGAGCTTCAAAAACAAAGGCAAAGCTTCAGAAAAAATACAGCAAACCTTCTCAAGAGACCCGGTGGGTACGTTGCAGCCAGATTCATTGCCTTTGATGCGCCACCCATGTTGACTCCGAGGCTCTCTCAAGATGAAAAAGTGGAAGCCCTGAAAATCCACCTACGCGATAAACTCAGCACCAACGATACCCTGCTGATACAATCCGATATGCTGCCAGGCCATTTGCTCGACTACCTTACTCTCTATCAGCGCAGGGGAATGTCGCGCTCTGCAATCGAAGAAGCCTTCATTGGTGCCATTGACAGGCTGATGAAAAATGCCTCGGCTCAGAACAAGATGTACTTTTTTTATCTGGAATACCTGTTCGATGGTTTTCAACGGCTTGGGTTTAATCAGGTGACAGATTTCCTGAGCAGCCTTCCCCATTTTATTTCAGAAAAGTCCACGATGGAAGATTTATTTGAAGTTGAGCGCATCATCGGACCCTATCACAACATCCAGAACGGCAGTATTGCCCCTCCGCTCACCGGCCGTGACTGGAAAGGCAACACATTCGACATCAGCGACATGAATTCCGAAAAGTACCTTATACTTTTCTGGTCCGAAGATTGTCCGCACTGCACAAAGCTCTTGCCCGAGCTAAAACAGCTATTGGATTTGCATCCCTCCGTACGGATAATTACCGTCGTGCTCAGCGACAATACCAGATCGCTAGCACAGATCATAAGCAGCACAGGAATCGAGGCATGGACTCACCTCATCGAACCTGATGGCTGGAAAAGCGAACTGGTTGATAAATACAGGGTATTTGGAACCCCTTCGATGTATCTGCTGGACAGCGAAAAACGCATCATCGCCAAACCAAACACTGTTTACGATTTGAATGAGGCTCTGCGAAAACCTTAAAACCTGCTCAAATTTCGTTAAATTTGGCCACTAAAAAAGGATGCGGATATTAACGGTTGTCTCATTTTTCTTTCTTACCCCACTACCCTTTCTTCCTGCATTTTCTGTTGCTCAGAGCCCAAAACCTGCTGATCAGGAGCGTTGGGTAGATTCGGTTTACCAGAGCCTGAGCATCGATGAGCGCATTGCTCAACTCATGATGCTGCGGGCTAATCAGCCAAACCAGCCCTACGACAGCCGCATTGATGAATATATTCGTACATACAATATTGGTGGGATAGTTTTTTTCATGAATAAAACAGAGGATCAGCTTCGCCAAACCAACCGTTGGCAACAAATGTCGAAAACCCCGATACTCGTTGCCATTGATGCGGAATGGGGCCTTGCCATGCGACTTGATGGCACGCCTTCCTACCCTTTCCAGATGACCCTGGGTGCTATTGATAACTACGACCTTATCCGCCAGATGGGCTTGCAAATCGCTGCGCAGTTGCGTCGAATGGGAATTCATATGAGCTTTGCCCCTGTTGCCGATGTTAACAACAACCCGGCAAATCCGGTGATTGGTGTGCGCAGCTTTGGCGAATCGCCCGAGCTGGTAGCTCGCAAGGCCCTTGCCTATGCCCAGGGCTTGCAGCAGGGCGGTATCATCACCACCGGCAAACACTTCCCCGGTCATGGGAATACCCAAAACGACTCGCACTATACTCTACCCATCATCAACAATAGCCGCGAAACTTTAGAAAAGACCGAGCTCTACCCCTTCCGGTACCTCATCAGCAACGGCTTGCATGGCATCATGACTGCCCACCTGCATGTACCTGCGCTCGACGATACCCCAAAACTACCCTCATCGCTTTCATCAAAAATCGTGACCCAACTTTTGCGCAACGAATTGGGATTTAATGGATTGATCGTAACCGATGGTCTTGATATGAAGGGCGTTACATCTGTGCAGCCTTCAGGCATGATAGAACTGATGGCGCTCGAGGCCGGCAACGATATCCTTTTGCTTCCCGAAAACCTTCCCCTGGCCATCAGCACCATCCGACAGGCCATCAACTCGGGCCGATTACCCGAAAGCACACTCGAAGATCGCTGCAAAAGGGTGCTGGGCTACAAGTATTTAGCAGGACTCAATGCCTGGAGGCCATCCTTTTCCGAAGGCCTGATAACCGACCTTAACAAATCCGAATACCATAAACTGATCAATGAGCTCTTTGCCGGTTCAATTACCTTGCTGCGCAATCAAGATGCAATACTTCCACTTCAGGTTGGCAAGAACAGAATCGCTTCGATTGCACTCGGGCAGTCATCCGCATCACCTGTTGACAACCATCTGAGAAATAGCGGACTCAAAATTACTTCGCTTCATCTGGCTAAAAACAGCAGCCCACAGAACCGGAGCTCGTTGCTCGAGCGACTTTCCGGATTCGATCTGCTGATAATGAACATCCACAACACAAACATACTGGCAAACAGGCAGTTTGGCATCAGTCAGGAAATCATTTCCTTTGTCAGGCAGGCTGCTGAACGAATCCCAGTGGTGCTGATTGTTTTCGCATCGCCATACGCACTTGATCTCTTCGAAATAAACGAAAACTACCGCGCCATTGTGCTGGGATATCAGGACCGTGAGGAAGCACAAAAGGCAGTGGCTGATGTGCTCAGTGGCAGATTGCAAGCCCGTGGGAAGTTGCCGGTGAGCCTAAAGGCTGGTTTTGAAGCCGGCCTCGGTTTATCAACGACTGGCGCATTGCCGGAAGCGCCACTCAAAGAACAGTCTTTACCCTCAGAACCTGTAAAAGCAGACGCAAAACCGATTCCCTCTAATTATGTCCGTCGGATAGACTCAGTTGTTGAAGACGGCATTCGACGAAGAGCCTTTCCTGGCTGTCAGATTGTTGCGCTGAAGGACGGAGAGGTGATTTTTAGTAAATCCTTTGGAAAGCTCACCTATGAAGGCAGCGAAATGGTTACCGATCAAACGCTCTATGATCTGGCTTCGCTCACCAAAGTGCTGGCAACAACCCTGGCCTTCATGAAGTTAACCGAAGAAGGACGCATCAGCCTGTCAGATACACTCGGAACCCATTTCCCTTGGTTGCGAAACACCAACAAGGCACCGATCAGCTGGGTTGACATCCTCACGCACCAAAGTGGTTTCGATGGCTGGATCCCGTTCTATACGCAAACCATCAGTCAGAACAAGCCCGACAGCAATATTTACAGCAAAACAATGACGATCGACTATCCCTGGCAGGTGGCTGACAGCATGTTTATGCACCGATCTTGGCGTAGTCGGATTTTTGACGAAATTGCTGCCAGCCGGCTCAAAACAAAAGAGTACCGCTATTCCGACCTGGGCTTGTATTTTGTTCCCGATCTGGTTCGTTTATTGGTAAATAGAGATTTCGATCAATGGGTCGAAGAAATCTTTTACAAGCCAATGAACCTCAACACACTAACTTTCAATCCATTACGTAGATTCAGCCCCGCAAGTATCGCCCCTACAGAAAATGACAATACTTTCCGCAAACAGCAGCTCAGGGGGTATGTTCACGATCAGGGCGCAGCGATGATGGGAGGGGTTTCCGGCCATGCCGGACTGTTCGGTAACGCAATGGATGTGGCCAGACTGATGCAAATGATGCTCGACGGAGGTCAATTCAATGGCGTACAGTATCTGAAGCCGGAAACCATTTTCTTCTTCAACCAGGCCCTTTTTGCCCCAAGAGGAAACCGCCGGGGCATAGGCTTTGATAAGCCTCCTCTCGACAAAAAAGGTGGTGCGGCCTCCATGGCTGAATCTGCTTCTGCAAGGAGCTTTGGCCATACCGGATTCACTGGCACGATAGCTTGGGCTGATCCGCATAATGGACTTGTCTTTGTTTTTCTTTCGAATCGTGTCTATCCCGATGCAGGTGATAACCTTCTGGCCAAACTTGGTATTCGGCCATGGATACATGAAATTATCTATCAGGCAATAGCAAACCAAACAGCAGCTGTGTACTAAATGTCAGAACACTCTGTGCATACTTCCCGAAGGAGGGAAAAACGCAATCTACTGCTCACCGTGGTGCTTAATCTGGGCATAGCCATTGCCGAGCTCGCGGGCGGGCTGCTTTCGAACAGCTTGGCACTTATCTCGGACGCTATACACAATCTGGGTGATGGACTGGCTTTACTCATAACATATATAACGGTGATCATTAGTAAAAAATCTGCTGATCAGCGTCGCACTTTCGGATACAAGAGAATACAGATTATGGCTGCCTTGTTCAATGCACTGACTTTGGTCATCATCTGCATCTTTCTCATTCGCGAAGCCTGGATCCGTTTTAATCATCCCGAAGAAGTTAAGGGTGTAGGCATGTTGATCGTAGCAGCTGCAGGACTTGCAGTTAATGCTATAGGCGTATGGCTACTAAGCGAGTTTCGCAAAGGAAACATCAACATTCGGGCAGCCTATCTCCACCTGATGGGCGACACTTTGTCGAGCCTCGCCGTCATTGTCGGAAGCCTCCTGATAATACTGAATGGATGGCATTGGATTGATCCTATTATTACTTTCGTGATATCGGGATACATCATCAAAGAAACATGGCAGGTGCTTACCGAAGCGTTTGGGATTTTGATGCAGGATGCACCCAAAGGCACCGAAATATCAGCTATTTCCGAAAGCATAAGTAAAATTAATGGCATTAAAAATATTCACCACATTCACCTCTGGAGGCTAACCGATAAAGAAACACATATTGAAGCCCACCTCGAAATGGAACACGACTGGCCGATGAGTAAGGTGCAGCAATGCATCGACGAAGCATCAGCATTGCTCGTCAACCAATTTGGCATCGTTCACATCAACCTGCAACCCGAGCTGGGACGATGCTCCGATCACAAACTTATCGCTGATAAACAATGTAATAGTTAATGTAAATCGTTCCTATATGAAAAAGAGCATTCTACTCTGGATTACCGCATTATTGCTGATGGCCTTCATGGCTGTCTGGCAGCGTTCAACCGGCCCCACCTATCCCGTGCGGGGGAAAATTGAACTCAAGGGTGAAAATATCAGATACCGACTTATCCGAAGTCACAATACCGGTCAGGATGCGATGGTGGAAATCAAGGTGCCCGATGGCATTTGGGCAAATTTCCGCTACAAACGTTTCAAGAGTTTTGATGAGTGGACAAACGTTCAGGTGAACCCTGAAAACGGCACACTGCGCTTTTTTATCCCTGAACAACCCGCAGCCGGTAAAGTTGAATACCAGATTGCCCTCATGGATGGCGAAAAAGCCTACCCATTAACCCCCGACCCGGTCGTGATACGTTTTAAAGGACCAGTTCCCGCCTTCGTGCTTATACTTCATGTGTTTTTCATGTTCTTTGCCATGGTATTCGGCATGCGTACCGGCCTCGAAGCAATCACGGGTGGTAAAAAAACCGAAAGACTCAGCCTGTACACCCTGATACTTTTTTTTGCCGGAGGACTTATCCTGGGCCCTATCGTTCAAAAATATGCCTTTGACGCTTACTGGACCGGGTGGCCATGGGGCACTGACCTGACAGACAACAAAACAGCTGTTTCGTTTATCATGTGGGTTATCGCATGGCTTGTACTGCGCCGAAAACCACAAAATAAAGCCTGGCCTTTTACTGCATCAATCGTGATGATAGCCATTTACTTGATTCCACACAGTATGCTGGGCAGCGAGATTGACCATACAAAAACTGATAACAACACAATCAATACCGAAGTCACAGAATGACCATAGTTATTATTGCCATTACCGTTATTATTTCATTGATTGCACTCAGCAACGAAGATCTATTCAATAAGCTGAAGTTCAACGCCTGGATGATCCACGAGCGAGGGCAATCGTGGCGGTTTGTAACATATGCACTGCTTCACGCAGGCTGGATGCATCTGTTTATCAACATGTTTGTGCTTTACTCGTTCGGCAAGGTTGTTGAATCGTCTTTTCTTCTGTGGTTTGGTATGCCAAAGGGCTTGCTGCATTATTTTCTGATCTATCTGGGCGGGATACTTTTTGCCACTGTCATCGATTATGGCCGCAACAAGGACAACCCATATTACAATGCCGTAGGCGCTTCGGGAGCTGTAGCTGCAGTGCTTTTCTCTGCTATACTGATTGCACCTGATTCAACACTAATTATTTTCCCTATCCCGATTCCTGTGCCGGCCTGGCTTTTTGGCATCCTTTATCTGGTTTATTCGGTTTATATGGGCAGACGTGGCACTGACAACATTGGTCATTTTGCACACTTTGCCGGTGCAGTCTTCGGCCTGGCTTACACCCTGATCGTTCGACCCGAAATACTTGATGGCATCAGGCAAATTATGCGATAGCAAAAACAGGAAGCAGAATTTTTGATCTCAATTCAGTTGTGGATTGGTCGGAAAACGTCTCCACAAATCATAGGCTGGTCCCATCCGTTGAAGAAAATGCTGCCACATACGCTCAGGTTTGATGTGTATGAGCGAACGGGTGTTGCCTTCTGAAACCACCCATGAGTTGCGTTGCAGTTCCTCTTCGAGCTGCCCCGGGCCCCAGCCCGAATAACCAAGAAAAAAGCGTACCTGCGTAGGACTGGCAAGTCCAAGCACCATCATCTCCCTAAGCGTATCCAAATCACCACCCCAATATAATCCCTTGATTACCTCAACACTATCAGGAACCTCATTTCCAAGGGTGTGCACAAAATATACATTATCATTCTGAACCGGACCACCGTGCATGACCACAGACCGAAAATCAGGCATATCACTAACAACATCATTAATCATGATGCCTGTTGGCTTATTCATAACCAGCCCGAACGACCCACCTTCGTCATGCTCAACTAAAAGCACCACGGACCGCCCAAAATAAAACTCGTCCAAAAGCGGCTCGGCTATGAGCACCCTTCCGCCTCTTGGCTTCAGTTCGTTGCTTTTTATCCTGATGAGTTTCTGCATAGTTCCAAAAGTAACAAAATTGGTACTGCTTACAGCGCATTTATCTAATTTTGTCACCGCAAAAAACGTACCATTAAACTTATGCAATCAGACCGAACAGCTGATTTCAGGAAATTTCGAGAGCAATACCCTTATTTTGAGTATCAGCACTATCAGGTCAGGCACGAAAAAAATGAACTGATATTTACTTATCAATTCAGCCAGTCTGGAAAATATACTTTTTCTCCCTCACTGCATTTTCAGCCGCATCATCTGTTCAACCTGCCCGATACCAAAACAATTAATAATCTTGCCTTCCACATTGGTATGATCGAACTGATCAGCTATTGGAAGGCTGCTTGTCCACCCGTTATTTACATTCGCCCCCACAGCCTTTCGACGCAAGCGGTCGATTTTTGGAAGCAGTTGTATTGGAATGGCCTGGGTGAGTTTTTTTACCTCAATGGCATAGAAACCAAGGCTGATGATTTTGTTGACATACAGGTAACCGGTCAGAACGGTCTGGAAACTTCTTCAATCAAGGCTGTCGAAGATCGGGTATTGGTTCCGGTTGGCGGCGGCAAGGATTCAGCGGTCACGCTCGAATTGCTCGCAAACAGCGGGTATGAAGTCATCCCTTTCATGCTTAACCCTAATCCGGCCATGATACGCACTGTGGAGTCTGCCGGTATCGAACGCTCCCGGTCGATGATCGTTAAACGCAATATTGACCCATTGCTGCTCGAACTGAATCAGCAGGGATTGCTGAACGGACACACCCCTTTTTCAGCCTTGCTTGCTTTTGTTGCTGCCACTGCAGCAGCGTTCACGCAAACCGAACATATCGCACTTTCGAACGAATCAAGCGCTAATGAAGCTACCATTCCTGGCACGCACATCAACCATCAATACAGTAAATCGCTCCATTTTGAGCACGCCTTCAGGAACTACCTGACAAACTATATTACCACTGACATCAATTACTTCAGCTTTCTGCGCCCCCTCAACGAAATGCAGATTGCCTGGCTTTTCAGCCGTATGCCACAATATCACAGCACTTTTCGCAGCTGCAATGCCGGCAATAAGACTGACAGTTGGTGCGGTCAATGTCCCAAATGCCTTTTCACGTTTACTATTTTGTCTCCATTCCTCAGCAGAACTGAGCTGATACGCATCTTCGGCCATGACCTTTTTTCGGATAACCGCTTGTCAGGCCTTCTTGAGTCGCTGGCAGGGCTCACTTCCGAAAAACCATTCGAATGTGTGGGAACGACCGATGAAGTGTGTATTGCCCTTGATTACCTGAACCAGCAAAACCACTCCCTGAATGCTGGCTTGCCGGAAATATTGAAAAACAAAATTTCGACGAGTCAAAACCTCGATGGCCTGCTTGGCAGTTTCGACTCCCATCATTTTCTGAATTCACATTTCGAAACCTTGTTGCACAACAGCATGAATGACTGAAACCATTATCAAACGTCTTTCAGGTCAAAGCATTATGGTCCTGGGTCTTGGGCGCGAAGGCATGTCCACTTTGCAGTTCATCAATAAGTACAATATCCCTTGCCAGATTGCCATTGCCGACAGAAAAGTACCTGATGACAAGCTAATTGCTGGAATGCAGGCTCGGGGAATCAGGTGTTTCTTCGGCGAAAATTATCTTGAATGGGACACGGATTTTGACCTGATTATAAAAAGCCCCGGCATCCCTTCGCGACTTATCCCCACAGGATTGATCGGGAAGATAAGCTCTCAGACTGACCTGTTTCTCGAGGCCTTTGGTAAGCAAACCATAGGAATCACCGGAACCAAAGGCAAAAGCACGACCAGCTCGCTTATCCATCATATCTTCAAATGTGGAGGCAAGCACACTCTACTTACAGGAAATATCGGGATACCGTGTTTCGATATCATCCCAGAAATCACTGCTGAGACCAAGGTAGTTTTTGAGCTTTCGGCACACCAGCTTGAGTTTGTTCATCATTCGCCAAAAATTGGTTTGCTGCTCAACATCTTTCCTGAACATCTGGATCATTTCGGCGATTTTGCATCGTATGCTTCTGCCAAATGCAATATTTTCGCCTTTATGCAGAAGGAGGACACCCTGATAACACATTCATCACTTAGCCATCATATTTCTGACTTACTTGAGGTCAGGCAGGAGCTTTACGACCTTTCGGGGATTAATCTTCCCGCTATCCAACTCAGGGGTGACCATTTCGGACTACTTGCCAGAGCTGCGGTTTGTGCCGCGGTAGCTGAAGGAACGGATCAGGATACTGCCATCAAAACATTAACAACTTTCGAGCCACTGCCTCACCGCCTTGAACCTATCGGACCGGTTGACGGCGTCCTGTTTGTCAACGACAGCATTGCCACAATTCCCGAAGCCACGCTTGCAGCACTCGAGGTATGGATGCCAACATTTCTGATACTGGGAGGTTTCGATCGTGGAATAGATTATCAACTGATCATCGAAGGCATTAAACACCGAAATGTCCCTTATGTGCTGCTTACAGGTCCTGCCGGACTTCGTATGGGCAGGCTGATCGAAACAGCCCTTCCTGAAAAATCGCTGGTTTTCTTTGATAAACTGGACGAAGCCTTTAGCTTCATAGCAGCACATGCCAGACAGGGCGACGTGGTATTATTGTCGCCTGCAGCAGCAAGTTATGATCAGTACAAAAATTTTGAGCACCGCGGCGACCGATTCAGGGAACTTGCCCTGCGCTTCAGACTCAAACAACCTGGAGTGAAACGGCTGGATTACTGACCGCCGATGTCAGCTTTACTTTTTAACTTTAGTTTCGCCTTCTTTTTTAGTAGAAGTGGCTATTACCGCATCTGATTTACTACGGCGTGGACGCGAAACCCCATACGAGCCAATGTTAATCTTGCCGCGCCTGCTTTTCTTATCGCCTTTTCCCATATAGCAAATTTTTAATCGTTACACCAGAGTGCAAATGTACATGTTTTGGACAATTCAAAAACGACTTAATAATCATGCAACCCACTTGGTTTGTTGATGCGGGATTTAACAGGAAGTTTGGGAGCAACGGATTCATTCCCCTCAGGTTTTATTGCGTCTGCACCACCCATGAGTATAGTCAGCATTTCTTCAATCCCGGCCCTGCGATAATCAGAAGGTGGCAAAAAGACTTCTTCACGCACATTTATCTGTTTTACCGCACTCACCTCCATCACACTGCTGCCTAAGGAAGTGATGGCCACTGAACGCATCAGGAGCCCGTTGCCAAGCATTGCCAGCCATTCGTCGCTGACGCGATAGGCTGAGTAAAGATTTGGCTTGCTGAAAAGCCTCATCATATGGTTCAGGCGCCTCAGGTCAATATGCTCCCATGGTTTGATATTGTCGGTAACCCAAATCTCCTCAATGGTAATACTATCAACCATGAACAGGTACTTTGAGCAATTGAAATTCAAAATCTGCTTCAGGCTATCGATTGCAACAATCCTGAAATGATCTGGCAATAAGCTATCAGGGCGCTGCGAATGCATGATTGCATGCAGGGTTTGTATTTCCTGGATTGCCTTATCGCGCTCCTTTTCGGGCAACTGAGCGATTGTAAGACTTATCTGAATATCCAGTTGGCGGTATAGCGCCCCGCCAAGACTGTCGTGATGACCGCTCCAGAACACTTTTTGCTGAGGCAACACAACTGTTGTCTGATTCGATTCAAGATCGAAGATGAAAGTCGAAGTCTGATGCTCAATGCGAATCCTCTGACCTGAGATAATGGTGCTTTGCATCCCAAAATTGCCAAACCGGTCGGACTTCTGTTCCACAATAAGCCATCCACCTGCCATGGCCCGGGCTGTTGGCAGATTAAGTAAAAAAAATACAAACAGACTCAAAAAGCAAGATAACACCACGAGCCTCTGTCGCATTCTTATGAGATTTCATAACAAAAGTATATTTTAGAGGGCTTGAAAGAAAAATAAATCTCACTTATGTAGTTTAAAAACCTGTCAACCCTTCAGATCACAGATTATTGAAAATAGCCTGCAGTGATAATGAATTTAAAGGAAAAAAACACTACTTTTGCGCCTCTAAAACAATACCGCTGTTATGGTTAAGAACAAAAAAGCCGATACTGGCGACGAAAGGCTCGAAGTTGTTGAGGAGGCCCTGGGCCGGTCGGAACAGTTTATTGAAAAAAACTCCAAGATTATTACCATTGCTGTATTGGTTGTGGTTCTAGTTGTTCTTGGATATCTTGGTATTAACCGCTACTTTCTGGAGCCACGTGAAAAGGAAGCCCAGAAGCAAATGTTTCAGGCTGAACGTTACTTTGAGCAGGATTCGCTGAGTAAGGCCCTCAACGGCGATGGCAATAATCCAGGTTTTCTGGACATCATTTCCGACTACAGCATGACCCCGTCTGCCAATCTTTCCCGATATTATGCCGGAATCAGCTACCTGCGACTCGGTGATTATTCCGAAGCCATAAAACAGCTTGATAAGTTTAAAGGTCGCGACAAAATGGTTGCTGCCATGGCACTTATCGCCAAGGCTGATGCCATGCTCGAACTTGGGCAGACTGCCAAGGCTGCCGGGATTTACGAAAGCGCTGCCAGGAAGTATGATAATGAGCTTATTGCCCCGATGTCATTGATGAAAGCTGGCAGAACTTATGAATTGGCAGGAAATAACAAAAAAGCCCTGGAAATGTATGAGACGCTATTCAAGAACTTTCCCAACACAAACGATGGCCGTGTAGTTGAGAAGTTCATTGCAAGACTGAAAGCTTCTTAACACCCAATAAACAGAAAATTTGAACCTGACCCCAGTATCTGTGGTCAGGTTTTTTTCTACTCCGACAAGGCATGGACCGCAAAACCAAAGAGACACCTTTTGTTTTTTTCGGAACCCCGGCGTTCGCCGCAGTGCAGTTGGATCGACTGCTCTGTGAAGGTTACAATATAGTGGCTGTCGTTACTGCACCGGATAAACCTGCCGGAAGAGGACTTCAGTTGCGATACTCAGAAGTCAAGCAGGTGGCGCTCAGGCATAATGTCAAGCTTTTTCAGCCGCATTCGCTTAAGGAACCGAGCTTTATTCAAGATATCCGTTCACTCAAAGCAGAGATCTTCATTGTAATTGCATTCCGGATGCTTCCCAAGGAGATTTGGCAAATGCCGCAGCTTGGCACTTTTAACTTACATGCATCCCTGCTTCCTGATTATCGGGGAGCAGCCCCGATCAACTGGGCCATAATCAATGGCGAATCCGAGAGTGGACTTACAACATTCCTGCTTAATGAGCACATCGACCAGGGAAAAATCATCCTTCAACATCGCATATCTGTTGGGCATGATGAAACTGCAGGTGAGCTTCACGATCTCATGATTGATGAGGCCTGGCCCCTACTGCAACAGACACTGAAAAAAATCGTCTCTGGAGATGTAGCAGCTAAAATTCAGGATCACACAAAGGCAATACACCAGGCTCCAAAAATCAGGCGCGAACATCTGAAAATCGACTGGAAGAAAACGATCGGCGAGATTCGCAACACCATCAGAGGGTTAAGTCCCAAACCAGGAGCTTACACCGAAATTTTCCACAAATCAGGCAGAATGGATGAAATGCGGATATTTCGCGCCAGTATTAGTTCACTGAAGACTGAGATTGAACCCTACCGCCTGTTTGTGTCAGACAAACAGCTGCTGGTAAGTCATCCTGATGGAATTCTGAAGCTGGAAGATGTTCAACTAAAAGATAAGAAAGTGCTGAATGCCAGCGAGTTCATCAAAGGTTTTAGGGATGATGGCGGTTGGACGGTGGTTTGATTAAATCACCCCCCAAACATAATACGTTTGTAACTGAGGATAAACCTTCCCGGCGCATTTTTTAACTAAAATTGCCAATAGGGTTCGAATTAGGGAAAACAATCATCATTTTTTCTCCAAATACTTGCGTTTGTTCATTTAAAGATTATTTTTGTGCCTTGTTCAACCAATATTCTAACCAAAAAATAAAAAAATGAACAAAGCTGAATTAATTGACGCAATCGCCACTGGAGCCAGCCTTACCAAAGTTGATGCAAAAAAAGCACTTGATGCATTTGTTGCTGCTACTACCAACGCCCTCAAGGCAGGTGACAAGGTTACACTCGTTGGTTTTGGAACTTTCTCGGTTTCTTCGAGGTCAGCCCGCAAGGGACGTAACCCTCAGACCGGCAAGGAAATTAACATCTCCGCTAAAAAGGTTGTTAAATTTAAACCAGGAGCCGAACTTTCCGGAACTGTAAAATAACACCTTTACAAAATTGCTTCAACCCGTTGGACTGCATGGACCAACGGGTTTTTTATTTCAAAAAGGGATCGATCGAAAGCGAAACAATGATCATTAAGACAAAATAATTGATTCGCATGAAGTAATAAAAAGGACTGATTGCCCTGTCCTGCCTTAGCAGCAAAGCGGCAAACACCGTTGTTATCCACAAAGCTGATGCAATAATTACTATAACGATATAAAAAGAATGTACCAAACCATATAAAGGTAATAGCATGGCAGAAACAGCCGTGGCAACCACCCAGATGAAAGTTAGTACTTTAATTTGCTGCTCGTTGTATTTCTGCGTTATTGATGGGTATCCGGCTTTGATATACTCCTCACCATACCTGAGCATCAGCAACCAGAAGTGTGGCACCTGCCATATGAAAAAGAAAATTGCCAGCATGAGCGCTCTGATGTCGAGAAGGGAACCTCCGCCTGCCACCCACCCCACAACTGGAGGAATAGCACCGATGATTGAGCCCGGAATTACCGCAAAGGCTGAGCGACGCTTCATCGGTGTATAAATGGCATTGTACCATAACAATGCGAGTAATCCCAACTGGAAGCCCTCGAACCCGGAGGAATAATATAGCATGGCAGAGCCGGTAGCTGATAAAAAAATCGAAAAATACAGGACACTGCTCCGGCTGATCCGCCCCGAAGGAATAGGGCGTTTTGCTGTTCGCTCCATCAATCCATCGCGATCGCTGTCCTGATAATGATTTAATGCCGAAGAACCACAGGCCAGAATAAAAATTCCCAGAGCAGGCATGATAATTCCGGCGTCAAGCTCTCCTTTGGCCAGCAAATAACCTGCGAGTGTGGTGAGCATTACTGCGAACGTAATGCGAACCTTACTCAATTCGGCCAGCAGACCAAGCTTGTCAATAATAGGTCGGAACATTACTTACTTAAGGGTCTTGAGGTAGTCAATAATCTGGGCAATCTGCTCATCACTGAGCACATTGCTGTAGCTAACCATCAGGCCTTTCATATAACCCTTTACGATATCGGCATTGGGTTCTTTGATGGAGCGTGCAATGTAGTCACCATCTGCTGTCTGTTCACGTTCCTTGCCATCGGTTTCCACCACTTCGGTACTGCCATATAAGCCGAGAAACGTGGGCCCTATAATCTTGCTCCCATCCTGTGAATGACAGGTCAGGCAGGCATTCTGCTTGAGTAATGTCAGACCCGGATGTTCATCGGCAAGATTAGGTGCTGAAGCAAGCCATTGATCGTATTCTGCATCCGGCAGGACAGTTACGCTTGAAAGCATATAGCTGTGAAGCTGGCCACAATACTCTGCGCAAAGAATATCATAGCGACCGGTTTTTGTGGCCTCGAACCACATCGAATTATTTTTTCCGGGCACCATATCTTCTTTGATTCTGAAAGCCGGGATGTATAAACTATGAAGAACATCGCGCGATACGAGATTCACCTTTACGGGTTTGCCCACAGGCACAACCAACGAATCGGTGATTCGCCCGTCAGGATACTCGAAGCTGAATTTCCACATCTGCCCGTAGGCTTTCACCTCCATAGCGCCATCAGGCACGCTGCGCATGGGTTTGAAGCCCATCCAGCCGTAGTAAAACATAATCACAACTAATAGCGTGGGAATGGCCGTCCAGAGCACCTCGAGCAGGTTGCTACCTTCGATATTGGTAGCCACCGGGTTGCGTTTCCTGCTATAACGAATCACAAAATATATCATCACGGCAGTTATCCCGATCAAAAACACAAGCGAGATGCCGACAATGATGTAGAGCGATAAATCGACGCCCTGAGCAAAAGTTGATGCTGAGTTTCTCATATTGCCTGCGTAATGCTTAACGGTTAAGGTATTCCAGGGCCGTAAGTACTGAAAGTGCTACAAATAGAATTCCTACCAGGATTACCAGTCCACTGTATATTTTCTTCTCGTATTTGAGGTGCATAAAATAGTACGCAACTACCACAACTTTAACAGTGGCAATGAAAAGTGCAGTAAAAACCGAAAGTGTGGAAAGTGCTGCACCAAACACAGAAACCACTACTGTAATGGCTGTGAGAAACAACAAGGCCACCAGCGTGCGCAGATGTTCGCTGTAGGATACCGCTTGATGCTGCTCGCCATGATGAATTTCGTGATGCTTATCGTTTGATTGTGCCATATCTTTTAGTGAATAAGATAAAACAATGGAAAAAGATAAATCCAGACAAGGTCAACAAGATGCCAATAGAGACCTGCATTCTCTGTAAGCGAATGCTTTTCGGCCGTGAGCGTTCCATTGTTGGTCTGATGGATTGCAAAACCGATGATGACCATACCGATGATAATATGAAGCGCATGTAGCCCGGTCATCACATAATAAAGAAAAAAGAACAAGCGTTCACCTGATGGCAGGTTGTTGTAATAATCCATACCCGGAAACAGTCCTTGACTGATTTTTGTACTCCACTCGAAGTATTTGATTACCAGAAATACGCCGGCCAGAGCCGCTGTAATCCATAAAAGCAGAGACGACCTCCGAGCCTGTCCCATCTGAATGGCCGAGACTGACATGGCTATCGTCATGCTACTTACAAGCAGGACAACAGTGTTTACGGTGCCAAGTCCGACATTCAACTCGAAAGATGAAAGCAGAAAGGCTTCGTAATTGAGCATACGGTAAACCATATACACAATAAACAGTCCGCCGAAAAGCAACAGTTCAGTAAAAAGGAACAACCACATCCCGAACTTGTTTGCCTCAGCATCGCGGTTGTGTCCCGAATTGGGAAGTATCAATCCTGTCTGGGCCATAGCTTAGTCGTTTATTTGAGGTTTATTCTCATAATCATAAGGACCATGTTCAGGCAATACGGGAAGTCTGTCGAAATTCTGCACAGGCGGCGGTGTTGGCGTTTGCCACTCGAGGGTGATGCCGCCCCAAATATCACGTTTGGCCACTTTCCTTCCTCTGAAACGACCTGCAATCAGGTTTCCAATCATGAGCAGAAGTCCAACAGCAAGTATCCATGAACCAACCGTACTGATGATGTTCGGCACATGGAACTCAGGCAGATAATCGTAGTAACGGCGGGGCATACCCATCAGACCCGAGATGAACATAGGGAAGTACAAGGTATTGAAGCCGATAAAAAAGAGTACAAAGGCAATGTTAGCCACTAACTTATTGTACATGCGACCCCACATCTTCGGATACCAGTAGTGTAAAGCCCCGAAGAAAGCGAACCCGGTACCTCCAAACATCACATAATGAAAATGACCGACCACAAAATAGGTGTCATGCAAATGGATATCGGTAGCAAGTGCTCCCAGAATAAGGCCGGTGAAGCCTCCGATCATAAACTGAAAAATGAAGGCCAACGCATAAAGCAGTGGCGTTTGCAGGTCAATCGAACCCTTATAGAGCGTGGCCACCCAGTTGAAAACCTTAATAGCTGTGGGAATGGCCACTAGAAACGTGAGCATGGAGAAGATAAACCGAGCAGTACCACTCATCCCTGAGGTGAACATATGATGACCCCAGATGAAGTAACCTACAAATGCTATGGCAAGGCTGCTGTAAGCGATGGCCTTGTAACCAAAGATGGTGCGACGACTGAAGGTGGGAAGAAGCTCAGAAATGATGCCAAAAGCTGGCAACGCCATGATGTAAACTGCTGGGTGACTGTAAATCCAGAAAAGATGCTGATAAAGTATTGGGTCACCACCAATTGAAGGGTCGAACAGGCCAACACCCAGGGTGCGCTCTGCCACAATCATCAGCAAGGTGATACCAATAATGGGTGTGGCCAGCAACTGTATCCATGATGTGGCATAGAGGGCCCATGCAAATAGTGGCATTTTGGTAAAACTCATGCCGGGCGCCCTGAGCCTGTGAATGGTGACGATGAAGTTAAGTCCGGTAAGGATGGACGAGAAACCCAACACGAATGCCGCCAGTACCGACATAGTCACATTGGTACCTGTTTTTACACTGTACGGAGCATAAAAGGTCCATCCGGTATCGGCAGGACCATCGCCATAAACCAGAGTGGAAAGCGCCATGATGGCCCCAATAATATAAACCCACCATGATAAAAGATTAAGTTTCGGAAACGACACGTCATCAGTTCCCAACATGATCGGGAGGAAGAAATTTCCGAAAACTGCCGGAATGCTGGGTATAATGAACAGAAAGATCATAATAACCCCATGCAGGGTGAAAATCTGGTTGTAGGTTTTAGCCTCTACCAGATCTTTTCCCGGATTGAGCAATTCGTAGCGCATCAGTAACCCTAGCGTTACACCAACCAGGAAAAAAGTAATCAGCGCATACAGATACATCAATCCGATGCGCTTGTGGTCAACTGAGAATAGCCACGACATGATGCCCTTCTTGGCTTCCAGGTAGTTGACCTGTGGAATAGCAGTTGCCATATGTGTCAAATGTTGTTTGATCGACGTTTTTTATTGGTTATCAGTAAAAATGTAAGAAATATCAGTGCAGCCAGTATGATGATGCTGCCAGAGATGGAGGTTATATTCAATACATATCGTTTGCCTTCCGGATCGTAGCTAAAACAAAACTTTAACACCTTGTTGATGGTTGGTCCCGATCGGCCCTGTGAAGATTCTATGACAGCCATCTTGAAATCAAATGGCAGAAAATAGGTCCCATGCAAATAACGGGTTATTTTTCCGTCAGGGCTGAGCACGATGAGCGTGGCCGGATGGATATACTCACCGCCCTCCTGCTTTATCTGATAACCGACATTATCAAGCAGCCTCCTAATATTCAGACTGTCGCCTGTAAAAAAACGCCAGCCATTTTCAAGATCGCCTTTTTCGACAAGCTTGGTGTAGGTCTTTTTCTTGTTCATAGCCAGAAAAGGCTTCTCGGTGTGACTGAAGCTCACCATAAAAACCTGATAATCTTTGCCGGCCAGCATATCCGATTTCTTCATTACATCCGCCAGTCCGTTCATCAGAGGAGTGCAGATACCCGGGCATTCATAGTAAACAAGCGCAAGAATTGTTGGTTTTGTGATGGCCGATTTAAGATCAACCTGCTGATAATTTTCATCGGTAAAGAGGATACCTTCCTCGAGAAAATTGTCGAGCTTCTCATAAACGCCTAGCTGTTCCTGCGCCTTCATGGCCACTGAAACACCCAACACAAACATGAAAACACCCAATGCAATCGTGTTCTGCGGTTTAAACAGATTGATTTTCATTTAGTTAGAATTTTGCCTTAAGAATGGTTTGAGCGTGCTAATTTAGACTAATTCTAAACAATAACAAGCGATAATAAAAGTTGTTTGCGCTCAATTATAAAGATTGTAGGAAAACGGACATGGATGTATCAAAAACGGACATTGATTATGTACAACAGGGAAATATTTCCGAAATATCTCCGGTCAGCAGTTACCTGATTAGCATAATAAAGTTACTATATATACCGTTTAGTGTGCGAATTTGCTCTAACAAAACGAAAGCTCTTTAAATCACTTAAAAGATGTTAAACAGCGCTCACAACTTTAAGTTCTTGGCACGATAGTTGTGTGTATTCTTTCGAGTAGTTTTTTTTCATCAGAATATTGGTTGGTTAAGAGAAAAAGTACCCGGACGCCCGTTCGGGTCTTTTTTTTATAATTTGTCAGATAGTTTCAATTCTTCAACCAGAAACTGAGCAGTGTATCCGATACCATTCCGGACCAGCGCTTCAGGTGTTCCCTGAGCAACGATGGTACCGCCCTTGATGCCACCTTCGGGGCCGAGGTCAACAATATAGTCGGCCATTTTAATCACTTCCATATTGTGTTCGATGATCAGGACAGTGTTTCCCCGATCGACAAGTTTGTTGAGCAGGAGCATCAATTGGTTCACATCCTCGAAGTGCAGTCCGGTGGTGGGTTCGTCGAGGATGTAAAAAGTCTTTCCGGTGTCGCGGCGTGCCAGTTCAGCAGCCAGCTTGACGCGTTGCGCCTCACCACCTGAGATGGTTGTTGAGGGCTGCCCGAGGGTGAGGTATCCCAGTCCGACATCCTGCAATGAACGGAGCTTTTGCTGGATGCTAGGTATGCTGTCAAAAAAGTTGATGGCTTGCTCAATGGTCAGGTTGAGCACATCGTTGATGGATTTACCCCGATAGCGAACCTCCAGTGTTTCAGGATTGTAGCGTTTACCTCCGCAGTCTTCGCATTGTACCGAAACATCTGGGAGAAAATTCATCTCAATGATGCGAACCCCAGCTCCTTTACATGTCTCGCAGCGGCCGCCGGTGACATTAAACGAATAACGTCCGGGCTTGTACCCCCTGATGCGCGATTCAGGCAGTTCACCAAAGAGTTTGCGAATCTCGTCAAAGACTTTGGTGTAGGTAGCAGGGTTAGAGCGGGGTGTACGGCCAATAGGCGTCTGATCGATCTCAATTACCTTATCAAGATGTTCCAGTCCCTCAATGCTTTTGTAGGGTAACGGAGTTTTGAGGGCATCATAGAAATGTCGGTTGAGAATAGGAAAGAGGGTTTCGTTGATGAGGCTGCTTTTTCCTGACCCGGATACTCCTGTGACGCAAATCATCAGGCCAAGCGGCAGATGCAGGTCAATATTCTTCAGGTTATTACCTGTTGCACCCCTGAGCAACAGGCTTTGACCGGCCAGACCTATCCGTCGGCTATGAGGTACTTTAATTTCCTTTCTTCCGCTGACATAATCGCAAGTGATGCTGCGGCAGGCAGTCATCTCGCTGGGGCTTCCCTGAGCCACTATGGTGCCTCCGAGCATGCCAGCGCCAGGCCCGATATCGACCACATGGTCTGCAGCCAGTATGGTATCCTTGTCGTGCTCCACAACAATAACCGAGTTGCCGATATCGCGGAGTTGCCGTAACGAATTGATCAGGCGGTGGTTGTCGCGTTGGTGCAGTCCAATGCTGGGCTCATCAAGGATGTAGAGCACCCCGGTGAGTTGCGATCCAATTTGTGTAGCCAGCCGGATACGTTGTGCCTCACCTCCCGAAAGCGTGTTGGCTGGCCGGTTCAGATTGAGATAATCGATACCAACTTCAAGCAAAAAACGAATCCGCTTTTCGATCTCCCTAAGCACATCGCGGGCTATCTGACGTTGACGCGATGGGAGTTTGTCGGGCAAACTATCTATCCATTCTGCGAGGTTGTTGATGTCCATCGAAGCAACCTCGGCAATATTCTTGCCGTCGATAAAGAAGTAGCGCGATTCCTTTTTAAGCCTTGTACCTTCGCAAACAGGGCAATTTACGTGGTTCATAAAACTCTGAGCCCAACGGCGAATTGCCGGAGATGCATTTTCATTGTTCTGGGCCTCAATAAAACTGATGATCCCTTCGAAAGTTGTAGAATATGACGATATGATGCCCATGTACTCCCTGCGCACCTCGAGCGATTCATTGGATCCGTAAAGTATGACGTCGATGGCCTCATCATGAATTTCGCCTATCGGAGTGTTCAGGTTGAATCCGAAACGACTGCCGATGGCCTCAATTTGACTAAAAATCCAGTTGTTCTTGAATTCACCCAAAGGCGAAAGTCCACCCATCCTGATGCTCAGGCTGCGGTCAGGAATTATTTTATCAAGGTCTATTTCAGTTATCTGACCAATACCATTGCATTTCGGGCATGCCCCATAGGGCGAATTAAAAGAGAAGGTATTTGGCTCAGGCTCGTTGTATGAGAGGCCTGTGGTGGGACACATCAGCATACGGCTGAAATAGCGCAGCTCACCCGTCCCGGCATCGAGCACCTGCAGCAAGCCTTTGCCTTGCTTGAGGGCAGTCTGCACTGAGCGCAGCAGGCGAGGCTGATCCACAGTGGTCAAATCTAATCTGTCGATTACAATCTCGATATCGTGCACCTTGTAGCGATCGAGCTGCATACCAAAAACGAGGTCGCGCAATTCGCCATCGACCCTGACTTTGAGAAAGCCGGACTGCCTTATCTGTTCAAACAACTCGCGGTAGTGGCCTTTGCGTGCCCTGACGACCGGAGCAAGGAGGTTGATTTTGCTGTTAGCATATTTTTCCCTGATAAGCTCAACGATCTGCTCTTCAGAATATCGCACCATTTTTTCGCCTGTGGTGTAAGAAACCGCTTCAGATGCGCGGGCATATAAAAGCCGAAGAAAATCGTAAATCTCGGTGATAGTACCCACCGTCGATCTGGGGTTTCTGTTGACAGACTTCTGTTCGATGGCAATAACCGGGCTCAGTCCGGTAATTTTATCCACATCAGGGCGCTCCATTGTACCGATAAACTGCCGGGCGTAGGCCGAAAAACTTTCCATATACCTGCGTTGTCCCTCGGCATAAATCGTATCGAAGGCAAGCGACGACTTCCCGCTGCCGCTGAGACCTGTGATGACAACCAGCTGATAACGGGGGATGCGCAGGTCGATATTCTTCAGGTTGTGAACACGTGCGCCATATATCTCAAGGGATTGATCCTCCGAGATGTTTTCAGTCTGGTTTATATTATTGTTCATCAATTACTTGTATTGTGGTAGCTATGATCCAACAGGCCGGTGTGTTTGCGCAAACCTTCCCTGTGGGATTTTCAGCGTATAAGTTTTTCCGACTTTGACGGTGAGTTCGTGTGTGCGCAACCAGGGATTGAACATTCGGAGGAGCTTGTAGCTCACGCCCTGCGTTCTTGCATAATCGACAAGGTTAGGTATAGCTTCACTAACCTGAACTTCCCTGAACGCCAATGGCTCGTATAGTCGTTCGACGTCCGGAAAAAAGCCGAATGCACGTGGATTAATGTGAATCATTTTTATGGCAAGAATCCGAAAGAGGTAACGTTCGGTTTCTTCAGCCATCAACAAATCGAAATAGCTGTTAGTTTGCTGACGCGCGAGAAAATCATCGATGCGGCGCGTTCCAGCGTTGTATGAGGCTGCGACCAGCGCCCAGCTGTTGTATTTGCTGTAGGCACGCCGAAAATAGCGGCAAGCGGCTTCCGTGGCCTTTTCAAGATGGTAGCGCTCGTCCACCTGATCGCTTACCTCGAGTTGGTATTCCTTTGCAGTACCTTCGAGGAACTGCCAGAAACCTGCTGCTCCGGCCGGCGAACGGCTATTGGTGAGGTTGCTTTCAATCATGGCCAGATACTTAAAATCGTCGGGAATGCCATTCTTCTTCAGGATTGGCTCGATCACCGGAAGCCACCGGCTGGCCCGCTTGAGCAATAAAAGGGTTGAGCTGTGCCAGTAAGTGTTCACCAGCAATTCTCTTTCGAGCGATTCGTTCACATAGTAGAGGTTCAGAGGCACATCTTCTCCGGCAAAATCGATGCGCGAATGCATGTTGATGCTGATGATTTCCTGTGCAGGGCCTCTTTCAGCAGCAATTTGTGCATTTCCATTACTACTGCAGGAGTGAAGGGTTAAGCCTGATACTCCGATGATTAAAACTAAGAACAGGTAAAGCGGCTTCATCACAACTGAATGGTTCATAAATAACTGATTTAGCGATACTTGGAGAACGCGGCCTGAGAAAATGTTCAATCTGCAAAAATAGGGTTTTGTGTGCTACCCAAGACCAGAACTATAAATAGGGCAGCTTAAACCGAATTCAGTTGAAGCGCTTCGCCTGAGCTGCAACAAGGCCAAAATAAGACCCAGTTAATCAGAATGGACTGAGAAAATCGCGGAAGAGCGGGGCTTCGCGGTCTTTGTCGGAGAGCAATGGTTCGGACACCCCCCAATCGATGTTGAGGTCGGGGTCGTTCCAGCGGATGCTTCCTTCCGAAGCTCTGTTATACACATTGGTACACTTGTAAAAGAATACTGTATCGTCTTCGAGAGTAACAAAGCCATGGGCAAAGCCAGGTGGTATCCAATACATCCATTTGTTTGATTCGCTAAGCACAATGGAAGCCCATTTGCCGTAGGTAGAGGACATTTTTCTGATATCGACCGCCACATCCAGCACGGCTCCTTTCATAACACGTACGAGTTTACCCTGGGCAAAAGGAGGCTTCTGAAAATGCAGGCCACGGAGCACGTTTTTGGCCGACTTCGATTCATTATCCTGTACAAAGTTCTGGTCGATGCCTTGTTGAAGAAACTTTTCTTTGTTGTATGATTCGAAGAAATAGCCACGATGGTCTTCAAAAACCTGAGGTTTTACAATCAGCAGGTCGGGGATTCCGGTTTTGAGGATTTCCATTGCAATGTTGTTATGCGGTGATGCAAATAAAGGAAAAAGCAGGGATAGAATGATATAAAAAGAGTACCCATGTGGGTACTCTTCGCCTTGATATCGCCAAATTATTAAAGGTGAATCACCTCGCCATAGGCAGCCGCGGTAGCTTCCATGATAGCTTCAGACATCGTGGGGTGAGGATGGATTGTCTTGATGATTTCGTGTCCTGTGGTTTCGAGTTTGCGAGCGGCCACGGCTTCGGCAATCATTTCGGTGACATTATCGCCAATCATATGGCAACCTAGCCATTCGCCGTACTTTGCATCGAAAATGACCTTGACAAAACCATCCTTGCTGCCGGATGCACTGGCCTTGCCCGAAGCCGAAAATGGAAACTTTCCTACTTTGATTTCGTAACCGGCTTCGATGGCTTGTTTTTCGGTCATACCCACCGAGGCCACTTCGGGGCTGGTGTAGGTGCATGAAGGAATATTGCCATAGTCAACGGGGTCGGTATGCAATCCGCAGAATGCCTCCACGCAGGTGATGCCCTCGTGCGAAGCAGTGTGGGCGAGTGCCGGTCCGTGCACGATGTCGCCAATTGCGTAAACGCCTTCTACATTGGTACGGTAGTATTCATCAACAATTACTTTTCCCATTTCTGTAGCAACGCCTGTTTCCTCTAATCCCAGACCTTCAAGATTGGTTGAAACACCAACCGCTGAAAGCACTATTTCGGCTTCGACAACTTCGCTGCCCTTTTTGGTACTTATGGTCACCTTGCACAAATCACCTTCGGTGTCCACATGCTCTACCGTTGAGCCGGTCATGATGGTCATTCCGGCCTTTTTGAAAGAACGCTCAAGCTGCTTGCTAACCTCTTCATCCTCAAGAGGAAGGATATTTGGAAGATACTCCACCAAGGTAACCTTCGTGCCCATACTATTATAAAAATAGGCAAACTCCGAACCAATGGCTCCCGAGCCCACAACTACCATCGAGACAGGCAGCTTGGGCAACACCATGGCCTCGCGGTAGCCAACAATCTTCTTTCCGTCGATCTTCATGCCAGGCAGCTCGCGCGAGCGGGCGCCGGTGGCCAGAATGATGTAGGTTGCTTCGTATGTTTCGCGGCTGCCATCGGTTTTGGTCACCTCAACCTTTTTTCCCGGCCGGATGCTGCCATAGCCACTAATTAGGTCGATCTTATTTTTTTTGAACAGAAACTGAACGCCTTTGCTCATCCCTTCGGCTACGCCCCGGCTTCTTTTGATCACAGCACCAAAATCCGGCTTTACATCACCACTGATGCTTATCCCGTAATCCGAGGCATGCCTGGTATAATTGAAAACCTGAGCGCTTTTAAGCAAAGCCTTTGTAGGGATACAACCCCAGTTGAGACAAACACCACCGATCTCAGCCTTTTCGACTACCGCAACCCTTTTACCAAGCTGGCTAGCCCTGATGGCAGCTACATATCCACCCGGACCGCTGCCTATAATAATTACATCGTAATTCATTGCTTTGGATGTTGATTTTTATGCCGCAAATGTAACAAATTAAGCCGTGATTGGATTAGGCCGACAAACCACCATTCGCGACTGAAACACGGCAAAAACACAATAAACAAACACTGTTCAAATGCATTAACTTTGCTCCGGCACCCGGATTTTTCATCTCTCTACTTGCGCATTCCGCCGGAAAAGGAGACCGGCAAACCGGGTGCCACTTTTTAACAACAATGCCATGAAGAAAAAGATTATAGCTTATCTGTTTGTTGCAATCCAGTTTTCCATGCTTGCCCTGCTACTGGCTACCGGGCCTTGGGTGAGCCAGACACCTGTTGGCATTATCGTTGAATTGGCCGGTTTGCTGGTGGGCATTGTAGCCATATTGCAGATGCAAATTGGCAATTTCAACGTGGCGCCTTTACCAAAACAGGGAGGGCAACTGGTAACCAGCGGATTATATTCTGTCATACGACATCCGATGTATCTGGCGCAGCTGATGGTGTTATTGCCTCTGGTTATTGACTATTTCAGCCCGTTGAGAGTAATTTTATGGTCAATGCTTTTTATCAACCTTTTAATGAAGCAGTTGTTTGAAGAAAGACAGCTTATTGCTCAATACCCCGAGTACAGAAACTATATGCAGAAGAGTTGGAGAATGTTGCCATTCATTTTTTAGAATTCATTGCCCGGCTGACTGAAATATTGTCATAAATTCTTCTCATTACTGACATTGCCACCTGCTGGCACAGGAGTTGATTACTTCGAGCAAATAATTGATCCGACTATGGCTTTGCAATCAGTAAATTCACTTGAGGAGATGCTCAAGCTCATCAAGGGTGATCAGAAAAACTACGTACTACTCTACAAATCAGGTTCCGAGGCCAGCGAATGTAGCCTGAGAAACATCGTGGAGGCAGCCGCAAAACGCGACCATGTAAACATCATTCTTACTGACGTTGGTAAGGTGCGCGATATCCACAGCACATACGGCGTTACGAGTGCACCATCGTTACTGGTGTTCGAAGGCGAAAAGTTTATCAACGTGGTTAAAGGCTGCAACGAGCCATCGCATTACATCAACCTTTTCGAGGAGTCCTATTTTCATCCGTTAAACAGCACAAACCAGACCCGTCAAAAACGGGTTACAGTATACACCACACCCACATGCAGCTGGTGCAACACCTTGAAGTCTTACCTGAGAACCAACAACATCCAATACACTGAGGTGGATGTTTCGCGCAACCAGCAGGCCGCAGAGCAAATGGTAAGACGCAGCGGACAGCAAGGGGTTCCACAAACTGATATTGAAGGCACGATGGTCGTAGGATTTGATAAGAACCGAATCAACAGCTTACTGGGTATTTCAGCACAACAACAATAAATCTCATCAAAATGAAAGAATTACAACCACTTAACGAACAGGTTATTCTCGACCTGACAGACGACAAAAGCGAACAGCGCACAGCTTCGGGACTCATCATTCCCGACACAGCCAAAGAGAAGCCGCAGATAGCTCCGGTGCTTGCCATTGGCAATATTGAAAAACCTGCAATCAGCATAGGCGATAAAGTACTTTTCAAGAAGTATTCCGGAACCGAAGTAACTTTCGAAGGCCGTAAACTGCTCGTCATACCCTACGCCGACCTGCTGGCCAAAGTTGTGGAAACCGAATCCATCTGACACGATTTTTTTTCAGAATCTATAAAGGTGCAGGCATAATCGTGTCGTGCACCTTTTGTTTTTCAGCCCTGAAGGCTGAGCCAATTATTGTACATTTGCCTGTATGCGGCCCTGAGGCTGGCTTCAACGTAACAACATGAACCACAGGCAGGCACTCTTTTCAAAGTATAGGTTATTTGCAATAAAGGCCATGGTATTGTTGCTCGTGGCACAATCGTGCTCGCCGGCCCGCTATATTCCGGAGGATAAATTGCTGATGCACAAAACTACCATCAGAATAGAGGAAAAACCTGTCACATTCACGTCCTCAGATCTTATGTTTCTGGCTCAACCCAAACCCATGCCACACATCTTAGGGCTGCGTCCTGGCTTGTGGATGCATTATCGTTGGGAAAACAAACCCAAAAAAAGCCTTAGAAATATGCTTGAAGGGCGGTTTGGCAGAGCCCCTATCTATTTCGATGAACAACTCAGCCGCAATGCAGCAAACCAGATGCGGCAATACCTATTTAACACAGGCTATTTTGAGGCAGAGACGTCCATTGAATGGAAAGCAAAAAAATACAAAGCCCAGGTAAACTACCTCATTAAGCCCGGTCCGGCATACGTTATCAGCGAAATCACCCGAACGATTGAAGATCTGCAACAGGAAGTTCTGCTCAATGCCGACAGTGCTGCCAGCCTTATTGCAGAAGGGAAGAATTTTGATGCCTATCGGATGGACGCCGAGCGCGATAGGATAACCAACCTTCTCAAAAATAATGGTTATCATTTTTTTAGTAAGGATTTTGTGAGGTATGAGGCCGACAGCAATAAGCAGTTCAAAACTGTCAGGCTCAATATGAGAGTTGAACCTCCGGGGTTTCTGGTGCCCGGAGGGGGCAATACGCATCAGGCGTATTTTATTCGGAATGTGTTTGTTTATCCATTGCATCAACCCTTCGGGGGTGGGCAGCCACCTACCGATACCATGCAGTTCAGTCTTGCTAATCCCTGGAACGATAAGCCATCCCGAATCAACTTTGTCAGTCCGGGAACAATCGGCATCAAACCTTCCACTTTTAAGCAGGTGATTCAGTTTTATCAGGGCGAACCCATGAGCATCGACAGGGTGCGTCAAACGTACAAAGGATTAGGAAACCTTAAAATATACCGCGCTTCAAACATTAATTTCGATACCACCAATGCTGCGGTCAATAATGAGGACATCTGGCCGGGGAAGTGGATTGATGCACATGTTTATCTGCAAAGGGCGCGCCTGCACTCCTATGCGGTGGAAGTGGAAGGCACCAATTCAGGCGGCGACCTTGGTATGCGGGGCAGTCTTGTTTACTCCAACCGAAACATTTTCAGAGGAGCCGAAGTATTCAGATTAAGGCTCAATGGCGGGCTCGAAGCCCAGCGGATCAGAACAGGCGAAACCGAAAACAGGCTGTTCAACACCCGCGAGTCGGGTCTTGATGCCAGCCTCATCATCCCACGTTTTGTCAGTCCCGTCAGGTTGCGCAAGTTTGCCCGTGACTATCTGCCAAAAACCACGCTCAGTCTTGGCTATTCGGCTCAGGACAGGCCAAACTACGACCGCACAATGCTACGCTTCAGCTTTGGCTACGACTGGATGACCAATGCCAGGGTTACCCATTTCTTAAGCCCCATCTCGCTGAGCTCCATAAAGGTAAACCTAACTCCCGAGTTCGAAACCTTCCTGAATCAGATAGCCAATCAAAGGCTGCGCAATCAGTATTCCGACCACCTTATTCTGGGTTTACGCTATAGCTATGTGTTTACCAATCAGGATATCAACCGTATCCGCGACTTCCATTATCTCCGGTTTAATGCCGAAAGTGCAGGCAATCTTCTGTCAGCATTCAGCAAGCTATCCCTTTTTAAAAAGGAGGAAGAATATATTTCGTTGCTGGGCATTCGCTATGCACAATTTCTGAGGATAGATGGGGACTACCGGTATTTTAAGGTATTCACACCCGAAATACGACTGGTTTTCAGAGGAATGGCTGGAGCGGGCATCCCATATGGCAACTCGGATGACCTGCACTTTGAAAGGAGTTTTTATGCCGGTGGCGCCAACGGAATGCGCGGATGGGCTTTCAGACAGCTCGGACCAGGTAGCCTGAGCGACACCCTTTCGATTGAACGCTTCGGAAGCCTTCAACTTGAAACCAATCTCGAATTCCGCTTTCCAATCTACAGCTACCTCAAAGGAGCATTGTTTGCCGATGCTGGCAATATTTGGAACTTTCCGGCTAAGGGTGACATTGAGGCAGGTGACTTTGACATAAACAGCTTCCACAAAGAAATTGCTCTGGATGCTGGCATCGGGTTCCGACTCGATTTTTCATTTTTCGTTTTCAGGGTTGATGCGGCCATTCCCTTGCGCGATCCTTCGATGCCCGACAATGAGCGTTGGAAGTTCAGCAACATGAGTCTCAGCAATGTGGTCTGGAATTTCGGAATTGGCTATCCTTTCTGATGGACCGCCGGGAACTGCGCCGTTTACTGGAGCAAGCCTTTGCCCTTATGCCAACCCCTGGGCAAAGCAAGGTAATGGACCATCTGGCTGCATTTCTGCTTTCTGACAAAACCAACCCACTCTATCTGCTACGCGGTTATGCTGGAACAGGTAAAACATCCATGGTTTCAGCCATCGTAAAGGTGCTTCCCTTGCTTGGGATGCACCCTGTATTGCTAGCCCCAACAGGTCGGGCTGCAAAAGTGCTGAGTGTCTATACCGGACTGAGCGCATCGACTATTCATCGAAAAATATATTTTCAAACAAGGCTGTCGGATGGCAGCATGCGGATTGTGAGGGCGCCCAACAAGCACCGCAAGGCACTTTTTGTAGTGGACGAAGCCTCCATGATTCCCGATACCGCCACCCATAGCCTGACCGGCAACAGCCTGCTCGACGACCTGATGGAATACATTGCCGAAGGGCAAAACTGTCGCCTGCTCTTGATTGGCGATCAGGCGCAGCTTCCGCCGGTGGGTTTGCAGATCAGCCCTGCACTCAACCTTACTTACCTTCAAAGCCGGTATCAGCTTACTGCAGCTGGATACGAACTCACCGAAGTGATGCGGCAAAGTTTGGAATCTGGCATTCTCAGCAATGCAACAGCACTTCGAGTCAAACTGGGACTGAATGATTTTGGCCTCCCCTTGCTCGGAACGAGGAAACAAAATGATGTTGTTGTTCTTGCAGGAAACGAAATTGAGGATGTGCTGAGCAATCACTTTGGCCTGCACGACTTTTCGCAGGCTGTAGTCATTTGCCGCAGCAATATCATGGCCAACCGATTCAATCAGGCCATCAGGCAGCGCATCATCGGGCTGGATGGCGAGCTATCGGCCGGTGAAATGCTCATGGTCGTCAAAAACAATTACTTCTGGCTGAGCGAAGCCGACCAGGCTGGATTTATAGCCAATGGCGACATTATAGAGCTGCAAAGGGTAATACGTTACGAAACCCTTTATGACCATCACTTTGCCGAAGCTGAAGTGCGTCTGATCGACTATCCTGATCTTCCTCCATTTCAGGTGAAGCTGTTGCTCGATACGCTTATGGCTCCCGGGCCATCATTGAGCGACGATGACTTCAGATTCTTCGCCCTGAAAGTGGAAGAGGATTATGCTGAGGAGCCTTCCCGTCGCAAACGCAATGCCCGATTAACTGCCAATCCGTATTACAATGCACTGATGGTAAAATATGCCTATGCCCTCACTTGTCACAAAACCCAGGGTGGTCAGTGGCCTGTAGTTTTTCTTGAGCAGGGCCGCCGTAAAGATCAGGAGATTGACAGCGAATACCTGAGATGGCTTTATACTGCACTCACCCGCGCCACACAAAAAGTGTATCTGATGGGATTTGATGCTGATAGCGTGGAAATTGCGAAAGAATAAAGTCGGCATGCCACCAAAATACGACTGTTTATATGTTATTAGCTAAATGCTTGATTTTAAATCACAGAACAATCAATTTCAGTCTGTATCGAAGTGGTTTACAATTTTTGTGCAAGATAGAACAGAAATCAGTTCTTCTTAGCTCTGGATGCAGCAAGATCGAAAGTCAGCGCAAAGCGGACTGTATTCTGCAGTGGGTTGTTACGAGAGTCGACGGGAATGAGGTATGAAAAGTCGAGACCAAAAACATTATACTTCAGGGCAGCACCTAAAGTGAAGAATTTTCGGTTGCCCTTGGTCTTGTCTTCAAAGAATCCGCCACCACGAAGCGCAAAGGCGTTGTTGTACCAATATTCCACCCCAAATGCATAGTAAAGCTCGCGAAACTCTTCGGGCATGCCGTTAGGAGAATCATAGAATGACTGTAACATTCCGGCCACCACCGACACTTCGTCGTCGCGACCCTTGGCGATCTGATATTTGTCGGTACCGGGAATCAGCAGGGGCTGACCAGTGATGCTGTCGCGTTTGAGAATTGGAGGCGTTGGCACAAGTAGCTTATTGATATCGAGTGAGAAAGCAATCCTGTTGTACTCATCGATGTTAAGTCTGAGGGTTGGTCCAAGACGCAGGTTCGTGGGAATAAAATCCTTTTTAATGCTGGTCTCGCTATAGCCAAGTTTGTTGCCAATATTGCTGATATTCACACCCCAGGCAAAGGTGGCATCGATATCCTTGAACCATTCTACTTCCTTTTCCCAGTAAACCGCCACATCGGCAGCAACGGAGATACCGGCAGAGGTTTCGGAAGTGCCAACATTCTGTCCCTGAGTAAGGTTCGAATAAATGAACCTTCCAGCCACGGCACCCGAGAGATGATCGGTGAGTTTTCGGGCGTAGGTGGCATCGATAGCCCATTCGTTCGGGCGATAAGTGCCACGGTCGTCGCCGTTTTCATCAGTAAATTGTATATCACCCAGTGTAAAGAAGCGGAGTGTTCCGCCAATGGCTGAATTGGCATCCAGGCGTCTGGAGAAACCGAGGTAGGCAAGATTCATATCGGGGACCAGATTGCGAAGCCATGGACTATAGGAAAGGCCGACAACCATATCGCTCTGAATGTTGGCGTACTTGGCCGGATTCCAATGCATCGAAAAAACATCCGGGGAGGTGGAGACCCCCACATCGCCCATGGCTCCGGCACGGGCATCAGGCGCGATCATCAGGAAAGGAACGGCTGTTGTGATAACATTAAGGGAATTGCGACCCGAAAGCTCCTGATATGTTTGCGAGTGAACATTTAAAAACAATAAAACAGAAAGAGCCATCAAGGCCAGGCGTTTCATTTTCATATGAGTAGTTTGCGTCATGAACTGTGTGTTAACGATTAGGCATGTTCTTTATTGCATGGGTGCGTTCAGGGGCTCATCAAAATCAACTTTCCTGAGACTGTTTGTGGGGATTCATCCGCTGATTGTACAATCAGCCGCCAAAGATAGACACCCGAAGGCAACCTGCCAGATGCCAGCTGCGATGCCCGCCAAAGTAGTGGATCGGACAAAATGCCCGCAGGCTTCATTTCCTCTTGCTGCTGGTGCACCATATTGCCGACCGCATCATAAATCTCGAGTTTTGTTAACAACTTTTGCCCCGGTTTGTTGTGCTCAAAAACAAAGGTTGTTTCCTCTGAAAATGGGTTGGGACTTAGTTTGACATGCGAAATCATCAGGTTATCAGCCGGATTGACCAAAAAGCGAATCTCCTTTTCCGTGCTGTTATTGTGCATATCCCATGCTTTAATGCTGAGGCGGTGTGCACCCTGAGCCAGACCGTTGAGTGGGAAATGAAGGCTTCCTGCGGTTGGATTATCTATTTCAGGCTCGAACAGGGCATTGAGCATAGTCCTTCGGACTGTCCCATCAGGAAGATAATGTGTGGCAATGATATCGCGGCCAATCTCGGTGCCCAGGCTATAAATACCCTGCGGGTCGGAAATATGGGCAAAAATGTAAGTATCTGGAGGTAATATTTCGCCATCCTTGAATGAAATGCTACCGGCAATGATTCGGATTTGTGGTCCGGTGCCGTCGGGAACTACATGGGGGTCGGTGCCTCCGAGTATAAGATTGTCGAAATATCCCCCGGCCGTGGTTTTGGCAGCACTGTCGGAGGCAAAGAACGAGATGCGTGGCTTGCCATAATTAAAGGAAATGCTTCGGGGCAAACTGAAACGAATGCTGAATCTTCCGTTGCTTACGGTGGCCCTACCTCTGAACAACAGCTTGTCGTGAAGGCTAAAATTGGCAGGCACGCTCGCGGCATCGTTGCCCAAAGTGCGGTAAGTGGTCTTCTTGTCGAACATCAGCACCTGCACAATTCCGTTAAAGTCGTTGGCAGTTTGTCCGGCTGGCAAGGTTATCCTGCCCACGATCTGCACTTCCGACATGGCGTGAAGGGTATCGGACAACTGCCCGTTGATCGAAACAACTTCCACCCTGTATTCAGGATAGTTGAGCCTGAGGGCAGGATTTCCAAGCAGAACAAAATTATAGATGTAGGAATTTGTCGGATTTTTACTCAGGCGGATAATATCCCCAAGCCGGTTGATATCACTTTTTCCGTCGGTCATCAGCGAGGAATAAAGCCTGCGGTTTACATTGAAATTGGAATGGGCAAAAGCCAGCCTTGTGGTGGTCATCAAAGCTATAGCACCTCCGTTGGGATTGAGCAAAAGGCGTTCGCCGGCCGAAGTCAGCGAGGGGTTGTCGAAACGGCTGAATTCGCAGGTGGCTGTAACAAAAAAAGCCAGCCTGTCCATATTGTTCAGACCTTCAATTTCGCTGATCGAGAACACCTTTTCGTCTGTAAGTCCACTCACCCCACCATGTCCGGTATAGTTTACTATGAGGGAGCCTTCCTCGATGCTTTTTAGTAAAGCCACTGAGGCATCGGGATATCTGAATCCCCCAGGCACTGGAACACGGCGGTAAGCATCGAGGTAAACCTTGCTGATGTTAAAGAGCCGGAATGCAGTATCGACTTGCATAGCAAGGGTTTCTGCCTGACTCAGGTGAAGGTTGCCATCGCCATCATCAGCCATAAATGTGATGCGGTTTTGCCAAGGACCACGAAGCGCTTCAATCCCCGAAAGGTACCTGACATTTTTTTCCACAATAATGGCAGCCTCCTCAGCCGTACTTACCGGGAATCGGCCTACTCCCAGGTCAAGCACACCTTGCATTTCCTGACCCTCTGTGCTGCCCATGAGCCCAAAATAATCATCGCTCACAAAACTCTGGGTCTCGATTATGCTCTGCGTACTTTGATATGTTGGAATAATATTGGTGTTGTTTGCGATACGGTTCTTATAATCGTATGATGCATCACCAAACAAAAGCACATAGCGCAGGCGATCACCACTACGGAGATTGACCATGCGTATAAAATCCCTCAGCGCAGTAACATCTGGTTTTCCAGAACCAAATTCGTTGTACACCTCATTGATGCACACTACAATACTTTCGAGACCATTATGCTGAAGATGAAGGGCTGCCATGGCATCGGCATGCTGCCTAAACATGGGAGGAGATACGATGATCATATCCGCTACCTGGATTCCGTGCAGGTTTTGATTGGCCAGCGGCCTGATGGCAGCAATGCTGTATGCATCTGAAGGATCGAAAAGCACATATTCTCTGATTGAGTCGCCATTGACATTGAATCTCAGAGCACTTCCCTCCAAATCGAATTGCTGAGCGGCAGGCCGGATCGGGTTGGTTACATCCCAAAGCCACAGACCCTGTGCGCTGTGGCTAATACGATATTGTGACACCAAATTGTAACCTATTGCCTCAGGATTGCGGAATTGCAGTTGATGGCCCGGCACAAACCGGAGTTGCCTCCATGCATTCACCCTGACGTAATTCAGCCAGCCACGCGAGTTGTCCTGAGCTGCATGGTAGCGAACCAAAAAATTAAGGCTGTCTTTTTGGCCCACGTCAATGCTAAGTGTATAAGACTGCTCGCGGGCAAATGCAGCCGCACCTGACGAAATAGGCAGAAAAGACTGCTGAGGCAGGGCTGCTTGCCCGTTGATGTCGATTGAAAAGGCGGTTGTTTCAGTGAGTGAGCGAACTGCTACCTGAGTATTGATCATCACAGGTCGTTGATTGACCCTGTTGGGAAAATGGAACGAAACTTCCAGTTGGTCGTTCAGACGACTGAAACTTTCGCCATACCACTCACGACCCGAGTGAATCAGGCTTTCCAACTCACGCTCATGCAAGTCGTAATCGAGAAAAATATCAGCAATTGTGTTGGGGACTAATGAAGTCTGTGGTTTGGCCGAAAGCCGCATGCCTGGCACATCGAGTTCGGTCAGGAAATAAAATGTTGTATCAGAGTAATAGTTGATGCGATGGTCGTAGCGTATGCTCATCTGATTATACAACCAACCGGTAGTTGCCTGCCCATAGAAATATAAAGCATCAGTCGGGTCAAAGCTACCGTCAGATTCTCCTGTAACAACAACCGGGTTTTCAACAAGATCATCGTGACGAAATGCGTTGTTTCGCTCAGGCAACATCATGCCTCCATTACCAAATATGGCTAGTCTTCTTGGATCTACTTGCCCGGGACTCCAGCCAGCTGCTGCAAGGTCGGATGGTGTGATGCGATGCACTCCGGTGCGAAGCACTGCCACTTTGAGCCAGCGTCCGGAACTAAGTACAGACGCATTTGTGAATTGGCGAACATCGTTAACGGAATTCGTCACAAGGCTATCAAAACGAATCACCAAATGTCCTGAAAGCATTTGTTCTATAGCTCCTTTCCAATTTCGGAATGGTTGAACAAGCAAACTGGTCTCCACCTCCCGACGTTGATCAAAAGCTTGCACAATGATCGGAAAATCGTCCGAAAGTCCCTGATGGTCCTGAGCATCCGTGAGTAGCTCTGCTTCATAATCAATCAATTCACAACCTGAAACAATCATTCCTGCCGGAACATTTAGTGGAATCAGCACTCCGGGCAGCTTGCCCCACTTTGGCTCAAAATGGATTTCATAGTTCCAGTGGTTGATGTTTCGTTCGAAATGCAGTGCAATGGTATCAGACCTTGCATTTTGGGAAAATGCCGGATCATGGCAAAAGAATGCCATGACCAATACCGTAGCAGTTAACAATTTAACTTTATGCATTTCAGTTTATTAGAACCGTACCAGACGACCTGAAGCCCCTGACTGACTACCCCTGTTGTTGGTTACGATCAGCCTGTAAAGATACAAACCTTTGGAAACGGGTATGCCATTCTCAGCCCTGCCATCCCAGCAGATGGGCTGGCTGCGGAAGCTGCTGCTGATTATTTCTTCTTTGAGGCTTCTGATGTGCCGGCCATCCAGGTCGAAAATTCCTATAATGGCATTCAGACGTTCGCCATTCTGGTTGTGGTTGAAAACGAAGCATGTACGTTCACGAAACGGATTGGGATAATTATGCAACTCCTCAACCATTATCGTGCTTCGCGCGATAACCTCAAATTCAATACTTGCGGTATTTGAATTATTATAAACATCCCAGGCTCTGAGGGTGAGGGTGTGTTTGCCGGGGTTGAGGCCCATTATCGGAAAACTCACAGTTCCCTCGTTACTTTTGTCGAGCGCCGCTGTGTAATAATCATTGAGGATAGCTGTGCGCTCGGTGGCTCCGCTGATCCAGGCAACAATATCGTGGCCGATACCTGCACCGGTAGTGTTAATCCCGCTCTCGTCGCGCAACAGCGCAATAAGGCGTGGGCTTTCGCTTGTGAATCCCCCGTTACGGAAGGTGGTATCTCCCATAAAAAGCCGTATTTCCGGTCCTTTGCTGTCACTAATGTTACTGTTGGCAAATCCTCCAACGATAAAGTTCTCATTGCTTCCATGTGCATCTCCATCATTACCGGTAGCATAATGACTGATACGACCGCTTCCGTAACGGTACGAAATATCCTTTGGCACGATGAAGGAAAACTCAAATTCTCCATTTACAACGCTTGCAGTTCCTTTATAGATGATGCTGTTGCGCGTCGTAAAGTTCTGAGGAAAACCATTCTGATCACCGGCTGTAGTTATTGTTGCGGCCTTATCGTAGATGGTTGTATACACTTGGCCGTTGAAGCTGGTGAGCATCTGACCGCTGCGACTGGCAACATGTCCGCGGACGCTCACTTGTGCAAGGGCTTTTAAAGTATCGGACTGGCCGATATTACCAATGGGTTTGTTGTTGATGTGGGTAGTGACAACAGTATGTTCGGGATAGGTGAGTTGAAGTGCCGGGTCGCCAAGCAGCACAAACTTGCGATCGTTGGCATCGCCGGCAACCTTGGAGCGGCGCATGATGTCGCCAAATCTGGCACGTTCGCCGTTGTATGGCACAAAGATATTATTGTTATACAGGGCTTTGTTCAATCGCAGGTTGGTGCTTGCATAGGTGGCTCTGGCAGTGGTAAACATGGCCACAGCGCCTCCATCAGGGTTCAGGAATACCCTTTCACCGGCCGAAAGTCTCGTCGGGTCATCGTAACGCGAAAATTCGCAAGTTGCTGTGATGAAAACGGGTAGTCGTTCGCGATTGCGCCAGCCCTGTATATCAGAAATCTCCAGAATCCGCTCCTCAGCCCAGCCCACTTCACCACCGTGTCCACTGTAGTTGACTAAAAGCACACCGCGCTCCATCCGCCTGTTGAGGGTTTCGTTCACAGCAGGAGCTTTTTGTCCGCTGGGAGTGGCAATCTGCGGATAGGCATCCAGATAAATCTTGTTGATGTTGAATGCAGGGTTACGGGATTCGACAAGTGCAGCTAACTCCTCGGCATCTTTCATATGCCAGTTCGAATCGCCATCATCGGCCACAAACACGAGCTCGTTGCGCCATTCATTATATGTTTCAGGGTTCTTCTCCACATACCTGAACACCTTGTCGACCATTTGCCTTGCCTGAAGCGGTGTCGTAACAGGAAACCGTCCGATGCCAATATCGAGAAAATTTATGCTGCCAGCGCCTTCATTCGCATCAAGGTATCCAAAGTAATCATCTGTGGCAATCGACAACACCAGGTTTAGTGACGTAACTGTTTGGAAAGTTGGCACTAAATTGTTGTTGCCGTTGATCTTGTCCTTATAATCAAACGACCCCTCACCAAATAACAGCAGATATCGCAATTGCTTTCCGGGGCTGCTTGCGGTGTAGAGCATTCTGGCAAAGTCGCGGATGGCAGTAACATCCTGTGCTCCTGACGAAAACTCATTGTAAATCATAGCAGGTGTGGTGATGTAAAACGTCAGTCCGCTTTTCTGTCTGTGAAAATCTGCCAATCGTCCTGCTTCTTCCAGCAGGCTCGGATGAGCCACGATAAGATAGTCGATATCCCTGACGCTATGCAGGTTCTGATTAGCAACGGGCCCCACATTTTCGATGCTAAAGAAAGTGCTGTTGTCGAAAAGCACAAACTCTCGACGAGAATCTGCAGGTGCATCAAAGCCTATGCCTCCTTGGCGGTTATTCAAAGGCCATGCGACAACATTTGTGTGGTCAGTAACGTCCCACAAATGCAGGCTGGTACTGCCTCCCGAGATGAGGTATCCGAAATTACCTTCAGAAAGTATCCTGTGGTTCCGGAATTGCAGCTGTCCGCTCGAATACACAAGATTCCTCCATGCGTTTACCCTGATATAGTCGAGCCAGCCACGAGCCGAACTCACCGAGCGGTTGAAACGCAGATTCACATTAAGGCGGTTGTCAGTAGGAAAAATGTCAGCTATCGCCCCGTTATTCTTGGCATAATCATAACCGGTAGCCTGTGTCGGCTCTATAGGCATATTTGCCCTGAGCTGTCCATCGACAAAAAGCTGAAACCCAGCTGACCCGAAATTACGGGCAACCACTTCAGTTTCAACTCTTGCCTGACGGGAGGTAACAATATTCGGAAAATCGAAAGAGTAGTCGCGGCTCAGGGTAATGTCGAAAAGCTCACCATACCAAGTGCGGCCTGTGTTGGAAAGGTTCACGAGGTCTTGTTCAATCAATTTGTAATCGATGAAATCATTGAGTGTTTGCTGAGCAGTACCCGCTGTCTGTGCTGTTGCAATGCGCTTCCCGGGGCCAAGGTCAGTGGTTATAAAATAATAAGCGTAGTCGTCATAATAGGCCGGCGTATGTTCGTAAAAGCCTGTTGTGGCATTAAAATCCCACCTCACCGGTCCTTTGGTATAAAAAAGAATGTAATCGCTGCTGTTGAACACCCCGTCCTCTTCGCCAACAACCAAGATGGCATTCTCGGCCAGATCGTCAATGCGTGGCAAAGCATTGCTTTCGGGAAGCACACCTCCGCCATTGCCATAGATCCTTATATGACGTGGATTTAGGTTTGTTGTACTGATGCCCATCGACTGAAGGTTTGCCAACGTTATTCGGTGAACCCCGGTATTGCTTACCCTGAACTTGAACCACCGGCCACTGGCTAAGACCGAATTCGATGCAAAGCCATCCGAATTTAAGGCTTCAGGACTATTGCACCCAGTTGTGCTGCTGTAAATCTTATAATTAAAAGATAACAGCCTTTCAATCTTTCCTTCAGTATTTCTTCTGATTGCGTTAACCTCCCATCGAAGAACCGAAAGATCGCGGGATGCGCCAGTGTTTACTTCCACATAAAATCTGTCCGGAAGGGCTGAAATGTCAGAAATTTGCAAAGCTTCCGGCTCGGGAAAATCCAATTCTTCAGGCGCGATTTCGACAGAATATTGCCATGAGGGGTCTAAAATCGACGTAACAGATCGATAATGAGGGATTTGCGAGAGGCCCGAAGCATAGACAGCACCTTCGAAAGCAGGACGATACAGCACCTTCTTGCCAGGAACATAAAGTGTGTCTGCCCTTTTCCATTCAAGCCTAACGCTGCCCGACTGAACGATCTGCCCCGCAAGGCTTTGTTTGCTGTAAGGAAAACCGACAGCTACAATCACAAAAAAAACAATCAATAAATCTACATTAAACTGCACTCTTGAACGTAGCCGGTTCGTCGGCCTGGTCCTATAAAGTGTGTATCGATTCTGCTTAGCCATGTCGAAGAATTTGCAGATAAAAAGACTTACGATCAATCATTACATTCCGAATACGGATATTGGCAGGGGTTTATTAGGAAACTGAAATATATTAAATCTACAGTTGAAAAATAGAACGAACACTTTTGCACATTATTGCCAACGATATCCGTACGGAGGGTAGTAAAGAAAATCGTATAATTGCACCCTTATTCGGGGCTGTAATGCCATTATTTAGCGTCATACCATCAGCAGTCGTACAACACACAGCAGATAGCTTTTGTTTGCCCGAGTGCTCCACTCTGATGAGGGCGAAAAGCAGAATAGTTTCAAATGCTGCTGCTTACAGAAATACTTTTGTTAAAAATTCTGGTATTCTGGTTGCAGTTCTGACTTTAATTTCAATTCTGCAAGTCAAAGCTCAGGATGTCGGATTCAGTCAGTTTTATGCTGCTCCCCTTTACTTAAATCCGGCATTTGCAGGGCAGACGGAATGCGGGCGCATCGGGTTGCAATACCGCAATCAGTGGCCTGGCGTGGAGAAGGCATTCCGCACCTACAAGCTTTCTTACGACCAGCATCTTCCTGCAATCAATAGTGGTTATGGCTTTCAGCTAATGCAGGACCAGCATGGCGCAGGGGTGTTTAACAGGACAGCTTTAGCGGCATACTTTGCAAGTCAGGTCAGGCTTGGTTTGCGCAGCTCACTTTCAGCCGGAATTAAACTCGGGGCACTGCAGGATGCACTCAACTGGGAAGCGTTGAAATTTCCCGATAAGCTCCTCAACGGCACTACCGGCGAATTGCCGCCTGATGTCACTACGCGTTTCTCGCCCGACTTTGGAGCTGGCCTACTATTTTCGTGGGATGAATACTTGTTTGCCGGCATATCAGCCGACCATTTCAACAGGCCCTATCTCAGTATGTTTGCTCAGGATATCCGCACCTTACCCATACGCTGGGCACTCCATGCCGGTTGGAATATTTATGCAAGCCAGAAGGGATATGCAGGACGAAATGATGAATCGCTGTTAATCCAGCCCAATATGCTATTTTTGCAGCAGGGAGCTTTCAGACAGCTGAATGCCGGAATTTATGTGAGCAAATATCCCTTTGTTGCCGGAAGTTGGTTCAGGCATACTTTTAAAACTGCCGATGCCCTTCAGGTAATGATTGGCCTCGCTGTTGACAAGTTTATAGTAGGTTATAGTTATGACATAACTGTTTCAGGAATAGGTCTCAATGCCGGAGGTGCTCATGAAGTTTCGCTCAGTTGGGAGCTTTGTATTGAACGTGAAACAAAAAGAAAAATCCGTGCAATAAAATCGCCCGTATTTTAGTTATTAGGTCCAAACAGAAATTTACCCGCCATAAGCGATCGTACAATAGGATGAAAAACAGATTGATTTTAATTGTGGCTATAACAGCCATGGTAGCCGTCGGTGCCTGCAGCAAGAAAAAAGTTTCTCGCTCAACAGGCTGGAACTATAACGACCCCAAATTTGGTGGTTTTGAGGTTGCCAAAGAAAAAGAACCAAAAATCGGCCCAGGATTGGTTCCCATCGAAGGTGGCACCTTCCTGATGGGAAATACCCAACAGGATCTCCTCCACGAATGGAACAACATCCCACGAAGGGTTACTGTGCCCTCATTCTTCATGGACCAGACCGAGGTGAGCAATCTCGATTATCTGGAATATATTTACTGGCTGGAGCGCGTGTTTAGTCAGGATTATCCGCAGGTTGTGCAGCGGGCACTCCCCGACACCCTGGTGTGGCGCGACAGACTGGCATACAACGAACCCCTTGTGGAGCTTTACTTCCGTCATCCTTCCTACCACGATTACCCTGTAGTTGGTGTTTCGTGGGTTCAGGCCAACGAATACGCCAACTGGCGTACCGACCGGGTTAACGAGATGCAGCTCATTAAATCCGGCATACTCGACTTTGACCCTGATCAGAAAAACGAAAACAATTTCAATACCGAAGCCTATCTTGCCGGACAATACGAGGGCAGGGTAAAAGATGGCAAACGCGACCTTGATCCCAGTGGCACCGGCGTACGCAACGTCCGTTTTGAGGACGGCATCCTGCTTCCCAAATACAGGCTACCCACCGAAGCTGAGTGGGAATATGCTGCTCTTGCGTTAGTTGGTAACACAGTGAACGAACGCATTGTGGAGCGCAGGGTTTATCCCTGGAATGGAAGCGGGTTGCGCACTGACCATAAGAAATATATGGGAAGCTTTGTAGCCAACTTCAAACGCGGTCAGGGCGATTACATGGGCATTGCAGGCAGTCTCAACGACGGTTCAGCCCTTCCGGCTCCCGTTGGGTCATACTGGCCCAATGATTTCGGACTCTATAACATGGCCGGCAATGTAGCAGAGTGGGTGCTCGATGTCTATCGCCCCCTTTCGCATGAGGATGTTGCCGACTACAGCCCGTTTCGTGGCAACATTTTCGTTAATAAAAAGCGTGAAGCCGATGGTTCTATAGCCCTGAAAGATTCACTCGGCAGATTGCAATATATTGAAATCACTCCCGAAGAAGCTGCCAACCGCAAGAACTACCGTCGCGGCTATGTTGTAAATCACCGCGATGGAGACTATGCCTCTACCATACAGAGCGACTGGACAAACCTTCAGGAAGATCCCAATTCAACTGTCAAGATGTACGACTACGGCAACACCACGCTCGTATCGGACAAATCGAGGGTATATAAAGGAGGCTCCTGGGCGGATCGTGCATATTACCTAAGTCCGGGAACACGCAGATTCCTCAATGAAGATGAAGCAGCTAACTACATCGGCTTCCGTTGTGCGATGAATAAAGTTGGAAGCTCCATCGCAAGAAAAAGATAACATCAGGTAACCGCAAAAATAAACCCCGTCCGTAACATGCGATGGGGTTTTTTACTTTATTTGGGTATGGAAATTACCAGATTATATGAGCTTTTCCTCAAGTGCGGCAGTGTGTGTACCGATACACGAACGCTACAGCCGGGCGAGATCTTTTTCGCACTACGCGGCCCGAATTTCGATGCCAATAAACTGGTATTCAAGGCTCTGGAGCTTGGCGCCAGTTTTGCCGTAACCGACGACCACACGTTTACAGCTGATGAGCGAATCATCAAGACATCCAATGTACTGCTATGTCTGCAATCGCTGGCCAACTTTCACCGGAGAAACAGCCGCGCAACCGTGATCGGCATCACCGGTAGCAACGGCAAAACCACTACTAAAGAGTTGATGGGTCGTGTATTGGCGCAGAATTACGAAACGCTCTTTACCCCGGGTAATTTGAACAACCACATTGGACTGCCCCTCAGCCTGCTGAAGATAAAAGAAACCACACAAATGGCTGTCATCGAAATGGGAGCCAACCATCAGGGCGAAAACCGGAAGCTTTGCCTAATCGCCGAACCCGATTATGGTTTGGTAACCAATATCGGTAAAGATCATCTTGAAGGTTTTGGCGGTTTCACCGGTTCCATCAACGCCAACAGCGAACTGTTCAGCTACATCGACGACAAAGGCGGTACCTTGTTTGTAAACCGCGACAATGAGCTTCTCGATAGGTTATCGGCCCGCATCAACAGATTCACCTATGGATCAGCCTTGGACAACAACCTTTATGGCGAACTCGTTTCGGCCGACCCATTCATTCATATCGCCTGGGAATTCGGATCGATGCAGTCGGTGGTAAAAACACAGCTTATTGGCGATTACAACACCGAGAACGTGCTTGCCGCAGTTGCAGCCGGATGCAAATTTGGTGTTTCGAAGCAAAATATTAACGATGCTATTGCCAGCTATGAACCCCAGAACAACCGTTCGCAGCTTATAGATACCGGCCGCAACAAGGTCATCATGGATGCCTACAACGCCAATCCCAGCAGCATGGAGGCGGCAATCAGGAATTTTGACCAGATAAGGGGCAGACGTTCTGCATTTATTCTGGGCGATATGCTCGAGATGGGCATTTACAGCCAGGAAGAACATGCCAATATCCTTAAGCTACTCACCGGCCTAGACGCTGAGAAGGTATTTCTGGTTGGTGAAGAGTTTGGGAAAGTGTATGTGGGCGACGACTGGATGCACTTCAACCATGTTGAAGCCCTGGGTCAACACCTTGTCAAAAACCCCTTAGATGGCTATGATATCCTGATCAAGGCCTCGCGGGGTATCAGACTCGAAAATGTTCTACCTTACATCTGATGATAAAGCACGATTATCTTGTTATCGGTCTAATGTCGGGCACTTCGGCCGATGGTCTTGATATGGCACTTTGCAGGTTCTTCAAGGAGGACCATCAGTGGAATTATGAAATTGTTGATGTGCGTTATCAGCCATACGATGACGACTGGCACAATCAGCTCAGTGATGCAATGACCCTGGACAGCAAGGCCTTGAGAAACCTCAGTAAATCGTTCGCTATTTGGATGGCCCGGCAAGTCAACGCGTTTGTATCCGACACAGGTGTTATACCTCGCCTGATTTCCTCCCATGGTCATACTGTGTTTCATCAACCCGGCAAAGGCATTACTCTACAGATTGGTGATGGTCAGACATTGGCAAATCTTACAGGACTCACCACAGTATGTAATTTCAGGGAGGCCGATGTGGTTAATGGTGGACAGGGCGCGCCATTGGTGCCCGTTGGCGATCAATTGCTTTTCAGCGAATATGAAGCATGTCTGAATATTGGTGGCATTGCAAATATTTCGTATAGCGTTGATAACCTACGAATTGCATATGATATTTGCCCAGCAAATCAGGTGCTGAATCTGCTTTCGGAGCGCGCCGGCAGGCCTTTCGACGAAGGAGGCAAGCTGGCCATGTCTGGAAAACTGATCCCTGAACTGCTCGCCCAATTGAATAGCCTCGACTATTACCATATGCCTTTTCCCAAGTCTTTGGGACGCGAATGGATACTCGAAAAAATGATTCCACTGATCAATCATTACCCTGAAAAGGTGGAAGATTTGCTTTATACCTATTGTGAACATATGGCCATTCAGATCGGACGGGCTTCGGGTAGGTTCGACAAAGGCCGCATGTTGGTAACAGGTGGTGGAGCATTCAACACTCACTTAGTTTCACGCCTGATACACCACAACCCGCTGGAAGTGGTCATTCCCGAAGACCATCTAATTTCATTCAAGGAAGCCATCATCTTCGGATTTCTCGGTTTGCGGCGTCTGCTTAACAAAACCAATGTATGGTCGAGCGTAACAGGTGGGAGGTCGAACCTAAGCAGTGGCGACATCTTTGAAGCACAATAATCTATTTAATATTAAGACTAATTTAGCTCATCCAAACGTTAATTATTCCGGCTCGATTGCCTCAAAATTAAAAACCAAGACTTTCACCTAATGTTGCTTAACATGCTTTTACAAATTCAGTCGGTGCCCAATACCTTGGGCCAGACCGCCCAACCCACAGAAATATCGATGTCAGTGATCGAGTTGGCTATGAAAGGAGGTTGGATTATGCTTGTGCTGGCCATTTTTTCGGTGGCTGCCGTCTATGTTTTCATCGAACGCTACATGACGATCACCAGGGCTTCGAGGCACGACAAGAATTTTATGAATAACATTAGGGAGTACATCCATGCCGGCAGGCTCGATTCGGCCATTTCACTCTGCCGCAGCACTGACTCACCCATTTCACGTATGATTGAAAAAGGGCTTTCCCGTCTTGGCAAACCCCTCAACGATATCAATGCAGCCATTGAAAATGTGGGAAAACTTGAAGTAAGCAAGCTCGAAAAAGGCGTAGCCGCGCTGGCCACTATTGCAGGAGCTGCCCCAATGCTCGGCTTTTTAGGTACAGTAATTGGCATGATCAGAGCATTTTACGATATGTCGATGGCTGGCAACAACATCGATATTGCGCTTCTCAGCACAGGTATCTATCAGGCAATGATTACTACGGTAGGAGGGCTTATCGTAGGCATTCTTGCATTTATCTTCTATAATGTACTGGTTTCCAGAATCGAGAAGATTGTTTACCTCCTCGAGGCACGAGCCACCGAGTTCATGGATGTATTGCACGAACCAGCACGCTAATAACACTGAATATGACCCTACAGACCAGAAACAAACGTATGGTGGCGTTCAGCATGGCATCCATGTCGGACCTTGTATTTCTATTGCTGATCTTTTTCATGCTTACTTCCACCCTTGTTGCACCAAACGCCATCAAATTGCTCCTCCCTTCGAGCAACAGCAAAACTATGGCCAAGCAGACCATTACAGTCTATATCAACGAATCCTTCGATTTCTTCATTGACGACAACAAAGTTGATCCAAAAGACCTGAGCAGTCTTATTGCACCTAGGCTCAAAGGCGATTCTGAAGGCACTGTGGTGCTGCGAAGCGATCAGACCGTTCCGGTGCAATATGTTGTAGATGTGATTGATGCCGTGAACGAGGTAAACAACCAGCAAAAAACAAACCATAAAGTAATTCTTGCAACAAAACCCCGCAGATGACAGGCAACGGAAGCTATGGAAATCAGCAGCTGAGTAGCAGGGAGAAAAAAGACCGGTTGATTGCTGCCCTGGCTACAATAGCCGCTCATGCCCTGCTGCTTATCGCGCTTATATTTCTTGCGCTGCGCACCCCGCTTCCGCTACCCGACGAGCAGGGGGTAGAAGTTAACCTTGGTTATTCTGAACAAGGTAAAGGCACCATTCAGCCTGATGAACCTGCAATGGCAGCCAATCAGGCCGCCACAACAGCACCGCCAACAGAGCAGGCACAACAGGAATTTGTCACACAACATACCGAGGAGGCCCCTGCCCTACCCGAACGTCGCAACGAAAGGCCGGCCAACCGCGACCGCAGGCCTGTACGCACCGAACCAGCACCAAGGCCACAGCCCGACCCGCAACCTGCCAGTACAACTCCTGCAGAGCCCCAACCACAAGTGAACGAACGTGCATTGTTCAGGAGCAGTGGCACAGGTACAGCATCCGGATCGGAAGGCATCACCGGACAGCAGGGCGATCAGGGAAGACCCGATGGACTGCGCGAGGTGAACAGATATGATGGACAGGGTGGCCATGGCGGTGGTCCGGCATTCAGCCTGGGAGGGCGCGGTGCACGCTATCTCGACAGACCTGGAAATAATTTCAGGGAGCAAGGCAATGTGGTGGTTGATATCTGGGTTGACAGGAATGGTAAAGTGTTAAGGGCCGAAGTAAATCTGCGCGGAACAACCATCGTTGATAGCAATCTGCGCAATCAGGCAGTGCGGGCCGCACTCAACTCAAATTTTACAACCGATACAAATGCCCCGGAATTGCAAAAGGGAACCATTATCTATACTTTTATCATCGGTAATTGAAAAATGAATTATAAAGAGACCCTCGACTGGATGTTCGAAAAGCTGCCTATGTATCAACGCATTGGTGCTGCAGCTTATAAGGCCAACCTAACCAACACCGAAAAACTGCTCGATCATCTCGGCAATCCACAGAATAACTTCAGAAGCGTACATATCGCAGGCACCAACGGAAAGGGCTCCACTTCGCATATGATCGCCTCGGTGCTGCAGGAGGCAGGCTACAAAACCGGACTTTTTACCTCGCCACATCTGACCGATTACAGGGAACGGATCAGAATCAATGGCGAATTGATTGAGAAAGAATATGTCAGCGCCTTCATCGAAAAGCATAAAGATGCGTTCGAAGAAATGGGGCTTTCGTTCTTTGAAATGACCACAGGTTTGGCATTTGACTATTTCAGCCATCACCATGTCGATATTGCTGTCATTGAAACGGGCATGGGAGGTAGGCTCGACTCCACCAATCTGGTAAATCCACTGCTGAGCGTCATCACCAATGTCGGATACGATCACATGCAGTTTCTGGGCGACACCTTGCCCATGATTGCCGGTGAAAAAGCCGGAATCATAAAGCTGGATACTCCCGTGGTGATTGGCGAATGGCATCGCGAAACCTTCAGGGTATTTGAAGAAAAAGCCGCAGCCATGGAGGCAGATCTCATCTGGGCTGAACGGGTATTCGATGCCGTGCGGATAGAAACCGGAAACAGAGAAATTCAGACTTTCGATTTGTGGAAGGATAGCCGACCTTTTATTGAGCAGCTTGAGTTTCCACTATTGGCTCATTACCAACAGAAAAACCTGGTCACAGCCTGCTGCGCCATCGACCGGCTCAGCAGCTATTTAGAATTGGACAAACGACACATCAAGGACGGACTCGAGGCTGTGGTGCGCAATACCGGACTTCGCGGCCGCTGGCAGATTGTCAGCCGTGCACCCTTGGCCATTGCAGATACGGGACACAATGCCGACGGAATCAAAGAGGTTGTCATGCAATTGAGACAAATGCAGTTCCAGCAATTGCATTTTGTACTGGGAATGGTAAACGACAAAGCACACGACACCATCCTTCAAATTCTTCCGCGCCAGGCAGAGTACTACTTCTGCCGGCCCGACATACCACGTGGGCTGCCCGCCGAAACGCTGGCCCGTCAGGCAGCGGTGTTTAACCTTCGCGGACAGGTCTATAATTCTGTCAGAGAAGCCTATCATACCGCCCTCAACAATGCCCGTCCGGGCGACCTGGTGTTTGTCGGGGGCAGTACATTTGTTGTTGCCGAAGTTGTCTGACCCTTGCAAAACCAAACGATATGAAAAAAGCTCGTCTCGCCCAGATAAAAGAATTTCAACGCTACCGGAATACTGCAATTGCCGGCATTTCGCGCGATGCTAAAAAATTCGGATACCAGCTTGCACAAATGCTCATTGAACAAGGCTATCACCTCAGGCCTGTTCATCCGGAGGCAGATGAAATCCTGGGTCTAAAGTGCTATCGGTCAGTTAATGAACTGCCTGCCGATACCGATTCCATTATCATTGTCACACCAAAAGAGGCAACAAATCAATGCCTCAACGATGCCATTGCTGCCGGAATTCGTCAGATCTGGATTCAGCAATTCTCAGAATCACCCGAAAGCATTGAAACTGCCTCAAAAACCGAAGCCAATATTGTGATAGGTCGCTGCTTGTTCTTGTATAGCAATCCCAAAGGTGTGCATCGCTTTCATGCCCGAATCGCCAGGCTCTTTGGCGTAAAGGCAAGTTAATCAACTTTTGCCGCTAACTGCCTGAGCTGGTGGGCTGAGGTTGAACTTTTCAGGATGACGGGCGGTCTTGTCCCGGTAAAACTCTTGTATGATACTGAAATCAGTATCAAAGTTACCGGAAGGATAAAGAACAGGCCCGAATCCTCCTACTTTTCGCTTATAATCGATAAATCCAATGATAATCGGTACATTAGCCTTCAATGCAATATAATAAAAGCCTCTTTTCCATTCTGTTACCAACCTGCGGGTGCCTTCGGGTGTGATGATCACATTTAGAACTTCGTAATGGTTGAAAAGGTCCGCAACCTGCTCAACCAGATTGCTGCTTTTTTTGCGATCAACAGGAATGCCTCCGAGCGTTTTCACCAACCCGCCGAGTGGATGGTCAAAGGCTTCCCGCTTAATGAGAAATTTAACCGGTACTCCAAGCCGCCAATAAACGATGCGCGCTATAACAAAGTCCCAGTTGCTGGTGTGCGGTGCTGCAATGATCACACACTTTTTTATATGCTCCGGTACCGCTCCCGTTACCTTCCAGCCAATGAGTCTGAGGATAAAGCTGGCAATAAGTTTCATGTATTAAGATTTTGAGCCAGCTAATTTAGTGTATGAAAAGATTAATATTATAGGAATATGAATATCAGCGCCTTATTATTATAAGACGCGAATAGGTCACACCTTTGTTCGTTCGTAAGTGAAGATGATAAGAACCTTCAGGTAAATGGTTGATATTTAGCCTGATTTCATGACTCAGCTCGCTCTTTTGCAACACTAAACGGCCATCGGCGCTGTATATCTCTATGCTTAACCTTCCAGAAGACGAGGGCATCAGAACATTTAAGTTTGTAGAAGCAGGGTTCGGAAAGACTTTTGGCAATGCATCAATTTCATCCTGACCAACATACCACGTCATAAACTGCAACGGACCTGTCCATTCACTAACGTATGTATTTTCGCACCAAGCCCTTACATAAACATCGTATGTGGTTTGCGGATTCAGTCCTTCGAGCATATAAGAAGTCTGTGTTAGGCTCTGTATCAGCGTCCCTTCGGTAGCCGGATCGAAGCCTGCCAATCCCCATCTGAGGTCCCATTGCTCAATACCCTCTGGAGAAACCCAGCTGAGGTTTACAAATTGCTCTCCTATTGCTGTGATAGTCAATGATAAAGGCTGCGGACATACCAATACCTGTTGAAAAACAGCTACCAGGGATCGGTTGGCGTTGGCAGTAAAATTGTAAACAGCTTGCTGAGATACTGTTTGCCCCTGCTCGGTCCATGCAATAAACTGATAACCCTGAGCCGGTTGAGCCAGCAAAGTTACGCTCTGACCGTGGGTAAAAACACCCCCGCCCGTTACTGTTCCAAACTCCAAATTCGAGGAAACAACTTCGATCAGATAGGTCTTGAGCGAGAATCTGGCTGTAAGCAACAAGGCATTCGGAGGCATCGAAAACGCATAGGTCGGATTGGTTGAGAGCACCGTACTGCCCTGGTTCCAGCTCATGAAATCGTAGGCCGGTTCGGGTTGGGCCTGCACTGTAACTTGAGCATTAAAGGTATAATTTCCTGTTCCGCTTACTGTTCCAGCTCCTGCCGGGTTAACCACAAGTTGCAGCGGATAAAGAATCTGTTCAAAATTGGCCTGTAGGATAATTCCGGCGGCCGGCATATTAAAGTTGTAGATTGCCGAGGACGAAACCAGCTGTCCATTCAGGGTCCATCCTGTAAAGCTCCAGCCTGTATCGGGAGTAGCCTGAACAGTGACGGCGGTGTTGTAAAAAAAATTACCCTCACCGGTTACAGTTCCTGCTGAGGAAGGGTTAACAACCAGTTGAAGCGGGTAAGGGATTTGTTCGAAGTTGGCCCAAAGTAGAAGGTTGGAAGCAGGCATGGTAAAGGAATAATTCGGATCGGTCGAAACCATTTGCCCATCCAGCATCCAGCCTGTAAAAGCCCACCCGGTGTTGGGGGTGGCTTGCACCTGAACACTCTGCCCGAAGAAATAAGCACCTGATCCTGAAACACTTCCTCCCGCCGAAGGATTAGCCTGAAGTTGAACCATATAGCTGTTAAGACCAAAGTTGGCCGTAAGGCTTACATTTTCAGCAGGCATGGTAAAATCAAAATCGGGCTGAGTGGAAACAATCTGGCCGTTGCGCATCCAGTTGATAAAGTGGTATCCCTGATTGGCAATGGCCGAAATGCTGGCAGATTGCCCGGGCAGATACTCTCCGCTTCCACTGAGCAAACCTGCACCGACCGGCAACGACTCCAAACTGAGTTGCCAGGTCTGAAGTACCATTCCGTTCTGAAAATTCACCGGTAAAAGGCTGGATAGGCCTGCCACCTGACTCCCATGCATAAAGTTCAGCGACACATCGCCCTGGGCAAGACGTGTGAAGTTGAGGTAGAACATGATTACCGGCTGTGTGCAGTTGATGGGCACCTGAATGTTGGAGTATTGCAAGCTGAGCAGTCCATTTGTGGGAATGACAGCTACATTGGTCACTGCTCCCGGGCTAATTCCGGCAAACTGCAGCTTTTGGTGGTTGAAGCTCAGAAAAAGATGAAATCCGGTGACAGCATTCAAGCCTGCCCCACCCATGCGGACAGGCACCTGAATGAAGCCGTTTCGGGCTTCATGTACAACCGTTGAAGAACATTCAGTCTTAAGAAAACTGGATTCCTGTTGCAGTAACTGAGCTGGTGTCCGAACCCAGGAAATCAACAGCAAAGGCAACATCAGATTAAAGACATTGCTCCTGAAGTTACTGTAAAACATGCATTGAAAACTTTAAAACAAGACTATTAATCAAGTTTGAGCACAGCGAGGAAAGCCGTCTGGGGCACTTCCACATTACCCACCTGACGCATACGTTTCTTACCTTTCTTTTGTTTTTCAAGCAGTTTACGCTTACGTGAAATATCACCCCCATAACATTTGGCGGTAACGTCCTTTCGAAGCGCTTTTACGGTTTCACGGGCAATAATCTTCGATCCGATGGCCGCTTGAATGGCAATATCGAACTGCTGTCGGGGAATAAGCTCCTTGAGTTTCTCGCACATACGCCGACCAAAATTGTAGGCGTGATCGCGGTGGATAAGTGTCGAGAGGGCATCTACCGACTCTCCGTTGAGCAGCACGTCAAGCTTAACAAGATTAGCTTGCTGATAACCAACAATGTGATAGTCGAACGAGGCATACCCCCGTGAAAGCGATTTAAGTTTGTCGTAAAAATCAAAAACAATCTCGCTCAGGGGCATCTCGAAAGTCACCTCAACACGGTCGGAAGTCAGGTAAATCTGATTTTTCAAGACACCGCGTTTTTCAATACAAAGGGTCATGATGGAACCAATGTATTCAGATTTCGAGATGATCTGTGCCACGATAAAGGGCTCTTCGATGAAATCGAGCTTAGTGACATCAGGCAGTCCGCTGGGATTATGCACTTCTATTACATCGCCTGCAGTGGTATAGGCTTTGTACTGCACGTTGGGAACCGTAGTAATGACATCCATATCAAACTCCCGGTCGAGTCGTTCCTGAATGATCTCCATATGCAGCAGACCAAGGAATCCGCAACGGAAGCCAAATCCAAGTGCTGCTGACGATTCAGGCTCGAATACCAGGGATGCATCGTTGAGCTGGAGCTTTTCGATCGAAGCCCTTAATTCCTCATAATCGTCAGGATCTACAGGATAAATACCGGCAAAAACCATAGGCTTCACATGTTCAAACCCTTCAATGGCCGTAGGGCTGGGCCTGTCCACATGCGTGATTGTATCGCCGACTTTAACTTCGCGTGATGATTTGATGCCTGAGATAATGTAGCCAACATCTCCGGCCGACAAGGTCTGTTTTGGTATCTGCCTCAGTTTAAGCACTCCAATTTCATCGGCATCGTATTCTTTTCCCGTTGCAATAAACTTCACATGATCGCCCTTGGAAAGGGTTCCGTTCATGATGCGGAAATAGGCAATAATACCTCTGAACGAATTAAAGACAGAGTCGAAGATCAGGGCCTGCAGTGGGGCATCTGGATCGCCCTCAGGAGGCGGTATCCGGTTTACAATGGCTTTGAGCACTTCATCTACACCGAATCCTGTCTTGGCGCTTACCCTCAGAATATCGTCGCGATCGCAACCTATCAGGTCAACAATCTGGTCTTCCACCTCGTCGGGCATGGCACTATCCATGTCGATCTTGTTCATTACCGGAATGATTTCCAGATCGTTATTCAGGGCAAGGTAGAGATTGGAAATGGTTTGAGCCTGAATGCCCTGAGTAGCATCCACAACAAGCAAAGCACCTTCGCAGGCGGCTATGCTTCGCGAAACCTCATAGGAGAAATCAACATGGCCGGGTGTGTCGATCAGGTTGAGCGTGTAGAGTTGTCCATCCTGAATGTACTCCATCTGAATGGCATGACTTTTTATGGTGATACCGCGTTCACGCTCAAGATCCATACTATCAAGCACCTGTTCCTTCTGTTCACGCTGGTCAAGCGTGTTGGTAAGACCCAGAAGACGGTCGGCAAGGGTGCTTTTACCGTGATCAATGTGGGCGATGATACAAAAATTGCGTATATGCTTCATCATGGCGCAAAATTACAATAAATGAGCCTCATTGCTCATTATATATCAAAAAACGAAACAGCGGTGGGTCGTGGTTAATAACGAATATCTGATTGATCCAGTGCGTTTTCAACCGGATAATGCCCTGAGTAGATATTGCCCAAATTGCCATCGATGGCAATCATGTCGCCGCTGTTCACCTGCACCCCATCGAACCAGCACTGCCTCAGAGCTTCATTAACCTTAAGGTCGAAGCAATTGACCACACATGTTTTCCCTAATCGCACAGCTGTGACAGCTGCATGCGATGTGGCTCCGCCTCGTGCAGTAATTAGTCCGTCGCAGCTAAAGACCATGCTGATATCGTCGGGGACCGTATCGGGTCTTATCAGGATGATGGTGCTTCCAGGAAAGCGTTTTCTTAGCTGCTCCATATCGTCCTCATCAAAGGCAGCAAGGCCGTTCATCGCACCACCGCCGATGCCCATGCCCCTGCCGAGCAGCTTAATGTCCTCAGGAGGTGCTGTAAATACGGGAATTTCCTGACTGATGTTCAAATCCTGATCGCGTGTTTGGAGAATATATAAATCCTCAGGTCGGCCGGTTTCGAAAGTAAACTCTATCTCTTGTGGACTGTAGCCATGATTTTCAGTGAGGTCAGTGGCAATGTCGTACAGCCGTTTGTAGATGTCGGGGAAGAGCGACTGAAGTGAATGGCCTGTAAGGCCCGCCTGAATGCGCTGGGTTTCGCTCACCGGAAGGGGTTTGACCAGACCGGCCACGATGTCCTCACCCTGACCCCGCAGGGTGAAATCGCCGAAAAGGTGCACACCAGGTCGGCCACGCTTCGGACTTTGTGTGAACAGAACTCCGGTGCCCGACTGGTCGTCAATATTGCCCATCACCATTTTCTGGACGATGACTGCGGTGCCCCAGTTGTCGGAAATTTGCAGATGACGGCGGTAAACGAAGGCTCTTTCGGACGACCAGGACTCAAAAACCATATTGATTGTCCGTAGAAGCTGCCTGACGAGATCCTCCTCAAAACGCACATTGTAATCGGCCAGCACCTGTTTGTAGGCCCTGGCAATCTGCTCCATCTGCGCTGCACTGAACTGCACTTTCTGTTTTACGTGCTCAAGACGCTTGAAATTGATCATCACTGCATCAAAAGTGTCGCGCTCGATGCCATGGGCCATTCCCCAGCTTTGAATCAATCGCCTGTAGGAGTCCCATATAGCCCATGACAGTCTTGGATTTTTTGCGATCTGGCTGGCCATCTCATCGTTCAGCCCTACATTGAGCAAGGTATCCATGGCTCCGGGCATCGAGATGGCTGTGCCCGAACGCACCGAAAGCAACAGGGGTTGATCAGGATCGCCGTAGCGGCATCCGGTGAGCCGCTCGAGCCGTCTGAGGTGCTTCAGGATGAGCTCGTGAAACTCTTTTTGCAGGGCCGGCAAAGCGTTGATGGTGCTGCTTCGCCTGAACACCTCCGATGTGATGACAAAACCGTGTGGCACCGGAAACTTTCTGATGAGCAATTTTTTGAGATGAAAGGCTTTGCTTCCGAGAAAAACCTGATTGTCCATCTTGGGGCTGATCTCGTCGAGCGGGCTGATAGCCATCTCTGAATTATACGTCATGATATCGCCAATGAGGCGGTTGTCGTGCCTGTCGGCCATGCTGCGCAGCGACTGCATGATGCGTGCCACGAAATTATCAAGGGGTTGAACAAGAAAGGCTTCAGCGATAACATCACGGTGAAACTCCTCCGATTTCTTACTGATTAGCTGTGCCAGGTCTTTATCGTTGAGTTTGTTTTTGGGGTCGAAAAGCTGGGGAATAATGATTTTCAAAGGATATTCATAGGACTTCAGGAAGTATTTTATGATGATGCGCCGAACGTCCTGTGCCAGAAACTGAAAGATATTAATATACTGGTCAAAGGAGAAACTTCGCGAGGTGAGGCTGTAGCGCAACATCTGCAAATTTGAGTTAAAGCTCTGATTTGTAATACCATCGAGCTCCAGTCCGTCGCGGAAATACTCCAGGATTACATTAATCTCTTCGAGGGTGGTGGCCGAAATATAGTCGAGGTTGATGCTTTCAACCACTTTCTCCATCAGCCTGGTGGCCACCTTTTCGAGCCGGAAAGTGAGCCCGAGGGCCTCAAATTTGCCTTCGCGGTAAACACCATACATCGAAGGTATGCCTATGGCAATGTGTCGCTTGTGGTAGATATTTTCCCAGCTTTCGCTCTCCGCAGGGTTGAAGATAATCTTCTTCAGCCGGTTCATAAAACCGTAGATCATTCGCAGTGATTTGCGGTAATCGTTGTTTTTCAGGGCTTTATCAAATTTTTCGATTTCATCGCCCGGAATAAATGGATAACCTTGCAGCAGCTGAATAATATCAACAGCCTCGAAGGAATATTTTTCCCGCAGGTGTGCATAAAGGCTGTGAATGTCGTGCAGACGTTCTTTATCGCGGCGGTTATCGTCCGGATGCCTGCTGAGCATAATATCGAATTCGCGCAGGGGTATCAGCAGCAATCCTTCCGGATCGGTATTCGCCATTATACACAGCTGGTTAACCATTTGATGCACCGGAGCATACCACTCGCTTTCGAGGTCAATGGCATCATAAACATTGTTGGGCAGATAAGGCCGAAGCGCCTCCAACCTTCTATCGTACCAAAACTTGAATATGCGCAGTGTGAGATCGATGAGGGTGTTGTTGCTTTCGGTGTGCACCTGCTTGCGCAGAAAATGGATGAGTTTGTCCTGGCGACCCGAGACCTCATCCATGGTGGTTGTTACCTTGCGAATTTCGCCTTCGGCACCTATTTCGTTAAAATAGACCGGAAAAATACGCGTCAACTGCTTGACCTTCTTATAATAAGGCGCTATGTTGCTGTTCAGGATTTTGGTAATCTCGCGCTGGAAAAGGTCGGTATCGCTGATAAAAATACCCCCGAGGCTCAGATTGACTATTAGCGCCGATAACAGCTTTTCCATCACCGACTGCGACGATTCGATGAGCTGTAGCCAGACCCGGATATTTTTGATGTGATTGGGGTTGACCGAAAGCTGCCAGTCTTCGTCAACATATACCGTTCCTGGTGTTATAAAGCCAAAGGCAATGAGCTTTTTCTCAAAGTGATTAACCAGTTCCTTGTGCGGGCTTTGATCCAGATCGATGACCTTCAGGCCAAGTGTGAGCTGAAAGTCGAGTACTGCCGAAGTTTGGTCAAGCTTGAGTTCCTCGGCCAGCTCGAAAATAAGATCGATAAAAGGGATAATTTTCTCTTCTTCAAGCTCATCCATGGTTTGCCGGATGAGCCGGTCGAGACTCCAAACCATACGTTCACCCACGGTCTTCATTCCGGGCAAATGCAGCAAATAAAAAACGAACTTAAACTTACGCATAAACGTCCCGAGCAATTCAGTCGCACTTGCAAAACGTCCGGCAATGTCATCAAAAGCTGGCATTTCCCTAATTTGGTCCCAGTCGAGCTCTGCCCCAAGCTGTTGCTTCAGTGTTTCAAAATATGCCTTACCAAGGTGTTCGGTCAGCTTGGGTATATCGCTCCCAAACGCATCGGATTGTTGCACCAAAAAATCTTCTATTCGCGAGCTGCTCAACCAAAAATCATAGCACGCAAACAACACCTTTTTTGTAAGCATTTTAGCATGCTGGGCTGTGTTGGAATGCCTGGCTGCACCTTCGAGGTAGCGAATAAAATTCCTGGTCGAAAGAATAAATGCAAAGCTGTTTTTATCGAAGTTTCTCTCCAAGGCCGAAAGGGCAAAGCCGGAAAGTGCCCGGGCATTGGGTTTTTTCTGCATCAGGTGCCAGACAAACTCGAGCATGGTCTTTATGATCAAGGTCCGCAACTCATCGTTGAGTTTCTCACTGAGCATGGTCTCAAGCATTCCGAGGGGGAGAAGCAAGGCATCAGGAGGAATCTGTTCGCGGGTATAAAACCAGAAATCCGTGATCAGGATCTCGCGCAGTTCTTCAATCACAAATTTGCGGTTCGATAGCGGATGGTGAAACTCCACAATGCAATCGTGTGCACGTTTTTTTATTCCAAAATACCCTTCGGACAAAGCGATGAAAGCCTGAAAATCTTCTGGTACGTAAATATCTCTGTATCTGGTTTCTGCAAGATTAGCTTCCAGTGCTTTGGATACAAATGGCTGAGTCATCGGACTTGTGTGTTTAGTCGTTTGCTGGGCATAAATTGCCTAATTTTGGGCTAAGTTAAGTCATCCGATACGGATGTTCAAATAAAGCGATTGAAGTTCTGTTAAAACAATAGCATTATGGCAAAGACAAAAATTGCGATCAACGGTTTTGGCCGCATCGGCAGAAATGTGTTTAAGATTGCGCTCGAGCGCGAAAACATGGAGATTGTTGGTATCAACGACCTCACCAGCACAAAAGTACTGGCTCACCTGCTCAAGTACGACTCCACCCAGGGCCGCTTCAACGGCAAAGTGGAATATGACGAAACAGCCATTATCGTAAATGGCAAGCGTTATGTTGTTACAGCCGAGCGCAGCCCCATCAACATCAAATGGGCACAAACACCCGATGTTGTTGTTGAAGCCACCGGTATCTTCCGCTCCAAGGAAAGCAGCAAGGGCGGTTATGGCGACCATCTGAAGAATGGTGCCAAAAAAGTAATCCTCTGTGTGCCTTCGAAAGACCAGATTGACAACACCATCGTTCTCGGTGTAAACGACAACGACCTGCGCGACAGCGACCAGTGCATCTCGAATGCCAGCTGCACCACCAACTGTCTGGCCCCTGTAGCCAAGGTGCTCAACGATCGTTTTGGCATAGAGAGTGGCATGATGACTACCATCCACAGCTATACCAACGACCAGGTGATTCTTGACGCTCCGCACGAAGACCTGCGCCGCGCACGTTCCGCTGCCCTGAGCCAGATTCCTACTTCCACAGGTGCTGCCAAAGCCATCGGACTCGTTATTCCCGAACTCAACGGGAAACTCGACGGGCTGGCCGTTCGCGTACCTACTCCTACAGGTTCGCTTGTTGATCTGGTTGTCACACTCAAAACCGAAGCCACCAAGGCTCAGATCAATGCAGCCATGAAAGAAGCAGCCGAAGGCCCGATGAAAGGCATCCTCGAGTACACCGAGGACGAGATCGTGTCGGTCGATATTATCCACAACCCGCACTCTTCCATCTTCGATGCCAAATCGACGATGGTCAATGGCAAAATGGTGAAGATACTGGCCTGGTACGACAACGAATGGGGCTATTCCTGCCGCGTAGTTGACCTTGTGGAGCGATTCCGCCTCTGACACAATTAAACGGATCAATAATTTGATAAAAAAGGCCTGCTAATATGCAGGCCTTTGTTTTTCTGCTATCATTGGTCGCTAATTCGATGCAGCATTAGCTCCGGCCAGATCAATCTCCTCAATGAGTTTAAGCAGGTTCTGCTTTTGCTCCTGAGCCAGCTGCCTGAAACTGTCCATATGCTTCTGTTCAACCGGAAGGGCCGGCGGCGATTCCACAGTAAGTGGGTTCACCGGGTTTCCATTTTTAAAAAACCTGAAGTCGAGGTGCGGGCCCGTCGAAAGGCCCGTGCTCCCCACATAGCCAATCAACTGTCCCTGAGATACCCTGGAACCCTGCTGAATGCCAGGAGCAAATTTCTGCAAGTGCATATAGGCCGTTGTGTAGGTTGAGTTGTGCTTGATGTACAGAAAATTTCCCGCTCCCCCTCCCTGAAAACCTTTTCGGGTGACCACACCATGGCCGATGGAATAAACAGGAGTACCGGCTGGTGCTGCGTAATCAACACCATGATGGGGCCGGACATATTTTAAAATGGGGTGATATCGGCCATGCGAAAAGTGCGAACTGACCCGGCTGAACTTGAGCGGAGCCTTGAGGAAGGCGCGCCTGAGGCTTTGCCCTTCCAGATCGAAATAATCGCCTTGCCCGTTCTGCTCAAAATAAATCGCAAAATAGTCCTTATTAACGTGTCTGAACCTGGCCGAAAGCACCTTTCCCACACCAACAGGCTGACCATCAATATATTTACGTTCGTAAACAAGTTCAAAACGGTCGTTCTTCTGGATCCCGAAAAAGTCGATCGTCCAGGCATAGATATCGGCCATTTTTATGGCCAGATCAGCTTCATATCCCTGATTGACGAGTGCATTCCACAACGATGACGTGATGACCCCGTGAGCTGACTCAATGCGTGTTTCCACCGGTTTGCGGCCACGATATGCGTAGATGGAATCGGACAGTGAATAAACAACATAATCGGAAGCGCTGATTTCGTATATAAAGAATCGTGGTGTGCGCAGCGAGTCGTTGCTCAGCATCAGAAAATAATTGTTTCCTGCCCTGATGCGCCGCACATCAAAGGTATCACGATATGCACGCGTCAGATGTTCGATCACCGGATAACTCACATTGTACTGCATCAGCAAATCGGCCAGAAACTGATTGCGTCCCACCTGATCCTGAATAACTTCAAACGAATCCACTGGAATATCAAACAGATAAGTAGGCTCAGCTACCTCATCATTACCTTCGGCAACAGGTTTTCTTTCCCTACACGAAAGTAAAGTCAACAAAAACAGTAAAACATAAAATATCGGAGCAATCCGCCGGAGGTGTTGCTTCTTATTCATCAGCTGATCAATACGTTAGTAATAGCCTTTACCGGCAGCCCGGTTTAGCAAAAATAGGCAAAAGTTACTAAGCGCTTGTGCAAAGACACACCTGGCAAATTCATGTTTTTCCTTTAGTGTGCCAATCTTATGTTTATCAAAGCTTTATCTGCTTCAATGACCATTCGCGACCCGCTCTGAAAGCGCTGATGTTCAAATCGACCACCGCCTTTCCTTTGGACGAAAACAGCTCGGTAACGCCCATTTCGAGCGAAGAAGAGGAAAGCCCCAGGAGTGGCGAGGCAGCACCCAACATAACCATATTGGCCGCCCTGATGCTACCCGTGTTTTTGGCCATCTCGTCAGCATCGACGGTCACATAATGATGACATTTCCATATCTCGCGCAGTATGTCGTCGAGCAACGGATAATTGGGGATGTTTACAAAGGGGTTGATACTGGTGACCACCCAGCCGTCGGCGGCAAGCATGGGCAAATAACGCAGCGCTTCCATAGGCTCGACCGAGAGGATAACATTGGCCCTGCCTTCGGGGATAATATCTGAAGCAATTGCGCTGTCGGACAAGCGCAAGTGGGACTGCACAGCACCTCCGCGCTGACTCATGCCGTGCACTTCGGCTTGCTTGAGCTGCAAGCCCTCGCGTAAGGCGGCAAGTCCGATGCATGCGGCAATAGACAAAATGCCCTGGCCTCCGACTCCGGCAAGAATGATATCTTTCTTCATAGCTTTGATGAGTGCTAATGCAATAATTTTTATACCTGAGCTTGTTTGGCGTGAGCCTTCTGCCGCACTTTACGGTTGAGAGTCTGCACACATTCGCGGCGCGGTATGATCACCGATACTCCCTGATAAGCAAGCTCCTTTCGGATAATTTCCACATTTTCTTCATGGTGCTTACGCAGGGGTTTCAGCACATGGATGTGTTTGTCAGCCACGCCCAGCCCGCGGCAAATGTCCTCAACCTTACCAAAAGCTGATGAGGTTTGGCCTCCGGTCATTCCCGTGGTTGAATTATCGAGGATGAGTACCGTAATCGGGCTGTTGTTGTTAACCGCATCAAGCAGCCCGGTCATGCCCGAGTGGGTAAAAGTGCTGTCGCCGATGGCCGCCACAGCCGGAACCAATCCGGCATCGGCAGCACCAATGGCCATGGTGATGGATGCGCCCATATCCACACAACTGTTGATGGCTTCGAGCGGTTCGAGCGCGCTCAGAGTATAACAGCCAATATCGCTGAACACCCTGCCACGGCCGTATTCCTTCAGTGCTTCGTTGAGTGCCAGAAAAGCGTCGGTGTGGGCACAACCATCGCAAAGACGCGGAGGCCTGGATTTGACAACAGACGGAATTGGTTGACCCGAAAACGTTGAAAGCCCCAGTGCCCTGGCAACGATTACAGGGTTCAACTCGCCATCGCGAGGCAAGGTGCCATCGAGACGGCCATGCACAGGCTTGCCAAGTTGCAGCATTCCCCGCAGCAGCTCCTCCACCATGGGATAACCATCTTCGAGCAATAATATGCTTTCGCAATCGGCATAGAGCTTGCGAACCATATCGAGCGGAAGGGGATATTGACCAACTTTCAGAACAGGGTAAGGAACTCCGCTATCCGGGAAGTTTTCAACAAGATAGTTGTATGTCAGGCCGCAGGCAATGATGCCAATTGATTTGTCAACACCATCGAAATAAATGTTGAAGCCATTAGTAAGCGATCGGTTGCGCAGATGTTCCTGTTTAGCCAGCAAGTCGCGGTATTGCACTCTGGCTATCGCCGGAAGCAATACAAACTGCCGCAGGTTGGCAGGCAATTTGAGCTCGTTTTGCCTGCGTGCTGGTTTCTGAACAACGCCTGCCCTCGAATGTGCCAGTCGGGTGGTGATCCTGATCAGCACAGGCAATGCCAGTTGCTCGCTCAAGTCGAAGGCATAATGCACCATATCGTAAGCTTGTTGCTGATCGGAGGGTTCGAGGATAGGCAACAAGGAGAACTTTCCGTAGAAACGTGAATCCTGCTCATTTTGCGACGAATGCATCGATGGGTCGTCGGCGGCCAGCACAACCAGCCCTCCGTTGGCTCCGGTGATGGCCGCATTGATGAAAGCATCGGCCGCCACATTGAGTCCAACATGTTTCATACAAACAAGGGCTCTTTTTCCGGCATACGACATGCCAAGAGCAGTTTCCATGGCAGTTTTTTCGTTGGCCGACCAATAAGCTTTTACTGCCCCATCACGGGCCTCGGCCGAGGCCTGCACATATTCCATGATTTCGGTTGACGGAGTTCCGGGATAGGCGTAAACGCCAGTAATACCAGCATCTATGGCTGCCTGAGCTATTGCTTCATCTCCCAAAAGGAGTTTTTTTTCCATGACTAAAGAGTGGATTGAAATTAATGTTACAAATTTAACAATTACCCTCAACTTCACAATCGTTTGCATAAATCAAAATGAGTCTAAATAAGGGAGAATGCTTTTAAGTGGATTGAGGCAAGGAGAGGATGGATTTCATGTAAATTTGCAGCGGATGGTCACGGTTGTCGCGTCCCGCACATGCGGGATGAGGAAAGTCGGGACAGCACAGAGCGCCACACTTCCTAACAGGAAGGGGCTGCACCGGAAACAGTGCAGCAACAGCCAGTGCCACAGAAAATTACCGCCACGGATCTCCGCGGTAAGGATGAAAACGTGAGGTAAGAGCTCACGCTGCAGGCAGGCAACTGCAGGCAGGGGTAAACCTTGTGGGCTGCAAGGCCAAATATGCCGGCGATGCGCACCCCGGTGCGTGGGAGGGCTGCTCGTCCGAGCCGGCGGGTAGGCCGCTAGAGGCCATCAGTGATGATGGTCCCAGATAAATGACAACCTTATTACAGAATCCCGCTTATGAGGCCATCCACCCTACACGTGCGCTCCGGCGCACGTGTTTTTATGGCAATAACAGACAACAACAGGCGTTTTTACCATCGAAAAGGACTTTAACCGAACCTAACGCTGCATGATTTATAACATCCGATTTATCTGCACCTTGCTCATGATGACAGCAGGCATGATATCGACCACCACCCTTGCACAGCAACATTTGCAGGAACTGCTACCCGAACGCATGTACCTTCAGGCAATCGACCTGATTGCCAAACAACAATACGGCTCTGCGCGGGAAATGCTCGAACAGCTGGAGAAAAAGTATGATGACAACCAATCGGTGCGCTATGCCGACATCCGCTACTACCTGCTTGTTTGTGCAGTAGAAACATCGGATGCCAATGCCGTGCACGAGATAAACCGCTTCAGGGATGAAGCCAGAGGCTCGGATAAAATGAACAGGGCGGATTTTCTGGAAGGCCGGCTGCATTACGCACAACGACGTTATAGTCAGGCGCTTAACGCGTTTCGTAAAGTTAAACCTACTTCCCTTGCCCCTTTTGAGCAAGCAGAACTATTTTACAAAACCGGTTTCTGTCTGACGCGTCAGAATCAGGTGCGTGAGGCCATACCCATGTTTGAAAAAGTGATTGAAACAACGTACACTTACAATACCACGGCACGTTATCAGCTGGCCCACATCCACTATTCTTTGTCAAATAATGAGAAAGCTTTGCAATTATTCAGCCAATTAGGCAATGAGCCCGCATATCGCAGAATTATACCGGTTTATCTTCTTCAGCTGCATTATCGTCTGAATCAATATGACAAGGCTTTGCTGCTTGCCGAAACTGCTATGGCAAACGCCGATCAGCGCCAGCAGACAGAAGTGGCCAGGGTGCTGTCGAACATTTGGTTTTCCAGAAACGATTGTCCTAAAGCCCTGAGCTATCTTAGTATTGCAGAGAAAAACCTGCGAAAGCCTCTGGCACGCGAAGACCATTATCAGGCTGGTAAGTGTAAGTTAAGCCTGGGTCAATCCAAGGAAGCAATAAATCATCTGCAACAGGCCTCGATAGGTGATGAACCCTACGCTGCTCACGCCTCTTACCTGTTGGCCCAGGCCTATGCCGAAAACGGGCTAAAGGTATTTGCACGAAACGCCTTTCTTGCTGCACATCGTAAAAATGGATACAGCGCAACAGGGGTGGATGCACTGCTCAATTACGCCCGCCTGAGCCTCGAAACCGAAGCTGACCCTTTTAATGAGGCTGCATCCCTGCTCGAAAAATTCCTGAATGAAAACCCACGTTCTCCGTATGCTGCTCAGGCCAACGAACTGCTTGTGCAACAATATCTGCAGGGGCGCAACTACGATGCAGCGCTCGCCTCGCTCGATCGCAACAAATCTGGCAATCCGAAGCTTCACGAAGCCTATGCCCAGCTCGCTTTCAATATTGGTGCCGAGTTTTACAGGCAAAACAATTTCAGTGCGGCCGAACCCTACCTTGCCAGGGTAAGTAACCTGAAACCGGCTACTCGCTTCAACACCCCTGCACTTTTGTGGCTGGCAGAAGTTAAACACCAGCAAAAAAACTACGTGGATGCCCAGCGCTTGTACAGACAGGTGCTTACTGCAAAAGATGCCGCTGCATCCGGGCTTGTTCCGAAAGCGCATTATGGTTTGGCATACAGCCATTTTCAACTCAAACAGTACGATCAGGCATTGGGGGCGTTCAGCCAGTTTTTATCGGCAAGTGGTAACGACCCTGCCATGACCAACGATGCCTGGTTGCGCAGTGGCGACTGCCATTTTATTTCAAGGCGATACGAAAAAGCAACCGAAGCCTACGATCGTGTAATTGGAAACAATGTAGCCGAAGCTGATTATGCACTGCTGCAAAAGGCCCTGGCTCAGGGCGCACTCTCAAGGCACAATCAGAAAATCTCCACCCTTGATCAACTGCTGAAAAAATATCCCCGTTCGGCTTACTACGATCAGGCTTTATACGAAATGGCGTCGACGAGTCTGGTTACCAACGACCGCCGTACAGCCGTGGCCTATTTTGATCAGCTGATCCGCGAACGGCCAAGATCGGTTTATGCCCGCGAAGCCATGCTAAAAACCGGCCTTATTTATTACAACAACGACCAGCCGGATCAGGCCATCATGCACCTTCGAAAGGTAGCTGAAAACTATCCGGGCACCCCTGATGCCCGCGAGGCACTCAATGCCCTCAGAGTTATCTATATGGAAACCAACAGGATAGATGAGTTTTTCAAATTTGCTCAATCTGTTGGAATGGGTAACATTAAGGTAAGTGAGCAGGACTCATTAACCTTTATAACAGCGGAAAATTTTTATACCGACGGCCGTTTCACCGAGGCTGAGCGTGCCCTCGACAACTACCTTTCAAAGTTTCCGGATGGGGCATACCTGATGAAAGCAAATTACTACAAGGCACGTATCCTGTTGCAAGCAAATAAAATACAGGCTGCACTCCCCTATCTGGAGTACCTCAGCAAGGTTCCCAACAACCCTTATCTGAACGAGGCACTGCTTCAGCTGGCACGATATCATTATGACAAGGCTGAATTCACAAAGGCTGCCGGCTTTTACGGCCGACTTTACGAAAACTCAGGCCAACAGGGCGAGCGGCTCGAAGCCCTGGAGGGCAAAATGAAAAGTCATTATTTCGAGGCTAATTATGCTGAAGCCATCCGTACTGCCGGCATGCTGGCCCTTGCTGACAATGCTAAACCAGAACAGCGAAATCAAGCCAGTTTTATCAGTGGCAAGTCCTATCTCGAACTAGGACAAAGTCGTAATGCACTCGACGAACTGGTCAAGGTGCATCGGTCGGGTATGGGCGTAATCGCAGCCGAGGCATGTTATCTGATCGCCAAAATACATTTTGATAGCAATCAGCTCTCCGAGGCAGAGAACACCATTTTCGAACTGGCAGAAAAATACAAAAGACACGATTTCTGGGTAGCCAAAGGATTCATACTTCTGGCCGATATCTACGTCAGAAACAATAATATCTTCCAGGCCCGGGCTACCCTTCAGAGCATAATCGATAATTATCCCGGTGAAGAAATGCGTCAGGAAGCGCGCCGCAAACTCAATATGTTGAAATGAAATCGACGAATCGAAAACCAGCAAAAATGCTTGTAAAAACTGCCAGGATAATCAGGACAGCATGCTTTGGCATTGCAATGATGGCGCTTTCGGTGGTTGCACAGAACACCCGGGAGCAGGTGACCATTATTGGCACATTTCAGCCCAGCCTGAAAGAAGCCACAAAGATTAATGTGTTGCCCGAGCTTGCAGGCAATCCATTGCAAACCACCAATCAGCCGCTCAGCCGTGTGGAAACCAGTGTGGCAGTGAAAATAGAGCCTGAGCCCATCAGCCCGGTTCAAACAGAACCCAGTGAGAAGAAAAACCTTTACCGCAACCATCTGAACCTTGGTGTTGGCAGCAATATAAGTCCTGTTTTCGACTTCATGCACTACTCTGCACTTTCGAAGAAGGTGGCATTGAATGTACAAACCTCCCATCGCTCATCGTGGACGAACGTTCGCGACTATGCCCCATCGTCATGGATGAACAACAATTTGGGTGTTTCGACGGACATTAACATCGGTGAACAAACCGTTCAGGCAGGCATGAGCTATGAATTTGACCGCTTTCACTGGTATGGATTCAAACCAAAAGATTTTGCTGCTTACGACGGAGACAGCAAGGCCTTGCTGCAGCAATTCAGCCTGTTTAAGGCCTATGCACTCTGGACAACCAAATTTCGCGATCCGGCCTCCGTAAATCACTACCTCGGCTTAGAAACAAACTTTTACAATGACCGCTACAAAGCTTTTGAGCACACTTTTTCGTTGAAAGGCGGAGCAAGAAAAAACCTCAACCTTTTGCCTTACGATGGCAAACAGTATGCAACGATCGATGCCGGAATGGCTTATGTTGCCGAGGGTGACAGCACTATGGAAAAGTCCACGTTGCTCATCAATGCACGTCCGGCAGTTGGGCTAAAAGGAAGTTTCTATGCACTTGAGGCGGGTTTGGGAATCAGTTCGGCACAGGCCGGAAAAACCTACTTTCATCTGCTGCCAGAGGTCATGGGCAGTTTATATGTATTTCAGGAAAGAATGAGTTTATCCGCCTCATTCGGAGGGAGGCTCGAACACCAAAGCCGCCGAAGCCTCCTGGCTGAAAATCCTTTTCTTCGAAGCATCGACAGCTCTTTCATTACATCCTTACCAATCGTATTTCAGGCAGGAATCAAGGGCAACCCTATCAAAGGCCTCGAACTGCGTTTTGCCTACGAAAACCTGACTGCTGAGCAAATGGGATTTTTTGTCTGTGACACTACCTCGGCATTCAATCACCAATATACTCTTGTTTACGATGATGTGACAAGAAACCGCTTCACATTTGAAATGCGTTATGCCTCAAACAACAATGCAAGAGCCGAGCTGATTGCCGATTTCGACAGTTACGAGATGAACGATATTGCAATGCCCTGGCAGTTGCCTTCTGTTCAGGTGCGTTTCAACAGCTGGTATCCCATTTCAGATAAGATGCAGCTAAAAGCAGGGGTGATGCAGCTCAGCGGACGGTTTGCGCCAGCGCCGAACAATCAATCCGTTAAACTGAAGGATGTAACCGACATTCAATTGGGAGCCGAGTACCAATACAACGAACAACTTTGGATGTATGCCACGGCTGCCAACCTCCTTAACCAGCGCTATCATCGTTTTGATGGATATCCGGTTCAGGGAGCCCAGCTCATTGCAGGAATAAAATTGAATTTCTAAAAAGCAAATGTTTTAGCTCTCTCCTGCTTTAATGACAGCCGTATCCTGCTTTCCGGAGCAACCGGCAGATGAAGGGTAAGCATTCCATCGCGCTGGTTCAGTGGTTTGCACCATACCTGAAAACCATGCTGCATGGTCATAACACGCACCACTTCGGCATGCAGTGCGTGAGGCTCATCATTGGCTGCCAACCTTAAACCGTCAGCCGGAAAAACCAGCAAACTCTTCTTCGATTCGGGAACGGACCAGGCAGGTATCTGACCAAATGCAGAAGTCCACATCCCTTCGGAGTATTCCACGACAAGACTGTTTATCCCTCCAAAAAACATTGACACATAGCTGTTTGCCGGCTCATTGATGAGTTGGTTTACATTGCCTTGCTGCAGCACCTGACCTGCTTTCATGATGCATATCTGGTCGGCCATAACCATTGCATCCTTAAGGTCGTGCGTGACAAGCACCGTTGTGATGCCTGCAAGGTCGAGAAGTGTGCGCAGTTCGCGTCTGACGGTATCGCGCAGCAACACATCATACCCGCTGAAAGGTTCGTCGAGCAGCAGCAGGTCGGGTTGTGGTGCCGATGCCCGCGCAAGCGCCACCCGCTGTTGCTGTCCACCAGAAAGCTCGTGTGGATATCGACCGGCAAGAACGCCGATCTGAAAAAGAGTAAGCATCTCCTCTAACCTGTGCTCTATTTCGGTTTTGTTCATCTTGCGCAAACCAAACAGAATGTTCTGCCGAACATCAATGTGAGGAAACAGGGCTAAATCCTGAAAAACAAGGCCAACTCCCCTTTTATCAGGGGCAATGTGTTGGTCAGGGCCTGAAACAACCACCCCATTGATGCTGACCGTCTCCTCGTATGGAAGTTCCAGTCCGGCTATGGTTCTCAGTAAACTCGTTTTTCCGCATCCACTTTCGCCTTCCAAAGCCAGTGTCAGGCCTTTTTCAAGATTTAAATTCACACCCTTGAGTATGCTTACTCTGCCAATTCTGAGGTTTATGTTTTCAACCTTAAGCATAAATCACATCATTTTACTTTTTCTCATTATCCAAACCGGGACAAGACCCATTGCGATAATCAGGAGTGCATATGGAGAAGCTTCGGCAAGCCGTTCATCCGAAGCATACTCGAAGGTCCTGATAGCCAGTGTATCAAAATTGAACGGTCTCAGGAGTAAAGTAAGCGGCAATTCCTTCAGCACATCCAAACTCACCATGATGAAGCCGGCAAAAACCGGAGGCCTCAGCATCGGCCAGACAACATCGCGGAAAACAATGCTTCGAGGACGGCAAACTACTGTGCGGCTTCCAGCTGAGAGCGGCCAAGGTTGCCGGTTCCACTTTCGATGCTGTTCCACGAAGCCGTTAAAAAACGGGCCACATAAGCATAAATAAGCACAATCGTAGTCCCCGTAAGGAGCCAACCCATGAAAGCAGACATACCGGCATTGAACGCAAGGGCATTGATCACCATGAGCATTCCCATAGCAATCACCGCTCCGGGAAGAGCGTATCCCGAAGTCGAAAACAAAATAAATGCTGCTGAGAGCCTTGATTTTAGTTTGTGTCTCAAAAAAAACATCATCAATGCCAGAATCGTGGCCAACCCTCCTGTCCCGAGGGCCAGCATGAGGCTGTTGAGCAATAGCAATCCGAAATCAGGACGGAGTAAAAACGACCAGGTGTTGACCGATATGGCTGCAAAATTCAAGGCAGGTATTGCGAAACCTAAAAGAAACGGTAATGACGAAACGAAAGCAACAAGAGCAGCCCTCCATCCGGAAAGTTTTATCGGTGGGTACTGACCACCTGATCTGCGCTGGCTGATACGCATCAACGGACGCGACCATTGTTCGGTAACAAGCAAAACAAAAGCGAAGCAAACCAGAAGCGCAGCAAGACGAAAAGCAGCAGCTGAATCGCGTAGCACAAACCAGGCATTGAAAATACCTGTAGTAAAGGTCTCGACACCAAAAAAACGCACCAGACCATAATCATTGAGCACTTCCATAAGAATAAGGGCCAGCGATGCAACGATGGCAGGCCTCAGGTGGGGCAAAAGCAAGCGAAATAAAATACTGCCATATCCGACTCCCAGCAAACGCGCCGATTCTTCAAGATTGGGGTTGAAAGCCTTGAGTGACGCGCGCGTCAGAAGAAAAACATAAGGTGCATAGGCAAAAGAGAACATGAGTATGACACCTGCCCGCGAATGAAGGTTGAAAAAAAGATAAGGCCCTGATTGCCAGTCAAAATTATTACGTAGAAATACATATGTCGGCGAGGCATAGTCGAGCAGGGCGTGATAGGAAAGTCCGGTAATGTAGGCCGGTAAAGCCAATGGCAGCAAAAGAAGCAGCGGCAACACTCCTGAACCCAGAAAACTGTACCTGTGCAGAATCAATGCCGGGACGAGTCCAAGCAACAGGCTAAGCAAACCTACACCAGCTGCTACGATAAGAGTGTTCGCAAGATAAACCATCAATAAGGTCGATTTCAGCTGGGGCCAGTGCAAGCCTGCTTTCTCAAAAAGCCCCGAAAGTGCCTTTAAGGCAGGTGCCGTAAGGATAATTGCCAGCAAAACCAGCCAAAGCCAGTATGGTATTTTCGGGTAACTAAACCACCTGCGCATTCCGATCATCTCCAGCCACCCGTACGAGCTGTGATCAGCGCTTGCTCAAGGCTGCCGTTCAGCAGGTTAAGGTCTGAAGTGTCGGCCTTGAAAGATCCCCAGTTCCGCAGCAATTCAGGCATGCCGGCTCCGGGCAGTACCGGATACTCGTAATTGCTCGCGCTGAGAAACTCCTGCGACGATTTGCTGAGCAACAACTTCAGCAGCAGCAGGGCGTTTTCAGGGTTTGGCGAATTCTTCATGAGTGCAGCTCCGCTGACATTAATGTGTGTACCCCGGTCGTTCTGGTTTGGAAAAATCATTTTCAGGGTTGAAGCCACCCTGCGTTCTTCCTTGTTGGCAGAATAAAGCATTTGCCCAAGGTAATAGGTATTCACCACGGTGACATTAGCCTGGCCCGAGGCAATGGCCTTCATCTGATCGCGATCGTTGCCCTGAGGCTCGCGGGCAAAATTGGCAACTATTCCTGAAACCCAATCAGCTGCATAAGGCTCGCCACGATTGATAATCAAAGAAGCAAGCAGGCTTTGGTTGTAAGGACTTTGAATGGAGCGCATGATCAGTCGGCCCCTGAGCTGCTCCTGTGCCAGCGATTCGTAGGTTAAAATTAAAGAAGAATCAATCCTTTCGGGGTAATAAACAATCACCCTTGCCCGCATGGTCAGACCAGTCCAAAAACCATTTTTATCGCGGTATGAGGCCGGAACACCCAATGCCAATATTTGATCCGGCAATTTGGAAAGCAATCCCAGAGAGGCCGCACGGCTCAGCCGGCTTACATCGGGCGTAATAAAAAGATCGGCCGGACTATGTTCGCCTTCTATTTCGAGCCTGCCCAGCAACTGATCGCTGTCGGCTTTGATCAGATTTACTTTTACACCGGTTGCTTCGGTAAACTGGGCAAAAAGCATTTCATCCGAAGCATAATGTCGTCCGGAGTACACATTAACTTCATCGACAGACCTCGAACACGAACCAAACACAAGCAAAGCAATTGCAAAAAACAGCAGGGATTTAATCTTCATTTTTTAGCGCTAAACGGACGCAAAGTTAATTAGAATGATTCTAAATAAGATGACTCAATCATAAAGCTGAGTCAGGTATATGTTTAAACTGTTTGCTGACCTACACGGGCAGTATCGGGTTATGCATCATGTCGGAGCCTGGCAGCGGGCGGAGCCTTGCCGGCACTGGTTACAACAGACGTTTGCAGAGCTCCGATGTTGATAAATAAAGGCATTCGGGCGTTTTAGAAAGCGGCTTAACAGCACGAAAAACGTATCTTTGCATCATAGGAAATATTCTATTAAACCATTGAAAACCTGATGACGGAAGAACAGAGAAGATTGATTGCCAGCAGCGAATATACGGCAAACAACATTCAGGTACTGGAAGGCCTGGAAGCAGTGCGCAAACGTCCGGCCATGTACATTGGCGATGTTAATCAAAGAGGATTGCACCATCTGGTTTATGAAGTTGTCGATAATTCCATCGACGAGGCGATGGCCGGCTTTTGCAACCGCATTGATGTTACCATACATCGCGATAACTCCATCTCGGTGCTCGACAACGGTCGCGGAATACCTGTCGGGATTCACGAAAAAGAAAACCGTTCGGCGCTTGAAGTAGTCATGACCGTGCTACATGCTGGTGGAAAATTCGATAAAGGATCCTATAAAGTATCAGGTGGTCTGCACGGTGTTGGCGTTAGCTGCGTAAACGCCTTGTCCACTTTGCTACGTGCCGAGGTTTACCGCGAAGGGAAGGTATTTATACAGGAATACAATTGTGGCCGACCCTTGTACGATGTGAAGGAATTTGGCCAGACAACAATGAACGGAACCAAGATTACCTTCAGTCCAGACCCATCCATTTTCATGGTTACGGTTTACGACTACAGCATCCTGGCCAGTCGTATGCGGGAGCTGGCTTACCTGAATCGTGGGATAACCATTACGCTGACCGACGAACGTGAGTCGAATGAAAACGGTTACCACTCCGAGACTTTCTTTTCAGCCAACGGCCTGGCAGATTTTATCCAGTATCTCGATGAGAATCGGGAAAAACTCATTCCGGAACCCATCACCATTGAGGGCGAAAAAGCCAATATTCCGGTTGAAATTGCCATGCAATACAACACCAGCTTTTCCGAAAATGTGCACTCGTACGTAAACAACATCAACACACACGAAGGAGGAACACATCTGGCCGGATTCCGCCGTGGGCTTACCCGCACGCTAAAAAATTATACCGAACGTTCGGGGATGCTTGCCAAACTTAAGTTCGACATCAATGGCGACGATTTTCGCGAAGGACTCACCGCCATCATCTCAGTTAAGGTACCCGAACCCCAATTTGAGGGGCAGACCAAGACCAAACTTGGCAATAATGAGGTGATGGGCGTTGTGGATCAGATTGTAAGCGAACATCTTGCCAATTATCTCGAAGAAAATCCCAGAGAGGCCCGCACAATCGTCAATAAAGTAATTCTTGCTGCCACAGCCCGGCATGCGGCCCGAAAAGCCCGCGAAATGGTGCAACGTAAAAGCATTCTGACCGGTTCGGGCCTTCCGGGTAAACTGGCCGATTGCTCCGAACGCGACCCTGCCAGCTGCGAGCTTTATCTTGTGGAGGGCGATTCGGCAGGCGGCACCGCAAAACAAGGACGCGACCGCAGGTTTCAGGCCATCATGCCACTGAGGGGCAAAATCCTGAATGTGGAAAAAGCCATGCCCCACAAAATCTTCGAAAGTGAAGAAATCAAGAACATCTATACAGCATTGGGCGTAACCATCGGCACTGAGGAGGACAGCAAAGCCCTCAACCTCGAGAAGCTACGTTACCATAAGATTATCATCATGACCGATGCCGACATCGACGGAAGCCATATCTCGACCCTGATTCTCACTTTCTTTTTCCGCTACATGACCGAGCTGATCGAGAAGGGGTATGTTTATATTGCCACACCGCCGCTCTACCTCGTCAAAAAGGGAAAAAACGAACGCTACTGCTGGACGGATGAAGAACGCGAACAAGTTACACGCGAATGGGCAGCCGATGGAAACGAAAAAGGCATTCATACCCAGCGCTATAAAGGTCTGGGCGAAATGAATGCTGAACAGCTCTGGGATACAACCATGAATCCTGCTACCCGAACCCTGAGGCAGGTAACGATCGAAAATGGCCTCGAAGCTGATCATGTATTTTCGATGTTGATGGGCGACGAAGTAGCTCCACGCCGCGAGTTTATAGAGGCCAACGCCAAATATGCCAAAATCGATGCCTGATCAGGCCACGCATATTATTACCAACTTGCCAGACTTGTTCTGGCAGGTTTTTTTATGCTCCGTTTTTCTCCGCGAAATGCAAATTGTAATAAGGTTTGAGTTCTTCTAATAAAGTTTCACTGCAATAAACCTTGAGGCATAATTTAATTAAAGTAATTCAGAGTTGGTTCTTCAATATCAAGAAGAACGCGTCGCAATGGTTTTAAGTCAAGTTTACATATTAATTAATTATATGAGACGAACCTGAATGATGTCAAAATTGTAATATTGTGCTGAAAACTGAAACAACAAATTTGTGGAAACGATTTATTTAATATTTGTCGTTGTTCTTTTCATTCTGGCCATTTCCGACATTATAGTAGGTGTCAGCAACGATGCTGTCAACTTTCTGAATTCGGCCATTGGTGCCAAGGCTGCACCTGTCAGGGTGGTAATGCTGGTTGCCGCACTGGGTGTGCTAATCGGGGCCACATTTTCGGGAGGCATGATGGAAATTGCCCGGTCCGGGGTATTCAACCCTGAGATGTTCAATTTTTCGGACATTATGCTGATCTTTCTGGCTGTGATGATTGCCGACGTCATCCTCCTCGACGCTTTCAATACCCTGGGCCTTCCCACTTCCACCACCGTTTCGATCATTTTTGAACTACTTGGTGCTTCGGTGGCTATCTCAATTATGAAAATCAGTGCTTCCGAAAGCGATCACACTTTAAACGAATACATCAACAGCAGCAGGGCATTGGCCATCATATCAGGCATCCTGATTTCGGTCGTCATAGCTTTCTCATTCGGAGCCCTTATTCAATATATCACGCGAGCCATTTTTTCATTTCGCTACGAAAAACGTTTTAAATATCTGGGCGGAGTCTTTGGAGGGTTTGCGATCACCTCAATTGTCTATTTCATACTACTTAAAGGTGCCAAAGATGCAGCTTTCATGACTCCTGAAGCGTATAAATGGATCACTACTCATGGTGGTACCATATTGATTTCCAGCTTTGTTGGTTTCAGTATTATTTTTCAGATACTTCATTCGCTATTCAGAGTCAATATTCTTAAGATCATTGTACTCACAGGCACCTTTGCTCTGGCGATGGCATTTGCAGGCAATGATTTGGTAAACTTTATCGGAGTACCACTTGCAGGCTATGAATCGTTCAAAGTGTTTGCGAGCAACCCCGGCATTGATCCCGACCTCTTCCCCATGTCCTCGTTGCGTGAGGCTATAAAAACACCGCTTGTGTTTCTGTTGGCCGCGGGCATCATCATGGTTTTCACGCTTTACACCTCTCGAAAAGCACGCTCAGTAATCATGACAGAAGTTAACCTCAGCCGTCAGGATGAAGGTCAGGAACGATTTGGAAGCACCCCGCTCTCACGTACTGTTGTCAGGCTGGCACTCAACATTTCGGAGAGCCTGTCCCGATTCGTGCCCGAGAAATCCAGGCAGGCCTTGTCGAAGCAATTTGTTCAGCTCCCACATGACAAACACGATAAGGACGCCCCTGCATTCGACATGCTGCGCGCAGCAGTAAATCTTGTCGTAGCTTCCGGGTTAATTGCTTTCGGAACCTCACTCAAACTGCCGCTTTCCACAACTTACGTTACCTTTATGGTAGCCATGGGTAGCAGCCTATCCGATGGGGCGTGGGACCGCGAGAGCGCTGTATATCGCATCACAGGTGTATTTTCGGTGATTGGAGGTTGGTTCATTACAGCCCTTTCTGCGTTTCTTCTTTCTTTCACGCTCGCCATCATCTTTTCCTATGGAGGACATATCGCAGTCTTCGGCATGATTATCCTGGCCATTTTGCTGGTTTATCGCACACACATCCTGCACAACCGCAGAGAAAAACTCGAAGAAACAGCACAGCGCGAAGTATTGGATATCAATACTGAGAATATCCTGGATACCTGCACAGCCAACATCACTGAAATTCTTACTCAAACACAGCTCGAATACAAGCGCTGCATCGATGCCGTTTCGGATGAGGACATCAAATCGCTGAAAAAAACGAAGAAAAAGGTCGAGAAACTTTCAGCCAAAGCGAAAGAACGCAAGAACAACGTTCCCATTATCGTATCAAAGCTTCTTGAAGATGCTTCAGATAGTGGTCATTATTATGTGCAGGCACTCGACTATCTGCGCGAGACTCTCCATGCGCTCAATTTCATTATTCAGCCTGCCCACGACCATGTGGACAACAACCATAGGCCCTTTTCACATACCCAGATTAGCGAACTGAAACTGCTAAGCCAGCATATTGGGAAACTTATGACCCATGTGAACACTGATATCACTGAGAAAAACTTCAATAATCAGGAATTTATCCTCGCTGATCAGCAAAAGCAACTGGCCATGATCGACCTGTTCAGGAAGAACGAGGTGCGCAGGCTGAAGAAGAATGCATCGTCTACCCGCAACAGCCTGTTGTTTATGAATATACTTCAGGAATCGAAAAACCTGCTGCTGTTTATTGTCAACCTCTACAAGGCTCAGCGCGATTTTGTTACCTATCACGAAATGCGCAAGAATCCTTCATCGTCAGGGGCCGACATGCAATAGTTGGACGCACTGAGCAAGGCTGTTGTCAAGGCGAAAGTAATTGTTACCATATTAGTCAATATCATTACAACACCCTGCTAAAGAACAGCCAGCCAGAAATCTTTACTCATTCTGACTGGCTGCTTGTTAATCTGTAACGCTACTTACCGTGCAACAGGAACGTAGATCTTCGATGGATTACGGTAGCCCTGACGGTCTTTAAACCAGTCGTTGAAAAGTGTGCCACCACTTTCGGCCCATTCGCCGAATTTCAGGTGAGCATCGAGCACTTCGGTTTTTTCGATAGGGTATTCAAAGCGCTCAACGATGTTGATGGCCCAGGGCAGGTTGTTCGATGTTTTGTAATAGCGGCCTTGCGAAGGAATACTGTTATCGTGTCCGCTGCCGAGCAAACTCTGGTTGGCCAGTGCCGTTGGGGCTTTGTCGGGCAAATGCACCTCTACCCCCCGTTGCTTATTTACGATGATAAAGGGGTTGAAAGGAGCAATTCCAAGCTGACTCAAAGGTACAGGCTGGTTAAATACAATTCTTACCTGCAAGGTATCTGGTGTGATGAAAGGCACATCGGGTGTGGTATTGGCTCCAATACTGGTGCCAACAGGTGGCAGAATATTGTACGAATCGTCCCAGACAATAATCACCGCATTGGGTTGATTTGCCTCTGTTCCATTATCATTCAACTGAATGTAGTTGCTACTTAAACGTGTTCCACTTACTGATTGAACCCTCGAAGACGGAACATTGAGCTCTACCCCAAATCCATTACGATAGAAAGCACCATGCGCCCTGAGTATGAATGTTCCCTCTACCTCTACTACCTGATTTCCGCCGTTGGTTATCTGATTGAAGTTGTAATCAATAATGGCATCATTGAAATCGTAATCGCCCCTGTATGGCCATAGATCCTCGAAAGCTAGGGTACCAAAACTGCCCTTAGTGAAAAAGTAATTGTTGAAAGCCTTTGAGGGGTTATCAGGATAATCATCAAACTGATTTGGGATGCCATCGCCATCAGAATCCTGACCGGTATAATCAACAATGGGAAGCTTGCTGGGATCAATGGATTGGACCGGGTTTGCTGTAATATAATATACGGCATCATTAAAATCGTGGTCGCAAAAACTCTGCGTTCGCTTAATATCTTCAATACCAAGAAGAAAAATTTGTCTGCCCGGGTCGCGAAGCAATACGGTGTGCTGCGAAAGCGGCGAGCTAGCCGGCCCATTGAGGTGTTTAGTTGAATAGACTATCCAGTGTCCGTCAGTGACAGTTCCGTTTTTCCATCCATTGGCAATCAAAGCAAAAGCAATGGTCGTTCCGGCATTAAATCGTCCAAGTTTGACTTTGTTTCCGGGGTGTAATCCACCGCCACTCCCCTGAAGGGAAGCATTAGGAAAAATGATTGTAATAGTATCTATGGCAGAAGGAGTTGCAGGCGGGCTATTCGTCGGATAGGTATAAAAACCCAAAACATTGAGGTATCCTGCCCCCTCTGTTACAAAAGTTACCCAAACGTCACAGGTCTCCACCAGATTGATATTGTGATCATACTGAGGCAGAAAATACTCAGGATGTGAAACATCGAGCCGGACACGTTCGGGAAGTGTATTGTTCACATCATCCAGAAATGAAGCAGTAATCGGATCGTTTTGAGGCATCAGATAGGCGGGCACCCCCTGCGAATTGTAAGCCCCAAGGAACTTATATACCGCATTTGTGGCTTTGGGAATCAATACATCCTTGAATTGCGCAGTAGCAGGGATTCCGCCAAAAACAACATCAAATCCATTCGGCCCGAGGAGCACCTCCTGACCATTCACCAAACCAACATAATCGGTTCGGACAAATAAACTGGAAAAATATGCAGGGACTTGATAATCCACAATATACTTACCATTTTGTCCGGTCACGCCACTTGTAATCATGGTACCCCCATCCTCAGGATCATTTGTGAAAACCTCAAACTTTGCTCCGGCAATGGGCTGCCCTAAGTTGTCTAAGGCAGTAATAGAAAACCTTGAATTCTTTGTTGTGCTCCAGGTGAAGGAGGGAGGCACAGACAATCGTTCCATCTTAGTTTTTCCTGGATCATCAATCTTTCTGCACGAAATGGAGGAGCACGTCATTATTAGCAGAAAAAGGAATAGTATCGGTTTCATATAAAATAGTTTTACATACTATCTCAACAATTATGCCAAATAAGCAAATGCCTGATTATCTGCTAATAGCAATTTTAAATCAAAACTAAAAATTCTAATTATTGGAATTTCTTCCAAAATAAGAGGAACGGGCATTAACAACCTGTTTGGCAACTTTGGATACTGGCTTTGCAAACATAATAAAGAAGCCCTATTAAAACACAGATAATCAGAAAATCTGCAATTTTTTTCTGCCGAAAACAAATTGGTATAACAAATCTGTTTTTATGCAATCGTTGCAAAGTCAACTGACAGATTACTTAGTTTTTCCTTGCCGTCACAAACCGGCTACGTCCATGATAATCATCCAGTAAGGTGATCCCGGTAAGGCCATGAGAAGAAAACAACTGCGCCACATTGCCCGTTTGTGAAGTGTGACACTCAACCGCCAGCATACCTCCCGGAGCAAGTTGTAAAAATGCTATTTCTGCCAACTCTTTATAAAATATTAAAGGATTGTTGTCAGGAACAAAAAGGGCTGATTCAGGCTCAGCAAGCACGTGCGCCGATAAACTATATCTCTCACATTCAGGTATATACGGAGGGTTTGAAAGAATCAGGGAGTAGGGAGCTCCCGAGTTTTGATGCCCTGACAACAAATCCTCCTTGAACAGTGCAATTTGCGCTTCGAGCTTATGTGCATTAACCTTTGCAACTTCTATGGCTTTTTCTGAGAAATCGGTGCCAACTACATCAATACCGGGATGTCTTAGCTTGATACCAATAGCAATGCACCCTGAACCTGTGCATGCATCCAGTAATCGTGAAACAGGATTCTCAGCAATAAAACCTGAAGCGATTTTCAGCAAGCCTTCTGTTTCCTGCCGGGGAATAAGCACGTTCTCGTTGACAACAAAGGGCCTACCATCGAACCAGGCCAAACCAGTAACATATTGAAGCGGACGGCCTTCAAGTAAGGCCTTTACGGCATTATTGATCAGAATCATCTCTGATTCCGACACACAGGTATCCAGGTTGAGGGCTAGCCTAAGACGATCAATACCAATGAAATGATTGACAACTTCACGAATGATATTTAAAGCTTCACGCGGATCGTAAAGCTTTTGGAGCTGCCCGGCATAGCAGGCAATCAGATCAGCGATTCTGATTGTTGGGACTTTCATAAGCCTCTAAACAAAAAAACCCGGCTTGTGCCGGGCTTGGGTGGCTGATGGGATTCGAACCCACGACCCTCAGAACCACAATCTGATGCTCTAACCAACTGAGCTACAGCCACCGCTGCAAAGATAAAATGTTTTTTGAAAATGAACGCAGATTTTTCATCATTTCGCGGGAGCAAGATTAACTGTAAATACAACCATTTGAAAAACAGAAACGTCTTTTTTCAAGTAATCTCTTTTATATAAAAAAACCACGCATCATTTTCCGTAGTTTTACACGTTATGAATTTTAACCATGCAAACCAAAAACCCTATAAAATGAAGAAACTGGTTCTTTCCGCATTGCTGATGGCCACTTTTCAGTTTGCCAACGCTCAATTTGACCTTGGTCCGAAAGTTGGCTTCACCGCCTCGACGCTAACAGTTAATCAGGACTCAATTGAGAATGGATTCCGCAACAACTTTCTGTTTGGTGTTATTGCACGCTTAGGCGACAAAGTGCATCTGCAGCCTGAAATAATCTGGTACACCAAGGGCACGGTTTTCAAGCCCATCGACCTTAACTCGCCTCTCCCTGTGGAGCAAGAAATCACGCTATCGGGTATTGAAGTACCTGTTCAGATCGGATTCAAACTCATCGATCTGGAACTTTTAAACCTGAGGGTCTTTGGAGGCCCATCGGCTAACTTTATTGTAAATAAGCAGATCCAAACCAATCAGGGCGGATCGTTCACCAATCCAATCAAGGAGAGCGACATCAAAGACATCCATTGGGGCCTGAAGCTTGGCGCAGGGCTTGATGTGCTTATGTTTGCCGTCGATATAAAATATTCCTTGGGCCTCAACAATATCATTGGCACAGTGAACTTTGGAGGTAATCCTGTACAATTCGATTCGCGTAGTCAGGCCTTCGAGGTAAGTATTGGTTGGAAGATACTTTAACATTTGATGTTGCAGATCACCATACGCAGGGAAATTTTGCTTTCCATCGCTATTATTTTTACTGTTTCGTGTCGGCCAAAGACTGGTAATTTTGCCATTGAAAAACGAAAGTTACCTACTATTGATTTGGTCTTCAAAGACTATGCTACAGTCTTGTTTGAAGCTGACACAGCACGGTTTGCCGAACATCTGAGACAGATTCAGCCGGACTTCCTTCCATTTCTGAACGCCAGCCTCGACGACACAGCAGGCATCAGAAAATTGAAGAGTTTTATTTCCGACACGCTTGCACGCCGAATGTACCTGCAAGCGCAGGAAGTATTCGGACAGAAAAACCACTGGAAATCAATGCTTGAAAACTCATTCAGGCGCTTCAATTACTATTTTCCTTCAGTTCCTATTCCCCTCATTTACACATTTGTATCAAATGTTCAGCCAGACCATTCAGTCATGGCAGGCCCAACTGAATTGCTTATTGCCCTCGACTGCTTTCTGGGCGAAGACGAACCCGTTTATGCCCGACTCGGTATTCCGCATTACATTGCCGGCAGGATGACTCCGGCACATATTGGTCCGGCGGTATGGTCGAATATGTTCGAAGCACACATCGAAAATAAGGTACTGTGCACAAGGGTGCTTGATGAAATGATTGCCTCAGGAAAAAAATATCTTTTTATTGAAGCGATGATGCCCGATGTGCCTGACCATGTGATTTTCGGGATTGACGCCGAGCGAATGGGCTGGATGCAAAAGCACGAAGGCCAGATCTGGACAGCCTTGGTGGGCGAGGGGCTGCTGTACAGCAGTGAGCCCATGGCATTTCGTAAACTATTCTCCGACGGTCCTTTTTCTGCCGATTTTTCATACGATGCTCCTGCCCGCATTGGTGAATGGGTTGGATGGCAGATCATGCGAAGCTATGCCTCACAACATGCCAACAAAAGCCTTTCTCAGGTTTTATCAGCAGATGACGCACAGTCCATCCTTTCGCAATCGCGCTATAAGCCCCGTAACTAATCCGCCTGCCTGTTATGATTACTTTTTATACCTCAAGCAGCACCTGATCTTGATTCAAAATTTGTAATAAAAGTGAAAAACTTTCCTGCTTGCAACAAATTAACGTCTCTGCGTTTATTAAATAATAAACCAAAACCTCATCAAGTATGAAATCACTTATTACGGGGATCAGTTCGATTCGAAAAAAAAGTATCGTGCGGCACCTGCTCTCAGGTTGGGCAATTGGGCTTGTTTTGATTACACTTTTTGTTTTTTCGGCGGATGATCCAAAACCCGAATGGGGGCCGTGGTGGATAGTACGGCCATTGATCGTCACACCTATCGTTTCAGCAATTGGCATGCTCTCATTCTTTCTGAAATCAATTATCAATCCCTCCTCTGATTTAGGTAAAATAGCTGTTTTCCTCATCAGTCTGTTTTTCTTTGTTGTTGCCCTTTGGTTAGGCTTTATTATGGGCCTAGACGGCACTATGTGGAATTAAACCTGCCGGGCATTTTTTTGTTATGCAGCTGCAGTTTTCTACCTTTGGTCAACCAATGACCATACCCTGAACCATGCTTGTTAAAACATATGGAAGTGCGCTTTTTGGCATCGAAGCCATCACCATCACCATCGAAGTCAATATTGATAAAGGCATACAATTCTTTCTTGTGGGCCTGCCCGACAGCGCCGTAAAAGAGAGTCAGCAGCGTATTGAGGCAGCCCTGAACAACAAGGGATATAAATATCCCCGGCAAAAAGTGGTGATTAACATGGCGCCTGCCGACATCCGCAAGGAGGGTTCAGCCTACGACCTCCCTATTGCGATAGGCATCATGGCAGCCTCAGGCCAGATCAGTACCGATGCGCTCGACCAGTTTATCATCATGGGAGAGCTTTCGCTCGACGGAGGCCTGAAGCCGGTCAAAGGCGCTTTACCCATAGCTATTAAGGCTCATGAAGAAGGATTCAGGGGCATGATCATCCCCCGCGAAAACGCTGCGGAGGCTGCAATTGTTTCTGATCTGGAAGTGTATGGCGTTGACAGCATTGATCAGGTGGTAAGCTTTCTGAACAATGAATTGGTTATTGAACGTCACCCCTCGGGCATTGAGGACGACTTTGGCAACAGTCCTGATAACTACGAATTCGACTTTGCTGATGTCAAGGGGCAGGAAAACATCAAAAGGGCACTTGAGATAGCTGCAGCCGGAGGTCACAATGCAATACTCATTGGCCCGCCTGGTTCGGGCAAGACCATGCTGGCCAAGCGTCTTCCATCCATCTTGCCACCGCTCACCCTTGAGGAGGCCCTCGAAACCACCAAGATCCATTCGGTGGCTGGGCTGCTCGGACGCAACACCTCGCTGGTGAGGTTGCGGCCCTTTCGTTCGCCACATCACACCATCTCGGACGCAGGTCTTGTTGGTGGCGGAACGTATCCCCAACCCGGCGAAATATCGCTGGCCCACCACGGCGTACTTTTTCTTGACGAGCTTCCGGAATTCAAGCGCACAGTACTCGAGGTAATGCGTCAGCCAATGGAAGATCGGGTCGTAACTATTTCCCGTGCACGCCTGTCGGTCGATTTTCCGGCCAGCTTTATGCTCGTGGCGGCCATGAACCCCTGCCCCTGCGGCTACTATAATCACCCGGATCAGCAATGCGTATGTGCTCCCGGTCAGGTGCAAAAATACCTGAACAAAATATCAGGTCCACTGATGGACCGCATCGACCTGCATGTAGAAGTAGTGCCTGTGCCTTTTAAAGACCTGACCAGCAGGAGTAAGGGCGAACCAAGTTCAGCCATCAGGCAGAGGGTGCTGAAGGCCCGTCAGATTCAGGAACTGCGATTTAAAGGGCAGCCCAGGGTATTTTCCAATGCCCAGATGTCGAGCAAGATGTTGCATACCTATTGCGACATAGACGAAACAAGCCGCAACCTGCTCAAAAATGCTATGGAACGCCTGAGTCTTTCGGCCCGCGCATACGATCGCATCCTCAAAGTGGCACGCACCATTGCCGACCTCGACCAAAGTGACGCCATCAGACCCGAACACATAGCCGAAGCCATCAACTACCGCAGCCTCGACCGCGAAACCTGGGGTAACTAAGCATTGCACCGGCGCTTAAGAAAGGTTTCGGGTTTTATTCAAAACTTTCATATAAAAACCACCGGCCAAAATTTTCGACCGGTGTTGTTCGATAGGGGTACAAACGGTGCTTATTTCATCATCCAGTATCCCCAGGCAGGAAGCACTAGCTCCTGACCTGCAGCAATTTTACGTTGTTCGCCACTGAGGAGGTCGGTATAGATTCCTGTCAAGGTTTGTTCGCTCAGGCTGATAATCTGCTCGGTTCCGGTAAGGTTGAGCAGCACCAGAAGACGATTTTCGTCCTTTTGGCGTACAAAAGCCAGCACTTCCTTTTCCCTGCCAGTATTCACTTTTTCGAAACTACCGCCATTATCAGCATTCCAAAGTGCAGGGTTTTCCTTTTTGATGCGGTTGAGGCTGGTGTAGAATTGGGCAAACTCCGCGCCCTTGCTCCAGTCGATAAGGTCTTTTTCGAAAAATAGCAGTCGGTGACTTAGCCCTGCTTCCTGACCATTGTAAATAAGTGGAAATCCTGGTATCGTGTAAGTCATCACAGCAAAAGTCCGTGCGCCTTCACCCATGCGCTCGAACTCGGTGCCATTCCAGGAGTTTTCATCGTGGTTCGAGGTGAACATCATGCGATAGGAACTGGGCACAAAGAGGGTATCCTCCTTGGAAAAATAAGCCCAGACATCCTCGGCATTTTTCTCGCCTTTGGCAATTTTATTCATAATGTGGTGAAACTCCCAGGCATAGTTGGCGTCGAAGGCATTGACCATCAGGTCGCGTTGACCTTCATCTTCGGCAAGCATGAACACCGGCTTGATGGCATCCAGTTCCTTCCGGGCTTTTTCCCAAAATGCTGTTGGCACCATGCCGGCCACATCGCAGCGATAACCGTCGATATTGGCTTCGGCAACCCAAAACTTCAGTGCATCAATCATGGCATCCCACAGTGCAGGATTATCGTCATAGTTCAGGTCGGCAACATCGGTCCAATCGAAAGGCGAGACAATTTCACCCTTGTCATCGCGGTTGTACCACTCAGGATGCTCAACGGTCCAGGGATGATCGTGGGAAGTGTGATTGGCCACCCAATCGAGGATCACTTTGAATCCGAGGGCGTGTGCTTCGGAAACAAGGCTCCTGAAATCATCGAAAGTTCCAAACTCGGGATTGACCCCTTTGTAGTCCTTCACAGAGTAATAACTTCCCAGACTTCCTTTGCGCTTTTCGACTCCAATGGGATGGATGGGCATGAACCACAGTATATCCACACCAAGTTCCCTGAGGCGAGGCAAATGTGCCGACAAGGCCCTGAATGTGCCTTCAGGCGTAAACTGTCGTGTGTTTACTTCGTAAATAACTGCATTCTTAGCCCATTCGGGCGTAACAACCTGCGATACGGGCATTGTTTTCGCTACGGTGGCTGTCTTTGTTCCTTTGCACGACCAGAAGGCAGTGCCGATTACGAGGAAGGCCAGCAGGAGGGCGATCGCTTGCAACATATTCTTTTTCATTGATTTATATTTTTATTGATTTACTTATTTTACAAACAATTCATTGTCATCACCATGCCAGAGGAACCGTATGTGCCAGATGCCATTTTCATCGTGCCAGAAGCCGGGAAGAGTTGTGCCTTGTTGGTTGGGCTCGAGCTTTTTGAGTTCGGTAGTGCCAAATCGTGCCTCGCGGATGTTCTTGTTCTGACCATACAGTATCACTTCTATCAGGCGTGTTTCGGGCATTCCTGCCCAGCCATCACCTGTGCGTGATAGCTTTATACTGAGCTGGGCGGCGCTTTGATACCCATCGAAAGAGAGCAGTTCGTAAGCTCCTTTTTCATAGGCTTCAAATGTTGCTCCATCGTCCTCGTACATTATTCCACTAAACGAGAGACCTGATCCGGGCAGATAGGTATGCAGGAAAAGCTTGCGTGAGCTGTAATGATCCGTAGAATTGAAAGCGGAAACGCGCGGAATAATGCTGCCGGCACGGACGAAAACGGGGATGGTTTCATCGTCTGTTTGCACCTGCACCCGACGGCCTCCGCTGACACGCTGACCTGTCCAAAAGTGATACCAGTTGCCATTGGGAAGTTCAACACTGCTGGTTCTGATTCCGGGATCGGTAATGGGAGCAACAATCATGTCATCGCCAAAGTAATAAGCGTTGATATAGGAAGCAAATCGCTCATCGCCAGGATGATGAAAAAACAAGGGTCTTGTGATTGGTATTCCAGTCTTTGTATGCTTCCAGGCCGAGTTATAAATGTAAGGATGCAGCTCGTTACGCAACTTCATAAAGCGACGGACAATATTCTGCGTTTTCTCGCTGAAAAATACCGGCTCCGAAGGAATGGTCGAACCATGGGGCCTGAGTATTGGGGTGAAGCAGGAAAACTGCAACCACCGGGTGTATAATTCATCGTCCTTTACCCCTGTGGCAAAGCCTCCAGCATCGGAGTGCATATAAGGAAGTCCGGAAAGGCTCATATTGAGCATGGCAGGCAATTGGGCTTTCAATCCGCCCCAGCTACGGCTCACATCGCCGCTCCAGGGAACAATGCCATAGCGCTGTGTTCCGGCAAATCCACTTCTGGCAAGAAAGAACAAACGGCGATCAGGGAAATCAGCACGGAAGTTGTCCCATATCAACTTGGCCCAATAATGGCCATAAATGTTGTGCACCTCATCGGCTTTGCCGCATACGTGGATAATATCGGAAGGGTGACTTTCGGGCTCACCGAGGTCGCCCCAAAGCCCCTCGACCCCATCATCGAATTGCTTGCGGTATTGCTCCCAGAGCCATTGCTGGGCTTCAGGCCTGAAGATGTCGATGAGCGAACCTGTGCCAAAATAGAATTGCTTGTCAAGATACGACCGGCCCAGACTATCGCGAACGAGAATGCCGAGCTTATCAGCCACTTTCCAATTGGCTAGCGAGTCGATGATGTAGGGTTCCGAGATAGTGATGGTCTTCACGCCCTTGCTTCTGAAATCCGCAATCATCTTCCGTGGATCAGGCCATGAAGGTTTCCACCAGTCGAGGCGCCCTAGATGCCCCAGGATACTGTCGCCAAACCAATAAAAATCGAGGATAACGGCATCAATGGGAAAGTCTTTTTCGATCATCAGATTGACGATGCTGTCGGTTTCGGCCTGGGTGCGGTAGGCCATGCGCGACTGTAAATTTCCAAAAGCCCAGCGAGGTAGCATAGGCTGGGTGCCGGTAAGAGTGGCGTAGCGCTCCATGAGCTGCGGAAAGTCCTGTGCCACAATAAGGTAGTATTGCATTGGACCTCCCGGCGCTCCAAACTCAAGAACACCATCGTTTTTTGAGTCCACATCGAACCAGGCTTTGTGGGGATTATCCACAAAGAGCATGTATTTTTTCGACGAAACGAGCAAGGGCACCTGATAGTTAAGGTTGTCGGCGCCAATCTGGTAGTTATAGTCGGGGCGGTTATACAGGCCTAGCTTTCGGCCCCTCAGATTGATACTACTGGCCCTGAATCCGGAGCCATATAACTTTTCGTCGTCTTCGAGGCTAAAACGAATGCCCGAGGCATCAGTCCGCGAGAATAAGCCCCGCTCATCCTGAAGTACTTGCTTACCATCCTTGAAGTAGCTGATTCTTAGTGGATTCTTGCTTATCAATACCTGTATCTGACGCAGATCATAGATCAATGCAGTTTCGGACTCAACAACAGTCCCCATAATTTTCTGTGGGTTGGCAATCACTGCATGTGATTTTGCAAAACTTTTAAATCCGGAAGGATACCAGCTGGTCTGAACTACATAACTGCTGAAAGGCCTGATCACCACATCACCATTCAACGTATTGATAATAAAAGCGGTGTCAGTTTTTCTATACCCTTGATAGACAAGATCGTTAAACAAATATTCAGCAGGTTTGACAATCGGAGGCTTGTATCCGTCGAGCGGTATGTAGATATCCGTTTCATCTTTAGTCTTGCCAACCAGCGACCCATCAGCATTGCGAAAAACCAGTGCAATCTGGAGCGCTTTGAGGTCTTTCTCAACACCAAAAAACTCATAGGGCACAAAGCTTACTTCGTAAGTGTCGGCCTTGGTGCGCCTCATCTCGACACGCACATCGGGTTGTCCCCAGTTGCCCACAACAAATTTCCAGTCGCGTTCGTCACGGCTTTGGGTTGTGATCAATCCGGCGTGAAAAAAAACTTTCTCCTGAAATCCCATCAGGGCAGCATTACCCCGTGTGGCATCGTAAATTATGGTAATGCGGTCGGTAAATCGGGGATTTTCGGGCAATACCTTTACCTCCTGGGCATGAGCGTTTTTAACAAGAATAAACAGGCCCGCCGTGAACAGCTCAACCCAGTATTTCAGACGATTAGGCATGAATGGCTGATTTGTGTTTATCGTTTAAGTTCGATGATTCGTGCCGACATGGCCGGAATGGAAATGGTGCGAAGCTGATCGAACCAGGTGCGATGCAGGATATCATTACCCGTTGTAAATCCTTTCAGATTTTCGTTAAAACGTTCAGTGGTAAAGGTCCGGCTTTCCTCGTTGTTGTTGAGGACAACCATTACCGATTCATTTTCATCGTGGCGGAAATAAACGTAAACACCGTTTTCGGGTACGTAATGGGTAGTCATACCATAGTGAATCACCTTATTATTTTTTCGCCAGTTCAAAAGCATCTGCATAAATTCCAGGGCTTCGCGCTGATTGGGTTTCAGGTTTCGGCCATCCTTCACACTGGTTTCATCGCCTGACCATCCCCCGGGAAAATCTTCGCGAATGAAGCCATGCCCCGCATGCTCCCAGCCAGTCATGGCTATTTCAGTGCCGTAATACAATTGCGGTATCCCCCTGACGGTTAAAAGAAATGCCATGGCCATGCGAAACTTGCGCATGTCCTCGCGAAGGGCGGTAAGAATACGGTCGGCATCGTGGTTATCAGCAAATACGACAATATTCATGGGGTTGGCATAAAGAAAGTCCAGACTCAGGCTTTCGTATAATCTTGAAACTCCAGAACTCCAACCGTTTGATTCGTTAAAGGCGTCGCGAATGGCATACTTAAGTGGAAAATCGAAAAGGTGCTTAAGCTCCGAATCAAAGCCATCGGCATTAGACGCTTTGCCCTTCCAGTAGGCCACCTGTGGCGAAGTATTCAGCCAAACTTCGCCAACTACAGAAAAGTTTGGATACTCCTTGTTGATACGCTGCATCCATTGGCGCATGAATGGCTTGCCGCTGTAGGGATAAGTATCCATCCTGATTCCATCAAGGCCTGCATACTCAACCCACCAGATACTGTTCTGAATGAGATAATTGGCCACAAAAGGATTGTCCTGATTAAAGTCGGCCATAGTGCGGTCAAACCAACCACGCAACATTAGTTTTTTATCGGCCTCGGATGCGTAAGGATCAGTAAGTGTGCCTCCACGATAATTCGACCTTGTAAATTCGGGCCATTGATTGATCCAGTCGGCTGAAGGGAGATCGTTCTTCCACCAGTGATTTGTGCCAAAGTGGTTGAATACCATATCCTTAACTATCTTCAATCCGGCTTTATGGGCTTTCTCAATGAGTTGCACAAATTCTTCATTGGTACCAATTCGGGGGTCAACTTTATAAAAATCAGTGATGGCATAACCGTGATACGATACGGCTGGCATATTGTTTTCAAGTACTGGGTTAAGCCATAAGGTTGTAATGCCCAGCCTGTTGAAGTATTCAAGATGGTTTTCGATACCTCTTAGGTCTCCTCCATGCCTTCCGTCAGGATTGGAGCGGTTGGCACTTTCGAGCATTCCAGGAATATTGTCGTTGGCTGGATTGCCGTTGGCAAAGCGATCGGGCATGAGCAGGTAAATCACATCAGCGTTGTTGAAGCCACCCCTTTGGGCCGAACCCTGCTTGCGGGCTTTTAACTCGTAACTGACAGTCAGTGGTTTTTTCCTAAGTCCCTGAAAGAGGATTTGCATTGTCCCCGCCTGAGCTTCGGGCTTAATTTGGAGGTTGATGAACAAATAATTCGGGTTTTCAACCATCACCACCTCTTTTAATTCAACCCCGGGATAAGTCAGGCTGACGCGCGTCATGCCGATATCCTTTCCGTACACCAGCAGCTGTAATTCACTATTGGCCATTCCTGTCCACCAGAAAGGCGGTTCGACGCGGCTGACTTCCTGTGCTGAAAGTGATGAAACATTGAATTGAAGTACAATTGTAATGATCAGGGGGAAGAAAAATCGGAAAATCTTCATTCGGTTATTATTCTTTGATTAATCATGGTTAAGAGTCGTAAAGATAATAAAAGCCCCAAAAACCAGAGAAAAATACGAGGAACGAAAGCGGGATAGATGCTGCAAACGATTGTAGGCAACAAAGTTCAATTTGCCAACAGCATCCTTTCAATCATTAGACGGTCGGCTTTGCCTGAGCGGGTCAGGGGAAGCTGATCCAGCGTAAAAATTTGTCTTGGAATCTGCGGTTTGTCCAATGATTTTGCAATCTTCCTCCATAAATCAAAGATATTGCGCGGGCTGAGGTTACCTTCGAGCACGAGCACCACACGCTGACCGGCTTCGTTGTCGGGTATGGGACAAACCACAAAAGGCACATCAATAAAAGAGGCAAGCCGGGCCTCAAGTTGCTCGGGATAAATCTTATTGCCTGCACTGATGATGACATGATCTGCACGGCCAAGAATCTCGAAAGAGCCATCGTCGTAGAGAATCGCCAGATCGTTGGTTATCATGGGTGCTTCGGCCAGCATAGGCGCATCAATGATCAGGCAGCCCCTGCTGTCCTGCCTCAGGTTGATACCAGGAAAAGGCCGGAAAACCGCGCTGCGTCCGGCACCGTTTATTTTGCGAAGGGCAATATGGCTCAGGGTTTCGCTCATACCGTAGGTATGCCATATTTTGGTGCGCAATGGCATGGCTGCTTTTTCAAGGCTAGTTGAAACTGGGGCACCTCCAAGAATAAGCTGACGGATTTGATTCAACTTTGCAGGATTTTCCTTTACAGCCCGTGCAAACTGAAACGGTACCATAGCGGCAAAATCAATCGACCTCTCATGCTGAGCGACAGGGTTGTCGCCCGGCTTCTCAACAATCAGATCCATGGCTGCCATCAATGCCCTGACGACCATCATTCTTCCTCCGATAAATGCGGGCGACATACATAGCAGGGCCGTCATTCCGGAGCGCAGGTCAAAAAAATCGATTGTCAGTGCAGCACTGTTTTTCATGTGCTGTTTTTGAACAACAAGTTGCTTGGGGCTTCCTGTGGAGCCTGAGGTCAATTGAAGCAAGGAGTCATTGCTGCTGAACCAGTTGTTGAGGAAATGTCCCAAATCGCGGAGGTACTGTTCCGGCGACGCCTCGAGCCACGCCACGCTGTCGGGATCGAAGAGATCAAGTTCCTTCCCGTTGATGACCAGTTTGGGTTGACGATCGTTGTTACGCATTATGGAAAAGGAATAACCCAGGGAAGATCAGGATTATACCACAGCTGAGCCTGCCTGATGTGCAGCGGGCTGCTGAAGTTGTTCTGATATAGTTGACCGGTGCCCAAGCCTTGAGGCATCGAGAAATTGAGCGTTGCCGTCCATTGGGCAATGGCATTGAGGCCTATATTTGATTCGAGTGCTGAGGTTACCCAACACCCAATGCCTCTCGAAGTAGCGGCACGGATCCACTTTTCGCTTTGCCTCACACCACCCAACAGGCTGGGCTTGAGTATGATATATTGAGGCATTATGGCTTCAAGCAAGGAGTAAATGTATTCTTCAGCGCAACCAATTAATTCTTCATCCAGCGCTATGGGGATAGGACTTAAGTTGCACAGCGCCGCCATTCGTTCTGCTTGCCCGGGCTTAATTGGTTGCTCAATGGAATGTATCTGAAAGTCGGACAGTCTCTTCAGTTTTTCGAGCGCTTCTTCAGGACTGAAAGCACCATTGGCATCGAGCCTCAGGCACACATCGTCCGGCTGGTAATGTTTTCTGATCTCCTTGATCAGTGCCAGTTCATCTTCAAAATTCAAAGCTCCTACCTTTATTTTAATGGTGCTGAAACCTTGCGACAGCTTTTCGTTTATCCTGGCTTTCATCAGCGCGATATCGCCCATCCAGATCAACCCGTTGATGGGTATCCCGGTACTGCCCCCGGTGAACCCGGAGGGATAAAGGCGCATATCGCCAAACTGAAACAGTTGGGCTGTGGCGGTTTCTATGGCAAAGGCGAGCGCTGGAAACCGCGTGGCATGATTTCTTGCAAAATATTCAGGGTCAAGTCCATTCGAGGAAAAGTCGCTGATCAGTTGGCGAAGAATTTCCGGCTCATCAGGGCTCAGCCCGGGAATCAGGCTACATTCACCAATGCCGCTCACTTCGGGGGTCATTATGTGGCTGAGTCTGATAAACCAGCCGTGCTTTTCGGTGAGTATGCCGCGGGATGTGCCGGCTTCAAACCTGAAAATCAAAGTATAGGGCTGTGCTTCGAACCGGAACATCACAAATGCAGACTAATACCAAACACTGCAACGAGCAGAAAAGTCTTAATGGCCTGACGGCGCAGATAGGGATCGAGATCTGCGTAGCCGGGAGAATTGAGCACTCCACGTAAATCCCTGATAAACAATGGCAACAAAAGCAAATATGTCCAAACAGCCAGACCCTCGGTTCGTAAAAAGTTGTAAACGGCAATCAGTATAAAAGGCACAGTTACGAGAAAGATATGGTAGATCAAGGCATTGTTGTAGCCCATCATTACTACCAGTGTGCGTTTGCCGCTGAAACGGTCGGCGGCCATATCGCGCATATTATTGATGTTGAGCACTGCAGTGCTGAGCAGTCCCACCGCTGAAGCCGGCAATAGTATGGCAGGATCGAATTGACCGTCGAGCACAAGAAAGTAAGTACCAGCCACTCCGGTCAGACCAAAAAATATAAACACAAAGAGGTCGCCAAGGCTACGATAACCATAGGGTCTGCTACCAACAGTATATTTTATGGCAGCCACTATTGAGGCAAAACCCAGCAACAACATTGCAAATGCAGAATGATTATCGAGGTGCGACAGTCCGAACAGTAGCCAGATGCCACTAATAAGGGATGCACCAGCCATCAGTGCAACTGCCGTTTTCATCTCGTTCGGTCTGATAGCGCCACTCTGCACCATACGTTTTGGGCCAATGCGTTGCTTGCCATCGGTGCCTTTTATAGCATCGCCAAGGTCGTTGGCAAAATTTGAAAGCAACTGAAGTAAAATTGTGGTTACAGCTGCACCAAAAACGGCATTTAGATTGAAAGCAGGCTCACGCGAGGCAATAAAGGCCCCCATTCCCATGCTTGCCAGCGCCAATGGCAGCGTACGCAATCGTGCGGCCTGAATCCAGCTTCTTACACTTGCCATAAAGCTCAGGGAAACTTGGGATATTGATGGAAATTCGGTTCGCGTTTCTCAAGAAATGCCCGTTTACCTTCCTGGGCTTCTTCGGTCAGATAATAAAGCAAGGTGGCATTGCCGGCAAACTCCTGCAAGCCGGCCTGACCGTCTAGGTCGGCATTTAGACCAAGTTTAATCATTCGGAGTGCTATCGGGCTGCGCTTCATCATAATCTCGCACCATTCCACGGTGGCATCTTCAAGCTGCGCAAGGGGGACAACTTTATTAACCAGCCCCATTTCGAGGGCTTCGGCAGCGCTGTAAAAGAGGTTAAGAAACCAAATTTCGCGGGCTTTCTTTTGCCCGACAATGCTGGCCAGATAGGAGGATCCGAAACCTGCATCAAAACTTCCGACCTTCGGGCCAACCTGTCCGAACCGCGCGTTATCGGAGGCAATGGTCAGGTCGCATACCACATGCAGCACATGCCCGCCACCAACAGCCCACCCGTTGACCATGGCCACAACAGGCTTGGGCATCGAGCGGATCTTCTTCTGCACATCGAGCACATTTAGGCGCGGCACCCCCTGATCGTCAACATAACCTCCTTCGCCCTTCACCTGCTGATCTCCCCCGCTGCAAAAAGCCTTGTCGCCTGCACCGGTGAGCACCACTACATAAATGTTCTGATTCTCCCGGCAGATATCCAGCGCATCTGCAATTTCGAATACTGTTGAAGGCCGGAAGGCATTATGCACTTCAGGCCTGTTGATGGTGATCTTGCCAATGTGATTCCACTCTTCAAAAAGAATGTCCTTGTATTCCTTTATTGCCTTCCATTCTCTCGTTTGACTCATGGTAATTTATTTTTTTAGTAAACGCCTGAAAATGCGGTCTGGTTCAAAGCGCAAAGTTAGTATAAGAACAGGGTTTCTGAAAGTGAGAAGTCGGTAATGTCTGGAGAAACAGCCTTCTTCTAAGAATTATTTCTCAATTTGTTATCTGATAGAAATTTAAAGTAACATTTCAGCATGGATGCACTCTTTGCAGCGGGTGTGCTTACTTCGAGCACAGTGGCAGTCTCAGCAGACATGAAAAAATCAGGAAGCACCTCATTCAGTTTTTCTTCATTGTCGGCATACATGAACTCAAGACCGAAAGTGCGTGCAATTCCCTCTGCCCCGGTCTGATGCGAAGCTTCGAAAAACCTTTCCAACATGCCGCTGTCTGATGGACCATCGATAAATCGGAATATACCTCCCCCACCATTATGTATCACAATGATTTTTAGGTTTGGTGGCAAGTGCTTGTGCCATAATCCATTGGAGTCATAAAAGAAAGCCAGGTCTCCAGTTATGAGCAGGGTTGGTCTGCCACTGGCATAGGCTGCGCCCGCAGCCGTTGAAACACTTCCATCGATACCACTGGTGCCTCTGTTGGCAAATTGACGTCGGGTGACCGGATGGTCGAAAAGCTGAGCATAACGCACCGGAGTACTGTTTGATAGCTGAATGTCGTAATCAGCCGGAAGATGCCTGAATATCAATTCAAATACTTTCAGGTCGGCAAAGCCGCAACGGGCGAGATACTGTTGATGCAGCAATGCACCGGTAGGCTGCAAAGATTGCCATTTTGCTGCAAAATCGCTTGCTACCGGACGAACTGATGCCGCCAGCACTGGTAGAAAATCGTCCGGTCTGGCTGGGATGACTAGCCTGAGGTGCTGATAGGTATCAGGATGTGATTCGGCATTGTCGATATGCCAGTGTTGTAGATTGACTGACTTGCGCAGAAATGCCTTGATGCGTTTCGAGACCACCTGACCACCTATAGTGAGCAGGATTTCGGGCTGATACTCATCAACACCGGGCATCACCGACAGGCTCCGGTCAATTGTGCTTACAAAACGGGGGCTGCAGGCGTTTGAAGTAGTTTCGGTAAGCACAGCCACCGAGGGGTCATCTGATAGTTGATTCAGTGTATTCAGAACAATAGCATCGGGCATCATCTGACCAACGATAATCATTTTTCGGGTGCAGGCGTTCCACAAATCAGTCAATTGTGTCAGTTCGCTTTCAGCAGGTTGAAAGTGTCCTCTTGCAATCCTGATATCCTTCGATGATGCTGGAAGTACTTCGGGCAGGTTGTAAAGCGGCTCGCGGAAAGGCAGGTTGATGTGCACCGGGCCGGCCACAGGCCAAGCGAGCGCATTGAGTGCCTCGGAGCAAAGTCGTCCGGCAAACCACAAATCATCCTCCGAAGCGACCTCAACCGGAAGGTTAACGCTTTTTCTCACATGCAAATCAAAAACACCTTGTTGTCGGATAGTCTGGCCATCAGCCTGATCCACCCATTCGGGTGGCCGGTCGGCTGTGAGCAGCAAGAGCGGGATTCGCTGGTAATAGGCTTCGGCCACTGCAGGGCCATAGTTAAGCACCGCCGAACCTGATGTACAGCTGAGCGCTACTGGCTCGCCCGTTTGCTGGGCCAATCCAAGAGCAAAGAAGCCAGCGCTGCGTTCGTCAACAATGGTAAAGCACTCCATGCCCGACAGCCTGCACAACACGCTGACCACAGGCGCATTGCGCGAGCCTGGCGACACAACAAGGCGACGGATACCACGTTCTGACAGCAATCCGGCAAGGCGAATTAGTCCGCTCTTTGGATGAATCATGATGCAAATTTGGTCATTTGGCATTAAAAAGCCAAGAAAGCGTTTCGGCTTTCCAGCCTGTTTCGGCCCACTCGCGCTCAGCGATCGAGTCACCCGTGATACCTCCCCCAACAAACAGGGTGCTTTGATGTTCGGAGAACTCCATGCAGCGCAGGTTTACAAACAGATGCGATATGCCATTGATTGACCATGGCCCCAGAAAACCTGTATAGTAAGCCCGGTTATGTTTTTCTATGGCACGGATAAGTTGAATAGCCTCCGCTCTGGGACTTCCGCAGACGGCCGGGGTAGGATGCAGTGCCTGAACAATTGCAAAAGGCTCCACCCGATCAGGCAGCGAAAAGTTGATCTCGGTTTTAATGTGTTTCAAGTTTCCTGCCAGTACTTCAAATGGTTCGCCCACAGCGATTTCCTCAGCGCCGACAGCGCGGAGTTGCTCTGAAATAAAATCTGTAACTATTTTCTGCTCAATTCTTTCCTTTGAGGTCCAATCCATTGTATGACCAACGGGAAGTGTTCCAGCCAGCGAAACGGTATAACCTTTACGACCATCGAACCTTACCAGGGTTTCGGGGCTGGCACCCATCCATTGCATGTGCTCGCCTCCGGAAATCAAATACACGAAAGTAGCCGGATACCGGTCGCAGAGGTTGAGAAAAGCACCTGCCGCTTCGGCGGCATTCAGGCCTGAGGCAGGTATGGTGCGCGACAGCACGAGCTTTTGAACGATACCCTTTCTGATGAATGAAACAGCTTCGTTTACTTGTGAGGCATACAGCTGGTAATCCTGGCTGTGGAAAACACGATTGCCTTTTGGCGAAGGCAGAAAATTTGCACCTCCAGAATCTTCAGTATCATGTCCAACCACAATAAGTGGTGGGTCGTCAGCACTATTGTAAGGATGAAAAATAAAACCCTGCTGATCCAACGAAGGTTCAAACACCTTTAGTCTTCCGGTTAGAAACTGTATATCCCTTGCTGAAGGCATACGCCATACGGCAAACGGGACGCGATTCCAAAGTAGTTGCCTGATTTGACTTTCAGTATCCAATAGTGCGCTTAGCTATTTGGCAATAATAAAGTTAGTTAACCGGAAAGTAGAAATTATCCTCCCCTGCTCATCCAGGATATCGATGTTCCACACATGCGTATTTCGGCCATGATGAATCAGCCTGGCTTCGGCAAAAACCCATCCTTCGCGAACCGCTCTGAGGTGGTTTCCGCTGATCTGGGCCCCGCGCACTTCATATTTTTCGCGATTGACCATGAGCGCCGATCCAAAACTCCCCACTGTTTCGGCCAATGCCAGACTTGCTCCGCCATGCAGCAGCCGATTGGGCTGAAATGTGCGCTCGTCAACAGGCATTCGGGCTTTCATGAAACCTTCCGCAACTTCAAGATACTCAATACCAAGCTGTTCCATTAGTGTGCCCTTGTTGAGGGCGTTAAGCGTACTCATTTCGAGCGAGGCAAAGTCGATCATTTTTTCCATGAAAATTTGTCGGCTATTATTTTTTCATTCCCAGCTCGTTGAGCATGAACGCAAATACCAGGGATTGTTCTTTTAGCGCCTGAAACCGGCCCGAAGCACCGCCATGACCAAAGTCCATTTCAGTTTTTAGCAGCAAGGTGTTGTTGTCGGTTTTTAGGGAACGCAATTTTGCCACCCATTTGGCGGGTTCCCAATACTGCACCTGACTATCATGATAACCAGTTGTGACAAGCAAAGCCGGGTAGGCCTTGGCTTCAACGTTGTCGTAGGGGGAATAGGACAGCATGTAGTCGTAATAGATCTTGTCATTCGGATTTCCCCATTCATCGTACTCACCGGTGGTTAGTGGAATCGACTCATCGAGCATGGTGGTTACCACGTCAACAAAGGGTACCTGAGCAACAACGCCTTTCCATAGGTCGGGGCGCATATTCATTACGGCGCCTACCAATAAACCGCCGGCAGACCCACCCAAGGCAAACAGGCGATCGGTGGATGAATATTTTTCCCTGACAAGATATTCGCCTGCAGCAATGAAATCGAGGAAAGTGTTCTTCTTTTTCAACAACTTTCCATCTTCATACCAATGACGGCCCAACTCCTGACCGCCACGAATGTGTGCCACAGCCCAGACAAAACCCCTGTCGAGCAGGCTGATACGCGATGAACTGAAATACGTATCCATGCTGGCACCATAGGACCCGTAGCCATAGAGCACAATAGGGTTGCTGCCGTCGCGCCTGAAAGTCGATTTTTTGTAAACAAGGGAAACGGGGACCATAACACCGTCGTGCGAAGGAATGAAAAAGCGCTCCGATGAGTAATCAGACGGGTTGTATCCACCCAGGACTTCCTGTTGCTTGAGCAGCTGACGATTCCTCGTCTTCATATCATGCTCAAACACTGTGTTCGGGGTGACGAGCGACATATAAATATAGCGGAGCTTATCCGTGTCGAACTCCATATTGGTACCCAGATAAGCCAGCCATGCTGGTTCGTCGAATTCAATGTGATAATCCTCGCCCGAAGTCCAGCCTATAATACGGATGTTGTTGAGCCCGTTCTTGCGTTCAACAAGCGCCAGATAGTTGGCAAAGATGTCGAAGTCTTCGAAAAGCACATACTCGCGATGCGGTATCACTTCCTGCCAGTTTTCGATGTAAGTTTTACCCACAGGAGTGCGCATCAGACGAAAGTTGCGGGCATCCAGATTGGTGCGGATATAAAAGTGATCCTTGTAATGATCGATGCTGTAAAGCAGGTCGCGGCGCCTGGGCTGAATAACCTGAAAGGGTTTTGATGGATCGTTGGCAGGCTGAAAACGATATTCGGACGAAACTGTGCTCTCCGAACCAATCATAACATAATCTTTCGATTTCGTTTTAAACACAAAAACGTTGAATGTAGGGTCAGTTTCATGGTATACTAGCGCATCTGCATCGGAGGATTCGCTAAGACGATGTTTCATGATCTTGTACGATCTAAGTGTTTCATCCTTAATGCTGTAATACAACGTTTTGTTGTCGTTGCTCCAGGCCATATTGCCTGAGGTGTTAGGAATGGCATCGGCCAGCACTTCGCCTGTGCTCAGGTTTTTAATATAAAGAGTATACTGCCGGCGACTGACCGTATCAACGCTGAATGCCAGCAGGTTGTTGTCGTGGCTTACGGCCCAGCCACCGATCTGAAAGAAGGCTTTTCCTTCGGCCATCTTGTTGCCGTCGAGCATCACTTCTTCTGCAGCACCATTGTGATCGGCCTTTCGACAATAAACAGGGTATTCCCTGCCTTCCTCAAATCTCGTATAGTATTCATATCCATTGAGTTTGACAGGCACACTCATATCCGTTTGCTGAATACGGCTCATCATTTCGTCGAACAGTTTCTGTTGCAAATCGCTGGTTGGGGCCATTACATGCTCGGTATAGGCATTTTCAGCTTCCAGATAGGCAACCACATCAGCGGCATCCCGTTCGTTGAGCCAGTAATAAGGATCGATCCGAGTGTGGCCGTGAAGGGTTAACTCTTTTGGTTCCTGTTTGGCAACTGGTGGGTTCATAATTTCTTTGCTTTGCTTGCATGATCCGAAGGTGATTCCGAGAATCACAGCGAGAAAAAATGGCTTTTTCATTCAGATTGGTTTTGGATTCGGTTAAAAAGTAAGGGTCATTCCCAAACTAGGCATAAGTGGCAATTGGCGTACCACCTGGTTGGTAATCTGGTCAACATAGAATACATTTTTTCTGTTGTACAGATTCGTAACACTCAGGGTGATCTCCAGTTCGGTATGCTCACTGAAAAAGAAGCGGCGTTTTGCATCGAAGTCAAGGCGATGATATGTTGGCAGCTGGCCTTTGTTGAGCTCGGCATAGATAATACCCAGTTCGCCATTGCGGCGGATATAATCATCGTTGATGCCACCTGTGAATGGATGATATTCATAGAATCCCTGAACCTGTGTAAACGGAAACCCGCTGCCAAAGTTCCAGCGGGTGCCAATTTCCCACTCCTTCTTGCTCCCGGCTGTGTAGCTGAAGACGAGGTTGGTGTTGTGACGACGGTCGTAATGTGGCCTGTATGTGTAAAGCTTTCCGGGACGCTCTTCCAATTTTTTAGTGACAAAACCAAGCGAATACACTGCCCAGATGTAGATGCTCTGGGTCTCGTATTTCAGGGCAAGATCGGCACCATAAGCCATCCCCTTTTCTATGATAAAGTCCTTTTTGAGGACGTCAGGCACAGTGAACGGAGCTGTTGCTTCATCGTAAAGCTTGTTGCGATTGAGGTTTGTCAGTTGACCAAAATTTTTGAGATATCCCTCCAGATTCATGTTGAGCCTGTGGCTGAGGTCGGCTTCCACACCAAGGATAACATGGTCAGCTTTCTGCAGCTTGGTTGTTACCTCCTTGCCGTCGAACTTTTTTGGGAGGTTATCCGGACCAGAAAGAAAACCATAAAACAGGTTGACCACATCACGATCGCTGTTTGCAGCAATGAGGTTTTGCGAATAGCGACCGGCAGCCATTTTCAAACGAACGTGGTCGCTCACAAGGTATTTAGCTGCAACGCGGGGCTCAGGCGAAATATCGTCCAACGAGGCGTACCAGTGCATCCGCAGACTCGGTTCGAGGATGAGCTTTCCAAAATTACCCTTATAACGCACATAACCAGCCAGTTCGGTAGTGTTTTCAATCTGCTGTATCAGGCGTCCTACGCCATTGGTGAAGTTGAACTCCGTTTTGAAACCCAAGATCTCAATTCCATACTTGACAAGGTCTTTGCCGAGAAAATAGGTAAAATGAAAACCTATATTGAATCCATCAATAGAGCTGGAACGCTCGGGTGCCGATTGTTCAACCAGACGGGCATCGTAGGTGGAGTATGCAAGATTGCCCTCGATAAGCACAGGAGACTTACCGGGGATAATCAGGAAATTGGAGCCACCGCCAGATGATTTCCAACCAAAGTCGGAAAGCGCTTTATAGTTCTTTACATCATCGTTGAAACTAAAGCCGAAGAAATTGATTTTGCTGCCGTTTGCCGCGTTGATCGAAGCTTTGCCATAGATGTCAAGAAAGTTAAAAGGCAGTCCTTTGGGATCGATGTAGTTGTAGATGCTTTTGCTGGTCTGACCCAGATAGGAGTTCTTCACCGTAAAAAGAAAGGAAGCAGAGGTGCCATCAGAATCTTTGGCTTTCGATATTGGACCTTCGAGTAAAAGCCTCGACCCAAAGGTGCTGGCGCTCACCTTTCCACCAATACGATTGCGGTTGCCATCGCGTGTAGTGATGTCCATTACCGAGCTGATGCGTCCTCCGTAATCAGCCGAGAAGCCTCCGGTAAAAACTTCAGCATTGCGGATGATATCCGTATCGAAAACTGAGAAAAGTCCGATGGAATGAAATGGGTTGTAAACAATCATGCCGTCGAGCAACACTTTGTTCTGAATTGGAGAACCTCCGCGTATGTAAAGCTGACCACCGTGATCGCCGGTAAACACCACGCCCGGAATAACCTGCATGTATTGCGCAAGGTCGGCCTGACCACCAATAGAGGGCAGGCGCTTGAGCGTTTTGGGGGTGAGGTTGATTACTGAGGTCTTCGTCTCGGTGACTGATTCAATCCGCTCTGCATTTACATTGACGGTATTGAGGCTGACAGCTGATTCTGTTAGGTTAAAGCGCTTATTGATCACATCGCCTTTACGCAGTGAAATCTGCTCACGGATGGTATCGAATCCGAGATAAGTGACAAGAAGTGTGTACTGGCCCGGAGGGACGCGCGTGATGTTGAAGTACCCATTTACATCGGTAGAAGCTCCGTAGGTGGTTCTTTCCAGATAAACATTGGAAAAAACAACAGGTTCGCCCGTCTTGGCCTCGTATACAAATCCTCTTACAGAGGCATCCTGTGCACTGACCGAATAAGTCAGCGAAACAAGCAATAATAGGGTAGAGAAAAACCTTGTCGGCATGTTACTGGTTTGATTTCCGGTTAAGTGTGATAGTTATGCCGTTAAAAACAAACGGGAAGGCATTTTGATTCCGTCATGGGCGTGTGCGACTTGCAAAGAAACAAAAAAAGAACGTTGCTGTGATGAACCTCAAACCATTCACATGGCATGCCCGACAAGTGAGCGGCATTATGTCACAGATGTGTTTCTGGCCTGAGCCAGCAAACTCCTTTCTTCGGAGCTCAAGCGCTCGGGGAGAACTATTTTCACTTTCAGCAGCAGGCAGCCAAACGTCTTCTCAGTACCATTTACCGGCATACCTAATCCTTTGAGCCTGAGTATTGCACCAGCTTGTGTAGCCTCGGGCACCGGCACGTTGACCTCACCTTTAAAAGTTCGTAGAGTCACCTTGCCACCAAGGGCGGCCGTGTAAAAATCAACCGAGAGCTCGGCCATCAGGTCGTCGTCTTTTCGCAAAAAAATCGGGTGGTTGGCAATGTTCACCTTTAAGAGCAGGTCACCCGGATCGCCTCCGTTCAGGCCCGGATTACCCTTGCCCCTGAGCCTGAGCACCTGACCATCCCTTACACCAGGCTTTAAAGAAACTTTTAAGCTTTGACCATTTATTTGTATGAGGCGGGTAGATCCATTATAAGCCTCTTCAAGGCTGATTTGAATTGTTGCCGTCAGGTTGCTGCCTTTTTGCGCCGACCCTGAGCCTTCACCAAAATGCTGGAAACCTCTCCCGAAGAACATTTCAAAGAAATCGCTGAAGCCCGAATTACCACCAAAAAACGTTTCGTGGCTATATTCCTGAGGTTTTCTTCCAAACCGCTGACCGCGTCCAGCGTTGGCATATTCATGCTCGTATTGTTTCCAGTTGGCACCAAGTTCATCGTATTTGCGCCGTTTTTCAGCATCAGACAATACTTCGTATGCCTCTGAGACGCTTTTAAAACGCTCCTCAGCAGTCTTGTTGCCAAAGTTCCTATCGGGATGATACATCTTGGCCAGCTTCCGGTATTGTTTTTTTATCTGCTCCGGACTGGCTTTTCTGCCAACTCCAAGTATTTTGTAATAATCTTTGTATTCCATAACGCAGCTTAACCGCAAAAAATATGCCATACCCTACTGATTGCCAACAAGTCAGTATGATATGGCATAAACCGAAAAAAGATTGAACTAACGGGCGACGCGTCTTATCTCGAAGCTGGAAACGGCGGCGTCAACCTTGACGTAAATTTTCTGTTCTGCCGATTCAAAGTCCGCCGTCTGGTACTTACCCTTGGATATTTTGTTGAAACCATCGAGATCGCGGCTCGACAACACGGTCGATCCGGTGAGAACGCAGCCCGCGCTCTCCGGTATCTCAAGATAAATTGACGAAGCACCTGCATCGATCTCTACATTCGTTTCAAGATGCTTGTCGCCGATTTTCAACTTTATTGAAGAAGCCCCTGCATCGATATCGACTTTTGAAACCCTGAAATCTGTCAGGTCGAAATCGAAATCCGCAGCACCAATATCAAACTTAAACTGCCATAGTGGTTGTGGGTTTAGCATCATGTTGAAATCGGTTTCCCGGGTGCGCGACTGTCTGCGACTGCCTTCTTCCCTGATTTTAATTTCAGCATTACGACCAGTGCGCTCCACTTTGTATATGTACCGCGCATGGTTTCCTTCCGACTTTCCAACGATCAGCTCGCCAGTGGTGCCTCCCATCCGGAATGCCCCTGCGGCTGCATTGAGCCGCAGAGAGGCCTCGTCAACTCCATCTTCCCATGGCTCTGTAAATAGCTGTTCGGTTGAAGTACCTGTCGAGTCCCCATCACCCCATTCGTATGAAATGTCGAAATCCTTTGTTTTGCGTTCACGCAATGGAGCATTAATATAAACGATCACTGCAATACCGGCGATGATCAGGGTTGCCGCCACTTTAAATACTCCTTTGACTGGCAGGATACTCACACCCCAGAACACGAGCAGAAATGGCCAAAGCCTGCCAAGCGCCCACCAATCGATGCTGAATACATCAAGTCGGCTGAGCAACAGCAGAATACCTGCAACAACAAGCACTCCGCCCCAAAAAACATTCTGATGTTTCATAGCTCCTATTTTGATGATTTAACCTGTGAAAACAATAAGGCCAATCCGGCAATTATGAGCACCACCGGCCAAAGGTCGCGAATATTCAGCCAGCTGACAAAATTGGCAATCATAAATAAAAACCCGGCAACAATAAGGCCAGCACCAAGCAGTAAGCGGGACTTACTGTCAGTTTTACCTAATTCATGCACAAACTGTTGCGGGTCATCAATATCACCAGTGCTTTGGTAACTGCCGTAATCGCTACCATTTTGGGCCCCCTGACCAGACATCTCCCAGGGACGTTCCGGAACAATAATCCACAGCACTATGTAGATAAGCAGACCACCACCCCCGAAGAGTGCCAGTAGCACAAAAATGAGGCGAATGATACTCACGTCGAAGTTAAGCCGCTCGGATAATCCACCGCAAACTCCGCCAATGATGCGGTTGACGCGGCTGCGATAATAGGATCTTTGATTATTCATAACAGAGGATATTTACAACCTTAATGACAAACCCAACCGGTAAGGGTTGCAATTGCCCTTCAGTTCTTATTTGAACAAATGTAAAAATAAGCATATATGCATGTTTTGCATTGCTGCATAAAAGTGAAATATCTACATTTATCGACCAATTTCCGAACCTGATTCATGAAAGGAAAATCATCGGGGATTTGGAAAAAATGAAGTCGTTATAATTCTTGTTTTCAAGCATTTAATTCACCAAAGTCAGTAAAATGAAGTTTTATGTGCACATTAGTTCCTTTGTCAATCGCCTCAGGGATACTTTGTGCAGCTTAAATTTTGTCCTTTTTTTAAAACAGGTGTCGCAATCGTTTGTTATGCGAATGACTCGAATATCATCAAATAACTAACAACATAATCCATGTCGAACTTAAAGAACGTTCTCAGACAAAAAATTGAAGACTGGCGACCACGCACCAAAAGGCTCCTGGAAGAATTTGGCAAGGTGGAGGTGGACAAAGTGACCATTGGGCAGGTTATTGGAGGGATGCGCGGCATTAAGTGTCTGGTCACCGACATTTCCTATCTGGATCCGAACGAAGGCATACGCTATCGTGGTTACACACTTGAAGATGTGTTCAAATTGCTTCCAAAACCAAAGAATGCCGAAATGCCTTATGTGGAAGGTCTGCTCTACCTGTTGCTGACTGGCGAGATTCCTACTGAGAGTGAGGCTCATGATCTGGTGGATGAATTTTCGAAACGACGCATTCTTCCACGTTATGTGTATGAAGTTATTGATGCATGGCCCTGTTGCAGCCACCCGATGGCCATGTTCTCGTCAGCCATTCTGGCCATGGCCCGTGAATCGTTCTTTGCCAAGAAATATAAAGCAGGCATTTCGAAGACCGATTACTGGGATCCGATGTACGAGGACGCCCTCAATATGCTCGCCAAACTGCCTGAGATCGGAACCTACATCTATGCCAAGCTTTATCGCGATGGCAAACGCATTGTGGGCAATCCCAACCTTGATTTTGGCGCCAACTTCGCCCATATGATGGGCAAAGTAAGGCCTTATGACGATGTTTCCCGCATGCACTTTATTTTACATGCCGACCACGAGAGCGGCAATGTGAGTGCGCACACAGCACACCTCGTTGGAAGTTCGCTTTCCGATGTCTATCTGGCCACTTCCGCCATGATCAACGGGCTGGCCGGCCCTTTGCATGGCCTTGCCAATCAGGAAGTATTGCGCTGGCTGCAGGACCTGATGGACAAGATGGGTGGCGAAGTGCCCACCGAAGACGAAATGCGCCAGTTTGTATGGGATACCCTGCACAGCGGTCAGGTCATCCCTGGTTTTGGTCATGCCGTACTGCGCAAAACCGACCCGCGCTATATGATACAGCGTAATTTCAGTCTTGTACATTTGCAAGATGATACCATTTTCAGATATGTTGACCTGCTTTACAAAGTAGTTCCGCCTATCCTGCAGAAGCACGGAAAAGCCAAAAACCCCTGGCCCAACGTGGATGCCCAGTCGGGTGTTATCCAATGGCATTATGGTGTAACTGAATACGACTTCTACACCGTCTTATTTGGTATAGGTAGAGCAATCGGCATAGTCGCCAACCTGATCTGGGACCGTGCACTCATGTATCCCCTTGAGCGACCTAAATCGCTTACAACCGAAATGCTCGAAGAAATTGCAGGGATCAGGGAGAAAAACCTGACCAACGACCTTCAGGACGAGTAATAATCAAGACGCTAATCTTTCACTCCGGATACCAGCGCATCCGGAGTTTTTTTTCACATGATAAAACATAAACTCATTACACTTCCTCAATTGTCGCGGGGCTTTCACCTCATAACCGAAATGATTGTCAGACAATTAGAGCCTCTTCCCGAACAGGGCCTGCTGCATCTTTTCCTTCAACACACCTCCGCTGCGTTAACCGTTAACGAAAACGCCGATCCAAGCGTACGCTACGACCTTGAGCGATGGTTCGACAGACTGGTTCGTGAGCGCGACCCACTATATACCCACACCTTTGAAGGCGAGGATGATATGCCTGCACACATCAAGGCAGCCATGATTGGTCATAGCATCAGTATTCCCATCTCGAATGGAAGACTTGCCATTGGCACATGGCAGGGAATCTACCTTTGCGAGTTTCGTTATCACGGTGGCCAAAGGCGTATTTTGGCGACAATAATGGAATAACACTCCCTGAAAAATCTCGCTTTTAGTTCACCCAACCTTTAGTGCGGCTAAAACTGTATTTATGGCATACTAATAATCTGGCCATCGTATGCCAACATCATTCCTTCCGGAAGCTCTTTGGCAACCTCTGCGTACATGCCCATCAGATGACTAATGTGTGTAAACACCGTCAACTCAGCACCAATGCTTGCCGCCACCCCGATTGCCTGTTCGAGATTAAAATGCGAGGTATGATTTTGTTTTCGTAATGCATCAAGCATGAGCACTTTTACCCCGCTGAGGGCTCTCATAGCCTTGTAAGGGATTTGATTCACGTCAGTGACATAAGCAAAATCGCCAAAACGAAATCCAAACACTTCCTGATGCATATGCATCACGATAAATGGCTGAATTGTTATGTTGTCAATATTTATTCTCTCTTCGCCTATTGTAACAAACTCAAATTGTGGGACTCCCGGATATGGGTTGTCGGAAAAAGCATAAGAAAACTCTCTTTTTATATCTTCCTGATCTGCCTTACGTGCATAAATACGCATTGGCTTTTTTGATAAGTAATTGAAAGACCGGACATCATCCAGACCGGCGATATGGTCCTTATGCGTATGCGTTATAAGAATAGCATCAAGCTTGCGCACTCCCTCCCTCAGCATCTGCTGCCGGAAATCAGGGCCGGCATCCACCGCAACAACTGTTTGACAATCCTCGACCAGAATACTTGATCGAAGCCGCTGATCGCGGGGATCGGCTGAGGCGCATGTGGCGCACTGACAACCAATAACCGGCACGCCCTGCGATGTACCACTGCCGAGTACTGTAATTCTCAAGTCGATTTGTTTAATGGGCAAAAATATAACTTCCACAGGCTTAATAATCCAAACTTCAATGTTTGGTTAAATATTGGCAAACATGAAAAAGCATAAGCATCAATGAACATCATACAATGTAAAAGCAGTAACTTTACGGCCCAACTTATAGCAAATATGGCACTGCGCATATTCGTTCGCAGGCGCATCAGGCGTTGCACTTTAAACGCAAAGGCACCAAAGCTGAATACCCTTGCGGAATCAAAAAGCCTCATCCTCCTGACGCATTTGCAGGGCACCGAGGCTGTGAACTTGCTTAATCGTTTGCAGATGAGGTTTTCAGAAGCTGATAGTCTGACTTTAATTAACCTAAATAATGTGGATAAGCTCACCGCATTGCGCGATGGTCATCGCTCGCTTGTTGAAACAGGAAAGAAAAACCTGACATTTTTCGGTAGTCTGAGCAAGCCGCTCGCTGAGCTGTTAAGGGGCATCAACGCTCAGATTCTTATCAATACCGACAACAGTTCTTCGGATTTGCTGCACCTGATTGCAGCCACTCTACCCGCCGATCTGAAATGCGGCATGTATAACCCCTTTGAGCTTCCGCTCTACAACCCGCTTATCACGCCAGCCGCTGACCAGGAAGCAGAAGACTACATAAGCACTGTCGAGGTTTACCTTAAGTCGCTCAGCGGAAAAAATAATCCAGAAACAAACAGAAAATTAATTCGTACATGAAGCATATTTTCGCAGGCACCGGTGTTGCACTGGTTACGCCATTCCGGCCGGACGGGAGTGTTGATGTCCTGGCACTACGCAGGCTTGTCGATCATGTTGTGGGCGGAGGCGTTGAATATCTGGTTGCTTTGGGCACAACCAGCGAAGCGGCCACACTCACCGAGACCGAAAAAGCACTGGTTCTCGAAACCATCATCGATCAAAACAGCGGACGGGCAGGCCTTGTGGCAGGCGTTGGAGGAAATAATACTGCCGAAGCCGTAGAGAAGCTGAGGAGGGGCTTGCCAACAGGTGTCAACGGAGTTCTTTCGGTTGTACCGTATTACAACAAACCAACCCAGGAGGGTATTTTTGCCCATTTTGCAGCTGTGGCGCAAGCTACTTCGCTGCCTGTAATCCTATACAATGTTCCAGCCCGCACGGCCACCAATATGAAAGCTCAGACAGCACTGAAGCTTGCTCATCAATTTGAAAACATTATAGCAGTAAAAGAAGCATCGGGCGACTTATTGCAAATGATGGAAATCATTGCTTCAAAACCTGATCATTTTGCACTACTATCGGGGGATGATGCGCTAACCCAACCCATCATTGCCATGGGCGGTTCAGGCGTGATTTCGGTAGTTGCCAATGCGTGGGCAGGCCCATTCAGCGAAATGGTACGTCATCAGCTGGCAAACAACACTTACAGAGCACAAGAGCTGCATTATCTGCTGCTCGATACCATAAATCTGCTATTTGCCGAAGGTAATCCAGGAGGCATCAAGGCACTGCTCCACCAGATGGGGATCTGCCACAACTTGCTTCGTCTGCCACTCTTCAACGTCAGCGATGCTCTTGTTGAGAAACTTTCCTCAGAAATGAACAAGATTAACCAGAACCTAAATCATAACCATTCATGAAACGCTTGCTCTCTATGATGCTGCTGCTTAGTTTGTTTTCAAGCGCGATTTCGCAGCAGGCCGATTTCATGCAACTTCAAACCGAACGACAGGAATACTATTTCAGTCTGCCTGCCGACAACCCTAAAACCGTAGCCGAGCTTTCCCGACTGATATCGGTGGACGAAATTATTCCGGGTAAGGTTATTGGCTATGCTAGTCCGGCACAATACGAGCACATCATTGCCCTTGGCTATAAGCCAGAGCTTCTGTTGCCACCTGGCCTGCAGGTGACTGCCGAAGAGCTGAATATGCTCGACGTGGTAATGCCGGAAAATAAAAGCAACTGGGACTTCTACCCTACTTATCCGGCCTACGTGAGCCTGATGCAGGAATTTCAGACTACCTATCCCAACCTTTGTACGATTCACAACATAGGAACACTGAGCAGCGGCCGACAGCTGCTAGTTGCGCGAATAAACAATGGCAACACCACCGGTAAACCACAGTTTCTCTATACATCATCAATGCATGGCGACGAAACCACAGGCTACGTGCTGATGCTTCGCCTTATTCACTACCTCCTTTCAAATTATGGGATAAATCCCCGCGTAACCAGTCTTGTTGACCAGATGGATATCTGGATCAATCCTTTGGCCAATCCCGACGGAACATACTGGGGTGGCAACAATACCGTAAGCGGTTCGCGAAGGGGCAATGCCAATAATGTTGACCTCAACCGCAATTACCCCGACCCGCTCGATGGCCCGCATCCTGATGGCAATGCCTGGCAGCCCGAAACCCAGGCCTTTATGTCATTTGCACAGCAACGCGATTTTGTGATGGCTGCAAACTTTCATGGAGGTATAGAGGTAATCAACTATCCGTGGGATACCTGGCAACGCCGCCATGCCGATGACAACTGGTGGATTTATATTAGTCGCGAATATGCCGATACCGCTCAGATGAACAGTCCCTCCGGATACATGACAGCCTATAATAATGGTATAACCAACGGTTATGATTGGTATCGTGTTTCGGGCGGACGTCAGGATTATATGAATTACTTTCAGAACTGCCGTGAACTGACAGCGGAGATTTCGAACACCAAATTACTCCCGGCTTCGCAGCTACCAGCCCACTGGAATTACAATTATCGTTCGTTGCTCAATTATTTGAATCAGGCATTGTATGGTATCCATGGAACTGTGACCGACTCAGTGACCGGACAAGCCGTGGAGGCAAAAGTTGAGGTGATTGGCCATGAGCTCGACAACTCTCACGTATTCAGCTTCCTGCCTGGCGGCAACTACCATAGACCAATCAAGGCAGGCACCTACAGCCTGCGATTCACTGCCACAGGCTATCATCCCAAAATTGTCAGCAATGTGTCGGCAATCGACAAGCAGAAAGTAATTGTCAATGTTCAGCTTGCTCCAGGTACCATCATCGCCGATTTTATCGCCAGCGCCTACAATATACCAAAAGGGAGCTCGGTAAACTTTACTGATGTCTCGTTCGGCCAGAATATTGTTTCGTGGCAATGGCAGTTTCCGGGAGCAAATCCATCAGTTTCTTCGGTTCAAAATCCAACCAACATCGTGTACCCCAATTCAGGTAGTTTTAATGTTCAGCTCACCGTGACCAATGCTAATGGTCAGTCGCACACCATTTTAAAACCAAACCTGATTAATGTAACCTCTCAGTACACCATGGGTAACGGACAGTTTTATACCTGTGAAGGAACCTTATACGATCCGGGTGGACCGAATGGCAACTATGGAAATAGCCAGGAATTTATTGCTACTTTTTATCCCGATGTGAATGAAGCCCTCATGCGTGTGCAGTTTACAGCTTTTGACCTCGAGGCCAGCGGAACCTGTGCCTACGACTGGTTAAAGATTTACAATGGATCCAGCACCTCGGCGCCCTTGCTGGGCACATGGTGCGGAACCAATTCGCCTGGAACCATCACAGCCAGCAATCCTCAGAAAGCACTCACCTTCCATTTCAAATCGGATAATTCGGTAGTGAGATCAGGCTGGGCTGCAAACCTCAGTTGCTTTTCAACGGTTTCGGTGTCCGAAAACGATAATATCAGTATAAGCTTTACCCCCAATCCTGTTAGAAATGGAAAAATCAGGATAGAATCAGACAGCCCTATCCTGAGTGTGCTAGTGAAGGACAATGGCGGACGCCAGCTTCAACACACAATTGCCGGGGAACAAAAAGCAATCCAGCTTGAATTGAACGCGCTCGATGCAGGGCTTTACATTCTGGACATCAACACCATGAAAGGAAAAGTGATTAAGAAAATTATAATTCAGTGAAAGTTTCTGCAGAATCTGGAACTCAAAAAGTGGCTGTTGAACAAATTCTACAGCCACTTTTTTCTTATAGTAAGACCGGCTTACTGCCAGTCGAAGAACCAGGATTGGCTCATCAATAGCCGGCTTAACACGAGGACCAAAACGGCTGTTATGATCAATCCCTTCATGGGGCGAATCTTCCGGGTATCGTCCTCCTCGAATAAAAGATCTGACATGTAAAGCGATCTGGAGTAAAAGATAATAAGCATGGTGCCCAGAACCAGCCAGCCCCAGCGTTCATGAAACATATTTTTTGGGTAGAAATAGAAGAAGAGTATAAGCGATCCAATGAGGTAAGGCACAAACACCTGAGCCGTAATGAAAAATGGCGCCATCTTTTCGTTATACTTTTCGAAATAGGAATTAGCCGAAACTGCAACCCAATAAGCCGACATCAAAGCTATGACCAACAGGCCGAAAAAACCAGTCAGCGAAATTAGCATGCGCGGTGTATCGTGTAAATACATCCAGTTGAATACATGGCCGATACCCTGCGTCATAAGGTTGCCTAACAGCAGTCCGCCGAAAATATAATTCCCGGCATGCATTACAAACCAGAAAAAAAACACTTTAACCGGCAAGGCATCGGGGAGAATGTAATAGAACCCAAGCAGCATCAATAGCCCAAAAATCAATGTGAGGATATATCCTGAAGAGAAAATAAGGAATACAGCATCGTGCGTCCACTGATAAGGTTCCACATGAAAGAAAACCGAAGCGTAGTCAATGGAAACAGGATAGCTATACATTCCTGATGTTAGTACAAACGAGATCTGATTCAGATAGAAGATAATCAGATACGTAAGCACGAAGGAAGTCAAAGAGTTAATGGCAATTACCCAGAAGTTACGTCTAGTAAGATTATCCATATCTAAATACAAACACCCGGAGACTAATCGAGTGTTGTGTTATTGAGTAATTCAGAAAGCTGCCATTTCGGTGGAGTATTCCTTTTTATCAAGCTTTTCCTTTACTTCCCTGAAAGCATTGATGGTGTAAGCCACATCCTCGAGGGTATGAACTGCTGTGGGAATGAGCCTGAGTAAAATAACTCCCTTTGGTACAACAGGATAGGAAACTATGGAGCAGAAAATATTATAGTTCTCCCTGAGGTCGTGTGTAATCTGAGTGGCTTCGCCGACACCTCCGCTGAGCATGACAGGCGTAACCGGCGATTCAGTATTTCCGATGTCGAGGCCGGCCTCCTTCAGTCCGGATTGCAATGCATTGACCACGGTCCATAATTTGGATCGCAATTCGGGCATAGTGCGGATCATATCGAGTCGTTTCAGCGCACCGATTACCATGGGCATCGGGAGCGACTTGGCAAAAATCTGCGAACGCATATTGTACATCAGATACTTGACCACTTTCTTTTCGCCGGCAATAAAGCCACCAATGCCTGCCATCGACTTGGCAAAAGTTCCGAAATAAAGATCCACACCATCCTGAACACCTAAATGCTCATCGGTACCTGCGCCGGTGGCTCCCATAGTGCCAAATCCGTGAGCATCATCAACCAGCAGACGGAAATTGTATTTCTGTTTGAGTGCGACAATCTCGCTGAGTTTTCCAAGGTCGCCCGACATGCCGTAAACGCCTTCGGTGATGACAAGTATGCCCCCGCCGGTTTCAGCAGTAAGTTTGGCAGCCCTCTTCAGCTGGGTTTCAAGGCTCTCGATATTATTGTGAGGATAGACGAAACGTTTGCCAAAATGCAAACGCATACCATCAATAATACAGGCATGGGCTTCCGAATCATAGACAATTACATCTCTACGATCGACCATGGAATTGATGACAGAAACCATTCCCTGATAACCATAATTGAGCAGATAGGAGGCTTCGCGTCCGACAAAAGCAGCAAGCTCACGTTCAAGCTGCTCGTGATAAACAGACTGACCTGACATCATGCGTGCACCCATCGGGTAAGCCATACCAAATTTGGCAGCAGCCTCGGCATCGGCTTTGCGGACCTCAGGGCGATTTGCAAGCCCCAGATAGTTGTTGAGGCTCCAGATCAGGCGCTCCTTACCCATGAAAATCATCCTGTTGCTGATTTCTCCTTCGAGTTTGGGAAACATATAATACCCTTCCGAACGGTCAGCATACTGGCCAAGGGGTCCCATGTTGATTGTACACTTATCAAAAACGTCGTTCATATAAGCAGTTGTTAGAGTTGATGATGTTCAGGAATTACCTTGCAAAATTAGGAAAATGATCGAAGATTGCCCTTAAGGCTGCTGACTTAATTGATTTAAAGAAAATATAGCTCCCATCGATGCATAACATGTGCTGCCTTATGCCGTTATGCTGCCAAATAAAAAATTGTAATTTTGCATCATGAAAAAATACCTGTTTCTCGTTTTCATCCTGGTTTCTTTAGTTTTTGGATCGTGCAGCAAATACCAGAAGCTGCTCAAGAGCACCGACAATGATCTGAAGTATGAAGCCGCTATGGATTTTTTCGAAAAGAGAGATTACAACAGGGCATTGGAGTTGTTCGATCTGTTACAGTCGGTTTACCGGGGCACTTCGCGTGGCGAGGAAATCAGTTTCAATATGGCTTATTGCTACTACAATCTTAGAGACTTCACGCTAGCCGCATACTATTTTAAGCGGCATGCCCAGACTTATCCCAACACTCCCAGAGCCGAGGAAGCGCTGTTCATGAATGCCTACTGTTATTATCTTGATTCGCCCCGCCCCAGCCTGGATCAGGCCAATACACACCTTGCCATTAAGGAACTGCAGGAATTCATCAACACCTACCCGCGCAGCGAAAGGGTAGCCAAAAGCAATGAGCTGATCGATAACCTTCGCGACAAGCTGGAAGAAAAAGACTACAATATTGCCATGCTATACTATCGAATGCGCGATTATCAGGCGGCCATCGCAACTTTTCAGAACATTCTCAAGCGATATCCCGACACCAAAAGGGCCGAGGATATATATGCCACCATGGTTCTCGCTTATTTTGAATATGCTGAACGGAGCATACCATCGCGGCAACAGGAACGCTATGCTGCCACAGTGGAAGCTTTCAACAACCTTCGCATCCAGAACCCTGAAAGCCCAAGGTTGCAAACACTCGAAGCTGTTTACAACAGAGCACGCAATAAAATTGTCAATTAGTATAATGATATAACACACTATGGATTTCAAGAAAGTAAAGGCAGAAACCACAGCCGTTACCCGGCAAAAGGAGCTTTTTAATAAGCACACGGGAAATATTTACGAAACAACGGTAATCCTGTCGAAGAGAGCCAACCAGATTTCGGCTGAAATGAAGGAAGAGCTAAATCGCAAGATATCAGAATTCAGCACTTCGTCCGATAATCTTGAAGAAGTGTTCGAAAACCGTGAGCAGATTGAGCTGGCAAGGTTTTATGAACGCCTTCCAAAACCCACCCTAATCGCCATTCATGAATTCTTGGACGATCAGGTTTATTTCCGCAACCCTCACCGCGAGAACAACGAATTCTGATTGGCCTGTGGGCGGAATACACCCTATGCTGAAAGGCAAGAAAATCCTTGTAGGCATCACCGGCGGAATAGCAGCCTACAAGACACCCCTGCTGGTGAGGTTGCTGCGAAAAGCAGGAGCAGAAGTTAAAGTTGTGATGACCCCTGCCGCCAAGGATTTCGTTACACCGCTTACCCTTTCTACCCTCACCGGACACCCAGTTTGGAGCGATTTTTTCAACCCGGCCGATGGTAGCTGGCACAGCCATGTGGAACTTGGACTGTGGCCCGATTTATTTGTCATAGCTCCTCTCACGGCATCAACCCTCGGAAAAATGCATCATGGAGTAGCCGACAACCTGCTAATGGTCACCTACCTTTCGGCACGGTGCCAGGTAATGCTGGCACCTGCCATGGACCTCGACATGTTCAGGCATCCCTCCACAATTAACAACCTGAAAGCCGTCGAAAAGTTTGGCAACATTGTTATTGAACCTGGCACCGGCGAACTGGCCAGCGGACTTTGCGGCGAGGGCCGCATGGAAGAGCCTGAAAATATTTTCAGGAGGATTCGGGATTATTTCACCTCCGCAAAATTATTCGAAGGAAAGCAAGTGTTGCTGACTGCTGGCCCCACATACGAAGCCATTGACCCCGTGCGCTTTATAGGCAATCACAGTTCAGGAAAAATGGGCATCGAATTGGCTAAAGTCTTTGCTGAAAGGGGTGCCAGAGTCACCTTAGTACTCGGGCCAACATCCTTAGAGATTAAACATCCCGATATTGAAGTTTTTCCGGTAACAACGGCCCTCGAAATGTTTGATGCCTGTAGGGCCCTCAGCAGCAAGGCCGACATTTTGATCATGAGTGCCGCTGTAGCCGACTATCGTCCGCTAAAACCTGCCACACAAAAAATCAAAAAAAATAGCGATTCAATAACCCTTGAGCTGGTCAAAAATCCTGATATCCTGCAGACCATGGGGACAAATAAAAAAATAGGTCAACTGCTGATCGGCTTCGCTCTCGAAACCGAAAACGCAATGGAAAATGCCAGATTGAAGCTCACCAGCAAAAATGCGGATTTAATAGTACTCAACTCCCTTGACGACGAAGGGGCGGGCTTTGGCCACAGCACCAACAAAGTCAGTCTGATTACCCAAGAAGAGGCAGAACACCTCCCACTGATGTCCAAAAGAGAAGTTGCTGTCCATATTGCCGACAAAATCAACAGATTACTACATAAGCTGCAATAATCCGGAAAGTGTGTGGTTAATAAGATAAAAGCCTGTTTTGCATGAAAAAATTGCTTCTGAGCTTCATCATCCTGATTTTGACCTCGCGCCTTGTCGATGCGCAGGAGTTTCAGTGCGATATTTCGGTGCAGGCACCCACCATCGAAGGCACCGACCGCCGTGTGTTCGAAGCCCTGCAAACATCGCTCTATGAGTTCATGAACAACCGGAAGTGGACCAATGTGAACATAAAAAACCTCGAACGCATCGAATGCACCATGATGATTACGCTGCGCGAAAGGGTCTCGTCTGATGAATATAAGGGCAATATTACCGTTATACTCCGCAGACCTGTGTACAAGACATCGTACAACTCAGTGCTGCTCAACTTTATCGACGAGAATTTTCAGTTCAGGTACCTTGAGTCGCAGCCACTCGACTTTAATGAAAACAGCTTTTTGTCGAACCTGACTTCGGTGCTGGGGTTCTATGCCTATGTGATGCTTGGACTCGATTTCGACAGTTTTTCACCCAATGGTGGTGACCCATTCTTTCAGGCTGTCGAAAATATCGTAAACAATGCTCAAAACAGCAACGAACGCGGCTGGAAAGCCTTTGACGGCAACCGAAACCGCTATTGGATTGTCGAAAACCTGCGTAACCCTTCCTATAGAATGCTCCGGCAATTCAACTACCAATATCACCGTTTAGGGCTCGATGCAATGGCCGATAATCCTGACGATGGCCGCGCTGCCATTGCCGAAAGCATCAAATACCTGGAGCAGGCCTACCGTACCCGCTCAAACCTGCTGTTGCTGCAGCTCATCCTCGATGCCAAACGCGACGAAATCATCAACATTTTCTCCAAAGGTAGTCCACAGGAAAAAACCCGCGTTGTGAACATCATGCGCGAGATCGACCCCTCGAACGCCTCCAAATACGAGAAAATACTGGCAAGCTGATCAATGCTTTGGCCTGCCGGATAATGTTTTACTTTTGTCCTGCATCACGGTGAAACATGTTGCAAAGACTCCGCATCAGCAATTACGCCCTTATTGAACACCTAGAGATTGATCTGCTGGAGGGTTTTACTGTCATTACGGGCGAAACCGGAGCCGGAAAGTCAATTCTGCTTGGTGCATTGGGCCTTGTGCTTGGCGAAAGGGCCGAATCCGGAGTTCTTTATGACCAAGATAACAAATGTTTCGTTGAAGCCTTTTTCGACCTGAAAGGCCTTTCTTTGGAGCCATTCTTTTCCGAGCATGAGCTCGATTTCGAAAACGAATGTATTCTAAGACGTGAAATAAGTCCCGGAGGTAAGTCAAGAGCATTTATCAACGACAGTCCGGTAAACCTCAGCCTGTTGAAAGAACTGGGTCAGTTGCTTGTTGATATCCATTCGCAACACGACTCCCTTTTAATCAGCAACACCTCACACCAGCTGGCCATACTCGACGATCTGGCCGAAACTGGCAGCCTACTGGAGGTTTACCGAAAAACATGGCAAACCTATCTGATTCAGCAACAACAACTTGCAGAGCTCCGGCAGCAGTTGGACGAAAACCGCCAGCGCCTTGACATCATCAGTTTTCAGCTAAACGAACTTGAAAAAGCAAGACTGACCGAAGGCGAGCTACTTCAGATTGAGCAGCAGCTGCAAACACTAACCCACAGCGAGGACATCAAAACCGCCATGATGCTGGCTGCCAACAACCTGAATCTCTCCGATATCAACGCCACTGGCATGATCAAGGAAGTCAAGACCGCACTGTCCAGAATCAGCCTTTACCTGCCCGTTGCAGCTGAGCTGGCCGAACGCCTTTCCAGCGTTCATATCGAGCTGAACGATATCGCACGCGAGGCCGGTCATGTTGCCGATAAAATTAATTTCGACCCCATCGAGCTCGAACGTCTCAATAAGCGCTATTCCGACCTGAGGGCGCTGATGACAAAATATAAAGTATCCACGGTAGAAGAGCTTATCCTTCTCCGCGAACAACTTCGCAACCAGTATAATACCATTGAAAACGGTGATACTGCCCTCAATGCCATACGAACAGCGCTGCGCGAAACGGAAACGCTGCTGAACAGGCTGGCAAATGATCTTCGCCAGAAACGACTGGCCGAAATTCCCATTCTGGAACGATCAATAGCTCAAACCCTCACCAGCCTTGGTATGCCTAATGCCCGTTTTCATATCAGGCTTAACCTGCTCGACAAGCCAGGTCCCCATGGTAGCGATGGCATCAAGCTCCTTTTTTCGGCAAACAAGGGAATACCTCCAAACGATCTTGACAGGATTGCCTCAGGAGGCGAGTTGTCACGATTGATGCTGGCTCTTAAAAGCACGTTTGCAGCGCGAAAGCGATTTCCTACCATGGTCTTTGATGAAATTGATAGTGGGATTTCCGGCGATATTGCAGCCAAAGCAGCCCGCATCATGTCCGCCCTCGCTGTAAAAACCCAACTCATTGTCATCACACATCTACCCCAAATTGCTGCTAGGGCCAGACATCATTTTTTTGTATTCAAGCGCGAGGATCAACAGCGTACCAAGACGATGATCATCAAACTCAGCCAGTTGCAACGCATTGAAGAAATTGCATCCATGCTCAGCAACGATCATGTGACCGACGCAGCCCGACAGGCAGCTCGCGAACTGATGAAGGGCTTTTAGAACATTTTAATTGTTAATAATTAACAGAGAATAGCCACGCATCTGTTTATCAACCAATTATACATATATTGAGTTAATTAGGATTTTGTATCTTTGCCGGCCAGAACATTATTCAACCAAAAAGACACTATGGCTTATAACCTACTTAAAGGAAAAAAGGGAATCATATTCGGTGCACTCGACAGTAAATCCATAGCCTGGAAGGTTGCCGAAAGAGCATTCGAAGAAGGAGCAACATTCACCCTCAGCAACACCCCCACTGCCCTGCGCTTTGGCGAGCTTGACGAGCTTGCCGCGCACACTGGTGCCACAATCATTCCTGCCGACGCCACTTCGGTGCCTGATCTGGAAAACGTTTTTAAAACAAGCATGGAAGTATTGGGAGGGCAAGTCGATTTTGTGCTTCACTCCATCGGCATGTCGCTTAATGTGCGCAAGAAACGCGTATATAACGAGCTTAACTACGACTTCCTGATGAAAACCCTCGATATTTCAGCAGTTTCGTTTCACAAAATGTTGCAGATCGCTTACCGCATGGATGCCATCAAGTGTGGCGGTTCGGTGGTAGCGCTCTCTTATGTGGCAGCCCAGCGCACGCATTATGGCTACAACGATATGGCTGATGCCAAGGCTTTGCTCGAATCGATTGCCCGCAGCTTCGGCTACATTTACGGTCGTGAGCGCGGCGTGAGGGTCAACACCATTTCGCAATCGCCCACCATGACCACCGCCGGTAGTGGAGTTAAAGGCATCAATGCCCTGATGGATTTTACCGATCGCATGTCGCCACTGGGCAATGCCGATGCAGCTGAATGCGCCGACTACTGCATCACACTTTTTTCTGACCTTACCCGAAAGGTTACCATGCAGAACCTTTTCAACGATGGCGGTTTCTCGAGCATGGGTATGAGCCTGAAGGCCATGACCATGTATAACAAGAGCCTGGGGTGCGACTGTGAAAAAACCGGTAACCTCGAGGAAGATTAAATTTTTTACTAAGCTTATCGCTCCGATTATTATTGCTTCAAGGCCGATTGCCTAACTTTGCACATCGTGAAAAATGTTGGCGACATCTGGTCTTATTTTGCTTTGGCTTTTTCGCTTTTCTTTACAATTTTTCTGATCAGCATTTTAGAACCTCTAATCACCTTTGATGTTGCTGCTGAAGCAGAGCACAATGCCATCACCGCTCCCGGGGCAAAATGGTCAGGAGCAATGGAGCAGCTTCCGTCAGGGGCATTCCTCTGGTTGATTTTTGTTTATTTCATTGGTGGATTTTCGGCTGGTTTATTGTATTGGGCTATCGGTAGAAAGAAAAGTTTGCTCAACATATTGTCAATTCTACTAGCTGCATTGGCCCTCATTCACCTGAGTTTCACACCAAACCCGATATGGTTCTGGATTATTGCACCCATCGCAATGGGTCTTCCTGTACATTTTCAAAAATACGCTTTTAGAAACAAAAAAATCGAAAGAATACCATGAAGAATCTACTTTTCACTACCATCATGATTGTTATGACAATAAGTACAGGCTTTTCGCGTCCCGGAGTATTTTCAGCAACAGAAGTGGAGACACTGATACAAAAGCTAAAATCGTCGAGCGAAGCTTCGCAGCATGAACGCATCGATAAGGGAGTAAGGCAAGTTGCTGCTTTCTGGAGGACTGAGGATGGTTCATTCGAAGACTTCTCTGCATTGTGTATCCTATATAATGCTGAAAATAAAATCATTCGTGAAGAGATGTTCCGCAAATTCCAGAATAATTTCGAGTTGCTGTGGGGTAGTTTTAACAAGATAAGTGTCGGACTGAAATATCCAATCCATGTTGCTCAAGGGGACATTATCCCGGTCGACAGGCTATTTGGTGGTTATGATGCAGGAGCTCACCTGAGCGATGATTTTTTTTCCAACAAAATAGCTTTCATCGTCATGCTCAATTTTCCATTCTACAGCCTGGTAGAAAAGGAGACCCTTGGCGCATCCTGGTCGCGCCTCGAATGGGCTTATGCCCGCATGGGTGATGTTTACAAATCACGCATTCCTGCCGCTCTTTTGCAGGAATACGCACTCGCCAGCAGCGAGGCTGACAGCTATATCTCTGATTACAATATTTACATGGGACTTCTTCGCGACCAGCGAGGCCGCAAACCATTCCCGAAGGACATGAAACTTATTTCGCACTGGGGACTACGCGACGAGATCAAAGCCAATTATGCCGATGCAGCAGGATTTGGCAAACAAGCCCTCATTTATGAAGTTATGCAGCGGATTATTCGTCAGGAGATTCCGGTGCAGGTCATCAATAAACCAGACTACGAATGGGATCCTTTCCGTAATGAACTCTTCTCAGGAAATCGAAAGGTGGAATTCTCAGCCGAACCAGACACACGCTATGCACATCTGCTTAAGCTTTTCTCAATCACACGGAAGATTGACGAATACTCTCCTCTGTTTCCCAACTATATAACCCGCAAGTTTGACGATGAAATGGAAATTCCGGTCGAGCAAGTAGAGGCCATGTTCGTAGAACTTGTTTCGCATCCGGTGCTGAAAGAAGTTGGCGCATTGATAGAAAAGCGTCTGGGCCGTAAGCTTCAGCCCTGGGACATCTGGTACGACGGATTCAAAACAAGATCGACACTCGAAGTAACAAAAATCGATCAGCTGCTCAAAGCAAAATACCCCAACAAAATGGCCTTTGAGAACGACCTTCCAAACATTCTCACCAAACTCGGCTTTGATGCGGACTCGGCACACGCCATAGCATCGAAAATCGCTGTCGATCCTTCAAGAGGAGCCGGACACGCATGGGGCGCCGCCATGCAAGGCGACAAGGCACGTTTGCGCACCCGCATCGGACCTGACGGCATGGACTACAAAGGGTATAATATTGCCATCCACGAGTTTGGCCATAATGTGGAGCAAACCATAAGCCTCTACAATGTCGATCACTATATGCTTAATGGTGTGCCGAATACCGCCTTCACCGAAGCATTGGCCTTCACCTTTCAGGCCCGCGACCTCGAACTCATTGGCATGGACAACCGTAACGAGTTGACGCGGCACCTCAACGCCCTCGATAATATTTGGGGCAACTATGAAATCATGGGTATTTCGCTGGTTGACATCAATGTTTGGCGATGGATGTACCAGAATCCCAATGCATCACCTGCCGAACTTAAAAAGGCAGTCATCGATATTGCCACCGGAATCTGGAATAAATACTATGCGCCTGTTTTCGGCATCAACAACTCGCCCATTCTCGCAGTTTATTCACACATGATCGATTATCCACTTTATCTACCTGCCTATCCTGTTGGCCAACTTATTGAATACCAGTTTGGTGAATATCTAAACGGGAAAGACTTTGCAGCTGAAGTATATAAATCATTTACTCAGGGAAGGCTAACCCCGCAAAAGTGGATGCAAGGAGCCATAGGCAGTGAGATATCGCCAAAACCATCGATCAAAGCTGCACTTGAGGCAGTCAAAGCAGTTAAGTAAGTCCTCTACTTTGAAAATTGAAAAAGCGGCCGGAATCAATGATTCCGGCCGCTTTCATTCATCCAGACCGGTTGCTCCTGTTTGTCGATGCAACTATATCTTCAGGTACCTATCCACCGAATACTTACCGGGACCCGTTATGAGCAGGGTAAGGTAGGCAAGAAGGTACATGAATGCCAGCTCTTTACGAACAAACGGATCGCCTGCGTGAACCATAAACGCTGCCACCGCCATGGTAATGGCCAATGGAATGGCAGCAAGCCGTGTGCCCAGACCTAAAATAATCAGTAAGCTGCAAATTACTTCAGCAAACACGGCCAATAAAAGCGCTAAAAATACGCCAATGCCCAATGGGTCCGGAAAACTGATTTCCTGACCAGGCAAAAGCCTGGTGAGTTTAGGCAAACCATGCGTCAGCATCATGGCCGAAATACCAATCCTGAAAAATAAAAGCCACAGACTTAACAAACCTTCGTTCATTCTTACAGAAAAAACACCTCTCAGCATAGAAAATGTAGTTTGTTGTTTCAGGCTTCAAAATTCCATTATTTTCGCGAAGCACCAACAAAAAAACAACATCATGGTTCCAAAAGTATCCACCCTTGGCGGCTATATATTTGAATATCAGAAGAGCGTTTCTAATCCTACTGGCTTTTGGGCTAACATTGCCGACAGCTATTACTGGAGGAAAAAATGGCAAAACATCCTTGATTGGGACTTTCGCCGGGGCTATATGAAATGGTTTGAGGGTGCCAGACTCAACATAACAGAGAATATTTTCGAACGTCAGCTTTTCTTCCGCTCAGTTCAGACTGCCTTGATCTGGGAGCCCAACGATCCAGCTGAGCCTTATCGTACATTGACGTACGCAGAACTCTTTGAGCAGGTAAAGAGCTTTTCGTCTGTGCTTACCGGATTAGGCATCAGAAAAGGCGACCGTGTGGCCATTTACCTTCCAATGGTACCCGAGCTTGTGGTGGCCATGTTAGCATGTGCCCGCATTGGTGCAGTGCATTCGGTGGTATTTGCAGGTTTCTCGGCCCAATCGCTCTCAGAGCGCCTGATCGACGCCGGCGCCAAGATGCTCATTACAAGCGATGGCGGATTCCGGGGCAACAAAACAATTCCCATTAAATCAATTGCCGACGAAGCCATGAGCAATTGCCGGTGTGTCACTACAGCCATCGTGCTAAAGCGCACCGGTGAAAATGTTCCGATGGTGGAAAGCCGCGACCACTGGTGGCACGAGCTGATGCAGAAAGACTTACCCCCTGTGCAGGCTGCCGAAATGGATGCCGAAGACCCGCTCTTTATCTTGTACACCAGCGGCTCAACCGGAAAACCCAAAGGTCTTGTCCACACAACGGGTGGTTATATGGTGTACACGGGTTATACATTTCGCAACGTATTTCAATATGGCGATGGTGATATCTATTTCTGTTCGGCCGATATTGGATGGATCACCGGTCACTCTTACCTAGTTTATGGCCCTATGCTCAATGGAGCAACGGTTGTCATGTTCGAGGGCATCCCTACCTGGCCCGACGCCGGTCGTTACTGGGACATCATCGATAAGCATCAGGTGAACCAGTTCTATACCGCACCTACCGCCATCAGAAGTCTCATGGCACTTGGCCTCGAATGGGTAGAAAACAAGCATCTGGGAAGCCTTAAAGTATTGGGCACGGTGGGCGAGCCCATAAATGAAGCCGCCTGGCACTGGTACCATGACCATATTGGTAAGAACAAATGCCCGATCGTAGATACCTGGTGGCAAACCGAAACTGGTGGCATCATGATCAGTCCGATGGCAGGTATCACGCCAACAAAACCAGGCTACGCCACACTGCCACTGATGGGTGTTCAGCCCGTCATTGTTGATCAGGAAGGCAGACAATTGCTTGGCAACAGCGTAGAAGGCAACCTATGTATCGGGCATCCCTGGCCTGGCATGGCACGGACCATCTGGGGCGACCATGAACGATTCATTAAAACCTATTTCAGCGCTTATCCCGGCTACTACTTTACCGGTGATGGTGTGAAACGGGACGAAGATGGCTACTACAGGATTCTCGGCAGGGTTGACGATGTGATTAACGTATCCGGTCACAGGCTCGGTACGGCCGAAGTAGAAAACGCCATCAACGAGCATCCGTTGGTCGACGAATCGGCAGTAGTAGGCTTTCCACATCCCATTAAAGGTCAGGGCATCTTTGCCTTTGTCGTTTGCACCCATTTCAGCACCGGAGGCGAGGAGGGCATCAAAAACTCGGTGCGCATGGCTGTAAGCAATATGATTGGACCTTTTGCCAAACCCGACAGAATTCTAATTGTCAAAGGCTTGCCAAAGACACGCTCGGGCAAGATCATGCGCCGGATCCTCATGAAAATTGCAGAGGGTAAGACTTCAGACTTCGGAGACACCACGACATTGCTCGATCCGGATATTGTGAATGAAATCGCTCAGCTCGCAGCACAACTTAGCGAAGGAGATTAACAATCTGACGTATCTTATGCAGATATTATTATTTATTGATCCATCTTAACATCAGATGATGAGGCCAGTTAATAACACAGCAGTTGACGCATATTTTGATATTGGATGTGGACGTTGTCCGCTGGGCGGCACCCCAAAATGTAAGGTGAACAATTGGCGCGAATTGCTGCTCAACATCAGGGCATTGATGCTTGCAAGCGGACTTGACGAGGAGCGGAAATGGGGCGTCCCGTGCTACACCTACGAAGGCAGGAATGTTGTTATCATCAGCGCTTTGAAAGAGTATTGCAGCATAGCGTTTTTCAAAGGTGCCCTCCTTCAGGACGACTCCGGTCTTCTGCAAATGCCCGGAGAAAACAGCAATGCCGGTCGCGTGATCAAACTAACGCAACTCAAGCATCTAAAGGACAACGAAACACAGATCATGAGCCTTATAGGTCAGGCTATCAATATAGAACGTTTAGGCCTCAAAGTGCCGAAAAATACCCAGCCTGTCCCAGTTCCACAGGAGCTTAAGGACCTGTTTGATCATGAACCCGACTTTGAATCTGCATTTAGTAAATTAACCCCTGGAAGGCAGAAAGAATACCTTTACTATTTCGGTCAGGCAAAGCACCCGGCCACCAGATCAGCCCGAATCGAACGATATTATAATAAGATCATGCTTGGAAAGGGGTTTAATGATTAATGCAAAAAGCCCGGAAAAGTCCCGGGCTATGCGTGTTTATGTCAGAAAAGTAAGAATGCAGTTTATTTAAAGTACAATCCCATTCGAAGGTTGATGCGATTGTAATATGTATAAACACGTTTGGTTCCAATCTGGTTACCAAAACGCCAGTCAATCAATGGACTATCATGGCTCAGGCGTTGATGATGATAGCCTGCAGAAACTGATAAGCCTGTAGTCCTGGAAAGTGGCACCCACACACCTGTTTCAGGATTGATCATCAATCCACCAAAGGTCTTTCCTTCGCTCACCCAGCCATAATAACCGTTGCCATCGTACTTTGACACCAAAGGGACAGCGCCGCCAGCCCTCAATGAAACCCAGGGCAGGATGATATCGTCGTTACGAAATAAATATCGCGCTTCGGCATACAATGGAAGTACAGGCCATTTGTAATATTCAAATCCCAGCCCTGCGCCAACCATGAATCTGTCGGAAAACTGATAACCAAAAGTTGTTGTCAGCGAAGGGAGAGGGATAAATCCTTCCTCTCCCTCGCCAAACAACAGGGTTAGTGAGCTCAGGTTATAAAATCCATTTTCTGTTGAAAATCGCTTTGGCTTTGCGTCTCCCTCAATAGTCGTATCCAGTTCGGCAGGGGTAATCACCCTGATACCACCGCTATTCTCTATCCTGATGCCTTTGTCAACATCCTTGCTGAGAATGACACCTCTCACCATCTCACCATTTTTAAGCAGCACCAAATCATGTCTCACCTTTTGAGCATGAAGGTTGACCTGCCAAAAGGCGAATATAAAGATGGCTGTCAAAAGACATCTTTTGATATGGCATAGCATAAATCCGGACAATGGAATGCCTACTACCATAAAGAGCGCAAACTAATAGACCACAGCTTGCTGAATTGCTTAGTGAGGCGGTTTTGGGCTCCAAGCCTGTTGTTCCAGATGGCTGGCTGGTTTGTTTCGGGCCTTCTGAAACTTGCAATCGGCCAGCTCACCAGATCTTTCATCGGCATTCTGCGGTCTTTATTTTTGAATAAGCCAAACATGAGTTATTGAGTTAGGGGTTTAAAAAATTTATGGTTTAATTGTCGGAATATGGCTCAGGAGCTGAATCTGCTGAGGATTGGAATAGTCGTACTGAAACAGTCCGTCGTCGCCGATTAGCAGCAGGACTCCATTGTTTGGAATGACATCGTATGTGCGTATATTCTGAAAATGTGCTATCTGATTCTGTGTTATCTGAAAAGGATTATTCGCATTGAAAACCTTGAGACCGGCATCCCCATCGCAGATAAACAGCAGGTTGCCATCGATTCCTAAACCATGCGGATTATGCATAGGATAAGTTTTGAGCAGCTTAGGCTGTGTAAGTGTACCAATTCCGATAACATCAAGCTGGTTGGAGAAGCCTTCGCAAATCGTGCCTGAACGTAGGGTAACATAAGCCAATGTATCCTGAACCACAACGGGATCGCAGGAATTTATGTGTGAAATTTCGGAAACAAATGCCGGGAGGAAGGGATTGCTGATGTCGTAAATAAGCATACCTGTGGTAGTGCCAAGAAACAGCTTGTCTTCCAGAGGAAAAATAGTTTCGATGATACGTGGAATATTTGTCGTCACACCTTGCTTAATGCCAGGTATGGTGCTGAGATCGAACAGCATGAGCTTGCTGTTGTGCACCGCATACATGAACTGATCGCGAATGGTGAAACGTGCCATCGAGCCCCCCTGTCCTGACGAGGGTGAGGAGAGACGTATTTCTGCACCCCCCAGTGTAGGCCTGCCCAACCCGTCGAATACGATCCATTTATTTTGGTAAGCACCATAGTCGATGGTCTCAGTTACTACTTTTTGTTCCCAACCAACTACAACACCTTTTGAGTAATCGAGCCCATGCACAGGATATTCCGCATCCAGTGGCGGCAGGGTATTCGTAAATACATTCTCAATTCGATCAACAACAACAGGCTGTGATGGATTAGTGATATCAATGGCAACAAGGTCGATAAAACTATCAGCAAACAGAATATTCCCCATTACTGCAATATCAACATTGCCGGGAATTTCAATAAAGGTCATGTATTGAGGAGATGAAGGATTGATGTTGTTAATAACGTGTACCCCTTTCAGATTCTCGTTTACAAACAGCACATTATCCTTGAGGTAAATTTTTCCGGGCTGCTCCATCTGGTGTGGCTGCCCTGTTTTAACGGCGGATCTGAAAGTAGCAAAATCCATGTAAACAGGCACATTGGCTTTAAATGTCGATTTCTCGAAGTGCTTGTCACGGCAAGAATACATGCCAGCAGACAAAGCAACAGATAAAGCAATAACAACAATCAGATAAAGCTTTTCCTTCATGATAAAAAACATTAAAGAAAAGACGCAATCGATTGAGTATAAGTTGCAGCTGGCCTATAAATTCACGCGAATTCCGCTCTGATAGACAGGCCAGAGTTTTTTCGACGAACGGATGTTGAATGGTTGTGTATGATTGAGGTAAAAGATCTGTAATCCGCTCTCGGCATAAAAGCTGATATATCTGTGGAGGTTGAGCCCCAAACCTGCTGATGTTGTTGTCGAAAGCTGGAAGCCCTGAACGTTCTCATAGAGCTTCATTTTGCCAATATTTCTGTCCTTTTCAAATTTATTAATACTGTTGACAGCAACAATTCCCCTTTCTGCCAATACTAATTGAGAAGTGTAAAGACTCAGAATTCTTGTTTGCACGATATCATAGCGCATTCCTAGAGGAATACCAATGTAGATTAGGGATTGATTGTATTCGAGATGAATTCCGTCTAGTGGATAGGTCTTGGTAAATGTATTCAGCCGTGTATAGCTCAGACCTGTCTCAAAAGCAAGGTTTTTTGAAGCTGAAATTGAAAGCCTTAGCCCGGCTGAAAAGGGGGCTTCGAGCCTGCTTTCCTGCACATCCTTGAAATTGCGTGTATCGAAGACCATGCTACCCTGGAACGGATCCGGTCCGTAGCGGTAATTCAGAATGTTGTTGAACAATCCGTGTTGACCGGTGATTGCATCAGGGGCAAAATTATAGGCAATAGCCAGCGCAGTTTTCCGACGTTTCTTCGGTGAATCGTTTTTCTGATTCTCAGGCTCATTTTCTTTCAAATCTGCAAGCATCTGGTTAAGAGCTTTTTGAATTTCTTCAGGCGTAGCTGTATTAATTGCAATGTCATCGTTGCTAATGCCGGCATCTGGTTCGATGGTGATGGAATTGGAAGTTGATTCTGTCACCATTTCATCATTTGAGGTGACTTCCGAAACATTCAGAACAATGCTGGTTCTCTTTTCATGCTTAGGAAGTTGAGGTTTGGTGGTAAGAACAATTTCAACGGATGGTGATACGGGTGTGGGCTGAACATCTTGAGCAGGTGCAAGCATGGCATTCGCCGGTATTTGTTCAGGCAAGTCGGATGATTTATAACGATAAAAAGCAAATGGAACGCTTAATAGTAGAAGCAAGACAGCTGCTGCAGCCGAGACACGATAAATAAACATCCTGCGCCTGCGTTTCTGTACAGCTTGCGCTGCTTCCCAAACCCCTTGGGGTGGTTCGGGCGCCCAATTTTGCAGCTTTTCTTTAAAAAAGCCTACAATTTGATCTTCCTTTTTACTCATCTCCCATTTCATTTCTGCCCAGCCTGAACATCAGCCATTGCCTTGCTCTGGCGTATTGCGACTTGGAAGTACCCTCGCTGATGTTGAGCATATTACTAATTTCCAGATGACTGTATCCCTCGATGGCGAATAAGTTAAAAACTGTGCGAAACCCTTTTGGCATTGACTGAATTAGTTTGACCAGTTCCATTTCGGAAATCTGATCGACAGGTGTTGTTTGATGATTTGTCATTCCTCTCACCACTTCCAGATCTGCACTATTTTTCAACACATCGTTCTTTCTGAGCTTTTCCAAAGCTGTATTAACAACTACACGCCTGATCCAACCCTCCAGAGACCCTTCGAATCTGTATTGCCCCAGATGGTTGAACACCCTGATGAATGCTTCCTGCAGATAATCTTTTGCGGTATCCGCATCGTTGGCATATCTCAGGCAAACCCCGTACATCCGAGGAGCGAAGGTGTCGTAAAATCGCTTCTGCGCTTTTGCGTCTCCCTTAAGGCAGTCTTTGATCAGTTGCTTTTCGTCCATTCATCCGGTCAAACAAGCCCTTTCTCCCCGTCTGCGTTTTTAGATGAAAGGGCATTGATTTAGGTTGCAATGTTGCTTGAAATATTAAGCCAAAAATAGATAATTCAATGAACGCGGCTGAAGCGATCTAAATATGTAATTTTAAGAAAAAAAATGCCGGAACCTGCATTCCGGTAATATAGCATGTTGATTAAGAAACAATTATGGTCGAGGGCCAGCTTCTACAAGCCTGCGGCCTTCTTCGGTGTCGGTGTATTTTTCGAAGTTGGCAATGAATTGCTTGGCCAATGCATCGGCTCTGCGATCGAACTCAGCAGGATCGGCGTATGTGTTTTTCGTGAACAGGATACTGGAGTCAATGCCGGAGAGCTCGGTAGGTACAGTAAGTTTGAAGCGTGGTGTGATGCGTGTGGGGGCATTTTCGATGCTGCCGTCGAGGATGGCATCGATAATGGCGCGGGTAACCTTTAAAGGGATGCGTTTACCAGTGCCATTCCATCCGGTATTGACCATATAAGCCTTTGCGCCGGAGGCTTCGATGCGCTTCACAAGCTCGATGGCATACTTGGTGGGATGCAGTGCAAGGAAGGCGTTGCCAAAACAGGCAGAGAATGTAGGCTGTGGTTCGGTAACACCTCTTTCAGTTCCGGCCAGTTTGGCAGTAAATCCCGAAAGGAAGTGGTATTTGGTTTGCTCGCTGTTGAGAATGGCCACAGGGGGCAATACACCAAAGGCATCTGCAGTGAGGAATATAACCTTGGTGGCATGCCCACCTTTTGAAACGGGCTTGACAATCCGGTCGATATGATAAATAGGATAGGAAACACGGGTATTTTCGGTTTTCGAACGGTTATCATAGTCAATACTTCCATCGGGGCGCACAACCACGTTTTCGAGCAGGGCATCACGGCGGATGGCATGGTAAATATCGGGTTCGTTTTCTTCGCTAAGATTGATGCACTTGGCATAGCATCCACCTTCAAGATTGATCACTCCATCGTCGTCCCAGCCATGCTCATCATCGCCGATGAGCCAGCGCTTGGGATCGGTGGAAAGCGTTGTTTTTCCGGTTCCCGAAAGCCCGAAAAAGATAGCTACATCGCCATCCTCGCCCATATTTGCTGAACAGTGCATCGAGGCAATACCCTTAAGCGGCAGGTAGTAGTTCATCATGGTAAAAATACCCTTCTTCATCTCGCCACCATACCAGGTACCACCGATGAGCTGCATATGCTCAGTAAGGTTAAAAACAACAAAGTTTTCGCTGTTCATGCCCATTTCCTTCCAATGTGGGTTGGTTGTCTTACTGGCAGTAAGAACAACAAAATCAGGCTTATATGTTTTAAGATCTTCCTCGGTAGGGCGGATGAACATATTTTTGACAAAATGAGCCTGCCATGCTACTTCCATGACAAAGCGCACGCAGAGTCTGCTATCAGGATTGGCACCTGCATAAGTATCCATCACATAAACATCCTTTCCCTCGAATTGTGCGGCGGAGATGGATTTCAGGTAACTCCATTTTTCGGGGTCCAGTGGGCGGTTGTCGTTTTTCCCCTGAGTTGACCACCAAACGGTGTCTTTCGAAACATCATCGTAAACAATGTATTTGTCCTTTGGGGAGCGACCGGTGAAGATACCTGTGTCCACTGCAACAGCTCCGGAATTTGTAACAATGCCCTTTTCGTAGCCTTGTAAATCCGGGTTGGTTTCGTGCTCGTAGAGGGTTTCATAGTCAACATTGTAGTAGATCCTGCCAACTTTCTGAATGCCATAGCCGGCAAGATCAGCCCTGAGTTTTGGTTCGTCGAAATGCATGTTTTACGCGTTTGGTGAGCGACTGTTTTTTTGATTGGCTGCAAAATTAAAAAAAGGATGCCATTTAAAACGATTGCGGAAATTTTATGGAAATTGTTTTCAACTATGTTTGCCTGTTTGAAACTGTATTCCGCTGCAAATCAACACTGCAGAAAAAAAACGTGCAGCCGGTGAGCTGCACGCTTGTTAACTATTGATGAACTTTATTGAAAAGAAAGCCTATTTGGCCTTTTTCTTGTCTTTCTTTTCCTTTTTGCTCTTGCCATCCTTTTTGGCTTTCTCTGCCATTTTCTCGGACACTGCAGCCTGTGCTGCGGCCAAACGAGCGATGGGAACACGGAAAGGTGAGCAACTCACATAGTTGAGACCGGCTTCGTGGCAGAAGGCCACTGAGCTTGGTTCGCCGCCATGTTCGCCGCAGATGCCTAGCTTGATGTCGGGGCGGGTTTTCCGGCCTTTCTTGACCGACATTTTCACCAATTTGCCCACGCCATCACGGTCGAGCACTTCAAAAGGATCGTGCTTCAGGATTCCCAGCTTCTTATATACCTCCAGGAACTTTCCGGCATCGTCGCGCGAATAACCAAAGGTCATCTGAGTCAGGTCGTTGGTACCAAAGCTGAAGAACTCGGCAGATTGGGCAATCTCGTCGGCGGTAACCGCTGCACGTGGAACCTCGATCATAGTTCCGACAAGGTACTCAATGCTGTCGTTGCGCTCTGCGAATACAGCTTTGGCAGTTTCGCGGACGATTTTTTCCTGCATGCGCATTTCGGCCAGCGTACCTGTGAGCGGGATCATAATCTCAGGAAGGGTTTTGATGCCACGGGCCTTCAAGTTGAGTGCTGCTTCGATAATTGCCCTCGACTGCATTTCGGTGATCTCTGGATAGGTGTTTCCAAGGCGGCATCCGCGGTGACCCAGCATGGGGTTGAACTCATGTAGCTCTTCTACCTTGTGTTTAATTTCATCCACAGACACACCCATCACCATTGCCATTTCTTTCTGGCCTTTATCATCATGAGGAACAAACTCATGAAGCGGCGGGTCGAGCAGGCGCACCGTAACGGGAAGTCCTTCCATGGCCTCGAAGATTCCTTCGAAGTCTTCGCGCTGAATGGGGAGAAGCTTTTCCAGGGCTTTTCGGCGTCCAGCCTCGTCCGAAGCCAGAATCATTTCGCGCATGGCAACAATCTTGTTGCCACCAAAAAACATGTGCTCGGTACGGCACAACCCTATCCCTTTGGCCCCAAAGCTACGTGCAACACGTGCATCGTGGGGAGTATCGGCGTTGGTGCGCACATACATCCTCGACTTTTTGTCGGCCAGCTCCATGAGCTTGCCAAAATCGCCGCTGAGTTCTGGTTCTCTTGTCTCGATGCGTCCTTCGTAAACTTCTCCTGTTGAACCATTTAACGATATGAAATCACCTTCGTTGAATGTGATATCGCTCATGGTAACCGTGCGGTTCTTGTAATCGATCTTTATGGTTCCGGCACCCGAAACGCAGCACTTACCCATGCCACGAGCCACAACAGCTGCATGGCTGGTCATACCGCCGCGTGCGGTGAGGATGCCTTGAGCAACATTCATACCCTTGAGGTCTTCGGGCGAGGTTTCGATGCGCACGAGCACAACTTTCTTACCTTGTGCTGCCCAGGCTTCAGCCTCGTCAGCATGGAAGACAATCTGTCCGGTGGCCGCACCGGGTGAAGCCGGCAGACCTTTCGCCAATACTTTAGCTTTTGCTAGAGCTGCCTTGTCGAACACGGGATGGAGCAGCTCGTCGAGGCGGTTGGGTTCAACGCGCAGAAGGGCTTCGTTCTTGCTAATCATGCCCTGCTCGAGCATTTCCATTGCTATACGCACCATCGAAGCGCCTGTACGTTTGCCGTTGCGGGTTTGCAGAATCCACAGCTTGCCCTCCTGAATGGTGAACTCAAGGTCCTGCATGTCGCGGTAATGGTTTTCGAGCTTCTGCTGCAGTTCATCCAGTTCGCGGTAAACCTCGGGCATTACTTCTTCGAGCGAGGGGTATTTTTCCCTGCGCTCCTCCTCGCTTATGTTCTGCAATGCAGCCCAACGATACGAACCTTCGAGGGTGATTTCCTGTGGGGTACGAATGCCGGCTACAACGTCTTCGCCCTGGGCATTGATAAGGTATTCGCCATTGAAGATGTCTTCGCCGGTGGATGAATCACGGGTGAAAGCAACGCCTGTGCCTGAATTATCACCCATGTTTCCGAAGACCATGGCCTGAACGTTGACGGCTGTTCCCCATTCTTCGGGGATATTATTGAGCTGACGGTAATAGATGGCACGCTCGTTCATCCAGCTGTTGAAAACAGCCATGATCGCACCCCAGAGTTGCTCCCACGGGTCGGCAGGGAAATCTTTTCCGGTTACTTCTTTTACGGCAGCTTTAAAGCGATGCACCAGTTCCTTGAGGTCTTCGGTGGTGAGCTCGGTATCGAGTCTCACGCCTTTTTCTTCCTTCATGTGATCGATGATTTCCTCAAAAGGATCATGATCTTCTTTTGATTTGGGTTTCATGCCAAGCACTACATCGCCAAACATCTGAACAAAGCGGCGATAGGAATCCCAGGCAAAACGCTCATTGCCGGTTTTACGTGCCAGCCCTTCCACTGCCAAGTCATTCAATCCAAGGTTGAGCACGGTATCCATCATGCCAGGCATGGAAGCTCGCGAACCTGAGCGAACCGACATCAGGCAGGGGTTGTTGGGATCAGCAAAACTGGTTCCCATAACTTTTTCCACTTTGCGCATGGCCTCTTCTACTTGCTCCCTGATCAGGCCTACCACATGGTCTCGGCCTTTCTGATTGTATAGGGTACATACTTCGGTGGTGATGGTGAACCCGGGAGGCACAGGCATGCCAATAAGGTTCATTTCGGCCAGGTTAGCGCCTTTGCCACCTAAAAGGTTTTTCATCGAGGCATCTCCGTCGGCTTTGCGATCGCCGAAGAAGTAAACATACTTGGATTTTGCCATTGTTAATCGTTTAGATTATGTTGATATTCAAAAGTTTATAAAGATTATTCTCCCTTTTTCAAAGAAATGCAAAGATAACAAATTGGATGATTCACGCCAGCCTGACCAGCCACAGAGTGCAGATGCAAAAATGCAATCGATTGAAGGCTTTAGCCATGAATTATTTAAACGGTTTCTAAATTAACACCCGAGGTTCTGAATAGCATCTTCAGTGGCTGGCAGGTTGGAAAAAATTAAGGAATTTCGTTCGCTCAAACAAGCTCCGAAATAATAAAAAATATGACCAAGACCATCGGCATCAGACATGAAGACAAATATCTGATGGAACGCCGTGCTGCAATCACCCCGGCTCACGTTAAAAAACTTGTCGAACTTGGCCTGAATGTGGTTGTTGAGCATTCGGATAAGCGCATTTTTTCGGATGATGAATACCGCATTTCCGGCGCTAAGGTTGCCGTTAATTTGCATGAAGCAGATGTGATAATTGGCGTAAAGGAAATACCTGTACATCACTTTGAGCCGGGCAAGACTTATTTGTTCTTTTCGCATGTAGTTAAAGGACAGCCCTATAATATGCCTATGCTGAAAGCCATGATGGAAAAGGGATGCAACCTGATTGACTACGAAAAGATTGAAAACGAAGAAGGTAAACGACTGATCTTTTTCGGGCGCTTTGCAGGCCTGGCCGGGGCCATCAACAGTCTCTGGTCGTTTGGTCAACGATTGAAAGCAAAAGGGATTGATTCACCTTTTGCTGCGTTAAAACAAACCCACCACTATCACTCGCTGGCCGAGGCCAGGGCCGATGTTTCGCGATGCGGGCTGGATATTGCAAGGTATGGATTGCCCCAAACGCTTGCCCCAATGGTCATCGGCATCACCGGCGATGGCAATGTGGCCAAGGGAGCCCAAGAAATTCTCAACCTGCTGCCGGGCATCGAACTCTCGCCCGCACAGCTGCTGGAAACTAATCCGGCTGATCTACCAAGAAATGTGGTTGTTAAAGTGGTATTCAGGGAGCATGACCTCTCGAAGCCCAAGGACATTTTAGTTCCTTTTGATTTGCAACACTATTACCGAAACCCGCACCTCTACGAAAATGACTTTGAGCAATATGTTCCCAATCTTAGTCTTTTGCTCAATTGCATGTATTGGGATGCAAGATATCCGCGCATTGTGACCAAAGACTTTCTTGAAAAGCTTTTCCGGCAAGGCGAGCAAAAACTTCAGGTGATCGGCGACATTACCTGCGACCCCGATGGCTCGGTGGAATGCACACATAAAGGTACACCAATCGATGATCCCGTGTTCGTTTACAATCCTTTTACCTATAATTATTCCATGGGGTTTGAAGGCGATGGCCTGCTTGTGATGGCTGTGGATATCCTGCCAAGCGAGCTTCCGCGAGAAGCATCTGTAAGCTTTGGCGATGCCCTGCTTCCCTATATCCCCGCCGTTGCACGAACCGATTTCAGCCAGCCGCTTGAAGCGTTAAACTTGCCCTCAGCCATCCGCAAGGCGCTGATTCTTCATCGGGGTAGACTTACGCCCGAATATACCTATATCGAAGAACACATTCGCAAAAACACCTGAATTTCAATAGAATATAAACACAGCAAAAAGCATTTTATGAAAAAAGTTCTCATTCTTGGTGCCGGCATGGTGGTCAAACCAATTGTGACATACCTGCTCGAGAAAGGATTTGAGGTAACAGTGGCAACCCGCACCAAATCGAAAGCCGAAGCAATGATTGGTGGTCATCCGAACGGAACAGCTATATCGTGGGTGATTGAAGATGAAAACGGACTGTCCTCAATGGTGGCTTCACACGACCTCACCGTGAGTCTTTTGCCGTGGATTCATCACATCAGTGTTGCTAAACAATGTATTGCCCACAGGCGAAATATGGTGACAACAAGTTACGTAAAGCCCGAGATGAAAGCCCTTGACGGGCAATGCCGTGAGGCGGGCATCATTATACTCAATGAGCTTGGGCTCGATCCCGGTATCGACCATATGTCGGCCATGCGCATCATCGACCATGTGCATGCAAAAGGCGGAAAGATTGATGAATTTTACTCGATTTGTGGTGCATTGCCAGCGCCCGAAGCAGCCAACAACCCTTTCAGGTATAAATTCAGCTGGAGTCCGAAGGGCGTGGTCATGGCAGGCAACAACGATGGAAAATACCTGCGACATTCAAAGCTGATCGAGATTCCCACACGCGACCTTTTCAAGAATCCGTTCATGGTGAGCTTCCCTGAGGTTGGACCGCTCGAAATTTACCCTAACCGCGACTCGCTGCCCTATATCGAACTTTATGGCATTCCCGAAACACAGACCATGTTCAGGGGAACTTTCAGACATCCGGGTTGGTGCGAAAGCATCGACGCCATCAAGGCACTTAGGCTCATCAATTCAGACGAGTATGATTTTTCGGGAATGACTTATGCCGGAATGGTAGCCTTGCTGATCGGAGCCGCAAATGCTCACAACATCAGGGCGAAAGCAGCACAGCATTTGGGTATTGTAGAAGATGCCCATGCCCTCGAAGCCATCGCTTGGCTTGGCCTGTTCGACGACAAAGCCATGAACCGCGAAAAAACCAGCCCTTTCGAAATCACCTCCGACCTCATGATCGAGAAGATGGAACTGAAACCCGATGAGCGGGACATGGTGGTGATGCAACACATTTTCAAAGCCTCATATCCTGAAGGAAATGAGGAGATTATCAAATCGTCCATGCTCGATTTTGGCACACTGGCCACCGATACTGCAGTAGCCCGAACCGTTGCCCTGCCAGCTGCCATTGGCGTAGAAATGATCCTCAATGGCGAAATCACCGAAACTGGAGTACACATTCCTGTTCTGCCTGGAATCTACAACCCAATATTGCACAGGCTCGAGGATATGAACATCCGCATGGTGGAAGAATACGGACTGCCATTATCCGAAAACATTCAATAACAGCCACTTACAATAAATAGGACTGCCGGAACATGCCTCATGAACCGGCAGTTTTTTTAACTATTTGAAAAGCGATTGGTTGAGAATTGCCCTTTTAACATAAACCGGCCAGCAATTGTTACTTTTGCCAAAAACAACATCATGCCATCTCTACTCTCTATTATATTGATTATCATAGCAGTATATCTCCTATTCGTGCGACCTAATCAGCAAAGAAAGCAAAGGCAAACCCGCCTTTCAGGCTTTCGCTATAGCCGTTGGGTGGGCGGTGGGCTGGGATGGGCATTGGGTGGCCCCATTGGCGCATTGCTGGGATTTGCCCTCGGGAGTATGGCCGACAATACCCAAACTGCACAGGAAGAGCCAGTTACGCGTCCCGGGGACTTCAAGCTAAGCCTGATGGTGCTTACCGCTGCCATTATGAAAGCGGATAACTCAATAAAGAAGACTGAACTCAATAATGTTAAGTCATTCCTGATCAATCAGTTTGGACAACAAGAAGCCGGCGAGCTGCTGATCGTGCTCCGCGACCTGCTCAAGAAAGAGATTGACCTAAAAGCGGTATCCAATCAGGTTGGAATGATGATGGACACTGCCGCGAAGCAGCAGCTGATGCATTATTTATTTGGTTTAAGCACTGCCGATGGTGAATTGACCATGACCGAGACCTCGGCACTTAAAAGCATTGCCTTCCACATGGGAGTGCCTGATGCAGAATTTAATGCAATACTATCGATGTTTACAAAGAAGCTCTATAATCCTTACAACATACTCGAGATCAGCCCTGATGCCACTGACGAAAAAGTAAAGAAAGCCTACCGGCAGGCAGCATTGAAATACCATCCGGATCGTGTGGCTCACCTTGGAGAAGACGTCAGGAAAGGCGCAGAAGAGAAGTTCAAGAAGGTGGCCGAAGCTTACGAAAGCATCAGGAAACAGAGAGGCATTGCCGTTTGATAGTTACAATTCGATTTTGTCAAAGTAGTTAACAGCTCCCTTTGTTTCAATAATAAATCCTTAGCGCTTATTATCCAGTCACTTGACCTTGCGTACATGAAATTGTAACTTCGCATTATTAATGCAATCATATCATGAACATCATCATCGCCACCGACTTCAGCGAGTATAACAACAACCTGTTACCATATGCAATTCATTTATTGAGAGCTACAGGTGGTAAAGCCATACTTTTCAATGCCTTCACCGACCATGTTCTTGTTGGAGATGCGGGAACACCCGGCTTCATGGAATCGGAAGCTTACCTAAACAGGGAGCTCATGGCAGAACTTGAAGCGCAATCGCTCAGTCAGATGGATGAAAAAAAGACACTGCTCAACAAGCTGATCAATGATGCTGGATCGGTAAATATTGAAGTGGAAACTATAACAAAAGGTGGTGATCCTGAATCAATACTTTCCGAACTGGCCGGTGAGCTCAGGGCAGACCTCATTCTGATGGGGACAAGAGGAAAGGGCAGGAAAGGATTTCTTGAAGGCAGCATGGCACGGAGAATTATGGAGAAAATTGGCATTCCCTTGCTTATCATCCCCGAGAGCTATAACTATCGCGAAAACAACAAAGTGTTGTATGCCACAAGCCTGAATAAAAATGATGAGGCAGCCATCGAGCTCATACTTGAGCTGCTTGAACCTTTCGACCCCGAATTGCATGTGGTTCATCTCCAATGGGATATCCGCAAACAGGAACCCGTATTACGCATGGAGAGCCTGAGGCAGCAATTCATCAAGGAAGCCGATCTTGGCAAGGTCAAGTTTGCTCTGACACCCGCCAGAAATGCACGCGACGACCTGAAAACCTATTGTGCCGCGCACGACATCAGCATGGCATCGTTTATTGCCAATAAGCGCTCCTGGCTCGACTATTTATTTCCGGGAAAGGTTGGAAAAAACGATTTTTTCGCCTTAGAGCTTCCAATGCTTACGTTCCGGTTTGATCAGGAGATGCGGGCCTGACATCCTTCTTAATTTCTGAATACCAATTATTTAGCAATATTCCAACCGCTTGACAACTATTGAGGTCAATAACTGTTTTGCGAATGGCTTCTGGATTGAACTGATCCACATGATCAAGCATCCAGTTTAAAGCCTCAGTAAGTTTTGTTTCATTTCCTGTCTCAACCAAAATGCCGTTCTGCTTATTCACAACTTCGGCTATGCCGCCCACATCTGTAGCCACAACAGGCAACCCACATGCCATTGCTTCTGGAATAACCACCGGCAGGTTTTCGTAGTTGCTGAACAACACCAGAAAAACGCCCGACGATAATGTGGCAGCAAGCGTTTCACCCTCCAGCAGACCGGTAAACTTTACAAACGGCTTCAGACCCAATGAATCCGCGTAAGTAGTCAGGGCAGTAAAATCCATCCCATCACCAACCATAATAGACACAAAATCAGATCGATTCTGGCTCAACATCTGCAATGCCCTCAGCAATCCGGAGATGTTTTTGGAGCGGTCTTCGAAGCAACTGATGTGAATAATGCGCTTCGGATTACTCTTTTTCGGATCGGTCGGCTTAAAAAGCGCTGTATCGACAACGTTGGGTAAAATGCGATAATGGCTGTTCCGGAGGCCATGTGCAAGCATGGCATCGGCCAAATTGCGGGTAACCGTTGTGACCATAGAGGCCTGACGCACAAGAAAACGTGTCAGCCATTTGCGGGCAAATCCCTTGAATTCATTGCGACTGCTGATGTAGCGCGACCAGTGCTCGGTGACCAAGTATGGAATACCAAACCTCATCCGGAACCACCATGCAACAACGGCCAGTCGAGTGAGTACATGTACATGGGTGATGTCGGGCAAACCAATTTCCTGACGTACTACTTTGAACCCTAAAATATTTGCCTTGAAAAACCGCCAAATGTTGAGCAGTTTATTCTGCGATTGGGAATAGTAAAGATGAACTGTAAGCAGTCTGGGTTCACTGGTTTTTACCACTTCAACTCCCCTGATCTTGTCAATTGTGGCATGTACATACACAACCGAGATGAGGCAATGGACTGAGGCTGCTTCGGCATGACGACGTATGAATAATCCGGGCATCGGATCGTATCGGTTGGGATACCATCGCGGAAGGTACAATATGTGCAATGGTGGGTTGCTCATTCCTTTACTCCCAGCACCTTGTTTACTTGTTGAATGGCATTTTGCTGACGTTGGTCGCCCGAACCACTGATCAAAGCATAAGGCCAGTTCCGAACTTCAAGTTCATTTTTGTATAGCTCCGACAATTCCTGTCTTTTATCAGGATGTTCCCGCAGTGGATCGGGCTGCCATGGCAGATCGATATCGCAGAGGAGGTATAAGTCAAATTCTTGTTTATCTGTCAATTGAACAATACTTTCTGGGCATTGCTTAAAGACAAACTCACTCCAGATTTTGCAAACCAGCATTTCGGTATCGGCAAACAATACCGGCGATTCTTTGGCCATAGCATTACGGATCAGCTGATCCTGCCGCTGTGCAATGTATTCAACATCGTTCATGGTATATTTACGGCGAAGGTTCTGAAGGTAGGTACGGGCAAACTCAGGCACCCAAAGGCAGCCATAATATACAGCCAGCTTGGATGCCAACCATGATTTGCCCGTTGATTCCGGACCAGTAATGGCAACCTTAAGCATGAAGAGCCTCCTTTCGCCATCGCAATAAACCCATAATGGCAAGAATCAGAAATATTGAAAACTGTAAACTGGTGAATATCAGTTCTTTATGAAAATATAACGGGACCGAAACCACATCTCCCACAATCCAGTATATCCAGTTCTCCACCTTTTTGAGCGCCATCAGCCACATGCCAGTAATGAAGACAGCTGTCGTGAAAGCATCAATGGTTGGAACAGTGCTATCGGTGAAACTACGCAAAACAGACTGCATTATGAAAAAAGAAGCTGCTGTGGTGATTAGCGCAGTAAGCCTCAGCCTATTAGAACTCCGGGTCACGGGCAGTTGTGGCTTTCCAGCTGAGGGCCTCAGCCATTTGTACCACCCATAAACACTCATCACAAAGTAAATCCAATTGATAAACATATCCGCATAAAGACCTACAGTCCATGTGATGTAAACATAAATCAGCACACTGATGATGCCGGTAGGAAAAACAAGGATGTTGATCTTCATGCTGTAATAAACACTCAGCAAACCGAAAAGAACAGCAACAAGCTCTAGGATACTGCTTTGCAAAACATTATGTGCGAAAGTTTGCCAGATGTCAAAGACTTCCATCAACGATATTCAGGTCTTTATTGATAATCTTGAGCACGAAAACAGAATGCGGCAATTCGAATGACTTTTTTATTTCATTGGAGATTGCATCCATTACATTATCAAAGTCGCCAAACACTTGAGTACTCATGCCATTGGTGATGCAATGCAGAGAAGCATAATTATTCAACCTGTCTATGAAATCTCTGATGTGCGGGACAAACTCCTCCTGAAGCGGATAGTAACTTATCTCGACAGAAATGTTCATTTTTCGAAATTTTGCGTAAAATTAGCGTTTCTTTAGAAAAGAAACCGGATCCATGAAACAGTACAAGATTATTGCTACGGCTGCTCTGTTGGGCGCTTTGGCTGTTGCAGCAGGAGCTTTTGGGGCACACACACTCAAGATTCAGCTTGAAGCAAAGGATCTGGCCAATTTCGAAACAGCGGTTCGGTATCAGATGGTACATGCCGTAGTTTTACTTGTCCTGGGAAGCCTGTGGGAGAAGTTGCCCCACCGGTTGGCCAGTTGGTCCTTTCATTTGTTGTGGACGGGAATCGTTTGCTTTTCAGGCTCTCTGTATTTATTATCGACACGAAGCATTACAGGTTTGATAATCAATTGGATATGGCCTGTGACGCCATTGGGCGGAATGTTCATTATTGCCGGATGGACGATGCTGGGTGTTGCTGCCTTTAAGGCTAACAGGAGAGATTTTTGATTTACAGAAATTCGCTGGTTTTTATAATACACCATAAGCAGAAAACTTTTTTTCAGGGATTAAATTTTGCATATTGAGTTGTAATATTCAAGCAATTTAAGTAATAGATTTGCCTGAGACCCTTTTGCAGAAGACTTTAAGTTTGCCTGAATAACACGCTTAAATTATTGAATATGAAAGTCATAACCACGTTAGCCATTGTTCTGGCCATTCCCTTCTGCCATTTTGCACAGGAGCCTTTCACTCTGCTCCCTCAAAATTTTACAAATATTTATCTGAGGGCAGCCGTATGGGCCGACTACAACCGGGATGGTTACATGGATTTTTATTTAACTGGCTGGCGAAGTCAGGGCTCAAGCACATCAGCCCCATCCTCCTATCTTTACCGCAATAACGGCAATGGCACCTTTACCGAAGTTGCCACATCTGTTGTTCCTCTGGGTGCCAGTACAGCTGCATGGGGGGATTTCAACAACGATGGTTATCCTGACCTGGCAGTAGCCGGAAATGCAGGGGGCAGCACCTACGACTCGAGGTTATACCAAAACAACGGCAACGGAACCTTCACAGATATTCAGGCCGAACTGGCCCCATTGCTCTCACCTGCGCTGGCCTGGCGTGACCTCAACAACGATGGTCTTCTCGAATTGGTTGCTTCGGGGACGGCTTCGGATGGTACGGCATTTACTGCAATTTATCTCAACAATGGCGACAACACTTTCACCGCTCAGACAGCCGGCCTACCGCAACTTACGCAGTCAGCTGTCTTTATCGCCGACATGAATCTGGACGGAACGAACGACATCTTGCTTTGTGGTCGACTCGGCACTAGCAACTATATATCAAGGCTTTACCTGAACGAGGGCAATGGCAGCTTCGTGCTTGCCTTTTGTTTTGAGCCTGCCCGATACCCTGCAATCGACGTAACCGACGTGGATAGCGATGGCCTGCCCGATGTGGTTGTTCAAGGCGGCAACAACACCGATGTTTTGCATACCAGCCTATACAGAAACCTAGGGGCGGTAATTTTCAACTGATTACGAATCCGTTCACCGGTGTTTACCAGGGATGGGCAGCTTTTGGCGATTATAATAACGATGGCTTATCCGACTTAGCCATTACAGGATCCAATGTCTCAACCGGCGCAACACGAATCACCAAACTCTTTAGTAATCAATGAAATGGCCTTTTTACCGAGGTCACCCAGGCTGTTTTTCCTGCCCTGAGGCGTTCGATGGTCCAATGGGGCGACATGAACAATGATGGAAAACTTGAGCTGCTTCTTGTCGGTTATTTCAATCCAAGTAATTATATGACAAGGATTTATATAAACAACACTTCTGTAGTCAACACTTCTCCTTCTGCACCTTCAGGTCTGCAGACAGTAATTAGCAGCAACAACGATGTTCTATTTAGCTGGCTTGCCTCCACTGATGCACAAACGGCTCAGGCTTCGCTTACTTACAACCTGAGGGTGGGTGCCGTACCGGGAGGAAACGATGTGATTGCAGCACATGCCTAGCCAAATGGAAAGCTTACAATACCACGAAATGGCAATCAGGGCAATGCCTTAAGCGGTAAGTTGAAAAATTTGCCGGATGGAACTTATTACTGGGCGGTGCAAGCGGTGGATGCAGGTTTCATGGGTTCGGAATTCGCCCCGGAGCAGTCGTTTACCATTGGCAGTACGGCAACCCACGAAGTCAGTTTTATGGTCACGTACCAGGGTCAGCCGGTACAAGATGTTTTGCTGGAGACACCTGCTGGCAGCGTCACGACCAATGCGCAGGGAGTAGCTTTGTTTATACTCCCCGAAGGCAATCACCTTTGGTTTGCCAGCAAGGACATGTTTCGCCAGGCTTTCGGTCAGGTAAGTGTGAATGCACCCACCCAGATTCAGGTAGCTATGCAGCTGGCTGCAGTGCAGCAACTTCCCCTTGGTGAACAATTCAACAATACAACACAGCCTGAAGGTTGGAAAAATCAAACCCAAAACACCCAATTTAACCGCTGGGCATTTGATGGCTCTGCCGCAATGGCTGGTTCGGGCCTTGCTCAGGGCAACCCTGTACATGCCTGGCTATCTAGCCCCATGGTGCTCACCAATGGCTTAATTGGAAACCTGAAACTGAGTTTCAGCCATCGCCTCAACATCAATGGCACAGGTGCCGTTGCCAGGGTTTATGTGTTCAAGGAAACCCAAAGTCTGCCTGTTTGGGAACTTCTGGCTGCCTACAGCACAGGCACCGGAGGTTCAGGAGGGTTTACCGATATGGAACTGCCTGTTTCCATTGGAGCATCTGCAACATCGGTCACACTGCGTTTCGAATTTGAAGAAACATCAACTTCAATAGGTCTGTGGGAAATCGATCAGCTGCAACTGGCTTACCAACCCATTGCACCCCACGAAGTGCAAATTGTTTCGGCACACCCCGCTCCCAACATTCAGTCACCATGGTTCTGGTTCTATCTCGGCAGCTTCACACCTTCGGCCACGATCAGGAACATTGGATTACAACCCATTAACAACCTAAGTCTCGAGATTAAATACAACGGAACAGTGATTGGGCAGAGTGCTGCCACCAACCTTGCTCCTGGTCAGACCGCCACGCTAACATCTGCCTCCTCCTTTGCCCCTCCAGCCGGACCAGGCACCTATGCCCTTGATTACCGTACAATTGCTCAGGGCATCGACCTGACTAGCCCCAACAACATGGCAACCTACCTGCTAAAACTCACCGACAGCACCTATGCTCAGGACTATGGCACGGTCGCCACACAGCTTTCGGTAGCAGGTGACAGCGAGTTTGGTCACATCTTCAACATCGATGGCAGTCGCGTTGCAACAATTAACGCCAGTTCTATCGGAATCAACTGGGGAACCTACACATCTGACGCCACATTCAGATTCAGGATATATCGTCTGGCTGCTAATAGCAACATTATTGAATCTCTTGAATATCAATCCCCTATATTACAGGTCAGTGCAGCCGATGCCGGCCATTACCGGATTTATCCACTTGAAAATTATCATTGGCTTGAATACGGCAGGCGATATGCACTAACACTGCATTCCGGAAGCACCTTGCACCTGATGGCGGATGGTCTCAATACAGAGGGATATCATTCATTGAATGGAAATGTGCTGAACACTGTGGCTTCAACATTGGGAGCACCAATCCTGCGAATGAACGCACAGCTTGTTGGTGGACTTGAGACCATTAATCCCGGACAATTAAGCGTTTATCCCAACCCTGCAAAGGCAGCATTCATGCTAAAAAATCTGAAGGACGAAACCCGGGCCGATATCTACAACCCAGCCGGACAACTTCTGATGCAGGTAATAGTCGAAAAAGAATCCGGGGTAATAAACCTTAGTCCATTAAAACCAGGACTTTATGTAATCAGATTGCCCAAAAGCGGCAGATCGGCAAGGGTAACCCTCGTGCCCTGAGCCTGCTGCCTTCATCTATTCAGCGATTTTGCCCGACTACTGCCAGTTCGAGCCTGCGCTTATACATTTGAATCGTGTTTTCGATGCCGAAATACAGCGCTTCGCTGATCAATGCATGTCCGATGGAAACTTCAAGCAATTGGGGTATGTGGCGGGCAAAATACTCCACGTTGTCCAGATTCAGGTCATGACCGGCGTGGAGGCCAATTCCTAAACGATTGGCTTCGAGCGCTGCTTCGACGAAAGGCCTGATGGCCATCTCAGAATTTGCGGAAAACACCCTTGCATACGACTCGGTATAAAGTTCAACCCTGTCGGTGCCAGAGTCGAGGGCATGAAAAACCATTTCAGGATTGGGGTCAACAAAGATGGAAACCCTGATGCCTGCTTCATGGAAGCGGTGAATCACTTCTTTCAAAAAGAACTTATGCTTTACGGTGTCCCAGCCATGGTCGCTGGTGAGTTGGCCCGGATCGTCGGGGACGAGGGTCACCTGATCGGCTTTGTTGTTGATGACAAGCTGAATAAATTGCTCCGTAGGGTTACCCTCGATATTGAATTCGGTATGCACCACAGGACGCAGCAATTCAACATCACGAAAAGTGATATGTCGTTGGTCGGGCCTTGGATGTACGGTAATGCCATCGGCGCCAAACCTCTGACAATCAATGGCAAACTGCACTACATCGGGCACATTGCCTCCACGGGCATTGCGAAGGGTAGCCACCTTATTGATATTTACACTCAAACGGGTCATGCGGTATTTTTGAGCAAAATTACGACTTTTGATGCCCTAATCTTTCCCATATGAGAGCCGTCATTCAGCGTGTTTCAAAGGCCAGCGTGCGTGTTGGCAACGAAATTACCGGAGCCATACAAACCGGTATGCTCGTACTTCTTGGTATAGAAGAAGCTGATAACGAAGAAGATGTGGATTGGCTTTGCGGTAAACTTTCCCGTTTACGCATTTTTCCTGATCAGACCGGAGTGATGAACCTCGATATAAAGGCGGTGGAAGGGGCATTTCTGGTTGTTTCGCAATTTACACTGCATGCAAGCACAAAAAAAGGCAATCGGCCAAGTTATATCAAAGTTGCCCAACCAGACAAAGCCATCCCTCTTTACGAATTGTTAATCAGAAAGTTGGCCGAAACTTCGGGCTGCATGGTTAGCACCGGTCGGTTTGGTGCTATGATGCAGGTTGAGCTTGTAAACGACGGCCCAGTTACTATCCTTATTGACACAAAAAACAAAGAGTAGCTGTCGGAACAGTTGGCTATCCATTAAAAGCAAAGTCAATATCTCAAAGCTTTCCCATTTCATTCGTGGCTATTACTGATAGCGTCTGAAATAGCTCCGATTAAAATAGACTGATGATGGGTTTATAATCAATACCTCATGCTGACGAATCGGCAATACATAGTGGTTAGTTATTACTAACCTTTTACATAAATCAGTTATTTGACCTTAACTGAATCTGAGATTGTAGCCCCGTCTAAAGTAATCCGTAAATTTAGCATTTAAAAGAAGAACAATTCATGTCTAACCTGAAAATCCTCGGCACTGACCTGATCAGGCAAGCCGATGCCTACACGATCTCAAACGAGCCGATAAGTTCGGTTGACCTGATGGAACGGGCTGCCGGCAATTTGTATAAACGTCTGAAGGAATGGCTGCGAGCAGATTTAAAGACGCATATTTTCTGTGGGACCGGAAATAACGGGGGCGATGGTTTGGTGCTTGCACGCCTAATGCTGAGCGATGGCTTTCAGGTGGAGACCTTTATCCTTCGTTTGGGTAAGGGCGAAAGTCAGGATTTTGCAACCAACTATCAGCGCCTCAGTCAGCTGGGTGCAAGGATGAATGACATCTCTGACAAAAGTCATTTTCCGGTGCTCAGCAGCGACTATCTGGTTGTTGATGCACTATTTGGCTCGGGCTTATCCAGACCGCTTGAAGGTCTGGCAAGCGAGCTGGTAGCCCATATCAATCAGAGCGGTGCGATTGTTGTAAGTGTGGATATGCCTTCGGGATTGTTTGCCGATAAGCCGATGCCGAAAGGCGAGAGCGCCATTGTGCAGGCAGACTACACCTATACATTAGAGTTGCCTAAGCTTGCCTTTCTTATGCCTGAGAATGAGTTCTTTGTAGGTGAATGGGAGGTAATACCTATCGGTTTGCATCCACACTTCTTAGGAAAGGCCCAAACCAATTATTACCTTACAGAGCCGGGCTTTTTGCGCACCATGTTGCGCGGAAGGCAGCGCCATGCCCACAAGGGCGACTTTGGTCATGCTTTGCTCATAGCAGGGTCGGCGGATAAGGGAGGCGCAGCCCTGTTGGCAGCTGAAGCCTGCCTTCGAAGCGGTGTTGGTCTGCTTCATGTACACCTGCCCGAAATGTATGCAACTGCGCTGCTTGCACGACTGCCTGAAGCCATGATCAGCCACGAACTGGAAGACCGCTTTTGTAATTTGCCTGACCTGAGTCCATATCAGGCCATCGGTATAGGACCGGGACTCGGAACATCGGCTGAAACTGCTTCGGCATTGAAATTACTCATTCAGCAGACACGTGTGCCTTTGGTGTTGGATGCCGATGCGCTCAACATTCTGGCCGAAAACCCCACCTGGCTTGCGTTCCTTCCCAAAAACAGCATCCTCACACCACATCCCGGTGAGTTCCGTCGTCTGGCTGGTAACTGGGAAAACAGCTTTGAGCGGCTTGAGATGCAGCGCAACCTATCGCTCAAACACGGCCTTTTCATTGTGCTCAAAGGAGCCTTCACCTGCATAAGCCTTCCTGACGGCCAATGTTTTTTCAACAGCAGCGGCAATGCGGGAATGGCAAGCGGGGGCAGTGGCGATGTGCTTACCGGGTTGATAACAGGCCTGTTGGCCCGGGGATATAACAGCTTCGAGGCTGCACTTCTGGGTGTTTACCTGCATGGACTGGCAGGCGATCTGACTGCACAATGTCAGGGTGAGGAAAGTATGATAGCCAGCGACATAACCGCAATGCTCGGAAAAGCGATGCGCCGGCTTGCAGGCGACGACCTCAGCCAACCCTGACCTTGTCTTCGGTAAGGTCTTCTTCGAGACGGAGGTTGTTGATGATGAACTGTTGCCGGTCGGGCGTGTTCTTCCCCATGTAGTAATTCAGGATCTCGGGTATTGAGAGGTCGCGGCGCAAAATAACCGGGTCGAGGCGTATGCTGGGTCCGATGAAGAAGCGAAACTCGTCGGGCGATATTTCACCAAGACCTTTAAATCTTGTGATTTCGGCATTTTGACCCAGCCTCCGCAATGCCTGAAGTCTTTCTTCGTCGGAGTAGCAGTAAATGGTTTCTTTTTTATTCCGGACTCTGAAAAGCGGTGTTTGCAGAATATAAAGGTGGCCAGCCCGAACGAGGTCAGGATAAAACTGCAGGAAAAAGGTGAGCAGGAGCAGCCTGATGTGCATGCCATCCACATCGGCATCGGTGGCAATCACAATATTGTTGTATCGCAGATTTTCCATCGTCTCATCAATGTTGATGGCTGCCTGAAGGAGGTTGAACTCCTCGTTTTCGTACACAATCTTTTTACTCAGTCCGAAGCAGTTGAGGGGCTTGCCTTTAAGGCTGAAGACAGCTTGTGTCTGCACATCTCGGCTTTTGGTTATGCTGCCCGAAGCGGAATCGCCCTCGGTGACAAACAGCGTGGTTTCCAACCGCTTCTCGTGGTTCGTATTGTAGTGAATGCGACAATCGCGAAGCTTTTTGTTGTGCAGGCTCACTTTCTTCACACTTTCCCGGGCCAGCTTCTTGATGTTGGCCATGTCGCGCCTTTCTTTCTCGCTCTGCATAATCTTGCGTTGCAGGGCTTCGGCCGTTTCGGGGTTCATGTGAAGGTATTTGTCCAGATGTTTATTAATGATGTCGCCTATGAAATTGCGGATCGATCGTCCGTTTGGCTCCATATACACCGACCCCAGCTTGGTTTTGGTCTGCGACTCGAACACCGGCTCCTGAACCTTTATGCTGATTGCAGCCACCAACGAGTTACGGATGTCTGACGTATCATAATCCTTTTTGTAGAAATCGCGTACAGTTTTTACAAGGGCTTCCCGGAACGCATTCTGGTGGGTGCCGCCCTGTGTGGTGTGCTGACCGTTTACAAAGCTGTAATATTCTTCGTTGTAAGTATTATTGCTGTGGGTAAAAGCACACTCAAAATCGTCCTCCTTGATATGGATGATGGGATAAATCTTGTTATCCGGACCCGGCATATTGCGTTCCAGCAGGTCGAGCAATCCATTCTTTGCCAGAAACTTCAGACCATTGAAGTGAAGGGCAAGACCGTTATTAAGAAAGGCGTAATTCCAGAGCATTTCTTCGACATATTCTGGCAGGTAGCGGAATTTTCCAAAAGCAGCCTCATCTGGAATAAACGAAATGATGGTGCCAGGTTTTGCATCGCTTGCTTCAACAGGAAAATCATTCAACAATTCTCCCTGCCGGTACTCTACTACTTTTGTCTGACCCTCGCGGATACTTTGTGCCCTGAACCACGACGATAGGGCATTAACAGCCTTTGTGCCAACCCCATTCAGTCCCACAGATTTTTTAAACGCACCCGAACCATATTTTGCGCCAGTATTGATGCGGCTCACACAGTCGATTACCTTTCCGAGCGGGATGCCTCGTCCATAGTCGCGCACCGTGACCAGGGTATCCTGTATGCTGATTTCGATGGTTTTTCCATACCCCATCATAAACTCATCGATGCTGTTGTCGATCACTTCCTTAAGAAGGACGTAGATGCCATCATCATGCGAGTTGCCATCACCCAGCTTGCCGATATACATACCCGGCCTCAGGCGGATATGTTCTTTCCAGTCAAGGGTTTGGATGCTGTCGTCGGTATAGTTTTCCGTCATGGAGCCCTGAGAATTTGTGCAAAGGTAGCATTTAGCCTGCATTGGCTGAACATTGCTGCAGTAAGGCATCTTACATGAAATTTTTGAAAATTCTTGACTAATCATGATTTTGGTACGAACTTTGGAAGAAGATCGCCATCCAAACGAGAAAAATTAAGAGATTACTTACCCTTATTGTATTGGCCATATTTTTGGCCGCAACAAGCTACGGTCAAAAAAATACGGCTAACGACCTCAGGCAAAAACACTCAGCCTATTATCTACTGAAGGCAGCTTTTGAGAAGAAGCAGGCCAAAGCCAACAACCCCACAACACCCGACCTGATGAAGATTATGCGTCAGCTTGAGTTCTCGCGCCTATTACAGACCTATAATCTATAATATTTCGAAAGTCAGTTTGACACCATCAACCGTGTATCTTATTTCTATGAAGGCTTTGATCACCTTCCAAACCACAGCACCTAGGAATACTTTACCGGAAGCAGCTTTTTGCCCTCAAACCGGACCTTTTATTACTTTGATGCCCAGGAACGCGACACCATGTGGGTATCGCAGTACTGGTAGGACAGACGCAACTTTGTTAACTCGATGCGCGAAACGTGGAGGTATGACCACATGGAGAACCAACACCTGAGTATGTCAGAGTTTTGGGATGAAACCGGCGAACAATGGTTTGTGCAATTTGCATCCCGCTCGTCTTATGAATACGACAGCGCCGGCCGGGTGTTGAGCATCTCTTATGCTGACTATTATATGGATCAGTGGTTCCCCCTGGGGCAGAATTCTCAACCATTACGACGATTAGGGCAGGCTTGTTGCCACCACAGGGCAGGAGTGGGAAGTTGTGGGTGGCAAATGGGTGAACAGCTGGCACGATGAATACTAGCTCAATGCCCAGAACGATTGGGAAGTTGTGAAGTATTACTTCTGGAACGATTTCAATCAGGAGTGGGAACTGGTCAGCAAGGCTACAGATATTACATGGCTGGATTTCAGCCAGTTTAAGTGGTTAACCGTTACCCTGATGAATTGGGACGGGCAAAGCTGGGAAAACGATATCAGAGGCGTTTGTACTTACAATACCGCACAGATGCTACTGAGTGAAACATATCAGATCTGGGGCGGTGCAGGCTGGTTGAACGACAGCCGGGAGCGTTACGAATATGACCAATATAATTTTACAACGTTGGATGTCAAGGAGTACTGGGAAATCGACGCATGGGCGTTTATTTATGGCCAGCGGCTTACACCCCAATACGTTGCCAGTGCCAACCCTGTTTCCATTCTGGTGGAGTACTATGATTGGGAACCGGCCATTTGGATAATATCGAACAAAATTTTGCTGGTTTGGGAAACGGTTACCGGCACACCACATAACACCCCAATGGAAATCAATATGTATCCCAATCCGGTTCACAATCAGATATTTTTTAAGGTCAACGAAGTATTGTCAGGAAATCTTCAGTATGCGATATACAATTCCAGCTCGAGGCTGATCACATCGGGCCGGCTCACCGACAATACCATAGATGTTGCAAACTTACCTTCCGGCAACTATGTGCTTCAGCTAAAGCACAACGGACAAACAGTTGTTCGAAAATTTATCAAGCGGTAATAAAAAAGCCGGGCTTTTGGCCCGGCTTTTTTATGGCATTCTACGCCAGGAAGCGTTGAAGCTAAAATCCTACCTTTGCGGCATGAGGTTAGTAAGCGGATTCTTTTTCAGGCATTGTATCTTAGGCAGCTTGCTGGCGCTCCTGCCTGCGCTTTCAGTCGTAGGTCAGGCAGCATATGCTCAGGCTATTCTTCCAAGGGTGGATTCCACACGGGCTACTTTCTTTAACCAGAGTTTCGACAGCCTTTTTCTGGGCAAAGTGCACTCCATCGACACCACCCTGCTCAATTTCAGCCGGTTCGACTGGATGAGCATTGACGAGTTTGGGATGGCTACACTGAGCAACACCGCAAATCCAGCTCGCCCCTTGTTTTTCAGTTCGGAAGTATATTATGGTTATGACTTTTACCCATCGGCCTACAGGCTCTACCAACGAAGCGGAGAAGATATCCGGTTTATGCAGCCACTCTCTCCGCTCACCGAGGTAAGTTACCTGATGGGCTCGAAGCGCGAACAACACCTGCGGGTCAACTTCAGCAGGCTCGTTGCTCCGCGTATGGTTGTGGGCATGGATTATGGCTTGATTAACTCGCCCGGCTATTACAAAAACCACCTTGCCGATCAGAACAACGCGTATTTTACTGCCCGCCATCAGACGAAAAACCTGCGTTATGGTGCGGCGGCATGGTATTTTCATAACAAGCTGACCAATTGCGAAAACGGAGGCATCGTCAACGACAGCATCTTCGAAAACCTGATCGAAACCGATCGGAGGCTATATAATGTGCGTCTGCAGGATGCGCAGAACAGGATGAAGATGTCGGGCTTTGGTTTTGAACAATATTTTGTCCTTCTGCCCCCTGTGCTGCACGATGATGGCGACACCCTGCCGAAAAAGCGTAGTTTTCAACTTGGCCGCATCACGCATCGTTTTGAGTATTTGCGCAATCAATGGGTTTATGCAGAGCGCTCGCCACTCGAAAATTTCTATAAGCCCTACGATGTGGTGCTCGACTCGAGCCGCACTTACGACAGCACCTACCAATCGGCCATTATCAACCGGCTTCAATGGAGCAGTCTGGGCTATCGGATACATCAAAGCCCTCCTCCACTGCATGTATTTGGAGGCATCGAACTGGTGAATATTCTGCAAAGCGATTCGCTTCAAAGTGCCAGATATATTCAAATCAATCCATACGGAGGTGTCAGCATCAACCTGCTCAATTCGTTGTTCATCGAAGGGAAGCTCAAACTTGTAAGCGGCAATTGGGCAGCGGGCGATTTATACCTCGAAGGCGCTGTTAAGCAATTCTTTGGAACCACCGAAAGGAACCTTGGCAACCTTTTCGGGACACTCCTGCTGGCCAATCAGTCGCCCTCATGGTTTCAGCAGCGCTATGCCTCGAACCATTTCAGGTGGGAAAATGATTTTTTGAATACCCGTCTGCTTCGCTTCGAAGGTGGTTATCACATAAGGGGCATTTCGGCTGGTGTAGTGTATAGCTTGATTGACAGACCAGTCTATTTCGGCTTAAGTGGTCGCCCGCTGCAAAGCAGCGGATCCGCCAATGTGCTACAGATGTATGGCAAGTTGCAGATCAGTCCCGGCAGGTTCGACATCAACGGCCGCTTTGCCTGGCAGTTTGCCGACAAAGACAGTGTTTTAAGTGTTGCTCCTTTGCTGGCTCGTCTGCGGATGCTCTACACCTTCGAAGCCATTAAACAAGTAGCTACTGTTCAGGTGGGCATCGAAGCCCTCTACCACTCAAGCTTTTATGCCGATGCCTGGATGCCGGCCCTGCGCTCATTTCATTTGCAAAACCGCAAAAAGGTAGGAAATTATCCTTACCTCGATGCCCATGTGGCCCTCAAACTCAAACGAGCAAGGCTATTTTTTCAGGCAACCAACCTGTTCAGCCTGACCGGAACCCACTATTACTACACAACTCCGGGCTATCCCATGCGCGACCAGCGCTTTGTGCTTGGCGTCAACTGGCGCTTTTACTACTAGCAGCCATTGTCAGAAAGAATAGTGTCTGACCTGAATTCCGCTGCAGTTAAAATCAACAGTAAGTCTGATCACCGGCATCTGAATTTTCTCACAATTGCTATGGCCGGAAAACAGGATCTTCAGACGCCGGAATCAATGAATGGCCTTCCACCTTTTACCATCCCATCAGGATTCCTATTGATCCGGCTAAAAAGGCCACCATCAGGTTGGCAATCTTCACTGCCACAAAGCCCCTGGGCGATTCGGCCAGCAAGGGCAGCGTACCATGGCCGTCCTGAGCAATGCTGCTGGCAAGCAATATGCTGAAAGGCACTGCCCCCTGTGCAAAAAGCAAGACAAATACATAATGCGGCCCCGACTCAGGAATAATACCAATCATGAGGGCAATAAACAAAACCATCCAGACATTTTCCGATATCCACTGCCTCAGGTCCACATACTGATTCAGAAAATAAATAAATGCCAGCACGCCGAGGGTCCATGCGAAAATCTTGAAGAAATGCTTTTTGATGATGTGGTGCCAGAGGTGCTCCTGTAAAAAATGCTCACGTGCCGAAAGGACAATAAACAACAAAATCACAAATAACCCAATGAGGCTGAGGCGTATCCAGTCGGCTTCACCTCCATGACTATGGTCGTGCGCGTGATCGTGGGCATGGTCGTGTACCATTCCGGCGTCGCCCATGAGCGTGTTTAGATGATGTGCTCCATCAACAACGCCCGTGACGAGCATAAACAAAACTCCCAGAATTCCGACAAGCAAGAGGGCACGCGTAAAACTTACACTCTTCAGGTTATTGATAGCATAGCGCGGATGCAAAGGATTGCACTCCTCAACATGGCTGTGAAGGGGCAGCTCGGCATGACTGCCCAAACCGATATACTTGTTTCTGACAGTATAGTGGATTAAAATGCCCGCCAAAAGCGCCACAAAGAAAAGAATAATATTGAGCTTCAAGGCAGCAGCCGGGATTACAGAAAACATGAGAAAAGCCTCGTCGCCCGAAGTGGCAATCATCGTGGCCACTATGGCAGGAAACATCACCACGCGGTGAACATAAAGCGAAACCATAGTGTACGAACCCAGACATCCCGGTATTACACCCATGAGCGAGCCAAGCAAAATCTGCATGATAGGCTTCCGCTGAATCTTTTCCGACCAGAGTCCACGGGTCTGAATGTTCACATATTCGATCACCATCATCAAGCCTAAGACAAAGGTGGTGATGATAAGGGTTTGCTGCAGCATCAGCTGAAAGACTTCCATATTGTTGCAATAATGTTGCAAATGTAAAAAGAAATTAACCTCGGAACACATCATTCGACGGCAACAAACAATGTGTTCTTTTCTAAAAAAAGTGCAGAAAACTTGAGGCAGCGATTGTAATGCCATTTACTTTTGCAAAATTTTCACGAAGTGGCAACAGACATTATTTTCATGGTAGCAGGCCTTGCTCTGCTGATATTTGGAGCCGACTGGCTGGTCAGCGGTGCATCGGCCATAGCGAGAAAAATGAAAGTGTCGGACTTAGCCATCGGCCTGACCATTGTTTCGTTTGGCACATCCGCACCTGAATTGGTGGTAAACACATTTGCCTCGTACAACGGTAACAATGGGATAGTCTTTGGCAATGTGATCGGGAGCAATAATTTTAACCTGTTTATTATTCTTGGGGTTGCAGGTCTAATAACTCCGCTTCGTGTTGCAACTTCGACCGTGTGGCACGAGATTCCTCTGTCGTTCGTGGCTGCCGTTGTGCTTTGGTTTTTGGTTAATGATCAGTTCCTGTTTGGATCAACAGGGATGCTTGGACGCCCTGACGGGCTGATACTTATTGCACTTTTTGCATTTTTTCTCTGGTATGTTGCCAAACAGCTCAGACATGAAAATTCAGAAAGTGTTCCTCACAAAGATAGGCCTGTTTATATTCTTACAGGGCTTGTGCTTATTGGCCTGGCTAGTCTGGTTGGTGGTGGCAGGCTGGTGGTCATCAGCGCCGTGAACATCGCAACGGGTTTGGGCATGAGCGAAAAAATGATTGGATTGACCATTGTAGCTGCCGGCACTTCGCTGCCCGAGCTGGCCACCAGCATCGTTGCTGCAATAAAACGCAATAATGATATCGCTGTAGGAAACGTGATCGGCTCGAATATATTCAACATCTTTTTCATACTCGCTGCCAGCGCTTTTGTCAAACCGGTAAACTACGACACAGCCCTCAATACCGACATATACCTGCTCATGGGTGGTACAATACTGCTGTTCGGAGCCATGTTCATATCCGGACGAAAAATGCTCGATCGCTGGGAAGCTGCAATTTTGTTGGTCATATATGTAGCTTATACCGCATGGATGGTAACAAGCGGATAAGTGTCTGTCTGCGACAAAATCGGAACCTAAGCCTTGAAATTCATATTAATAACGGTTTTCGTTATTTTCCGTTGTCTTACCAGATGAACCTGCTTCCTGACTGATGTCGGAAAGAGATTCATTGCCCGAAGCTATCCCTTTGAAAACATAGTAAATACCAGTAAAAGAAACGATCATGGTGATCAGATAAAAGGTAAAACTCAGTCCCAAGGCAAGCTCAGCATCCGCAATTAACCAACGGGCGCCATAGAGAAAGGTCAGCTCCCGTGCTCCTGCACCACCGATGGTTATCGGGATGATGGTCACGATGGAGGAAACCAGAAATAAAAACAAATAGGAAAGCACCTGTTCGCTCCGGCCAAGCCCCAGCAAAATGAAATAAGCCGAAAATACCTGTAGCAGCTGTATCCCTAACGAATACACATTCATAATAAAAAAGGAGGGTATAAACTTCCGGAAAAAGAACCTGATCAAACCAAAAAAAAACAGCAGCAACAAAGGGATGGCGGCAAGTGCAAGCCAGCTAAGGTTAGTGTCGGTGCCTACCCAATGAAACAATCCGAGGGCAAGCAGTGCAAGCATGAACACCCCCGAAAGGCGGTCGAGCAGAATGGCAGCAAAGATTGTACGTGCGGGAAGCTTGTTCTGCTTGCTCAGCAGATATATTTTATACCCATCGCCTCCAATGCCTCCGGGCAAAAGAGATTATAGAACATCCCCAAAAGATACAGCCGGCCATTGTCGAACCGACTGATAGGTATGCCGGCAACGCTGAAAAGGTCATGCAGCCGCACTGAGGCCAGAACTTTGGAAAGGATAAAAAAGAAGGCTGCAATCGACATGGGCCCCAACCGGATGCTTCGGAGAAGAGTGAAAAGTCCGTCGGGTTCAATCTTTGTGAAGACAAGATAAAGCCCCAGCGTCGAGAGACCAAACTTGAGCAATGTCAGCAGTTTCTTTTTATGCTTTCTCACCGCCGCAGTAAATGTTTTTAATCAGATAATGACATTTTTCCTTCGATTCGTAATAAGTTCGCATCTGCAGTTGGACAGTGATTCCCGTGGTGATGAGCTGGAATCCGGTGATTACCATCATCACGCCAAGAAACAGCAGAGGTTTGCCGCCGATATCCTCACCCATCAGCTTGATGGCCAGTAAATACAAATTGATCACAGCGCCGATGGCAAAAATGATTCCACCCCATTTGCCCAAAAAATGCATCGGGAGTCGCAGGTATCGGCGGTGAAAAAGCAGAAGCAACAGGTCGCTGATCAACTTAAAGGTACACGACAGTCCAAATTTCGAGCTACCATGAATGCGTGGGTGATGCCTTACATTGACCTGCGTGATGCGGGCACCTTCGAGTGCAGCCAGCACAGAAATAAAACGGTGCATTTCGCCATAAATACCGATTCCTTTGATCAGCCCGGCCCTGAATACCTTAAGTGCACAGCCATTGTCCTTGATTTTTACCCCGGTCGAACGCATGATGATGCGGTTGGCGAGGTAGGAAGGTATTTTTCGGATAAAAAATCATCCTTGCGGTTGACCCTGATGCCTGCAACAAGATCGTAACCGCCCTCCTGCGCTTCGGCAATCATGGCGGGTATATCTGCAGGATCGTTCTGCAAATCGCCATCCATAGTCACGATGAACTCTCCCTCAGCCAACCTGATGCTGGCTGCCAATGCAGCGCTCTGTCCATAATTCTTCCGAAATTCGATGAGCCTGACACGCTGATCGGCGATAGACAGGATATTCGACATGGTGTTATCAGTGGAGCCGTCGTTCACAAAGATCACTTCAAATGGCTCGTCCTGAAGCGCATCGGCAATCTTCGCATACAACGGAAGCACATTAACCTATTCGTTATAGACCGTGACTACAACTGAAATTTTTATCATTGGCAAGGTATTGATCGACTGAGTAAAACAGAATTTAGGAAATATGGCCGCTTGCCGCTTTCCTCCCTGGAGCAAAGGCAGGATCAATTGCGGATTTGCTCTGGTTTATACTTTAAATCCAAGCCAGAAAGACGACAAAATGGGTAATTTTACAATGAATAATCGATCACATTTTTATTGATGCAGCACATTTTACTTACTGGCATGTTCGGCTTCATCGGTTTTCAACTGGCGAAGCGCCTGGGAAAAGAAGGCTATGCGGTAACAGGGATTGACAACCTCAATCCATACTACGACCCAAGTTTGTAGATCAGCCGTTTAAACGAACTTGGTATTCACGACAACTTCCTTCTTGAGCATCAGAGCTACTCCTCTTTGCTGCATCCGCAGATGCAATTCATCCGGGCCGACTTAACGGACAAAGCCTTTCTTAAGCACCCTTTTGCCAGCTCAGCTTTCGACCATGTCATACATCTGGCTACTCAACCGGGCATCAGGGCCAGCATCTCCAATCCTTTTTCCTACCTAAAGGATAACCTTGTAGCTTTCTCAACATTCTTGAGGCCTGCCGGCACCACCCTGTGCAACACCTGATTTATGCTAGTAGCTCAAGCGTTTACGGGGCGAACAATACGAGTCCCAACCGTGAATATGATAAAGTGGATCAACCTGTGAGCCTGTATGCCGCCACAAAACGATCGAACAAGCTGATGGCGCATGCCTACAGCCACCTATACGGCATCCGCACCTCCGGCCTGCGCTTCTTCACGGTTTACGGCCCATGGGGCAGGCCCGAGATGGCTTACTTCAGGTTTGCCAAAGCCATTGCCGAAGGTAAGACGATAGAAGTGTACAACAATGGCCAGCTTGAACGCGACTTCACCTATGTATACGATATCACCGAAAGCATGTTTCGGCTCATCGGTCATCCACCACTAACAGCACCACCCGCATCCATCTATAACATCGGAAATGGCTCGCCGGTAAATCTTTTGCATTTCATTAAATTACTGGAAAAACACCTCGGCAAAGATGCCATCAGAAAGATGGTCCCTATGCAGAAGGGCGATGTCTTTTCGACTCATGCTGATTGCCAACTGCTTGAATCGGTGGTAGGTTTTACACCCGAAACTCCGCTCGAAACAGGCCTGATAGCGATTGTGGATTGGTTTAACAAATACCATGCAAAAACATTATGATTTAAAACCTATGCTATCAGGCTTGCTTAGGCTGTGATTATCAACATGGTGCTTCTGGCCGCGATTCTGCTATTCAGTATCCCTGCGTTTTTCGTCAATCTGGGACTACAACCTCTCATCCCCGTCGAGGCCATAAGGGCGCTGGTAGCACAGGAGATGATCCATAGCGGCGATTACCTGACCCCCACCCTTAGCGGCGATATCTACCTTAAAAAGCCTCCGCTCTATAACTGGTTCATCGTGGCATCGTTTCAGCTCTCGGGCTGGCAGAACGAATTCTTTATGCGTCTGCCCATGGTCTTTTTCATGTTCATTTTTACCTTTTCCATCTTCAAATTGCTGGAAAATGAGCGTGGCCGCCATCAAGCCATACTGGTGGCCCTGCTCTTTCTGACGAACGGCAGAATTTTGTTCTACGAGTCGCTGCATGGTCTCATCGACATCACCTTTTCGTGGCTGGTATTTCTGTTTTTCGTGCTGAGCTACAGGCTCATGCAGCGCGGAAGGCACCTCAGCATGTATCTTGTCGGTTATGGCCTGATGGCGCTTGGCTACCTGATGAAAGGTCTGCCCAGCCTCGTATTTATCGCAATCACGCTACTTGTATTGCATGGGATGCATGGTAAACTGAAAATGCTGTTCAGCTGGAGGCATATGGCCGGCATCGCCTTGTTCGTCCTCATCGTAGGCAGCTATTATCTATCCTATTTCGCGAGAAACACTGTTGAGCCCGGCGAAGTGTTCAGGGTGCTGCTGGGCGAAACCACCCGACGCACCGCCCTGCGTTTTGGCTGGTGAACTACAGTATAAAATGTCTTAGTCTTTCCATTCAACATGGCTTATCATTTCCTGCCATGGAGTCTTCTTGCACTGCTCCTGGGTAGCAAAAAAGCCATCCGCTACATATGGGACGAAAAATTCCTGCGATACAACGCCTTGCTCATTTTATTTAATGCCATCCCCTACTGGACTTCCCCGGAAGTTCATCCCAGGTATGTACTGATGCTTATTCCTCCTTTTCTGACCATCGTTGTCGCATTATACTAACGAAATAAGTGCACCGACACTTTATTAATCAAATGGATAGAAAGAGTATTCGGCCTAACCCTGATACTGATCACCCTATCAGTCTGGACCCCTGTTTTTGTGGCTGCTACGCGCAGTTTTGATCACATTGTGCTGATTTCTGCCAGCCTTTCCACAGCCCTCGCGCTGGTCACTTATGGTAACTTTCACCTGCCGGGGCTACGGCTTCTGCTCCTGATGCTGACCCTGTTACTTGTCCGTACAGGGCTGAACCTCACGGTGCTGCCTGCACGCGCGGTGCTGGCAAGAAGTTTTGAAAGCAGAAAAGTTGCGCAACAAACGGCTGAACTCACCAAAGGAGCCCCACTTTACGTCTGGTGGAACCCCGCAAGAGCACTTGACCCCTATTACGGCCGCAAACGAACAGCTTACTCCTTCATGTTTTATGCCAATGTCATGCGCAACGACCGGATCGTGTTCAGCTCCATCAGAAAAGAAGTTGCTTTTTATGTGGCCCGTAAGTCCGATTTCTCGCAAAGGGAGGCCTATGTGGCGCGAAGACTATGGCCGGTCGAAGAAGCAAAAGATCTTTTCCTGATCAGGTTTTTCCCACATGAGGTGGAATAACTAATCCCCCCGCCACTGGTAAGAAAATTGAGAAGCGGGGGGGATGAGGTTTGACACATACTTCAATGCTTAAGAATTTATAGCACCTTGTAAATCATACGTATCGGATGATTAATGGTGCAGACGATTAATATTGGGTCATCACCAATTAATTTATAAGCCAGTCTCAGCAACTTTTTTTCTGATAAAACACCTTTCCAGCCCGCTCAATATGGTTTAACAGATCGGGGTTGTTGATCTGATGTTTCAGCGAAAGGTCACTCCTTCCTGGCAGGAGCAATACTTCCGGTTGGCTTTTAATTATCAGTAGGAGTTTACGATCTGTTTAGCCCACAATGGTCAGGCCGATATTGAAGCCGCCTCGAAAACAGATGTATATCTCTCAATTACAAATGACGCCTGCCTCACCTCAGGAGCAGGACAACTTCTTTCCATGAAGCCAGGTCGAAAAACTGCGTTGTTTATGCTATCAATTTTATTCAAATATGCATGTTGGTCAGATGCAAACTTTTATCGTTTGCCTCTCTATTGAATTAAAAGGGAACTATGCACAGCTCCACCTGTGAATTACTATTCAGTTCACTGGTCAAAGTTTCCTGCAGATTACTATTTCGCTAATCTTCAGCACATTAATACGTCAATAAATAATTTGATGGCTATTGCCCTGATACTGGTGTATTTTTGTAGCAGAATGGATGCCCATGTTGCCTGACGAAATTCTTTCTGCCGCCCAAACCATCTGCCGGGGCGGGATGGTGGCTTTTCCCACCGAGACGGTTTACGGCCTTGGTGCCAATGCCCATGATGCCGTTGCGGTGGCTAAGATCTTTTCACTCAAGGAACGCCCTTCGTTCGATCCGCTCATCGTACATATCGCTTCGGTGAAATCGGTGGCACACCTCATGCTGGGTTTCGACGACCGGGTGAACCAGCTGGCCCGTGCTTTTTGGCCCGGACCACTGACCATTGTAGTACCCAAGAACCGAAGCATTCCTGATATTGTAACAGCCGGCCTTCCCAATGTTGGCTTACGCATGCCGGCCAACGATATTGCCCTTCAGCTCATTGAGGCCTCAGGCTATCCGCTGGCAGCGCCCAGTGCCAACAAATTTGGTCAGCTCAGCCCAACGCGTGCCGAACACGTGCGTAAGGCTTTCCCTTCGCTGAAACACATCCTCGACGGCGGACCATGCCGGGTAGGTGTGGAGTCGACTGTCGTCACCTTCGACGATGATGGGTTTCTCATCCTGCGTCCGGGCGCCATCACCCGCGAAATGCTTCAGAAACATGTCCCGGCCTCGCCCCGCAGAGCCAAAAGCGTGCTCGAAGCGGCCTCTCCTGGTCATATGCCGGCTCACTACAGCCCATCCAAACCTTTGTATATTCTTGGAGTTCACACAATTCCATCCGATTGCTCGCGCGCCGGCTTCCTCTCGGCCGACGGCCATGTACCCGGGGGATATGCCCATGTCGAGATCCTCTCGGGAAAGGGCTTACTTACCGAAGTAGCAGTCAACCTGTTTGGCGCCCTGCACAAAATGGAAGAAAATTCTGCTGTTGATTTCATCGTTGCACAACCTGTAACTGGCAGGGGACTCGGGATAGCTATCATGGACCGACTGAACAAGGCAGCATACCGCTTCCAGTCTGGGTAAGGTATTCCGGATGTAAGGCACATGAAGCTGGCTGAGGATACTAGAATTATACTTATCAGGCATTGAAGGCATTGCGTTCAAGCTGAGTCTATTACCAACCAAGCCAGATTTTTCTGGCATTTTTCCGGGCCTGAGATGAAAAAAATCAGTCACTGCTGCCTTGCAGTTTTACGTCCTTTTTGTAGTTTTGTTAAATAATTAACAGTATAACCATGACCAAGCACGTATTGATAATTCTGGTAGGTATGCGCAACGAGGCTGCCGAAAATGTGCAGAAAATTCTGACCGGATGGGGATGTTTCATCAAAACCCGCCTTGGGCTGCATGAAGATGTGCTCGAAAACTGCACTCAGACTGGCCTTATTTTTCTCGAGCTGGTGGGCGAACCCGAAAAACTTCAGGAGTTAGAGCGTAAGTTGAACCTGATTCCTTCGGTAAATGCGCAATTGCTCAGTCTGTCCATATCCGACAAGGATTAGCAATTATAAACCCTTGAAGGACACCTGCAGGTAATCTGATCGGTTCTCATTTTTCCTCAAACTACCTTGGTGCTCTAATTTGGATTGTTGGAAGTCCATTTTCCAAATCTCTATCTTTGCCCGAAAACGCATGAAGCAGGCAATCAGTTCCGATTTCAAATTAGGTATTCTGGGTGGAGGACAGTTGGGCAAGATGCTATGTCAGGCGGCAAGCAGCTGGGACATCGCTACCTGGGTGCTTGACCCTGATCCGGAGGCTTCGGCTTCTGAAGTATGTTCCCGGTTTTTCAATGGATCGTTCCGCGACTTTGACACTGTGCTTCATTTTGGCCGGCAGGTTGACCTGTTGACCATCGAAATCGAAGGCGTAAACATTGAAGCCATCGAACAGCTCGAACAAGAGGGCCTTAAAATTTATCCCGAACCACGCTGCCTGCGTATCATCCGCGACAAAGGGCTGCAGAAGCTGTTTTATGCCGAACACAACCTGCCTACGGCTGCCTTTCAGCTCTTTGAAAATGCTGCTCAGGTTCGTGCCGCCCTTAAAGCCGGTAGCCTGAGGATGCCCTTTGTACAAAAGACACGTCTGTCTGGCTACGACGGACAAGGTGTGCTGGTTGTGAAGTCGGAGCAGGATATGAATAAGCTGTTTGACACTCCTTCATTGACGGAAGAATACATCGAAGATGCACTCGAGATAGCGGTGATTGTGTCGCGGAATGTGTATGGCGAGTATGCCGTTTATCCGGCTGTTGAGATGACTTTCAATCCTGTGGCAAACCTGGTGGAATATCTACTCTCCCCTGCCCGCATCAGCAATGCCATGGCTGAGGAAGCTTCGCGTATTGCTGTTGAAACAGCCAGGGCGCTCAGCATCACTGGACTGCTTGCTGTGGAGATGTTTGTTGACAAAGACGGCAAGATACTTATCAACGAGGTGGCACCACGGCCCCACAACAGCGGCCATCACACCATCGAGAGCGCACTGACTTCGCAATACGAGCAGCACCTGAGGGCTATTCTTGATTTACATCCAGGCTCAACACAAATGACCTCGAAAGCTGTAATGGTTAACATCCTGGGCCAACCCGGCTTTTCAGGACCGGCCATATATCAAGGGCTCAACGAGGTGCTGGCCCTCGAAGGGGTCAAATTGCACATCTACGGCAAAAAACAAACAAGGCCTTTCCGGAAAATGGGCCATGCCACTATTGTGGACCCTGATACCGAAAAGGCTCTCGAAAAGGCCAGGTTTGTGCTTCAAAACCTTAAAGTGATCAGCCGATGATTCGCATCACTCTTCGATGGTGATCGAAGCAATTTTGTCGCCCTGACGAATATTGTCGATCACATCCACATTTTCGATCACCATGCCAAATACGGTATGCCTGCGGTCGAGGTGGGCCGTATTGCGCCGGTTGTGGCATATAAAAAATTGCGAGCCACCAGTATTGCGTCCGGCGTGGGCCATAGAGAGTACGCCCCGGTCGTGAATTTGTTTCTTACCATCAGTTTCGCAGGGGATGTTGTAGCCCGGACCACCAGTACCATCACCACGTGGACAGCCACCCTGAACCACAAAATCTGGAATCACCCTGTGAAACGTCAGACCGTCGTAAAAACCTGATGTGGCTAGCTTTGCAAAGTTTGCCACAGTTCCGGGTGCATCATCTTCGAACAATTCAATGACCATGGTCCCCCTGTCAGTAACCATTGTTGCTTTCATATATCTGATTTTATTATTGTTGAGCCATTCGTGCTATTTCACCACACGCAGCGATTTGTTCCATCTCAGTTTACCGCCAAACAACGGTTTATTCTTGTCGAGGGACAGCCAGACAAACACCGCTTTGCCAACGATGTGGTCTTCCGGCACAAAACCCCAGAATCTTGAATCGGCCGAGTTGTGGCGGTTATCGCCCATCATCCAGTAATAGTCCTGTGCAAAGGTGTACTCAGTGGTGGGCTTTCCGTCAATCTTGATCTGATCTCCGTCCACTTCCAGCTTATGGCCCTCATAGGCAGTGATTATCCGGCCGTAGAGTGGCAGGGTGGAGATGTTGATCTGCACTGTTTTGCCTTTCGAAGGTATTTCGAGGGGACCGAAATTATCCACATTCCATGGGTAGCGTGCATCGTGGGGAAAGATGTCCGAATTCCATTCGCCAGTTGTTTCGGTAACCACCTCAACCTTTTTTACGTTGGGCAACTGGCGTAGTGCTTCGGCCACATCAGGCGTTGTCCAGAAGATAAACTCGCCGCTCTGTAGGCCCAACCGACCTTCGGTGATGTTATGTTTTTCGAGTATGCGCTGGTTCACCGGGCTTCCGTCGGTCAGCACACTGTACCTATACTGCAGCTTGCCTTCGGTGGGATTGGGCTGACCGTTAACAAACAGCTCCGCATTCCGGATTTCAATCACATCGCCGGGCATACCTACACAACGTTTGATGTAGTTTTCACGTTTATCCACAGGTCGGCTGGTGATCTCACCGAAATTGCGCTGATCGTTCCACACCCTTTCACGACCATACTGGCGGACGAGCTGATAATAACTGATATTGCTCTGAAATTTCAGGCTGAGCGTATCCCCGTCGGGGTAGTTGAATACCACGGCATCGTTGCGTTTCACATGGCCAAGCCCTGGAAAACGGTAATATGGCCATTTCAACCATTCCACATATGATTTGGCGGTTTCGCTCCAGGGCAGGGTGTGATGGACAAACGGAAATGCAATGGGTGTATTGGGCAGTCGGGGGCCATAGCTAACCTTGCTGACAAAGAGAAAATCGCCGACGAGTAGTGACTTCTCCATACTTGAAGTAGGGATGGTATAGGCTTCGAAGAGAAACATTCTGATGATGCTGGCTGCCACCACGGCAAAAACGATAGCATCTAGCCATTCGCGTGCCTGGGTTTTCTTTGGCCTAACGGTGGTTGCAGGATCAAGGTAGTTGAGGTTTTGTGAAGCCACACGCGGCAGATAAACGAAAGGCAGTGCAGCAGCAGCCAGATGCTGAAGAAAGTCCTCCTTTCCGAAACAGCGCACCAGCTCGATGAGCATGAGCCAGTAAACAAAAATATTGAGGAAGGGCACCAACATCAGCGCAAGCCACCACCAGGGTTTCTTGATTATTTGGAGCAGGATGAAAAGATTGTAATACGGAATAGCAGACATCCATCCCTTAAATCCAGCCTTTTCGTAAAGCTTCCAGCCGAAAACATTGGCCAGGGTAAGCAGGGCGGGCACAATTAAAATGAAACTTATCATGCAGGAAAATTTTGGGGCGAAGTTAACAAAGTATTAAGGGCCTTGGGTAGGGAGGCTGTTAATTATTCATAACCAAAAGGATAGCAATCGTTAGTAACCAAGCAGGTCTTCCATGGTGAACACACCGGATTTTCCGAAGATGAACTCTGCAGCCAGCACGGCACCGAAGGCAAAACCTTCGCGGCTGAATGCTTCGTGCCGTATAGTGATCATGTCGGCAGGCGAGCTTGCAATCACCTCGTGAATACCACTCACTTCGTCCTCCCTGATGGCCTCCACCGGAATGCAGCCAGTGGGTGCTTCCGTACCAAGCTGCCAGCGGTCAAGCCCCTCAATACGGGCAATCAGATCGTTAACCAATTGTATAGCTGTCCCGCTGGGCGCATCAGCTTTGTGCACATGATGCACCTCGCGGATGCGTAGAGCGTATCCTGTGTTGTTGACAAGCCAGGCCAACTGTCGGTTGAGCCTGAAAACCATATTCATCCCGATGGAAAAATTGGGAGCGTGAAACAAGGTTCCGCTTTTTTTAGCAACGAGGAGTTTAACTTTTTCGAGGTGTTGCTGCCAGCCTGTTGTGCCAACTACCACAGGCCAGCCCATCCCAATGGAGCGCCTGATGTTGGAATAGGCAGCATCGGGATGGCTGAAATCGATGAGGACATCAACCTTAATATCCTCAGGAATGGTAAGCCAATGATCAGGATGGTCGAGCACCAACACTACCTCGTGCCCACGGGCCTGGCAGTGGCTGGCAACCATCCTGCCCATCTTACCGTAACCAGACAAAGCAACTTTCATCATGCTAAAATTTTAATCGCAGGGTAAGTGAAGCAGGCACCACAGCCAGTTTGCCATTGGGTAGTACTGCCGCGGTTTGCATACCCGGCTTAAGCTGAAGCACCAGGTCCTCGCTCACGTCGTAAAAGAAAAAATGCGCATCAACTGTGGCGTCGATTATATTGAGCCCATACCATACGCCCAGCAGCAGAAAACTCACTTCCATGTTGCGGCGGTAATAATCGCGTATGCTGATGATATCGTTGGCCGGGTATTTCACGTATTTATTATCGGTGGGATAGGTATCACCGTTCGACACATAGTTGAAGGCTTCGCGGGCCATACGGTATTCGTTGCGGTTGATTATTCCGGCATAAGTGAAAGCCCCGATTCCAGCATAAACTATGGGGACTTTCCAGTATTTCCTGTTGTAAATCTGACCTAATCCCGGCAAGGCGGCAGAGTAAACACTGGCTTTGTGGGGCGAGTGCTTTTTGGTTGGTGCAAGGCTGTCGCTTGTGGCCATCTGGGCATTCAGGGGCACAGAGGCCAGTAGCAACAATACCACCAGCCACAATTTGCTATTCATCAGTACGCAATGCATTCAGTCGGCCAAGCAGGGATTCGAGCTGACCATCGTTGTCGAATGCTATGGTTAATTGGCCCTTTCCTTTCGAATTTCGTTTGAGTTCCACTTTGGTTCCCAATCTTGACGCAATTGCTGAAGCCTGTTCCTTGTAAGCCGAGGGAACTACCTGGGAGGGAGTCTTTGGTCTGTTTCCTGCCGGGGCACTCAGGTCGCGTACAAGCTTTTCCACCTGACGGACATTGAGTTCCTTTTCGATGATCTGCTGCAGTATAACAAGCTGTTTTACAGGATCTTCAACATTAATGATGGCACGGGCATGTCCCATAGAAATATGGCCATCGCGCAGCGCAATCTGCACTTCGGGCGGCAGTTTGAGCAGGCGAAGGAAATTAGCAATGGTAGTGCGGCCTTTTCCCACCTTTTCGCTGAGCTGCTCCTGAGTGATCTGGCATTCTTCCATCAGGCGCTGATAGCTGATGGCCACCTCGATGGCATTGAGATTTTCGCGATGGATGTTTTCGATCAGGGCCATTTCGAGCATTTGCTCATCGTTGGCCACCCTGATGAAGACTGGTATGCTGACAAGTCCAGCCATTTTTGAGGCACGCAGCCTGCGTTCGCCGCTGATAAGCTGATATTTGTCGAAGCCCATTTTACGCACCGTCACAGGCTGGATAACGCCCTGCGCCTTGATGGATGATGCCAGCTCGCGCAGCGACATATCATCAAAGTCGGTGCGCGGCTGAAACGGATTGGTCTCTATCTTGTCGATGTCGATCTCGGCTGTAGCGCCTACCACATAATTGCCTGCAATGTCTTCGGATGTGATATCCGTTTCGGGGCTTTGCAAAATGGCCTCAAGTCCGCGCCCAAGGCCTCTTTTTTTGGTTTTGTCGGCACTCACTGGCTTTCCTCCTCTGTTTTGGTTACCAGCTTGTTCTTTACAAGGATTTCTCTGGCAAGGTTCAGATAATTGATAGCACCTGCGCTGGCGGCATCGTGCATAATGATGGTTTCACCGTGGCTGGGCGCTTCGCTCAGCCTGGTATTTCTGGTAATGATGGTATCGAAGACGAGTTGCTGAAAATGTGTCTTCACCTCATCCACCACTTGTTTTGAGAGTCGCAGCCGCGAATCAAACATGGTGAGCAAAATGCCTTCGATGTCAAGCTGAGGGTTCAGCCTTGACTGCACTATCTTTATCGTATTGAGCAACTTACCAAGACCTTCGAGCGCAAAATATTCGCACTGTACAGGAATGATGACCGAATCGGAGGCTGAGAGCGCGTTCACTGTGATTAACCCTAGCGAGGGAGAACAATCGATGATCAGAAAGTCATAATCATCCTTAACCTTTTCGATCACCTGTTTCATCATTTTCTCGCGGTTGGTGAGGTTGATCATCTCAATCTCGGCACCCACAAGATCAATGTGAGCAGGCAGAAGCAATAGATTTGGGGTTGTTGTTTCCAGTATGGCTTCTGCCGGTTCAACGCCATCCATGATGCATTCATAGATACTGTTGTCAACCTCTTTGGGGTCGTAACCCAGCCCTGAAGTGGCATTGGCCTGAGGGTCGGCATCTATGAGCAGCGTCCGGAACTCAAGTACAGCAAAACTGGCTGCAAGATTAATGGCTGTGGTGGTTTTTCCCACCCCACCCTTCTGGTTTGCTATCGCTATGGTCTTACCCATTATGTTGTGCTTCAGCGTAATGAATCAATTCTGGTAAAAAAATTGCAGGTACAAAGTTACAGGTTTTGGGAGAGTTTCGAATCTCTTTCCCGGCAATATGGAGTACTACTTGATAAGTATTTGTTGGTGTTTAGCTGCGCCGGGATAATTTATGCTGGAGTGTCAGAGGTCTTCGAAATCAACTTCAGTTTGTTCAGATCCGTAGTCTTCGGGCAATTCTCCTGTTTCGATAAATCGCACACTTTCCTCAAGACCTAGCATAAATTTCTCAAAATCTTCCCTGTAAAGGAAAATCTTGTGCTTTTCGTAAAAATATTTACCCTGCTCGTTGCTAAACCTGCGCTTGCTTTCGGTGATGGTGATGTATTTATCTTCGCCCCGCGTAAGTTTTACATCGAAGAAGTAAGTGCGCTTTCCAGCTCTCACTGCGCGCGAAAAAACGCCATCTCTGTTGTCGTGCCTGTATTCAGACTCCATTGCTTTCAGTTTTCCTATGCGATAATCCTGAAACAAAAGTAAGAAATCTTCTTTTCTGCATGTCCGTATGTTCAAAATGCTGAAATAAACCAAAAAATTAACATTCTCCCCTGTTCGGTCAGGCATTTCCGCAGCACAGCTTATCTGGACTCATTCTAAAATTGCCTATTTTTGCAACCTCATTTTGAACAAAAGGTACTGAGCAACCCTTTTGCATGAATAAAATACTGCTTTATGGCAACATTTGAAATTGTGATGCCCAAGATGGGCGAAAGTGTTATTGAAGCCACGATCACCAAGTGGCTGAAGCAGGCCGGTGATATGGTTTCGGAAGACGACCCGATTATAGAAATTGCTACCGACAAGGTGGATTCCGAGATCCCATCGCCTGTCGAGGGCAAGCTCGTAAAATTGCTTTACAAAGAAGGTGATGTGGTTGCCGTGGGCTTGCCCATTGCTGTGATTTCGCTTGATGGCGCCGATGCAGTTGTGGACGAAGTTGCATCAGATGTTGCCGAAGCAGGTATTCCTGGTGCACAACTGATTGCTGAATTGCCAGCCGAAACCAGTGTTGCCAAACTTTTGAGCGCCTCCGGACGGTTCTATTCGCCCTTGGTTAAAAGCATTGCAAAAGCTGAAAACATCAGTCAGCAGGAGCTCGATCGTATTCCGTGTTCGGGCAAGGATGGCAGGGTGAATAAGGAAGATATCCTTGCATATCTGAAAAACAGGACGCTGGCACCCGCCCAACAGACATCAGACGTTGCAGCCCCTGCTGCCTCAGCGCCTGCAAAAACAGCCCCCAAAATCGAAGCCCCAAGGGTATTTAGCGAAGCAGGCGATCAGATTGTAGAGATGGATCGTATGCGTCGCATTATTGCAGACCATATGGTGATGTCGAAGCAGGTGTCGCCCCATGTAACCAGTTTCATTGATGTAGATGTTACCAACATCGTCAACTGGCGCAATAAGGTCAAAGACAGTTTCCAAAAACGAGAAGGCGAAAAAATCACGTTTACCCCGATCTTCTTCGAGGCAGCAGCCAAAGCCTTGAAAGAATTCCCGCAAATCAACGCCTCAGTGGATGGTTACAACATCATCCTGAGAAAGAACATCAATATTGGTATGGCCACTGCGCTTCCCAGCGGAAACCTTATCGTACCCGTGATCAGGAATGTGGACGAAAAAAGCTTGCTTGGAATCACCAAAGCCGTAAACGACCTGGCCAACCGCGCACGATCGAACAAGCTGCAGCCAGACGAAATACAAGGTGGCACCTTTACGTTAACCAACTTTGGTTCGTTCGACAGCATCACCGGTACGCCTATCATCAATCAGCCTCAGGTCGCCATCCTTGCCGTGGGCGCCATCCGCAAGCAGCCCGCTGTCATCGAAACCGAGTTTGGTGATGTGATCGCCATCCGCCACATCATGATCCTGGCATTGGCTTATGACCATCGGATTGTTGATGGTGCGCTGGGCGGAATGTACCTCAGGAAGATGAAGCAATTGCTCGAAAGTTTCAACCCTAACCGGGAGATCTAATAAACAATACTAATTGACAGGGTTGGCCCCAGGCTGACCCTGTTTTTTTTCAATTCATTTCCAGATGCAGCTCAAACTCAACCGTCCGCTGGCCTTTTTCGATCTCGAGACCACCGGACTCAACATCATCAGCGATCGCATCATTGAAATCAGCATCCTGAAGGTGCATCCCGATGGCAGAGAAGAGCAGAAAACATGGCGTGTTAATCCCGGGATACCCATACCTTCTTCATCAACTGTTTTTCATGGAATAACAGATGATGAAGTGCATGATCTTCAGGGGTTTTCGTCCGTTGCACACGAAGTTGCCCGCTTTCTGACAGGCTGCGATCTGGCTGGCTACAATGCCATCAAGTTCGACCTTCCTCTGCTGATGGAAGAATTCCTGCGCTATGATGTGCCTTTTGATATTTCCAACCGCCATCTGGTGGATGTTCAAAACATTTTCATGAAGATGGAACCACGCAACCTCAGGGGAGCATTGCGGTTCTACTGTCAGAAAGAATTGAACGATGCCCACTCTGCAGAGGCCGATACACGTGCCACCTTTGATATCCTGAAGGCCCAGCTCGACAGGTATGAGGGAGCCGAATATACCGATTTCGCAGGCAATGTTTCGAAACCGGTTGAAAATGACATCCGTAAGCTTCATCAGTTTTCTGCACACCACCGCAATGCAGACCTCAACGGCCAGATCATTCTTGATGAGCAAAACCGCGAGGTTTTTAACTTTGGCAAACACAAAGGAAAGATTGTAGAGGAAGTGTTTCGAGATGAACCTTCTTATTACGACTGGATGATGAAAGGCGAATTTCCTCTTTTCACAAAGAAACTCATTACTGCCATCCGGCTCAGGATGAAGGGCCGGAACGTGAGCATGGCAAATAAAAAAAAGGAATAAAATGAAGATTATCTGCATTGGCCGCAACTACGCCGAGCATGCCCGTGAACTCAACAACCCCCTGCCGGCAAAACCCGTTTTCTTCATGAAGCCCGATACTGCGCTGCTTCCACCTCACAACCCTTTTTTTCTGCCTGACTTCTCGAACGACATTCACTACGAGGTGGAACTTGTGCTGCGCATTTGCAAACACGGTCGTAGTATAGGGGAACAATTTGCCCACAAGTATTATGATGCCATAGGCGTTGGTATCGACTTTACAGCACGCGACCTTCAGGCCGAATGCAAACAAAAAGGCCTGCCCTGGGAGGTGGCCAAAGCTTTCGACTTTTCGGCGCCGGTAAGCAGATTTTTACCAATAGAGCAGTTTGCCGAACCGGGCAACATCAACTTTGGGCTGAAAATCAATGGTGAATGGCGTCAACAGGGCAACAGCAAGGACATGATTTTTGGCTTTGACCAGATTATCGCCTATGTTTCACAGTTTGTGACCCTGCGCGAGGGCGACTACATCTTCACCGGCACGCCCGAAGGCGTCGGACCCACCCATATCGATGATCATTTCGAGCTTTTCATCGAAGACCAATTGATGCTGGCTTTCAATGTGAAGTGATAAACTTTTCGAGCTTGCTCGACTATGCATCGGCGCAACACCACATTCGGATTCCAAAATCAGGTTTTTGCTAAAGTGTAAACCTGAACGTGTTTTTGATTTCGAGGTCGTTGGGCTTTTTGCCGCCCACTGGCTCGGAGCGATAGAAAAACTCAGCACTCATCACAAAAAGCCAACGTGGGTTGATAGGTGTACTCATGCTCATATTGAGGGAGTAGCGGTAATTGCTGAAATCGCTCAAGGCCGGCTGAAAATAATTAACCATATTGACACTCAGGTTTTTACCCGGATCCCATAGCAGCGAAATGTAAGAGGAAGAACGCATGAGGCTCACACTCTGCCGGGGACGCGTGGAATAGCTCTCATGCTCGAGAAAAACCCCTGTCCCTAAAAAGAGGCGAACTTTTTTCCTGGCTTTCCAGGCGCTATCGGCAAGATTTACCGGATTGAACCTGAAACCTCCACCAAGCAGTGTTCGGCTGCGCAGAAGCAAAAACTCATCAAACTGCTGCTGCAGGTATCCTTCGGCCATCATAACTGCCTTTTTATCGAGGTCGTGAATGGTGCGAAAATGAACAAATCCTTTATGGGCCGAGGTCTTGCCTGAGGAAGTCCTGAGGTTGTATTCCAGTATAGTGAAATAATCAGTGCACTCTCCATTATAATCCACCCTGAAGCGGTCGGTGAGTTCGAGATAATTGGTGTTGCCCGAAGCAATATTAAAGCCGAAAGCATTCGTGTACATGAATCCCTCGCGGGTGTTATCGCGGTAATACCGCTCGATATTCACCTGAGAATGAGCTAGAACCGGGGAAAAAAGAAAAAAATACAGAACGAGGCGTTTCATCGCATATCTACCACATCAATGCCTGGATAATCGGCTGGATTGAAGCTGAAAAAGTTGCGGGCCAGGGTGGTGTGGGGTGTCATACGATTCAGGTCGTAGATGAACTGGTTACCGCCATTATCGAAAATTACCAGCCTTCCAAGCTGTTCTGATGCCTCGCGCACACCAACCAACACCTTAGGAAACTTTGCGCCTGCCGAAGCTTTCAGCTCAATGGTCTTCAAACCTTTGGCTGCATTCTCCTTGTCAGTACCAAATGATGCCTTGTAATCCTTGTAGTAGGATGTAAGCAAAGTGGTAGGGCTGTGCGCCTCATCGCCTGTACCTGCATTGCTCACCATCACTTCGTTACTTTCGGGCAGGTAAGTCCATACTGTTTTGCCGTCGCTTACAATGCTCTGTCCTTCAATAAGCACTTTATATGCATCTCCATTGAGAAAAAGTGTGCCGGACTTATTTTCGTCAATACCAGCCTTAGCATTAATCATCTGGTAGCTAAACTCGATTTTGAGGTTGGGTGTAGTACGTGTTTTGTCAATCACGGACTTAAGCAGCTGATCTGCTGTTTTCTGGGCGGCCGATTGTTGGCCTGTCATCAGGACTCCGGAAAGGAGCAGGAGCAAAACGATTCTCTTCATCACTTTTCGTTATTCGTGCGATAGTAATAATCCTTCAAAAATTGTTCCAAAGCCATTGTTCCGTTCACTTTTACTTCACGCGCCTTCGATCCCTCGAATGGTCCCACAATGCCTGCAGCTTCCAGCTGATCGATGATGCGGGCTGCACGGTTGTAGCCCAGTTTGAGCTTTCGCTGCAACAATGAAGTGGAGCCCTGCTGGTTTTCGACAATCACACGGGCAGCATCTTCAAAGAGCGGGTCGCGTTCGCCTGCATCAATAATCTCGCCAACTTCATCCTGTTCGTCGGCATATTCCGGCAGATGGAAGGCATCAGGATATCCGCGCTGAGAGCCAATATATTCAGTGAGTCGCTCAACTTCTGGCGTATCGATAAATGCACACTGAAGCCGGATCAAATCGCTACCGGTGCTCAACAGCATATCGCCCCTGCCCACAAGCTGGTCGGCACCTCCGGTATCGAGAATAGTGCGCGAGTCGGTGCGCGAGATTACACGGAAGGCAATGCGTGCCGGAAAGTTGGCCTTAATGGTTCCGGTGATGATGTTTACGGTAGGGCGTTGTGTTGCGATGATAAGGTGCAGCCCTACTGCTCTGGCAAGCTGAGCCAGCCGCGTTATCGGGCCTTCCACCTCCTTGCCTGCCGTCATGATAAGGTCGGCAAACTCGTCGATAATGAGCACAATATAGGGCAAAAAACGATGTCCCTGGAGCGGAGTGAGCTTTCGCGACCTGAACTTTTCGTTGTATTCCTTGATGTTGCGCACCTGTGCATCTTTGAGCAGCTCGTAGCGGTTGTCCATCTCGATGGTGAGCGAGTTGAGTGTGCGCACCACTTTGCGGGTGTCGGTAACAATAGCTTCTTCCGAATCGGGCAGTTTGGCCAGATAGTGTCGTTCGATCTTACTGAACAGATTGAGCTCCACTTTTTTCGGGTCAACCATCACAAACTTCAATTCGGCAGGATGCTTTGTATAGAGCAAAGAGGTGATGATGGCGTTTAGCCCTACCGACTTGCCCTGCCCCGTTGCACCAGCCATCAGGATATGCGGCATGCGCGTCAGATCGGCAACAAAACTCTCGTTGGCAATGGTTTTTCCCAGCCCGAAAGGCAGCTCGAAGTTGTTTTTGCGAAAACGCTCGGAACCAATGATACTGCGCATCGAAACCAATTCTGGTTTCATATTGGGAACCTCAATACCTACCGTTCCCTTTCCTGGGATAGGCGCGATTATACGGATGCCCAGAGCCGATAGGCTGAGTGCAATATCATCTTCCAGCCCTTTAATGCGGCTGATGCGGACACCAGGCGCAGGCACAATTTCGTACAAAGTTACTGTTGGCCCAATTGTGGCTTTAATCTTTTCAATTCCAATAGAATAGTTGGCAAGCGTTTCGACAATACGTTTCTTGTTGGCCTCCAGCTCCGAACGCTCGACAGTGATGGTTCCATCGCCGTAGTCGTTGAGCAATTCCAGTGGCGGAAACTTGTAATCAGGAAGGTCGAGCGTGGGATCGTAAACCATGTCGATGGTCTGGCGCTCAATTGTTCCGCGGGTTTTTGCAGGTTCAGATGGTTTTATCCCTCCTGAGACTTTCATAGGAGGATCACCATTTGAATCATCAACCGAAGTATTCGCTGGAACGGATGATACAACCGGTTCAATATCAAGCTCTATTGAGATGTTTTTGGAAATATCCTGTTTAAGCTGAGCTCCTGCTTCTTCGTCATCAACAGCGTATTCGACTGTATTGTAAACATCACCCCTTTCGTCGGCAATGCCTGCCTGAGAGGCAGTAAGCGGAGAAGTCCTCTTCTTACCGAATGTTATGGCAAACGTCCAAATAATGAACACAATAAGAATAAATATCAATACCATCAGCATGCCTGGCTGGCCAAGCACTGCGGACAGATATTCCTTGATAAACATTCCTGTTAACCCGCCAAAGGTATTGAAGGGGTGCGATGGAAAAAGCACGGTCATGAGGAGTGGAAGCCATAATAGGCTCATGATGGCGTACTTCCAGATTCCCCATCCGGATAGTATTTTACGTTTGAACATCAGCCTGTACCCTGCCAGAAACAATAAAAAAGACAGGTAAAATGCGCCAAGCCCAAAACCTTCCTTTACGAGCAACTGACTCAGAAACGCACCAAGATTACCCATCCAGTTGTTGATCTGAAGGCCTTTGTCGGTGAGCACCAGGCGAACAGGTAAATCGCTGAAATAGTCGTCTGTAAGTTCGCCACACCAGTTAAGATAAAAAGAAGTAAATGCAAGAAAAAGATAAGCTGATGCAAATAGAAAAGATACTCCGATAACTTGTGTTGTCCGGGGGCCAATGGTCATTCTTGACAGTTTGCGAGGCGTGCTTGCCGGCTTATCTGGCTTTGGCTTCTTTTTGCTTTGCGGTACAGCCGAAACGTCAGGCGGTGGAGCACTTCCACTTCCTGGTGGTTCGATAAAACTGTTTCCTGATTTGGCCATTGCGCCTGCTTATTGATGCGCAAAATTAAGCATTTCCTTTTGCCACACATGCTTCAGTTGAATACCTATCGGGTTAGAAAGCTGTGTTTTGTGTATCTTTGGTGTTTCAAAAACTGTGGTATGGACAATCAAAAGCAAGCCCTCGTGGGTATCATCATGGGTTCGGACAGCGACTTGCAGGTGATGCGCGAAGCAGCACTGCAGCTCGAATGGTTTGGCATTCCTTATGAAATGAGGGTTGTATCAGCACACCGCACCCCGGAATGGATGGTAGAGTATAGCAAGACTGCGGTATCCAGAGGCTTGCGCGTTATTGTTGCTGGTGCCGGAGGAGCAGCCCATCTGCCGGGCATGGTGGCCAGCCTCACGCCACTGCCGGTAATCGGTGTGCCGGTTAGATCGTCCAATTCCATCGACGGCATCGACTCGCTGCTTTCAATAGTTCAGATGCCTAAGGGAGTGCCGGTGGCCACGGTAGCCATCAACGGGGCTGCCAATGCGGGTTTACTTGCTGCCAGAATTCTGGGTGCTACAGACGAAAAAATACGGCAAAAGATGCAGCAGTTTATGACGCAGCAAACCGAGACAGTGGCTCAGAAAGCCTCGAAGGACCTCAGGCGATGAAAAATATCTCCTGGCATGAGGCATAAGGATTAATAATGTTACAACGCTATTTGCGACCCGAGGGGCGCAAATAAATGTTCTGAGTATTTCGGTAGCCTGGCCGTTCAAGGTACCAGTCAGAAAACTGTGCTCCGCCGGACAGAGCCCAGTCACCAAAGCGAAGATGAAGGAGCAGGATATCAGCTTTTTCGATCGGATAATCGAAAGTTACCGGGATTTCTATCGCCCAAGGCAGGTTGGATGACGTCTTGTAAAATGAGTTTTGCGCAGGATTAGTCCGGCCATCAACGGTATTAAGGAGTAAGGGATTTGCTAATGCCGTGGGTTTACGGTCGCGCAGATGAACCTCCTTTCCTCTCTCTCCTCCAACAATGATAAACGGATTGAAGGGTGCCTGGCCATAATTCGCCTGAGGTTTGAGTAATGTCATGCTCATGGTAATGGTGTCGGTGACAATATATGGTACAGCCGGGACGGTATTGATGAATGTTTCAGATGAATAAATGGTGTTGATAGCATCTATGACAATCCATTCAGTATGATTTGAATGACCTGCCTCGTAGCCTTTGGGATCAAGGTTGATATAGCTGGCAGCAAGATTCCCGCCCTGCACCGATGAAATATGTATCGGGTCGATGTCGAAAGCCACTGCAAATCCGTTGTTGAAACCGGCTCCGGCGGCCATAAGTCTGAAACGGCCAACGACATCCACCAATTTATTCTGGGCATCGATAACCATTTTGAAGTTGGCGATAACCACCACATCGTTGAAATCGAAATCGCCAAGGGATGGCCATAAATCCTCGAAGGCAAAGTTTGAAAAGGTATTTTGAGTTGGATACCACGAAACAAATGCTCTGATGGGGTCAGTGGGATATTCATCAAGAACATCCGGCACACCATCGTTGTCTGTATCTGTTACCATGACAGCACCCTGACCCTCCGGATTGCAGGCTGTTATGGGCAGAAAGTTCTGTTCGTTGCCCGGAGTCACCACAGTGGCGCCATTGATAAAATGCTGCGATACGGGTGTGCCTGAAAGGATATTGAGCAAAGGTGTTGAAACCTCGATGGCATTCCTGACCTGGACGCCCGACAATGTAAAGCTTGCTGTAGCTTAAATGCTATTCAACTTACCGCTTCCGGTTATGGATCTGTAAAGTAAAAATTGCGGGGTAGAAAGCATACTGCCATCATTGAGGATGAAAGCAGCACCGCTGTTAATTTGTATCATCGATGCGCTTCTCAGATACCCTGAATTGAAAGAGGTTGTACCCGAATTGAGCTCGGTCTTGCCCTGAACCACGATCTTACAATTGTTGAAAACAGTGCTTGTTGAATTGATGGTAAACCTCCCCGCAACATTGATGCTGCCATTGTTGGTGAACGCCCTTCCTGATTTGATGTTCATATTCCCATCGGTGGCATTGAGTAGCGAAACAACACCATTGTTGGTAAATAAAGAATTGCTGTTGATGCTCAATCGGTTGCTTTCGATAATGAACTCACCATTGTTGATGCATGTGCTGCCATTAAACTCGCAATAAGTGCCAACCTCTACCCTGCCCTGATTCTCAATCCTATCCAAACTATTCAATTTCAGGTGCGTGACTGACTTCATCAAATTGCTATTGTTGACCGTAGCCCCGTTGAATTCTAAATTTTGGTTTGTAACAAACTGACCCGTATTAATGAATGGTTCCGAGAGGTTTTGTACTATTGCTGACTGACTGACTGTAAAATTGCCATTATTCAGAATCAAACCAGTGGTTGTCAATCCTCCATTAACATTCAGCGTGGCAATTGCATAATCTTTTAAACTATTGGTATTGCCCCACATCGAAATGGATCCTGTAGTCAGGCTTCCGTTTCCGGTGACTATGATGTGGCAATTCGTTCCCAGCGATATGTTGTTACTGACAGTGGCCGTTCCGTAAACTTTAAGCGTGCCCCCACCGTTCCAACTCTGAAAATTCAAAGTACCGTTAAAACTACCTGTTATGCAATAAGTCAACCCATTACCAATGTTTACGAAACCGCTTCCGGAGATTACTACTTCGCACACATCACATCCATGTCCTGAATCAGACGTTATCGAACTGACTGACTTGGTTGAAATTATTGACGCAGAAGTTGAGGGAAACCTGTAAATCAGCTGGTTGCCGTTGATCGTCACCTCCTGCATGATTTGCTCCCCTGTACTGGTATGCAAAACCAGAAACAGTTTCTGTAAATGAGGGGTATATTGATTGTTTGCTCAAAATCCTGTTGAGCGCTCAGATTTCCTGTTATCAGCTTCTCGCCATCGGAAAAAGGATTGGCAGTAAATACCGTGACTTTTGACTGTAATGGATAATACCCTGATGCCGGCATTCCGATCTTCAATTCAACCGGTTTGGTATTGGACTATTTAAAACCTAGCGGAACTTTAAGTTCTCGTGTTGATCCCGGTTTACCATCGAACTCCACCTGTTTACGGCAGCCAAAAAGACCTATCGCTGAAGTAATTATCAAGGACAATAGCAGTAGTTGCGCACACCAGTTTTTAATGGATTTGAGCTTTTTAAAAATATATGTAAAAACTATACAAAAATAGTAGTTGCTTGTTTATCTGTATGTTAGCTCTGAAACGTATTGATGAATATTATAGAAATAAGAAAAAATCTCCTTTAGGGACACCTTTATTATCTATATCCATCCATTGTCAGGCATTGATTCACTGTCCTTGACCAAGAGCCTTTCTGAGTTCAGTAACTGCGGCACGGCCTGCTTCAAAGCCAATTTCGAAAATCTCCTGGGCCTTATCAAACTCAAAAGTGGTGAATCGACGTGCTTCGGGTGGATCAATCAGCAGATGACAATCCGAAAGCTGATCACGCAGCGTATTTTGCACAGCAATAAAAAGGCACCGCTCACCTACCTGCCGCATTGTCCTGAAATCGGTGTCGAGTTCGCTGGTGTGGTTCGAATTAACACCTACGATAAAACGGTCTTTCATTTTAAGACAGCTTATTGGAAGGTTGAGTGTAAGCCCTCCGTCAACATATTGATATCGACCAATTTTTATCGGTTCAAAAATTATTGGAATCGAGGAAGAAGCCATCACTGCCCTTGCAAGATTACCTTTTCTGATCAGCTCATTCTGACCTGTATTCAGGTTAGTTACAGAGACAATCAGTGGAATCTTCAGCATATCAAAACTGTTGTGCGGGATAAACTTATTTAGCTGATCTTCAAGCACTTTCAAACTTCCAATGCCTCCTTTGAGGCCAATCCAGTGCGGAAAAGTAAAAAAATCAGGCATTTTGAGTGCTTTCATCATATCGTCGGGAGATACACCGGCGCAATAGAGCGCTCCGACAATGCTCCCCATACTTGTACCCGACACCTCAGCAGGAACCAGTCCTGCCTCATCTAATGCTTTCAGCACTCCGGCATGCACAATGCCTCTTGCCCCTCCTCCGCTTAATGCAATGGCAAACGAACTGAACGAACGTGCTTTCATGGGTATAAAAAAACGGCTTGTACAAAGACAGCCGTTATTTAGAAAAAGTTGCAAGCCCGCCTCAGGCCTTGATCATAGTGAGAATCATTTTGAATGCCATGGTAGCATTCAGGGCATGCGCTACATTAGCAGGCATTATTACACTCTGACCGGCCATGACTTCATAGGGTTTTCCACCGATGCTGATCACTGCCTTTCCCTCAATAACCTGCACCAGTGCATCAAAGGGAGCGGTGTGTTCCGAGAGGCCCTGACCGGCATCGAAAGCAAACAAGCTCACATTGCCTTTTTCGTTCTTCATCACCTGACGGCTCACAACAGCACCCGACTGATATTCTATAGCATCAGCAAAGTCGAAGACTTTTGCTGTTTCAAAAAACTTCTGTTGATTCATGGCATGGGTATTAATTTTTTAAAAAAACAGGTTTATAGGTCACCATCAGCCAGGCCCAGTTGGTGGTGTTTTCGCGATTGCCGCCACTGAGCTCCTGGAGTGTTTCGGTGGCAAACATGTGCGAATAACCCGCCTGAATACTGGCCTGATCATTAATTTTATAGTTGAGGCTGAAATCGAATTCCGTTCCTAGCGAGGCTGGCATGGTCACAGATCCCGCATTTTTGATCACATCGGCAGCAGCAGAAAACAGGTGCGCAGTAATATTGAATGTGACATTTCCCTCGCGACTGGTAAGACCAAAATACGCATCGTTGAGGCCGACGCTGTTCAGGTGATTGCCCACATAGAAGAAATCCATGAAACCATTGAATTTGTGGTTGGTTCCATAAAAAGGGTTGAAACTTTTGTTGGTGTAAGCGGATGGATCAGCTGCCATATCTTTCATACTTGTACCCGAAAGATGCTCAAAACCAAGGGTTCCTGTCAAACGGCCGGTGATCTTGTAGTCAACTCCTGCAAGATAGTTTATGGCCGACAGTTTTCTGTCGGTTGCATCCTTGCCACCTGTGAAATAGAAATTACCCTGTAACGAAAGCTTTTTTTCACTGTAGGTGAGCCTTGCACCTGCAGTCTGGCTGAAGATGGTTTTATATTTCTGAACGCCACTATCTAAATAAATGTGCTCCAAACCGTTGTTGAGGAAGAGTGCGCTAAAGCCAACATTACCGATTTTTCTGTTGTACCAGAGGAATTGCATCGCCTTGTAACTGCCTGGCATGTTGAAGAGTGTGCCTTTGAGCATATCGGCGGCCTGATTGAAGGCAAACCCCGCATGAAGCTTGAAATCCTTCTCATACTTGAAGAGGGCCAGATCGTGAGCCCGTGCCTGCTGCGCCCACTCCACATTGCCCAAAATGCGGGCATCGTCGTAATTGAGCTCCTGACGACCGGCCTTGATCGAAAAGCCATTGGCAAAAGCCCATTCAGCCCAGGCCTGATGGAGCATAATCCTGCTGGCGGCTGCACCTAACTGGGGTGTCTCGCCCCACAGCCGAACCTCCTGAACACTCAGCCCTGCCTTAAACCGATCGGCCTTGTGATCCAGATTTAGGCGCGAGCGCTGCGAAATTTGGAAGGCGGCTTTGTCGTCGTCGCCCATCAGTGTTTTAAATCCATGCCGATATTCGGCCCTTGGCCTGAGTTCGCCCGACAAAGTGGTCTGTGCAATCAAGCTGCAAGGCAACAAAAATAAAACGAAAGTTGAAAAAATAATACTCCTCATGTTGTTTAATTTTGGTATTTAGGTATTGTTTTTCTGATATTGTAGAAAAAGTTTCATCATGGCCATTGTCATCAATCCTTTTTTATAAATAATCGGCCAGGGAGTTGCTTTTGAGGTGGTCGCGGAAGTCCTGTGTCATCTTGCGGGTCACATTGTCCATGATGCAGCGGTCGAAGGGGCAGATGTGCTTGTTGTGGGGGCAACTGGTTACTTCTATTTTACCTTCGATAGATTCATAGATTTCGAGGAGGCTGATATCTTTTGGCTGTCTTTTAAGCGCAAAACCACCGCTTGGTCCGCGATGCGATTCGAGGAATCCGTCCTTAACGAGGCGTTGGAATATCTTGGCTACATGGTGCTTCGAACTGTTGGTGATATCAGCGATCTGTATAACATTGGTCACGCCTACGTTTTTGGCCACGACGATCATGCCGTGCAAGGCAATTGAAGCAGCTTCGGTGAGTGTAACGATTTTAGTCATCGCCTTTTTAGTATTTAAATACCAAAATTATCTCCTTTTTTGTTAATGTCAAGCACATGAGGAGAAAAATTTTCAGCGCAAGATGAGTTTTGACCAGAGGCCATCGCTGGTAATCAGGAAATAAACCCCTTTTTGTTCTATTCTGAAGTGAACTTTTGCGGCGGAGGAACTTGCTGTGGCGATCAATTGGCCGGAGGCATGAAAGATGCTGAGCTGGCGGTAGCGGCTGTCGGGCATGGAAGCCTCTACCCAATCGCTATTCTGGCGGATGATGATGGATCCTGAGGCATTAGCCAGCAGCCCCTGGTTTGCAGTGATGAGACCGTTGAGGTTGTATTGTCTGAAAAAGCGCCATATTTCGGCACTCGCGCTGAAATCCATGTTGGTAATGTTGATGTTGATGGGTGCACCCGGCCAGGAATGGCCCCCTCCGATGATTTTGTAATGGATGACAGTTGTTCCGTTCGAGCCGCCTGCGTAAGTATGACGTTCGGTCGTGCAAACATCTCCGGGCACAATATCGGGCAATTGGTAAATCTGCGGTGTTGACTGTGTTCCGTTGATTGTTACCCAAAAGTTGAGCAGGTTTTGCACCGGTGCGAAAAAAAAGTTCCCGGTATAAGGCACGGTTGCATCAGCAGTGCCATGGATCTGCATCACGGCAAGAGGTCGTGATGGTTGACAAGTACCAAGGTTGACATTGGTCATGGTGCCTGTGACTGAGGCTATGGCCGCGATGCGGTTGCCCAGCTGGCAAGCCAGTTGAAAGCTCATGAAACCGCCGTTGCTCATGCCTGTGGCATAAACCCTTGTGAGATCGATATTGAACCTGCCGGCCAAGGTGTCGATGAGGGCCGAAAGAAAGCCAACATCATCCACATTTGAGGTTCCAAATGTATTCCAGTGAAGCGTATTCGAAAAATCAGGCGTACCATTAGGGTGAACGATAATGAAACCTGCGGTGTCGGCAATGGATGAAAAATTAGTGTAAAGTTCCTGCTCGATGTTATTGGAACCATAACCATGAAGGTTTAGTATCAGTGGGGCCGCAACCGAAGCATTGTATGCGGCTGGTATATAAACCCTGTAGGTGCGCTGCAGGCCTCCATGAGAAAAGCTTCCTGAAATTGTGGTCTGCCCCGCGACCACATTGACTAAAGCCAATAATATTATATTGACTATAGATAATCCTTTTTTCATGGAATAAAGATAATGCGCAAAGTTAATGAATAAGTGAATCTGCAGATGCCTTGAAAATCAGAGCTTTGTTTCGAAATATCGGGTAATCACCTTTTGCCTGAACTTAAAAATACCTTCAACCTTTCGTCTGACAAGCAACTTGTGTGCCAAAGTCCCCAATAGGCCAAATGGCAATGCATAGCTGACGATATCGGTCATCTCGACTCCTCCGTCAACCTGAACAAAATGATGCTCATGGTGCCACATTTTATACGGGCCAATCCGTTGCTCATCTACAAAAAATTCTTTTTCTGAAACATGCGTAATCTCAGTGACCCATAGCATGGGAATACCAAAAAGCGGTTTAACCTTATAAGAGATAATGTGACCAGGATACATATGACCCTCACCCCCGGTAATGATATCGAATCCCATGTGCGCCGGCGTGATTTTTTTAAGATTATTTGGTGAGCTGAAAAAATCCCAGACCGTCTGAATATCAGATTTGATGAATGTTGTTTCGATAAGCTGATACATATAATTATGCTTTGCAGATTAAACAAGATGTCGGGTCAAAGGTTTGGTATGCAATCATTAAGCTATGTTAAAAAAGTTTAGCAACAGAAGCGCAATGCTTTGCGATCACATTCACTTTTTCGAACCCGAACATTTCTTTCGTAAATGCAGGCAATTTCTATCTTTATGCCTTCATTCCTTAACCTAAACTTATGCACGCAAAAAAACCCCGTTTATCATTCTGGCAGATCTGGAACATGAGTTTCGGGTTTATGGGCATACAGATGGGCTTTGCCCTGCAAAACGCCAATGCCAGCCGTATCTTACAGACATTTGGTGCTGATGTGGAGCACTTGTCATGGTTTTGGTTGGTTGCTCCGCTCACTGGCATGATTGTACAGCCCATCATCGGGCACTACTCCGACCAAACCTGGAACAGGCTTGGCAGGCGCCGTCCATATTTTCTCACAGGTGCAGTGCTTGCCTCGATCGGATTGATTCTGATGCCCAACTCACCCATGTTTGCCCATATGCTTCCGGCGCTTTGGGTAGGGGCAGGTATGCTGATGATTATGGATGCCAGCTTCAACATTGCCATGGAGCCCTTCAGGGCACTGGTGGCTGACAAATTACCATCGGACCAGCGTACTTTAGGCTTCTCTGTTCAGACTTTGCTCATCGGAATTGGCGCTGTTGTTGGATCCTGGCTGCCATATATCATGACCAATCTATTTGGCCTCAAAGAGTTAGCTGACGAAGGACAGGTACCTTTCAGCCTGATTTTGTCGTTTATTATTGGTGCTGCGGTGCTGTTATCCACGATTATATGGACTGTGACCACTACCACAGAGTACTCTCCTGAAGTGCAGGCTTCATTTGATGACCATCTTGAGGCTGAACACGAATCGTCGGGAAGTTTTCTGGATATTTTCCGCGATTTTGCCCATATGCCTCAAACCATGCTGCAGCTTGGTCTTGTTCAGTTTTTTTCGTGGTTTGCCCTTTTCTCGATGTGGGTTTTCACAACACCGGCCTTGGCCGAGCATGTTTGGAGACTGCCTGCGGATGACCGGCACTCGGCTGCTTTTAACGAGGCAGCAGATTATGTTGGTGTAATTTTTGGAGTTTACAATCTGGTAGCCGCACTTTTTGCCATGATGCTTCCGGTGATTGCAGCCAGGGTGGGTCGGAAGATGACGCACAGCATTTGTCTGAGTCTTGGCGGTATTGGGCTCATTTCGATGATTTTTATTACTACGCCGGAGATAAAATGGCTGCTCAACCTCAGCATGATCGGTGTAGGCATAGCATGGGCTTCAATCCTTGCGATGCCTTATGCTATTCTGGCAGGCTCTATCCCGGCAAAGAAGATGGGAGTATACATGGGCATCTTCAACTTCTTCATCACCTTCCCTCAGATTGTCAATGGTATCATCGGTGGCCCCATCGTCAAGCATTTTTATCACGGACATGCCATCTATGCGCTGGTCACGGCCGGTATCATGATGATTCTAGGTGCTTTATCAGTGATGTTTGTAAAAGACGTTGACGACACGGTAAAGCTTTGATATTTTGACACTTAATTGATGAAAAAAGCGGCCGAGATTCACTCGTCCGCATTTTTCATTTCCACCGGCCGCAACACTAGGGCTGCACGGTTAACATTGTAGATTTTCATCTTTGGCTCACCATCGGCACCAAGATAGGAAGGATAATTCAAGGTAGTGTCCACGCGTCCGAGGCCTCCAAATGCCGGGTCATCGGTGCTGAGTACGATCCGGTAGTCGCCCGTTTCCCTGAGCGGTAATTCAAAATCAGGGAATGCATTATTTGGATGCCAGTTAAATACGAAAATGTGCCGGTTTCGTTCGAACACAATGGTTTTGTGGGCTTCATCGGCAAGCAATTTCCATGGTGGCAATGACAACATGATGTTCTGATTTTTTACGAAGGCAATCATGGCCTTGTCGAAATCGGCGAGCCAATGGTATTTTAGATAATCTTTCTCCACCAATGACCATTGCCGGCGTGCATATTTATAGCTCCAGCGGTTGCCCTCGCGCGGAAAATCGATCCATTCGGGGTGGCCAAATTCATTTCCCATAAAATTAAGCCAGGCTTCGCCACCCAGGGTCAGGGTAAACAGCCTGATCATTTTATGTAAGGCGATACCACGATCGATTACAAAGTTTTGGGTTTCCTTGCTCATGAAGAAATACATTTCCTTGTCCATCAACCTGAAGGCAATGGTTTTGTCGCCCACAAGCGCCTGATCGTGCGATTCGGCATACGCTACTGTTTTGGTTGTAAAGAGCCGGTTTGTCATGGTATGAAACATTTCGTTCATGTTCCATTGGTCGTCGCTGTAGTCTTTGAGGTAACGTATCCAGAAATCGGGCAAGCCCATACCCAATCGGTAATCAAAGCCGATTCCACCCTCTTCGGCTGGATTGCAGAGCCCGGGCATACCACTCACCTCTTCGGCAATCGAAATTGCATTAGGGTTAATCTGATGGATAAGGGTATTGGCTAATTGCAGATAGGAGATGGCATCGTATTCTACTCCATCGTAGAAGTATTGTTCAGGCTTGTCGAATTGCACTCCGTGTCCATGGTGAAAATAAATCATTGATGTGACACCATCAAACCGATAGCCGTCAAAACGGAAGTCGGTGAGCCAATAGCGTACATTGCTGAGCAGCAACTGCATCACTTCGTCCTTCCCATAATTGAATAACTTGGAATCCCATTGAGGATGGTCGCCCCTCGGCCCCGGGTGGGTGTATTGGTAGTCTGTTCCATCAAAGAGGTTGAGGCCTTCGCGGGTATTTTTAACTGTATGGGAGTGCACAATGTCCATTATAACTAGCAGGCCCAGTTTATGCGCTTCATCCACAAGCTGTTTCAGGTCTTCGGGTGTTCCGAAGCGGGAGCTTGGGGCAAAGAAATTACTCACATGATAGCCAAAGGAGCCGTAGTAAGGATGTTCGGCAATAGCCATCAATTGCACAGCGTTGTAGCCAGCCTTAACAATGCGGGGGAGGATGTGCTTTCGGTACTCATTGTATGTTCCAAGCCCTTCCTTTTCCTGAGCCATGCCTACATGGGCTTCGTAAATAAGCAGTGGTTCGTCTGGTTTCAGCACGGGTGCTTTATGCCTGAACTTGTAAGGTTTCGGAGGATTCCAGAGTTGACCACTGAAATCCTTGGTAAACTCATCCTGCAATACCCGCTTTATATAAACCGGAATACGCTCGTGCTCGCCCATCTGACTCTGTACGATTACCTTAATCAAACTTTCGTGAATGAAGGTTTCGGCATAAGTTCTATCGTCAAGAAAGAGTTCCCAGATTCCCCTGCCGTTGTTGACAAGAGGATGGCTGTATTTGTTCCAATTGTTGAAGTCGCCCATCAGAAAAAGAGCTCTGGCATTGGGTGCCCATTCGCGATACCACCAACCCTTGCGCACTGCATCATAATTGAATCCGAAAATACTGTCGGCACTTGCAAATGCTTTCAGGTTTCCATAAATCCTGCTGATATAATCGAGACGACCAAGGTAGCGTTCGTAGCGTTGAGCAACGGCATCGCTCACCGGTTCCAACCATGGATCGTCGGTAACAAGTTTCATTTTTTGGGCAGCCATGTTTTTTTTAATCTTTTGTAATAAGTTCAAAAATAGCAAAGTTCGAATGTGGGACAGTAATTTTACATCCTTCGGCAGGAAAAAGTCCGCCCCAAAGTTCATCCTGGGCACTGCCTTTGCCGGCAATGGTCTTCAGCTCGAAAGTTGGCAGCTGTGTTGTGTCGAAGCCCAACAGTTCCAGGGCATCTGCCGGAATTTTGAGCTGCATGGTTCGTTTTTCGGATTTGTGGAAGTTGACCACGACAATGAGTCTTTGGCCTGATCCGAAACGGCAGAAAGCAAAAACGAATTGAGGGTCGAAGTTGGTAAACCATGGATTGGCCCACATCAAATCATAGAATCCATCCGATTTCAGGGCAGGAAATCTAAGCCGCGCCCAAAGAATTTCTTTGTAAGCGGCACGCAGAACTTGCTGGTCAAAGCTAAGCAGGCCGCCATCGCATGCGCCATTGTTGAACCAGCGCTGATGCTGCGGCATGATGCAATAGTCGTATATGGAGGTGCGACCATCGTCGGACGAAAAGCCTGTGGCTCCGGTGGCGGTTTCGCCCGATTCCTGACCATTATAGATCATAAAAGCGGCAGGATGAAGGAAAGCGGCCACGGCTAGGGCAGGAATGGCTATATGCGGCTGAAGTCCTGTTTGCCAGGAAGCAATACGCAGTTCATCATGATTTTCGAGAAAACGCAGCATTCTGCTGTTTATACCTTCGGTTTGGCGCCAGCATTCGCTGATGCTCTGAGCTGCGTGCCTGTGACAGAGGATATTGATCATCTTGTCGTAAAGTCCTACCTTATCATAAAGAAAATCGAAGCCGGCACTCAGATAGTCGTTATAACGGCCGGGCTGATAAACCTCAGCAATCATGATCAGATTCCGAAACTCGGCCTTCAAAGCTGAAATGACCCATCTCCAGAAATCGACGGGTACCATCTCGGCCATATCGGCACGAAATCCATCGACACCCTTTGCTGCCCAAAATCGCAGGATATGGAGCATTTTGTGCCAGGTATCAGGAACCGGTTCGAAACAATGATCCATGAAACGAAAATAATCTATGCCGTAGTTCAGCTTAACCGTTTCGAACCAGTCGGTAAGGCCTGGAGCTGCGCTGAAACAATCGTTGCCGGTAACCCTGGCTGGTTGCTCCACATAGATTCGGTTGCTGTTGTAGATAGGCTCTTCTCTTTCTGGGGGAATAAATGATTGACCCACAAGGTAATAGAAGTTATTCCCTGTATCAAATCCCAGGTTTTGGTCATCGTCCTCGCCCAAATCGCTCACCCCTTCAGGTTTGGCAACCGAATGGTACTGCCGGGCCACATGGTTGGGCACAAAATCGATGATCACTTTCAGACCGGCATCGTGTATTCGTTTTAGCAATTCATCAAACTCAGCCATACGGTTGGTTACATCCACGGCCAGATCCGGATCCACATCGTAATAATCCATAATGGCGTATGGCGAGCCAGCTACGCCTTTGACGAGCGAGGGATGGCTATCGGGGATTCCAGAATTGGAATAGCTTGTAATCTTTGCATGGCGAATCACACCCGTGAGCCAGAGGTGGGTAATGCCCAGATTGCGTAATTCATCTATGGCCTTGCTGCTGATGTGGCTGAATTTTCCGCATCCGTTCTCGTTGATGGTACCATTGAATCGCTGTTGTGCTGAGGTATTGCCAAAAAGTCGGGGAAACAGTTGGTAAATATTCATTATTTGGTTTGGCTTAAGCACAAAAGTAAAGGGTTTTATGGTACACTGTATTTGGCGGCACGCGCGGAATGCCCCGGCCATTGGTAAAAAAGCTTAATTTTGTCGGGTAATCCATCCTGATACCACATGCTTGCCCTTTTTAGAAAGGAAATCAGCAGTTTTCTCAGTTCGCTGACAGGATATCTTGTCATCATCGTGTTTTTGCTTGTCAACGGCCTGTTTTTATGGGTCTTTCCAACCGAATTCAATATCATCGATTTTGGCTATGCCAGTCTTGATGGTTTGTTCATCATTGCTCCATTTGTTTTTCTTTTTCTGGTTCCGGCAGTAACCATGAGGTCATTTGCCGAGGAGCGAAAATCGGGCACAATCGAAATGCTGCTGACCAAGCCTCTTACGGACATGCAGATTATCCTGGCTAAATATTTTGCTGCAGTGGTGCTGGTTCTTTTTTCTCTTTTACCAACATTGATTTATTATCTCTCTGTTTATCGTCTCGGGCTGCCTCCCGGCAACCTCGACAGTGGCGGCATCTGGGGGGCCTATATCGGGCTTTTCCTGCTAGGGGCTTCGATTGCAGCCATCGGGGTTTTTGGCAGCAGCATTACCGACAACCAAATTCTTTCCTTTGTACTTGCCGTATTGCTGAGCGGGTTTATTTATGCAGGCTTCGAGATTATCTATTCCCTCTCGCTTTTTGGTCCTGTTGACTTGTTTATCAAGCAATTAGGTATTGCAGCACATTACAGCTCAATCAGCCGTGGCGTAATTGACACACGTGATGTGGTATATTTCGGAAGCCTGATTTCCCTGTTCCTTGCGTTGACGAAACTTGTATTGGCCAGCAGAAAATGGTAAAAAAGCAAAAAAAGCCCACTATCAGCAAGTCGAAGGATATCAGGCGCGAAAACCTGTTTTCGTTTATGCACATTTTGGTGATTATTATAGTGTTGAATATCATCAGCAGCTACCTTTTTACCCGAATTGACCTGACAAGTGAAAAACGCTATACCCTCTCGCCGGCCACCAAGGAACTGCTGCGTTCGGTGGATGATTACATTTTCTTCAGGGTTTATCTTGAGGGAGATTTTCCGGCCGGATTCAAAAAACTGAGGCGTGAAACTAAGGAGATGCTCGATGAATTAAGGGCCTACAATAAATTGATTGGTTATGAATTTGTTAATCCCCTTTCGCCCGGAAACGCGAGCGAAACTAAAGAAACCATTAAAACTCTCACTGAAAAAGGATTAAGACCCACCGAGCTACAAGTTAGGGCTACCGACGGGGCCCAGCAGAAAATAATTTTTCCAGGCGCGCTGGTGATGTATCGCGACAAGGAGATACCGCTAGACTTGCTGGACCAGCAGTTGAATACCCCTCCGGAAATGGTGATCAACAATTCGGTGCAGAACCTTGAATTCAAACTGGCCGACATTATCCGCAAACTCTCTCAGCTACAAAAGCCTGCACTGGCTTTCATCGAAGGACATGGCGAATTGAATGAATCCGAAGTGCACGACCTCACCCAGGCATTGTTGCCTAATTACAGGGTAGATCGCATCACTATAGGCGGCAGGATATACGCTTTGACACGACGCTCTGATGCTGATGCCGATGGCAATGTGCGCATATTGCCCAATTACGAAGCCATCATCATTGCCAAGCCCACCAGGCCATTCGACGAGAAGGACAAGTTTATTATCGACCAGTATATCATGTATGGCGGCAAGGTGGTATGGCTCATCGATCCTGTTGTGGCCAGCATGGACAGCCTGCAAATGAATGAATCAACTGTGGGTGTGGATCTTGATTTGAAGCTGGATGATATGCTTTATAAATATGGCGTACGGCTTAACCGCAACCTCGTCCTCGATGTCAACTCGGCATCCATCCCTTTGCGCACCGGACAGGTTGGAGGTCAGGCCCAAATCGAATTTTTCCGCTGGCCATATTTTCCGCTGCTGAATCAGGCATCAGACCACCCTATTGTCCGCAACATCAACAGCATTAAGGCTGATTTTGTGAGCAGCATCGATACAAACCTGACTGAAAACGTCCGCAAAACTCCGCTGCTGAAAACCTCCGATTACTCACGTGTTTCGCTCACTCCGGTACTAATCAGCCTGGCCATGTTGCGCGAAAACCCTGATCCACGTATGTATAGTATGAGCGGACAAACTACCTCCTATCTCCTTGAAGGCACTTTTAACTCATTGTTTGACAAACGAATACCTCCCGAGATAGCCGACAACCTCGAAATCGGATTCAAGGAAACGAGCAAGCCAACCGCCATGATTGTGGTGGCCGATGGCGATATCGTACGCAATCAGTTTCATGTGCCACGTGGGTACCCCCTTCCGCTGGGTTTTGATCAGTACACAGGCCGAACCTATGGCAATAAAGACTTCATTCTCAACGCCATTAGCTATCTGGCCGATGAAACGCAATTGATCAGCATCCGTTCGCGTGAAATTAAAATCCGCTTGCTCGACATGAACAGGATAAACGCCATAAGGCTTAACCTGCAGATAATAAACACGGCACTGCCAGTGCTGCTTATAGTGCTGTTCGGTGTATTTATGACCATTAAAAGAAAAAAACGCTATCAGAAACGCTATACTCGCGCTTAAACCCCTCACTTTTCCAATGAAGAAAAACCGACTGGCTATATATCTTACTCTTCTTCTTGTTTTTGTTGCCATTGTGCTAATTATAAGCAATATGGGCAGCTCGACTGTTGACAGAAAAGATGCTGATTTTGCGGTGCTCGATACGGCAAGCGTTACCAGGATTTTTATAGCCGATCTCGACACCAACGACGTTTTGCTCGAACGAGGCCCAAACGGGTGGAAACTGAACAAGGAATATCGTGCAAGCCAATGGAAAGTGGACGAATTGCTGAATACCATGTTGAAGCTCAGGGTACGCGGACCAGTATCGCAGGCCAGTCACAACAATGTGGTTTCCCGCATGGCGGGAACTGCACTGAAAGTAGAAGTTTATCAGATCAGGCCTTTGATCAACATCTTTAACAAAATAAAGCTCTTCCCCAGAGAGGTTAAAACAAAAACCTATTATGTTGGCGACAATCCCCGCGATAACATCGGAACCTTTATGCTCAAAGAGGGGGCTAAAACAGCCTATATAATGTATATTACTGGTTTTAAAGGGTTTGTGATGTCTCGCTACTCTGCCTATGTTGACGACTGGCGCGACCACACAGTTTTTAACACAAGGTTGAACGAGATAAAAAGTGTTGAACTGGTTTTCAATGAAGAGCCGTGGCAGAGCTTCAGACTCGAGCGCACCGAAGGACTGAATTTCAGACTTACCCGGCTTGCCGATCAAAAGGTGCTTCCGGCATACGATACGCTGAGATTGCTCAATTTTCTCACCTCGTTTGCCGATCTAAGGTTTGAGGCTGTGCTCAACAATACCATGCCCCGACAAAAGATCGATTCCGTGCTGAACTCTCCTTTCCTTCACCGCCTAACCCTGGTGGATATGAAAGGCGACACAACACAGATGACAACCTTCAACAAGAAAAAATATGCTGAACATCTTGATATCGAAGAAAAGCTGATACCGATGGACTTAGATCGCTCCTACGCACTAGTAAACCGAAACCGCGATTTTGTACTCATTCAATATTTTGTATTCGATAAAGTGTTACGGCCTCTCCTTTATTTCGAGCCGGGAGCGCCCGATCTAAGCAAGGTATATTAGTGCTATTGCCGCACTATCACACTGGATTTAAGTAAATTACCAAGACCGGGGTTGATGACTTCAATGTTCAATACACCACTATCAGGAGCCACAATATTCAGTTTAGTACCCTCCAGCATCGGCAGATATTCAGGGCACATCAGGTTCTGACCTGTTTTCCTTTCTCCAACTGTCCAGATTTTTAGCAGTCCGACCTTGCGTTCTTTCTCAAAACGAAGAAAACGATAGCAGCCATTAGGACCAATGACGCCATTAAAGGCTAGATCGAAAGATTTTCCGGCGGCCACGGTATCAGGATGCACAATACTATCCACCCTGATGAGAAATTCCTCTGTGTCCGTTTTGTTGTTTTTACACCCGCTGGTTAATGCTAGTAGTGAAACAATAGCAAGGGTGTTAAAGTATTGCATTGATTTTTTCATCGTTATCAGGATTTTCTGCTAATAATTTTTGCTCAGGCGGGCTGTTCTTCATTCTTTTATGTTCGCTCAACGAGCCATCAAAGATATCGAAGCAGGCAAAACGACATTCGAGTGGTCCGTTATAAACGGTGTGTTTCTTTGAAGGTTTCAGCCCAATAAACTTCAGGGCATGCAGGTCGCTGCTTACCACCCAGGCCTTGTAACCTTTAAAGTTGCGCTTCAGACTATCGCCAATCATTTTGTACAGCGCTATGATGTCCCTCTCCGGCAAACGCTCTCCATACGGCGGATTGATGATGAGCACACCAGGTCCGGGTGGAGGTTTCAGGCTTTCCATACTTTTGCGGAATAGCTGGATATCTTTGTGCATGCGTGCGTGTTCAAGATTTTTGCGGGCGATGTCGAGGGCACGATTCGAGTTATCGGATGCCATAATGGGGGCATTCGTTTCTCTGATTTGGCTATCAGCTTCATCGCGGATTTTTTTCCAGAGGGCAGCATCGAAATCGTTCCATCCCATAAAACCAAAATGTTTCCGGAAATAACCCGCAGGGATTGCCATGGCCACCATGGCTGCCTCGATGGGTATTGTGCCTGAACCGCACATAGCATCTATAAAAGGCTGATTGCCATCCCAGCCGCTGAGACTGATAAGTCCGGCCGCCAGAACCTCACTAATTGGCGCTTTATCGGTAATTATCCTGTAACCGCGCTTGTGCAGCGAATCGCCCGATGCGTCAAAATAAAGACTTACCTGATCCTCATTGATATGCATGTGTATTCGCAAATCGGGCTTGTCGGTGTTCACATCGGGCCGTTGGCCGGTGCGGTCGCGAAAATAGTCTGCAATGGCGTCCTTGGTTTTTAGTGCCACATATTGTGAGTGGTTAAATAAGCTGCCACTGATGGCAGCGTCAACAGCAAAAGTCATGTTGTTATTCAACCAGTTATGCCAGGGCAAAAGCCTGCCCTGATCATACAACATCCTGTCGTTGGATGCCAAAAACTGGCTCACAGGAAACAGTACCCTCATGGCGGTGCGCAACGTATAACAAGCCTTGTACATCATTGCTTTGTCGCCATCGAATGCCACTGCTCTTCGCAGAATGGCAATATTCTCTGCCCCCATTGCCCGCATCTCGGCTGCCAGCACCTCCTCCAATCCGGCCTGGGTTTTAACAATCAGGCGCGACACCTGTCCTATAGGATTAACCATAATTTATTTTGCCACAAAGGTAATACATTGACTACTGCCTGGCAGGAATGTCGGATGCGTGTGTATTTTTGCCACAAATACCACACAATGACCATTCAGGAAGCCCAACATAAGGTGGACAGTTGGATAAAGGATGTGGGTGTTCGCTACTTCAGCGAGCTCACCAATACGGCAATCTTAATGGAAGAGGTGGGCGAACTGGCGCGCATCATGGCCCGTCAGTATGGCGATCAGTCAGCAAAGCCCACGGATAAAGAAGCAAATCTGGCCGACGAAATGGCCGATGTGCTCTTTGTGCTGATCTGCCTTGCCAACCAGACAGGAGTGGATCTGGAACAGGCATTCGAAGCGAACCTACATAAAAAGACCAGTCGCGATGCTCTGAGACACAAAAATAATCCGAAGCTCAGCAGCTAAGACATGGCAGGTAGGGCAAAACTGGTGCTGGGCCTGGCATTTCTGCTACTCGCTCAGGTTAACTGGCTTACCGCACAAATAGTCAGGGGAAGGGTTATCGACTCAACCGATTATAAACCCATAGCCTTTGTTCATGTTATCGACAGCAATGGCCGGCTATTGGCTGTAGGCGACCTTGAAGGCAGGTTTTCGGTTTCCAGATACCACAACACGCTGACTTTTAGCAGCGTAGGCTATAAGAAAAAGACGATCAGCCTGATGAGTGCTGAATTCCCTCTGGTGATTGCTATCGAACCCTCACTGGAACAACTGGGCGAGGTTGAGGTTAAAGCGGGAGAAAACCCTGCCTTACGCATCATTCGCAATACTCAGATGAATCTTGCACGCAATGCCCCTTTTTCGTTACTGGCTTATACCCTCCATCGCTACGACCGTCTGGTGATCGGTGCTGACTCTGGCAGTCGGCTACCTGATCCCCGCCTTGAAGATCACTTCAGGATGTACGACCTTCTCATTATGGAGTCGGTTGTAAACGAATACTTTACACAATCGAAAGGTAAATCTTCCGAGGTAATTTCAAGCAGAGTCTCAGGGCAGAACGATCCGGTCTTTGTCTTTTTAATGGAACAGCTCCACTCCAATGATTTATATGGCGATGGCATCCTGATCGGAGGAGCACCTTATGTGAGCCCCCTGGCATCAGGTAGCCTTAGCCGTTATCGTTATGTATTGGAGGAATCGCTTGCTGTGAGCGAGACCGACAGTCTCTTCACCATACGGTTCGAGCCTATGCCCGATAGTCGTTTCGATGGTTTGAAAGGACGAATCAGTGTACAATCGCCTGACTGGGCCATTCGCAGTGTTTCTGCCCGCCCTGCGGTGGCTAAAGGCAATATCAAAGCCGAAATCAGGCAATTGTATGAAAAAACCGAAAATGTTGCATGGTTTCCGGTATTGCTCAATACCCGTCTTTGGCTGACAATACCAACTGCTGCGGGTGTTGCTGTATTATTCGGCGAAGGGCTAAGTCAGGTGACCGAAATAACCATTAATCCTGACTTCAACCAGGCTAAGCAGCCAAGGTTCAGCCTAATTGTTAAACCAGATGCGTGGAATTCGAGCGACAGCCAGTGGCATGATTTTCGCCCCGATAGCCTGAATTGGAGGCTGATGCAAACTTATCGTTTTATGGACTCTTTGGGAAAGGCGCATAACCTTGGACGTTGGCTGTCGCTGACAAGTGCACTCACCGATGGCTTACTGCGTTTAGGCGGTTTCGATTTTCCGATCAACAAACTACTGAAATTCAACAATGCCGAAGGTTATCGACCCGGGCTTGCTTTCATGACCAACGAAAGATACAGCCGCTATTTCAGTTTGGGTATGTATGGGGCCTATGCCACACGCCTAAGCAAACCAATCTGGAAAATCGATGCCCGCTTGAGTTCGGTAAAAGTGCCCGGCTTCTGGACAGAATTATCCATTTACGACGTTCACGAAGCAAGAGAATCGGGGCTGACAGATGAACAAAAGGGCCTGCTCAATCCCTATAATTTCAGGCAGTTGTTTTATAGTTCGGTAAACGCTTTGCAGGGCTACAGCGCAGTTGTCAACATACCTCTAGGGCGTATTACCAACATTAGACCGGTATTCTCCCGCGAAATTGCAGGTGCACTCCGGCAAAACAGCCAATTGCCTGAAGACCAATCCCCACTTGAAAGGGCACTGGTAACTAAAATAGGCTTCCGTTTGCGTTTGGCACCCGGCGAAAGTTTTATGCTTTCGAACACAGGTCTTAAACGGCTTAGTTTACCCAATCTTTTGCTACAAGCCGAAGTGCAAAGGCTGTACGTTGAGCTGACCGGAGATAAGCCCTTGGTGGCGAACCAGCTACGCGTTTCATTCGACTTCAACATCGACTTTAATTTCGCTGGCAGTATGCTGCTCCGTCTGGAATCAGGACTAACTGACAGAACGATTCCTGCACTGCTTCAGTTTCAGCTGCCCGGATCATTCAATAAATATTTTCTTTTTGCACCCTTTAGCTTTGGTACAATGAAACCTGGAACATACGTATCACCCGGTTTCATTTCGCTCTACTTCAGTCACACTTTTTTGCCATTGAGGCCTGCCGGACGAAAATTCAGGCCACAACCTGTTTTCCTACATAATATGGCCATCCAGACTTTGCCATGGAAACAGCTCAGAATCAGAAGACAGAGCCCTTTCCTGTCGAATCCTGTCGCAGAATCGGGCCTTCTCATGAATAATTTAGTCAGGGCTGGCAGCGGAAGTATTGGCGCCGGATTTTTATATCGTTATGACCAAAATCAAAAGCTCCCCAGGCAATCGCGATTTATATTTAAACTTGCATTCTCATATATGTAATTTGGCCATCAAAGGGAATAAACATGAAAGCACAAACCAAATTATATTTCCAGCTCGGGCTGCTTGCCATTTCACTCATTTTAATGGGGTGGTATTTCTCTGCATTGATGGTTTACGTCAGCATTGCAATTATTATCTCGCTGGTGGGCAGGCCATTGGTTTCGTTTTTCCTGAAACTACGCATTAAAAACTTCAGATTTGGCCATACGCTCAGTGCATTGCTGGCCCTGTTGACGATTTTTGGAGCCTTTGCACTAATCATCCGCATCATCGGTCCTTTATTATCGAATCAGGCCTTGCTTGTTGCCTCCATCGACCTCAACGCATTGAGCAATTATTATTCTGAAGAAATCAATCGGTTAAATCTGCTTGTCAAAGAATACCGTTTGCTCCCCGAAGGCGTCAGCCTGGACATGTATATTGTTGATAAACTATCTGAACTTTTTGACTTTAACTTATTTTCAGGCGCAGCATCGAGCCTCATCTCGGTAACCGGTTCGCTGTTTATGGGTTTCTTCACCGTTCTATTTCTGGGATACTTCTTCCTCAAGGAGCCATGGCTGGTGCATGATGCCATTTTGCTTTTTACACCCCGCAACTTCGAAAGCCGAATGAAAGGAGTGATCGAAGAGTCGCGCATACTGCTCAGCCGGTATTTTACCGGACTACTGATCGAATTGGCCAGCATGATGTTTATTCTTTCGGTATTACTCTCGCTTTTTGGAATCAAAAATGCATTGCTCATCGGTTTTCTGGGAGGCTTATTCAACGTCATTCCTTACCTGGGGCCCATCATCGGAGCTACCATTGGCGCATTGATGACACTGGTTTATCTGCTGGCCATCGGACAATATGACCAGATCGTGTACAGCATCGCGGTTGTTCTGGGCTCCTTTTCGGTGGCAAATTTATTCGACAATCTTGTTCTTCAGCCAGTTATATATTCTAAAAGTGTACAAGCACACCCGGTTGAGATTTTTTTAGTCATCATCATGGCCGGTCAGATTGCCGGTATTGTAGGAATGATTGCTGCAATACCTGCTTACACTGTCATCAAGGTAATTGTTAAAGCTAAAGCAGCCCGTGAAAGCATTTCTTCTGTAACACAAAGCGAAGATTTAACGTACAACCAACAAGAAAAAGCCTCACATGAGTAAGTCACTTATAAGTTTTGCACTGGGCCTGCTGGCCGGTGCAGCAGCCGGAGTAGTGATTACGGCCTGGCTGACCAACCAGAACATGGATGAGATGCAGGAAAAATTTGCTGCCAAAGCTGACACCTTGCGCGACGAGCTGGCCGACCAGATCGAAGCCCTTAAAGAAAAACTGGAAAAGAGCAACAAATAGTAAAACTAGAACGCTTCCCGTATGGAACTTGTGACCAAACCCCTGAAAGAAATAACAGGCGAAGTGCGTAGTTATATCAACCTGCGTGTTGCTCAGCTTAGTCTCTCGTTCAGCAAGGTTTTTGCCAGACTCTATGCCGTAGTTGTGCTGGCTGTAATATTGCTATTGCTTGCTGGAATGGTAATGCTCATGCTGTCGTTTGCCTTCGTTTTCTGGTATGGGAGCAAAGCAGGAACCTATTATCATGGTTTTCTGATTGTGGCTTTGTTTTATGTACTTACTGGTTTGCTGGTCTATTTGTTCCGACGTAAGCTATTCATCGATCCGGTTATACGCAGCATCATGCGCAGGATCAATGAGGATCTGGCTGCCGAAGGCCTGATTCCCACCGTACGCAACACACTTGAACTCGAAACCCAGCTCGAATTGATTTCACTCAAAATCAAGCAGAGCGAGCACCATATTGAAACAAAATTTGCCGAAATGGGCGAATCGCTCAATCCGGCAAAACTGGCCAAACAGCTTATTGGCGGTCTGCTCTCCTCATCAACGGTAGCCATCAGCCTGCTCGATCTTCTAGTCAGGCTGCTGCGCCGCAAAACCCGTGATTAGGAGAAAATATCAAACCGTCATAATATCTTTTTCTTTGATTTCGAATAACTTATCAATTTTCATAATAAACTGATCGGTCAGCACCTGAATTTTCTCAACGAGTTTCTTCACTTCGTCTTCCGGAACACCATCCTTTTCAAGCTTTTTTGCTTCTTCGTTGGCCTGACGGCGCGCGTTGCGAACACTCACCTTAGCCTCTTCAATTTCAACTTTTGCACGCTTGACCAGGTCGCGCCTGCGTTCTTCGGTGAGCGGCGGCACGTTGATGCGCAGCAATTCGCCTTCGTTAGTGGGGTTAAAACCAAGGTTGGCAGCCATTATAGCTTTTTCGATGGCATGGATCGAGCTGCGGTCAAAAGGTTGGACGATGATCTGCCTTGGATCAGGGGTATTGATGTTGGCAGTCTGCTCTATGGGCACATGAGCCCCGTAATATTCCACAACCACACCTCTAAGCATGGCCGGGTTGGCTTTTCCTGCCCTGATCTTTGCCAGCTCGCGTTCAAGGTGCTCAATGGAGTTCCCCATGGTTTCTCTGGCCGATTCAAGCACAAACAACGATTCTTCAGTCATGGCTCACAATTTTAATTTTCACAAAAATATTGAGTTTGTACGAATTTTCATTCAGGGTGCAGCGAAAAGCACACTATAAAGGCTTGAAAAGTCCGAACAATACTTTATCGTTAGTCGCAGTCCACACCCTTCGATCAACAACATTAAAGTGTTCAAACCGTGGGTTCCAAATGTAGGTTCGCATTAGCGCACTTCGTAGGTCGGCATCGCCGCTATCGAAACGCCATGCTGCATTCAGGCTGAATAATTGGCCTGGAAGTATAGTGCGGTCTGTGTTTCCAGAGAGCCAGACTTCGGGTAAACTGTCGCCATGAACACGAAACTCGAGCACAAGTCGGGCATCGGTTACCGTGTCGATGGCAACACAATGCATGCTCACAGCCACCAGATCATCTGAAGTGCGGAATAAAGTGTCTGACGTAAACAGCAGGGCGTATTCATCGCCCATAACCTTAGCTGCAGGAGCGAAAACTTCATCCAAAACCATACGTTCCTTACCTTTAATGAGCGAGAAAGCATCACTTTTTCGTAGGAGGTAATATTCTGAATTGAACCAGCCATGATGGGCCACAACTTCACCAAAAGAGGCTCTGGCTGTTGCAACCCATTCGTAGGGCAGATAATCGGCCCAGACGAAACCAAGGTAATCGCCCTTGAGCGTATCTAGGGCCTGAGAGAAGTCGCTCAGCTTATCGCGCATATTGAAAAACTTATGCCTTACCAGAGAATTTTCAGGCATATAGTGAGCAAACATGGGCGGAGTACTGCTCACGGCAATAAAAGTGTAGTGATTGCCATACTGCATAGCATGAGAAGCAGCCAATACCGGGGCTTCCCTGAATGCCTGATTCTGCATCATGCTGACGTGTTTCCGGCCAAGAAAAAGACTCCCCGCACCTGTTAGTAAAATGAGTAAAACACCTGCTGAAACAATGGGCTGAGAAGTAAGCCTGACAAACGAAAAAACGGCAAGCAAAAAAAATGGAAAACCAAATATCAAGGTGCTGAACTGCAATACAGGAACACGTAAAACAGAGTACAACCAACCAATGGAAAAAGGAATCAGAAACAGTGCAAGCAGCATTATTCTCAAGCCAATTTTTCTCGTGTTGTTGCGATAATTACTCAGCAAGAACGAAGCTGTGATGGCTGCTGCAAAAACGAGGGAGTAATTGACTGTGTAATAGAAAAACTCAAACGCAAAGCTGACCTCTGGTTTGCCGAGCCAACCCCCGATTCCTCCGGCTCGCATCTGGGTAAGTGTTATTGACAGGCAGGGCAGGTACAAAACAAACGCAATCAATGCGACAGCAATCAAATGTTTGTGCTGCCGTGGAGCCAACAGCCAGAAGCCGGCAAGATATATCAACCCGGCCTGCAATGCACTGAAATGATGTACCCATGCCGCCAATGCCATCGAAATGGCTATACCGAAATGCTTGAATCCAAACTTTGAAGCGCTGTTTTGGCGAATATCCAATAACAAATTAAATGCCAATAAGTTAAAGAGTACTCCGGGGATATAAGGCCGGGCCATCTGACTGTAATAGACAAAGTACTGCATCACGGCCACAGCTGCTGCAGCATGCATAGCAGGAGTCTCGCCAAAGAGCTTTCTTCCCGAACGGTAAACTAACCAAATACTCAGCGTACCCAGAAGAACGAAAGGTAAGCGCATCCAGAAATGATGGAATGCTGCGATCTTATTCCAGTAATACAGGAATATCTGCACCCCTGCGGGATGGCTGTCACGCAAGGCTACGCCCTCACGCATCAAAACAGAAAGACTGTCGTAATTGAGCCTGAAAATTGCGCTGAACTCGTCGTGCTGAAAGGGCATCTGATCCAGACCCCACATCCTGATGATCAGCCCTGCTGCAAGTATTAGCATCAGCAGCATGCGATTGCTCAGGCGATAGCCGATCCTTTTCAAAACAGATTTTTAGTTTGTGACAATGGTTCCCACCTGCTCGCCTTTCAATACCCTCAGAAGATTGCCCTTCCGGTTCATATCGAACACAATGATGGGCAGGTTGTTTTCGCTGCATAAGGTGAAGGCGGTGAGGTCCATCACCTTGAGCTGGTCACGATAAGCTTGTTCAAAGGTGAGCATATTATACTTTCTGGCGTCCGGCACTTTTTCAGGGTCGGCGGTATAAATGCCATCAACACGTGTACCCTTGAGAATTACATCGGCCTGAATCTCAACGGCCCTGAGCGCTGCAGCTGTGTCGGTAGTGAAGAAAGGATTCCCGGTGCCTCCGCCAATTATCAGCACACGACCGGCATTGAGCAACTCAATTGCTTTGGGGCCACTCATCGACTCGGCAACGCGATCGACGTAAACCCCCGACAACAAAGCGGCACTGAGGCCCATCGACTCCAGTGCCGACTGCAATGCAATGCTGTTTATCAAAGTGGCAAGCATGCCCATATAATCGCCTTTCACCCTGTCGAATCCCTTTCCTGCACCCTGCAAACCTCTGAAAATATTGCCGCCGCCAATCACGATGGCCACTTGTGCACCTTCAGAGACCGCTTCTTTCACTTCGGCTGCATACTGATTCAGTATTCCGGTATCGATGCCATATTGCTGATTACCCATGAGCGCCTCACCGCTCAGTTTTAGCAGAACTCTTTTGTATTTCATAACAATATTAACGCGTTGTGCGGTTGGAATTGTTGATAAGAATGTTAGTAAATAAAACAAG